>JAAXHG010000136.1 GCA_012270995.1 Vicinamibacteraceae bacterium | reverse complement strand
TGGAGTTGCCCCGGTTTCGTGGACAGTTTGAGTTTAGGGAATCAAGTAGTTTCGCGGTAGCTCTTCTCGAAGTTGACGGGTGAGCGGTAGCCGATCGCCGAGTGGCGTCGATGGGTGTTGTACCAGCCCTCGATGTACCGGAAGAGCTCGGCCCTGGCTTCGGCATGGTTCCGGAAGTGGGACTGATCGAGCAGCTCGCATTCGAGGCTGGCGAAGAAGCTCTCGGCCATGGCGTTGTCGTAGCAGTCGCCGACGGAACCCATCGAGAGCGCGATGCCGGCGTCGCGACAGCGTTTCCCGAAGGCCAGGGAAGTGTACTGTCTGCCTTGGTCCGAGTGATGGACCACGTCCTCGGGCCTGCGTTGGGCAATCGCCATCTCAAGCGCGGCGACCACGAGGTCCGCTGTCTGAGACGAATCCATGGCCCAGCCGACGATGCGCCGACTGAACACGTCGAGGACGATCGCCAGGTACAGGAAACCGGCAAGAGTCGGCACGTAGGTGAAGTCGGCCACCCACAGCCGGTCGGGACCTGAGGCAACAAACTCCCGCTCGACCAGGTCCGGCGCCGGGCGGGCGGTCTTGTCGCGGCGCGTCGTACGCGGCTTCTTGCGGCGGCTGATGCCCGCCAGACCGCACTCTCGCATGACTCTGGCGATCCGCTTGCGGCTCACTGGGAACCCCTCCTCGGCCAGTTCAGCCCGGATTCTCGGCGCCCCGTAGGTCCCCCGGCTCCGCTCGTGGATCGCCCGCACCCGCTCCGCGAGAGCGCTGTCCGACTTCTCTCTGGCCGACGGCGGCCGCTTCAACCAGGCGTAGTACCCGCTCCTGGAGACGCCGAGCACGCGCGCCATGGTCGCAATGCGGAACTCGGCCTGGTGCGCTCTCATGAACCGGAAGACCCCTTCCGGTCCGTCTCCCGAGCGAACCAGGCCGTGGCTTTTGCCAGGATCTCCCGCTCCTCGCGCAGCCGCCGGACCTCACGCCGCAGCCGGCGCAACTCCTCCCGCTCCGCCGTCGTGCTGCCGTCGCTACGGCGGCCCTCGTCGCGATCCGCCTGCCCGACCCAGTTGCGGATCGACTGCGCTGAGGGCTCGAACTCGCGGGCTAGATGGTCCGGGCTACGCCCGGACCGGACCAGATCCACCATCTGGCGCCGGTACTCTGCCGGGTACCGGGGTCTTGATCTTGCCATCGTGGGTACCTCCTTCCTCCAAGGATGAAGTGTCCACGAAACCGGGGCAAGCTCAAAACGCGCGCGGGTCGAACACGTCTTCGGCCACCAGCAGGCCATGGGCGGCAAGCTTGTCAGGACGGTGGGGCTGGACAGGGCCCGCTGCAAGATCGGAATGATGAACCTGGTCTTCAATCTGCGCCGCCTCCGCTGGCTCTGTGCTCACAGACCGCTCACGTCGCACCAGGCTGCCGCCTGAACAACCTGCGAAGGAGACGCCCGCAACCGCCGGCCCACCTCAGTCGCCCCGCTGAAGACACGCGCCTCTCCACTCTGAACTGCAACACCCCCAACACAACTCCCCATCCTCAACGACCTTCGATCAACTGCGCTCAAGCCGATTCTGAGAGCCTCCCAAGTAAAGCTCGCAAGCCAGACCGGCCTCGGCGCCCGTAGCCAGATGAACAATCGATCGCCTTTCAAAGCGGTCGGCACACGTGGTTCGCCATCAGATCGACCTTGACCGCGCCGGTCTCGAGACGGAGCGAGGCGGCGAGGGGCGGCATTCAGCCGCTGCGGCGCATCGCGAAGACGCCGTTCAGGTAGTGCGTCGCGCGGCCGTTTCCGTCGTCGCCCCAGAACGCCACGTCCCAGCCGCGGTTGCCGCCCATCGCCGGGTCGCGCGGCAGGAAGCGGTCGCTTCCAAGCGGAATCAGCTCCGACTCGAGCACGCCGCCGCCCAGCGACCGCGCCATCAGCCGGTTGCCGTCGGCGGAGAACGAGAAGCGACTGCCCACTGCCTCGAACTGCCTGACGTAGCGCTCGAGCTCAACCTTCACCGCCGTCACAGAGTCCGGCGTGGGGGTTTCCGGCTTGTCCATGCCGAAGACCTCCGGGAACAGAGGGCAATCGGGTGGTAGAGCAGGTCCTCCGGGAAGTTCGCGGAGTGCTCGAGCCCGAGCGGCTCGAGGATCCGATCGGCGAGCAGAGTCTCCCAGTTCTTCCCCATCACCCGCTGCGCCGCGAGCCCGGCGACGCAGGTACCCGCGTTCGAGTAGCCGTACGCCGTCCCCGGCTCGAAGATCCCGGGGATCCCGGCAAGTGAAGCGACGTACTGGCCGAGCGCGTCGTCGCCGCGGCCGTGATCCGTGTACGGCCCGTTGTCGAGTCCCGACGACATCGAGAGCAGTTGACGCAGCGTCATGTCGACCGGCGGCTGGTCGCTCGTCAGCGGCGCGCCGTCGAGGTAGCTGCCAACGGGTTCGTCGAGGTCGAGCGTTCCCTCATCGACCAACGCCATCACCACGGCGGCGTTGAACACCTTCGTCGTCGACCCGATCTGGAACAGCGTGTCGGGCGTGACCGCCAGGTCGCGTTCACGGACCGCAAGGCCGGTCGCGAACTCGTGGATCGCATCGCCGTCGAAGACCGCGAGCTGGGCGCCGACGATGCCGAGGCCGCGGGCGGACTCGTCGAGGAGCTGCTGGAGGGCGGCCGGGTCGACCGCGACCTCCGGCGCGGCCGCGACCAGTCCGAAGCCCCGCGCCCGCGAGACGAGCGGCATCGCCGCGGCGGCCGCGCCGGCTTTCAGGAAGGAGCGTCGGTTCATCGAATCAACCCCGGCCCATGAACGGCATCTGGTTTGCCATCACCGTCAGGAACGGCACGTTCGCGTCGAGCGGAAGCGCCGCCATGTAGCGCACCGCGTCGACGACGGCGCGCACGTCGATCGTGGGTTCCGGCTTCGTGCCGCCGTCGGGTTGCGCTACACCCTCGGACATCCGCGCGGTCATTCGCGTGTAGGCGTTGCCAATGTCGATCTGCCCGCAGGCGATGTTGAACCTGCGGCCGTCCAGCGACGTCGCCCGCGTGAGCCCGGTGATCGCGTGCTTCGTGGCGGTGTACGGGGCGGAGTTCGGGCGCGGTACGTGCGCGGAGATGGAACCGTTGTTGATGATGCGTCCGCCCTGGGGATCCTGTTCCTTCATCAGCCTGACCGCCCGCTGCGTGCAGAGAAAGGCGCCGGTCAGGTTGACCCCGACCACCCGGTTCCACTGTTCGAGAGTCAGGTCTTCGATCGGCACCGGCGGCGCGCCGGTGCCGGCGTTGTTGAACAGCAGATCCAGCCGGCCGAACGCGCTCGTCAGGCCGTCGAACACGGCCTGGACGCCCTCCACGGTGCTGA
The DNA here is from genome assembly GCA_012270995.1 of Vicinamibacteraceae bacterium. Lineage (GTDB taxonomy): Bacteria > Acidobacteriota > Thermoanaerobaculia > Multivoradales > Multivoraceae > Multivorans. The sequence goes on along the minus strand of JAAXHG010000136.1, from coordinate 51,980 downwards.
TGTCCGCGGCTACGACCGCAACGTTCCCGGGATCGTGCGCGCCGCTCTTCGTCTCGACCAGGCGACCCTCGCGACGACCCGCAATGAGCACATGGTAGCCGTCCTCGACCAATCCGTGCGTAACGGCGCGGCCGATCCCGCTGCCGCCGCCGGTGACGATTGCGACTGACGTCTTCACAGGCCGCTGTACGTGCGCTCGTCCCGCCTCGCGATTCTGAGCACCATCAGCCGTCGCTCGGCAGGTTGGATGTCGAAGATGATCCTGAATGCACCGGCCCTGACGCGCCACACGGAGTCGAATCCGGACAACTTCACCCTGCCCGACGGGCGAGGGTCCGCCGCCAGCCCGCGGAGCGCACGCCGGACCCGCAGGGCACTCTCCGGCGAGAGCCTTCGCGCCTGACGCTGGGCGGCCGGAGACAGCTCAACGCGATACGAAGCCGGCAATCAGTTCCGATTCCGATCGAGATCGTCGAAGAATGCCTCGAACTCGACTCCACCCTGCTCGGTCGCCTCGACTCGGGCCTCCTCGATCAGGTCGCGTTCGGCGTCATCCATCGCCGCATCGGCAAGCCAGGACGTGAGGGCCTCGTTCACCACTTCCGGAACCTGCCTGCCACTGCGGCGGGCGGCAGCTTCCAGAGCGCCATACAGTTGGTCGTCCACGATCGTCGTCTTCATTGACAGCTTCCTTGCGGGCGGGCAAGCCGGCGAGGACGCCAGCGTACCAGTATGCACTGTGTGAGGATGCTCCGATCGTGAGCCTCTGGCGAAGGATCCCGGTCTTTCGCGACCACCCGCCCGGCCTGGGCGTCTGCTTTCTGGTCGAGATGTGGGAGCGCTTCTCGTACTACGGGATGCGGGCGCTGCTCATCTTCTACCTGACCCAGCACTTCCTCTTCAGCGACAGCCGGGCCTTCGTGCTCTACGGCGCCTACGCGTCGATGGTCTACCTGCTGCCGGTGCTCGGCGGCGCGGTGGCGGACCGCTGGCTGGGCCCGCGCAAGGGCGTCACCTTCGGCGCCCTGCTGCTGGTCGCCGGTCACTTCCTGATGACGATCGAGGGGCCGGCAGCGACGGAGGTTTCGTCCGCCGGAGGGCTCGTCGTCGAGCGGAGCGAGTTCCACCTCCGTCTCTTCTACCTGGCGCTGGCGCTCATCGCGACCGGCGTCGGATTCCTCAAGACGAACGCGTCCACGGTCGTCGGCGCTCTCTACGAGAAAGGCGATCCGCGCCGGGATTCCGGCTTCACCGTCTTCTACATGGGGATCAACCTGGGCGCGGCGGTCGCTCCCCTGCTCTGCGGCTGGCTGGGCCAGACCTACGGCTGGCGCTACGGCTTCGGACTCGCCGGCGTCGGCATGCTGGCCGGACTCCTGCTCTACCTGAGGGGCCAGAAGTACCTCCGGGGCCACGCGGATCCGCCGCGACCGGAGGCGCTGAAGGAGCGCGTGCTCCCCGGACTCCCGCGCGAAGCCGCCATCTACCTCGCGAGCCTGGGCCTGGTCGGCGGTGTCTGGTGGGTGCTCCAGCATCCGCCGGTCGTCGGCGGCCTGCTGTCGGCCACCGGCGCGGCGCTCGGCCTCTTCGTCCTCTACTACGCGCTGCGACGGTGCGCTCGCACGGAGCGCGACCAGCTTCTGGCCTGCGCCGTCCTGGTGGCCTTCACGATCGGCTTCTGGGCCTTCTACGAGCAGATGGGCAGCTCGCTCAACCTCTTCGCCGACCGCATGGTCGACCGCGAGTTCGCAGGCTTCGAGATTCCGGCCTCCACGCTGCAGTCCCTGCCGGCGATCTACGTCATCGCACTGGCGCCTCTGTTCAGTTGGCTGTGGATCGCGCTCGGCCGGCGCGGCAGGGAGCCTTCGACACCCGTCAAGTTCGTACTCGCGATCGTCCAGATCAGTCTCGCCTTCCTTGTACTGGTGCTAGGCAGCGCCCTGCGGCCGGACGACGGCAAGGTGGCGCTGATCTGGTTCGCCCTCACCTTCCTGCTGATGGTGACGGGCGAGCTCTGCCTGGCGCCGGTCGGCATGTCGATGGTGACCCGGCTCTCGCCGAAGAAGATCGTCTCGACGATGATGGGGTCGTTCATGCTCGCCTACGCGGCCTCGAGCTACATCTCGGGGTTGATCGCCCGGCTGACGAGCGCCACGACGGTCGCCGGAGAGGTGGCCGACTTCGAGGCGGCGCTGTCTGTGTACGGCAACGTCTACACCAGAATCGGGCTGCTGGCTCTGCTCGTTGCGGCGGTGCTCGGCGCGCTGACGCCGCTGCTCGTGCGCTGGATGCACGCTACGAGGTCGCGGTCGGCGTAAGCTCCGTCAGCCGCTTCCCGCACCTGAGGAGAACACGATGAAGAAGACAAGGCTCCGCGCACTCTGCCTCGCCACCTGGTTCGTCCTGGGAGCTTGCGCCGTAGAACGCAGCGAAGCGAGTTCTCGGCTCAAGCTCCCAGGAAAGGACGGGATGGGCCGAAACACCGAGCCTGCGAGGGGTTTCGGGGCGCTCGCCACACCTGCCGCCTTCGCCGCCACGGCCGACGAGGCGACGGTCGACCTCAGCCCGGCCAACTGGAGCGACCGCGAGGCGCTCGAGGAGCTGAACGCCTTCTTCGAGACGGACAAGCCACTTGCCGAAGGCGAGAACGGCGTGATCAGCGGCACCACCGGGCCGGCTGCGGTCAGGGCCGGCCTCGAGGTCCTCCGTCAGGGCGGCACCGCCGCCGACGCCGTGATCGCCACCGCGCTCACCCAGATCTCCCTGGCCGGCGGCGCCTGGGTGAGCTACGCCGGGATCTTCAACCTCGTCTACTACGAGGCGGAGAGCGGCGAGGTGATAGGCGTCAACGGCGCCTACGACACCGTCCGCGGCGAGACCGAGCCGATGACGATCCCGACGTCGACGACGATCGGCGCCAAGCACCAACCGAGCGGCCGCACCGCCCTGGTGCCCGGTTTCTTCGGCGGCCTCGGCGCCACGCACGATCGCTTCGGGAAGCTGCCGTGGGCCAGCCTCTTCGAACCGGCGATCCACTACGCGGAGAACGGCGTCCTGCTCGGCGCCATCCACACGAGCATGATCGAGATGCGCAAGGAAGCGCTCTCCCGCCTGCCCGCGACCCGCCGCATCTTCACCGACGATGACGGCGCCTTTCTCGGCGAGGGGGATCTGCTCCGGCAGCCGGAACTCGCCTCGACTCTCCGCGCCGTCGCCGACCAGGGGATCGACTACGTCTACCGCGGCCCCTGGGCCGAACGGCTGGTCGAGGCGGTCCAGCGCGACGGCGGCAAGCTCTCGATGGAGGACATGCGGAGCTACGAGGCCCTCGTCGCCGAGCCGGTGCACTCCACCTACAACGGCTTCGACGTCTACGGCCACGGCCTGCCGGCGCAGGGCGGCGTCCACGTGGCCGAGGTGCTCAACGTCTCCGAGGCGGCCGGGCTGCGCGACATGGGTCACTACGCGAAGTCGCCGGAGGCCTTCTTCTGGGTGAACCAGATGACCAACCTGATGAGCCTCGTCTTCCTGCCCGAACCGATGCGCCGCACGCTGTACGGCGACCTCGACGCCACCCTGGTGGGTAGAACGAGCAAGGAGAACGCCGCGGGACTCTGGGCAAGGATGCAGTCGGGCATTCCGCCTCTCGTCAAGGTACCCGCGCCGGTCGATCCGAAGCACTCGGACGCGATCGTCGCCATCGACGCCTGGGGCAACGTCGCCGCGGTCGTCCACACGATCAACACGTCGGCCTGGGGCGACACGGCGATCTTCGTCGACGGCATCTCGATCCCCGACTCGGCGGCCTTCCAGCAGGCGCTGATCGCCGAGACCGGCCCCGGCAAGCGGCTGCCGGACCCGACCGAGCCGATGATCGTCCTGAGGGACGGCAAGCCCGTGGCCGCCCTTGCCTCCATCGGCTCCGGCCTGCACCAGAAGACGATCAGCGTGCTCCTCAACCTCCTCGACTGGGAGATGGACATCAAGGAAGCGATCGACGCTCCGTCGCCGCACCTGCCGGCCTTCGGGCCCCTGGGCTCTCCCAGCACGCAGGTCATCGAAGGCGACTTCTCTCCCGAGCTGCTCGAGGCGGCGCGCGGGCTCGGGCTCCAGGTCAACGTGGTTCCGGACGGCATCGAGTCACGTGCGCCGCGCGGCTACGTCGTCGGGGCGACGATCGGTGAGGACGGCAAGCGACGCGCCGCGGCGACCACCCTGCTCAGCGGTCTGGCGCTGTCGCACTGAGCCGCCGCCAACGGCCGGAGTCAGGAGAGGACACTGATGGGGACTTCCGAGCGGGCAGCCGCTCTGCACCGCGAATCGATCGTGATCGACGGTCACTGCGACATCCTGATTCCCGTCAGCGACGGCAAGATGAAGCTGGATCAGCGGGTCGAGCTCCCCGACTCCGAGGGCTGGCAGCCGCCGCTCGGATTCGACATCGGCCCCTTCGCCCTGTTCGGCATGTCGGCTCACACCGTCTGGTTCGGCTGCATGGGCCAGTACGACCTGAGGCGATGGCGGGAAGGCGGCGTCACATCGCAGCTCTGCGCGGTCTACCTCGACGACGAGCAGCTCAACAGCCCGCTCCACCGCGGGCTCGAGATGACCTGGAACCTGCACGATGAGATCGAGCGGCTCGACGACCTGGTGCTCGCCACCTCGGTGGCCGAGATCCGCCAGGCCAAGCAGGACGACCGCGTGGCTCTCGTCTTCTCCTTCGAAGGTTGCGAGGCTCTGGGCGCGGACCCGCGCTTCCTCGATCTGTACTACAAGCTCGGCCTGCGGGTGGCCAGCCTGACCCACACCCGCCGCAACATCTACGCCGACGGCTGCTGGGCCGCGGACGACCAAGGCGGCCTGACCGCCGCCGGCAAAGCCCTCATCGACCGCATGGTGGAACGGGGCATCGTCGTCGACCTCGTGCACATCGGCGAGCGCGGCTTCTGGGAGATCCTCGACCGGGTCGACCGTCCGGTCATCCTCTCCCACACGACGCCCACCATGTTTCCCAACAGCGACCCGGAATCCCGCCTCGGCGGAGGCACCCTTCCGCGCACGCGCCTCGAACTGCCGCGCGACCGCAAGATGCTGGAGGCGATCGCCGAAAACGGAGGCGTGCTGGGCCTGATCCACATCACCCACCGCAACCTGTCCGAAGTCGTCGACGACATCGAGACCGCGCTCGACGTGATGGGCCCGGACCACATCGGCATGGGCAGCGACCACTACGGCCTCGAACTCGCGCCCGAGGGCCTGGAGCACATCGGCAAGGTCCCCGCCATCACCGAGGAACTGGTCCGCCGGGGCCACAGCGACGAGACGATTCGCAAGTTCCTCGGCGAGAACTATCTCCGCGTCTTCGAGGAGGTCTGGGGCGGGTAGCCGATGCGCGAGAACACGGAAGAGTTCCGCTGGGTCGCGGTTCTGCTCAGCGACAGCAAGGCGCCGGCTCGTACTGGCCGCGCAGAACGAGGCGCCTGGCGTGCGTAGCGACCAGTCGCCCTCCCACCGTTTCCTCGACCTCCCCGAGCGCGACCCCCGCATCGGCGAGATGGTGCGGGTCCGCACGCGCCGCTGGCTCGTGGAGGACGTGACACGGGCAGCCAATCCCGGCGAGTCCTCTCGCGTGCGCCTCGCCTGCGCGGACGACGACGCCCAGGGCCAGGAGATCGAGGTCTTCTGGGAATGCGAACTCGATCGCCGGATTCTCGACGACGAACCCTGGTCCGACCTGGGAGATCGCGGTTTCGACTCGCCGGAACACTTCGCGGCATTCCTGAACACGCTGCGCTGGAACTGCACGACCGCAACCGATCCGTCGCTCTTCCAGGCGCCCTTTCGCGCCGGAATCAAGATCGACGCCTACCAGATGGAGCCGCTCCGCAAGGCGCTGCGGCTGCCGCGAGTCAACCTCTTCATCGCCGACGACACCGGTCTGGGCAAGACGATCGAGGCCGGTCTGATCGCCCGCGAGCTGCTTCTGCGCCGGAAGGTCCGCACGATCGTCGTCGCCGCGCCCCCTTCCGTCCTGGAACAGTGGAAGGCGGAGATGGAGGAGCGGTTCGGGCTCCTCTTCGAGGTTCTGGACCGCCGCTACCTGGCCCGCATCCGGCGCGAACGCGGTTTCGGTACGAACCCGTGGTCCACGCACAGTCGCTTTCTCGTCTCCCACCGGCTCCTCGCCGACCCGACCTACGCCGATCCGATGCGCGCATGGCTCGGCCCGATGCGCGCGGGGAGTCTTCTCATTCTCGACGAGGCGCACCACGCGGCGCCCAGTCACGGCGGGCGCTACGGCATCGAGTCGAAGTTCACCCGCGCCGCGCGAGATCTCTGCGAGCGCTTCGAGCACCGTCTGTTCCTGTCGGCCACGCCCCACAACGGCCACTCGAACAGCTTCGCGACCCTGCTCGAACTGCTCGACCCGCACCGCTTCACGCGCGGGGTCAAGGTCCGCGGCGGGAAGGACCTCGAGGCCGTCATGGTGCGGCGGCTCAAGGAGGACATCCGCGCCGAGGTGGGCGGGTTTCCCAGGCGGATCGTCCAGCCCGTGGTGATCGACGATCTGCCCGAAGACGCCTCCGAACTCGTCCTGTCCCGTCTGCTGGACGAGTACCGCGCGTTGCGGGAACGGCGCTTCGCCGCGGCCACCGGCAGGGGCCGTGCCGCCGCCGGACTCCTCGTGGTGGGCTTGCAGCAGCGGCTTCTGTCGTCGATCGAGGCGTTCGCGCTCAGCCTGGAGAGGCACCGGAAGACGGTGGAGCGCCACTGGGCCGAGGGGCGGGGAACGACTCATCCCGAGAAGGCGCGGCACGACGATTACGGGAAAGCGCGCCAGGAACTCGTCGCGTCCAGCCCCGCCGCCGAGATGCTCGACGGCTTTCTCAGCACGACGGGACCCGACGACGGAGCGGACCTCGCCGGGAACGAGGATTCCGCTAGCGCTAGCGAGGAAGTCGATTCGCTGCGCGAGGACGCGGACGCCGCCGAGGAGGCTGACGAGGCGCGCTGGATCGAGTCCGCCAACCGCGAAGCGGAATCAGGGCTGGCCCGCGACGCCGCGGCGGAGGAGATCTGGCGGGAAGAACGCCGCCTCCTCGACGAGATGCAGAGAGTGGCGGGCCTTGCCCGCACCCGGCCGGACGCCAAGACGCACCGGCTGATCGACTGGATCCGCGAGAACCTCTGCCCGGACCTGCCCCCCTTCGGGATGCGGGTTGCCGGCGCTCCGCCCAAGTGGAACGACCGGCGCGTCATCGTCTTCACCGAGAACCGCCAGGGAACGAAGCGCTTCCTCGGAACCGCGCTCGAGACGGCGATCCAGGAAACCGACCGGGCGGACGAACGGATCGAGGTGATCGACGGGCTGGTGGGCGGCCCCCGCCGCAAGGAGATCCAGCGGCGGTTCAACACGCCGCCGGACCGCGACCCGCTTCGCATCCTGCTCGCCACGGACGCAGCCCGCGAAGGCCTGAACTTCCAGGCCCACTGCACCGACCTCTTTCACTTCGACCTGCCCTGGAACCCGGGCCGCATCGAGCAGCGGAACGGGCGCATCGACCGCAAGCTGCAACCCGCCGACGAGGTGCGCTGCCACTACTTCAAGCTGCCGCAGCGGCACGAGGACCGGGTGCTCGAGGTGCTCGTTCGCAAGACGGAGACGATCAGGCGGGAGCTCGGAAGCCTCGGCAAGGTCATCGAGGAGGACATTGAGCGGCGTCTGAATCAAGCCGGGATCAGCCGGCGGAACGCGTCCGCGCTCGCCGCCGAACTCCGGAATCTCGATCTCGCGGCGGAACGCAAGCAGGCGGTCGCCGAGGAGTTCGAGCCCGCCCGCGAACGCCAGCGCGACCTGCAGGACCAGATCGAGAAATGCCGGTCGCTGCTGGAGCGATCGCGCGACTGGGTGCGGTTTCGCCCGGACGCCTTCCGGCGGGCTCTCTCCTGTTCGCTCGGGATCCAGAACGCCGGACCCCTGCGGGCGGAACGAGACGAAACGGGCCGCGAAACGTGGCGCTTCCCCGAGCTGGAGGGCCGGGTTGCCTCCGACCCATCCTGGGCCGCCACCCTGGACACCCTGCGTGCACCGCTAAAGCGCGGCCAGAAGCGGCTCGAATGGCGAAAGGAGGCGCCGATTCGTCCCGTCGTCTTCCACGACGCGGGCGAGCTGACGGAGGATGTCGTCCACCTGCACCTGGAACAGCGGGTCGCCCAGCGCCTTCTGGCCCGCTTCCGCGCCCAGGGCTTCGTTCATCACGACCTCTCCCGGGCGTGCCTGGCCCACGTCGCCGACTCGGTCCGGCGCGTCGTGCTTCTGGGCCGCCTGGCTCTCTACGGCGAGCGCGCGGAGCGGCTGCACGAGGAGATCGTCACGGTGACCGCCCGCTGGGTGGAGCCGCATCTGCGCCGCGGCCCGCTCCAGCGGTACGCCGCCGACGCGGAACGCAGGACGACGGGGCTGCTCGACCAGGTTCTGGAAGCGGGCGGAGCATCGCAGCCTGGGGAGACCGTTCGCCGCCGCCTGCTCGACTCGGCCGAACGGGACATCGAGGAACTCCGCCCGCGGCTGGAACCGAGGGCAAGAGAGCTGGCGGAGCGGGCGACGGAGTTGCTGCGCCAGCGCGGCGAACGGGAGGCGAGGGAGCTTCACGAGACCCTCCTCCGCCAGCGGCGCCGCGTAAGCGAGGAGCTTGCCAGCCACGAAGCGGAACCGGCCCAGTTCGCGCTCTATCTCGACCCGGAGGAGCAGCGCCAGTTGGAGGCGAACAAGCGTTCCTGGCGGCTGCGGCTCGACCGGTTCGAAGAGGACATCGCGAGGGAACCGGAGCGGATCAGGAACTTCTACCGCGTGCGCGCGACCCGCGTGGAGCCCGTGGGCCTCGTCTACCTCTGGCCCGAAACGGGATGACGGCCCACGGATCCGAAAGCCCGTGAGCAGGAAGGTCTCCCCGTACGTCCGCGACCACCTGGAGTGGCTGGGCTTCATCCAGCCGACCGGCCTGGTCGTTTCCGCCCACGCCCTCGAGCAGGCGGGCGCCATCCTGAACCGACGGGACGTCGAAGGTCAACGGCGCCTCGAGGAGTGCGTCGAGATGTCGCCGCGCGCTGCAGGCGAGGCACCCGTTCCCTTCCTGCCCGATTTCGAGACCTTCGCGCGCCGGGTACTGGACTGGAGCTTCGACCCCGCGGGCTACGCGGGCGGCGGCGCCGGCCCGGTCCCGACCGAACTCGAGCTGGCGCTTCCCGAGTACGGCGAGACGCTCCGACCGGACTTTGCCGTGCGCGAGCGCGACCCGCATGACGACAGACCGCCTTGGCAGCTTCTCGTCTCCGTGCTCGAACCCGACACGGACCTCGACCGCGTCGTCCGGAAGGGCAGCGGTCTGGAGGCTTCTCCTCACGGCCGCCTCGAGCGTCTGTTGCGGGAGACCCGGGTTCCCGCCGGCCTCCTCTTCAACGGCCACGCGATCCGCCTGCTCTTCGCGCCCCGCGGCGAAAGCTCCGGCTGGATGGACTTCCACGCGCGCGACATGCGGCCCACCGCGGGCCGCCCCCTGGTTGCGGCGATCCGACTCCTGCTTCGCGAATCGCGGCTCCTCACGGGACCGGTCGAGCACCGCCTCCCGGGTCTTCTCGAAGCAAGCCGCAAGTACCAGAACGTCGTCAGCGAGCGCCTCTCGGAGCAGGTGCTGCACGGCCTCTACGAGCTTCTGCGGGGCTTCGAGCAGGCGCACCTGAAGTCGCATGCGAACCTGCTGGCTCACGAGTTGGAGCAGGACCCGGACAGTGTTTACCGCGCCCTGCTCACCGTCATCCTGCGGCTCGTCTTCCTCCTCTACGCCGAGGAGCGCGGCATGCTCACGGACGACCCCACATTCGCGGCGCACTACTCCGTCGTCGGGCTCCACGAACGGCTTCGCGAGGACGCCGCCCTCCATCCGGACACGATGGACGACCGCTACGGGGCCTGGGCGCAGCTACTGGCCCTGTTCCGCATGGTGCACGACGGCGCGAAGTCCGGAGCGATGCACCTGCCGGGGCGGCGAGGCGCTCTGTTCAACCCGTCACGCTTTCCCTTCCTGGAAGGCTGGCCAGGCAGCGGCGCGCCGCAGGTCACCCAGGCGATCGAGCCGCCCCTCGTGCCCGACGGGACGATCCACCGCGTGCTGGAGAAGCTGCTCGTGCTGGACGGCGAGCGCATCTCCTACCGCGCGCTCGACGTGGAGCAGATCGGATCGGTCTACGAAACGATGATGGGTTTCCGACTGGAGAGGGCGACGGGCCGCTCCGTCGCGGTCAAGTCGCCGAAGAAGGGCGGCGCGTCCACGACGATCGATCTGGAGAAGCTGGCGGGCGTGGTGCCGGGAGCGCGGGTGAGGTGGGTCCGGGACCGCACGGAGCGCGACCTGGCGAAGGCCAAGACGGTGGCCGGCCCGCTGCGGGCCGCCGGAACCGTGACGGAACTGCACGCCGCGTTGGCGAGGGTCGTGGACACCGCGGCCACTCCCGACCTGGTTCCCCAAGGGGCGATGATCCTGCAGCCGAGCGACGAGCGGCGCCGCTCCGGCTCGCACTACACGCCGCGCGAACTGACCTCGCCCATCGTGGAGGAAACGCTCGGGCCCGTTCTGGACCGGCTGGGCGGCAGCCTCCGGAAGGAGAGCGCCGCCCCGCGGCCCGCCGACCTGCTGGAGCTCAAGGTCTGCGACCCGGCGATGGGCTCCGGCGCCTTCCTGGTGGAGACCTGCCGCCAACTCGCCGAGCGGTTGCTCGAGTCGTGGAAGCTCCACGGCGGCCGCCCGGAGATCCCGGCGGGCGAGGACGAGCTCGTCTTCGCGCGGCGTCTGGTCGCCCAGCGCTGCCTCTACGGCGTCGACAGGAACCCGATGGCGGTGGACCTGGCGAAGATGTCCCTCTGGCTCGCGACGCTCTCGAAGAGCGAGCCGCTGACCTTCCTGGACCACGCGCTCCGCGACGGCGACGCGCTCGTTGGACTCGGCCGCAAACAGATCGCGGGCTTCACCTGGGAGCGCGGGCCGGTGCAGACGGAGCTGTCCGTGAACGACGCGGTGAAGCGCGTGGCGGAGCTTCGCGGCCGCATCCGCCGGGCTGAGCCCGGCGCGCCTCCGGTCGAGATGGAGGAGCTGTGGGACAAGGCCCGCGCGGCGTTGGACGAGGTCCGGTTCTACGGCGACCTGGCCGCCGAGGCGTTCTTCCTCGAAACGAAGGTCACGGCCCGCCGGGCGCGGCGGTTCGCGCACCTGGCCAACGTGCAGGCCGGCGAAACGCTCGGCCACCGCGAGCGGCTGGCCGAGAAGCGCCGCGGACACCCGCCCTTTGCGCCGTTTCACTGGCAGGTCGAGTTCCCGGAGGTCTTCGAGCGGGAGAATCCGGGCTTCGACGCCTTCGTGGGGAATCCGCCCTTCGGCGGCAAGAACACGGTGGCCGCGGCGAACGTCCCGAACTACCCGCTCTGGCTGAAGGAACTCCACGCGGAGAGCCACGGCAACGCGGACCTGGTGTCCCACTTCTTCCGGCGGTCGTTCGACCTGTTGCGCGGCGGCGGGACCCTCGGCCTGATCGCGACGAACACGATCGGCCAGGGCGACACCCGTTCGACGGGCTTGCGATGGATCTGCGGGAACGGCGGCGAGATCTTCCGCGCCCTTGCTCGCTACAAGTGGCCGGGACAGGCCGCGGTCGTCGTCAGCATCGTGCACGTCGCCAAGGGCGCCGCGCCGTCCCGGCGCCTGCTCGACGGGCGGGCGGTGGACGAGATCACGGCCTTCCTCTTTCACGCCGGCGGGCACGAGGATCCGGAGCGGCTGGAGGCGAACGCGGGCCAGAGCTTCGTCGGCAGCTATGTCCTCGGCATGGGCTTCACCTTCGACGACAAAGGCGGAAACGCTGGCGACGAACCGGGCAGCGGGCCGGATGAGGAGGCTGGCGTGGTGGGCGTTCCCTCGCCGCTCAGCGAGATGGAACGGCTGATCGCCGAGAATCCGAGGAACCGCGAAGCGATCTTCCCGTACATCGGCGGCGCCGAGGTAAACCAGAGCCCGACGCACAGTCACCACCGTTACGTCATCAACTTCCGGGACTGGCCGCAGTACCGGGCGGACTCCGAGGCCATGGCGGAGCACCCAGGACCAACCCGGCAAGAAGCGGCCTCGGTGTGGCACGGTGCCTCCGACGCCAAGCGCGAGGAGTGGCTGCGGGGAGGGATCGTGCCGCTCGACTACCCCGGACCGGTGGCGGCGGACTGGCCGGAGTTGTTGCGGATCGTGGAGGAGCGGGTGAGGCCGGAACGTGCCAGGCTCGGCGACAACGGGGACGCACGCCGTAGAAAGAAGAAGTGGTGGCTCTGGGGCCGCTACACCCCGGCGCTGTTCGCCGCCATCGCCGGCCTCGACCGCGTGCTCGCGATCTCCCAGGTCACTCACCACGCCGCGTTCGCCTTCCTGCCCGCCAAGATGGTCTACGCGCACCGCCTCAACATCTTCCCCCTCCCCACCCACGCCGCCTTCAGCGCCCTGCAGTCCCGCCCGCACGAACTCTGGGCCCGCTTCTTCGGCGCCACCTTGGAGGATCGCCTCTGCTATTACCCCTCGGACTGCTTCGAGACCTTCCCCTTCCCCGAGAACTGGGAGACCCGCTCCGACCTCGAAGCCGCCGGCAGCGCGTACTACGACCACCGCGCCGCCCTGATGATCGAGAACGACGAGGGCCTGACGAAGACCTACAACCGCTTCCACGATCCGTACGAGAACGACCCCGGCATCGCCCGGCTGCGCGAACTCCACGCGGCAATGGACCGCGCCGTCCTCGCCGCGTACGGCTGGACCGACATCGACGCGAGCTGCGAGTTCCTTCCCGAACACCCCGGCGACCCCGCCGGCGAAGACGCCTCCAGCCGCGCCGGGAAGCGCTATCGTTACCGGTGGCCCGACCCGATCCGCGACGAGGTTCTGGGCCGCCTGATGGCCCTGAACGCGGAACGGGCGAAGGAGGAGCGGCGAGCATGACACTTTCGGCGGACTTCGCCGCCGCGCATCGACGCCACTGGCAGGACGCGGAACTTCTGTTCAGGAGCAGTCGACTAGGCAACGCGGACCATCTCTACGGGCTGAGTGCGGAATGCGGTCTCAAGGCGGTTATGGAGCGGTTGGGAATGCCCGTGGATGCGACGGGCCGTCCCCCGAAGGAGTACAGGACACACGTGCAGGACTTGTGGCCCCAGTTCGAGGAGTTCGCTTCGCGCCTCGGAGGAGCACGCTGCGCGGAAGACCTGCCGGCCGGCAGCCCATTCGCGGACTGGTCACACCACCACAGGTACGCCCGCGGAGGGCACTCTGGCGAGAATGCGGTATCCCGGCATCGCAACGCGGCGGACGGAATCCGCCGAATGGTCCAGGCGGCCGAAATGGACGAGACGCCGTGAGCGGTCGGGATCTGTTCTTCGACGAGGTTCGCCGCGTCGTCCAGACAGTGCTCAACGAGGCCGGGTTTCCGGCCGACATGCCGGCGGTGTACCTGGTCCGCAGCCTGTTCGGAAGAGTCGGAGTCTCGGTCTCCGAAAGCGCCAGGTCGGGATGTCGCGAACCCTGTCGCCAAGCCCTGGATCGCCTGGCGTCAGCCCTCCGTGACCGACTTGGCGCCTACGCCCGCGCCGACGCGAGCGCCGTGCTGTGGGTTGACGACGGCCTCCTGGACTACGCGCGGGACACGGCATTCGAGATCCGGCCAGGTGTCTTCTGGGTCGACCGACTCCTGGTGGGCGGGGATTGGTGGACGGTTGGCGAAGAGCGTTCGGACGATCCGGTCCGCTACGCGCTCTACTCCGTCAAGGGAGGCATGGGGCGCAGCACCACCGCGGCCGTTCTCGCCTGGCGCCTCGCCCGGCAAGGGGACGACGTGCTGGTGGTCGACCTGGACATCGAGTCGCCGGGCTTGACCTCGGCCGTGTTCGGACGAAGAGAACAGCCCGCATTCGGCGTGGTCGACTGGTTCGTCGAAGATCTCGTCGGGCAGGGCGAGCGCGTGATCGAGGACATGTTCTCGGTTCCCGCCTGGGCAAACGACCTGCCGGGCAACGTGTGGGTGGCGCCGGCTCACGGCCGCGACCCGGGGGAGTATCTGGCCAAGCTGGGCCGGGCCTACATGGGCACGGCAGCCGAGCCGTGGACCGGTCGTCTGCGGCGGCTTCTGGGCGGTCTGGAAGCGAAGCTCAAGCCGGGAGTCGTCCTCCTGGAAAGTCGAAGCGGTCTGCACGACGTCGCCGCGGCCACCGTCACCGACCTGGGCGCCAGGGTCATGCTGTTCGCCGTCGATTCGCCCAGCGCCTGGACGGCATACGGCCTTCTCTTCGACCATTGGCGAGCCTTGGGGATCGCCTCCCGGATTCGAGACAGGCTGTCGATCGTTTCCGCGCTGACGCCGCCGCTCGCTCCCGGGTTGCGCCGCGAGTACCTCGAGCGATTCCGCGAGAATGCCTGGAGTCTGTTCCGGGACCATGTCTACGACTCCCTGGCGCCGGAAGACGGTCCGTCCGACGCCGTCTCCTACGACCTTGAAGCCGAGGAGGCGCCTCACAACCCCTTGGTCGTCGACTGGAACCTCGGTCTGGCTGGCGGCGGGACCCTGCGCGACCTGGAGGGCGGCACCGTCGAGCAGGCGTACTCGTCCTTCCTGCACCGGTTCGACCAGCTTCATCGGCCGGCGGCCGCGGCATCTTCGCCCGTTTCCGAGACGGTTCGGATCGCGATGAGCGAACTGCCCGAGGAAACCAGCCACGGGCGGCCGCCAAGCCCGGCCGATGTCTACCTCCCGCCTTCCCACCGAAGAGCGTTGCACCCGAACGTCATGCTGGTGACGGGCGTGCGCGGTTCCGGCAAGACCCTCTGGTGGAGCGCCCTTCAGGATCGGATGATCCGAACGCTGCTGGACCGGCTCTTGAAGGGCTCTCCGTTGACCGCGGACACCGAAGTGACTGCCGGGTTCGGCGTGATCGAGGCGCCGCGCGACTATCCGGGGCCGGACGAACTCAGCGGGATGCTGAAGGACGGCATCGACGCCCGGCTCGTCTGGCGCACCGTACATGCTCGCCACGTGGCGGGCAGCGATCACCGGTTGGCAGACCTGGAGTCCTGGCGGGAGCGTGTCGACTACGTCGGAGCGAACCCCGGCGTCGTTTCGCGGCTCTTCCGTGATCGGGACGAGCAGCTTCAGGAGCAAGGGGTCTACTCGCTGTTGGTGTTCGACGGGCTTGATCGCAGCGCGGACGCATGGCCCAACGTCCTCAAACTGATTCGAGGACTGCTGCGTCATGCCCTCGACATGCGTTCCTATGAGCGGCTACGAGCGAAGGTGTTTCTGCGATCGGATCAAGCCGACGAGACACAGTTAGCGACATTCCCAGACGCTTCCAAGGTCTTCTCCTCGGCGGTGGCGCTGACCTGGCCCCGGCGCGAGCTTTACGGGATGCTCTGGCAGTGTCTGGCGAACGGTGTTCATGGACAGCAGCTCCGGCCATGGATGGCCGAGGGCGAATGGCAGGCTGTTGAGAGCGGGGCCGAAGCGGTGTTCAGGGTGCCGGCTCTGCTCGGCAGCGACGAGGCCCTCCAACGCGAGCGACTTCACGCCATCACGGGCCCCTGGATGGGGACCGACCGCAGGCGTGGTTTCCCCTACACCTGGATTCCCAACCACTTGGCGGATAGCGATGGAATCGTGAGCCCGCGTTCGTTCCTCACCGCCCTCCGAGCCGCGGCCAACGACACGGCGGAACGCTACCCGGAGCATGAGCACGCCCTGCACTACGAGAGCGTCAAGCGGGGCGTCCAGGAGGCTTCGAAGGTGAGGGTGCGGGAGCTCCGGGAGGACTATCCCTGGGTGGACCGCCTGCTCGACCCGCTCTCGGGAATCGTGGTGCCGTGCGAGTTCAAGATCATCGAACAGGCATGGCTGGACGAAGGGGCCCTCGACCGACTCTCGGGCGAGATCGGCGAGGAGGAAGTGAAGCTCCCGCCCCGCAACATCGATCGGGGTCCGCCGGGCGTTAGAGAGGACCTGGAGTCGCTGGGTATCTTCAGGCGCCTCAAGGACGGGCGCGTCGACGTCCCCGATGTCTACCGGGTCGGCTACGGCTTGGGCCGAAGGGGCGGAGTGAAACCGGTTGCATGAGCGGAGCCGCCTCGGAGAAGAAGCTGAAGCACCTGGAGATGATCCAGGCCGTCATCAACCGCTTGGCGTCCAACTCCTTCCGGGTGAAGGGGTGGAGCGTCGTGCTCGTCACGGCGCTTCTGGCGCTGGGCGCTCAAAACGGGTCGGCGAGAATGGCCCTCGTTTCCCTGATTCCCGTTCTGGTCTTCTGGGGGCTCGACGGCTACTACCTCTCCCAAGAGAGGCTGTTCCGCGCCTTGTTCAACTGCGTGCGCGCGAAGGACGAAGTCGACTTCTCGATGGATGTCGGGCGCCGGCGGTGGCGTGACTGGTGGCTCGCCGTGTTGTCGGCCACGTCATGGCCCTTCTACGCCGCGCTGGCCGCCGCCGCCTTGGCTGGACTCGCACTACTGGGCACGACTGGAGACACAACGTGATCAAGCGAAGAGTCTTCTACAGCTTCCACTACGCCGCCGACAGTTGGCGCGCCGCCACGGTACGCAACATCGGCGTCGTGGAGGGCAACCGGCCGGCAACGGATAACGAGTGGGAAACAGTGAAGAGGGGCGGAGACGCTGCAATCCGGAGGTGGATCGACGGGCAGTTGCGGTTTCGCTCCTGCACGCTCGTGCTGGTGGGGTCGGCCACCGCGGGGCGGCCCTGGATCAACTACGAGATCAACAAATCGTGGAAGGAGGGCATGGGGCTCGCGGGAATTCGCATCCACGGTCTTCGTGACCGTGACGGCCGTGTTTCCCCGCGAGGCCGCAACCCCTTCCGGCACCTCCCAGTCCAGAATCATCGGGACTTGGCCTCCGTCATCAGGTGCCACGACCCCCTTGGATCCACCAGCAAGCAGCGCTACGCCTGGATTGAAGCCAACCTCGCCGCCATCGTCGACGAGGCGATTCGCATTCGGGCGAGATACCAATGACGTTGCCCCGCCGGGGCGGGCGCGCGTCCGACCACCGGCGACCTGCTTCTCAAGCTCAGCAAACACCTCGTCCGCGCTGGCGAACCGATTGGTCCCTCGTCTCATCGCCGCCTCCGACTCCTCCATGGCCCATGAGTACGCGCCGGCCGCAGGGCCGGCTCCGCCTTGGCGGCCAGTTCCATACAAGCTGATCTCTGTCGGCGGACACGTCGCGCGAAGGGGCCTTCCTTCCCCGCGCGATTCCGCCGGGAATGGCCAGAACAGCTCGTCGTGTTGCCCGCCGTGTAAGATGTGGTGTAAAGGAGCAACCCAGATGAAGCGGAACTGCCGCTACGTCCCGCTGTCGAAGCAGCCGCTGGCGCTCGTCCTGGCCCAGGTCCGATTCAGCCCCGTTCGGCGGATGGACCACTACATCCCGCGGATTCAGGAGGCCTTCAGACGTTCCGACTTCCCCATCGAGCGGTCCGGCAAGGTCAGCCAGGTGACCTTGAGCAAGCAGGGGCCGCCCGTGCAGGTCGCCGAGCGGCACCGCTGGGAGTATCGAACCAGGGACGAGCTGTGGAGCGTGCTGATCCTGGAAGACAGCGTCATGCTGCAGACGACGAACTATGGTCGCTTCGAGGACTTCGCCGAGCGTCTGCGGCAGGCTCTCTCGACCGTGCTGGCCAGAACGGAGCACGACCGCTTCGGCATCGTGGAGCGCATCGGCCTCCGCTACGTGGACGTCATTCGCCCCCGGCCGGAAGAGGACTTCCGCATGTATCTGCGGCCAGGTCTCCACGGCTTGACCGACAACGTGTTTCAGGCCGGCACTCATCGGACCCGCATCGATAGCACCGGCCAGACGACCGTCGGCGATGTCGAAGGGACGCTCGTCGTGCGCGTCGCGCAGAACGACCTCGGCATGTCCCTGCCCCCCGACCTGCTCGAAGCCGCGCCCAGGCACGAGCCGCGCGCGGCGCCAGGCGACCTCCTCACTCTCGTTGACATGGACCACTACATCGCTGGGAGATTCGACCCGAACACGAACTGGATCATCGAGAAGACGTACATCATGCACGACCACATCATCGAGACCTTCCACGAGCAGGTCGTCAGCGAACACGCAATCGAGACCTGGAAGTGAAGTCGGTCCCAGCCGGCGAAACCGGCTTGGCGGCGATGTCGGCGACCGTAGGGTCGCGCGACTATTCGCTTCCCGCGGAGCACGACCTCTGGCGCCTCGTCCTGCAAACTCGACTGAACGGAACCGGGAGCATGGTCTGCACGAACGAGTACGGGCAGGTGCTGCCCAGCTTCGGCTCCAGTTCGCTGTTCGTCGACCTCAGGCCGACGCGAGAGCAGGTCGCGGCGACGTCCGAACCCGCGGCCCGCGAGGAACTCGCCGGGCTCCTGACTCTGCCCGTCGACCGGAAGGTCAGGAGTCTGGCCGCCGCCCTATCGCTCAACAAGTCCCAACTCGCCCGGATTCTGAGGGTGTCCCGGCCCACCGTGTATTCCTGGTTGCAGGGAACCGAACCTGGTCCCGCCAACCTCGAACGACTACATGAACTCCTCACGATTCTGGGCGGCGCCTCGGTTTCCGGCGCGAAGCCCCTGAACACTCGCTTCGTCCGACATCGTTCCAGAATCGACGAACCGTCGATTCTGGAGTCGCTCAGCGAAGAGACGCTCGCGTCCGCGCGGATCATCGACGCACTCAAGAAGGCTCGCGAGCTGGAGACGGCGGCGGCCAGGCGTCGTTCCGAGCGAGAGGAACGCCTCCGGTCCCGCGGCTTCGAGGAACCCGACGCGGCACGCCGGCGCGAGCAGCTCGCGACGAACATGGCCCTCAAGCCATGGCCGCGGTAGGCGGCATGCCCGAACCGTTCGACAGCGGGCGCATCGTCGCCTTGGGATGGCGCCAAGGCGCGGTCCTGGGCGAAACGCTGGCTTCCCGAGCCGCGGAACGCGCCCCGACCGCCACGTCCAACTGCCCTTCCGACAGTCTGATCGTGACCAGCCACGATTGCGACATCGCGAACCCCAGCCTCGACAAGGAGCCGGTCGGGGTGCCGGGAAGCGCTATTGTTGCCGCTGGCCCGGAGCACGACGAGCTTCCGCGCCGTCTGATGGCCCTGAACGCAGAAACGGGCGAACGTGGAGCGGTACGCATGACACTTCCGGCGGACTTCGTGGACGCGCATCGACGGCCACAACTGGCATGCCGTCACGGTTCGCAACATCGGCGGATCGTTGAAGCGGCCCTTCGTATTCGGTCGGGACACCCGTGACCGCCCGTTACCTCGAGATGGGCTGGAACGTGGACGATGAGGATGCGTAGAGGAGCGCGACCGTCCCTCTCCGCCCGCACCAGGCGCCGGCAACCGTGAGCTCTTCGGCACCCGTCACTTCCGCGCAGGTCCGCGACGCCCTCACCCACGCGCTCCACCTCGACCTGATCGGGCCTGGACCCGGCCTTGACGACGAGCATGCCGAGGAGCGCCTGCCCGGTTGGGAGCGGCTTTCGATGTGGTACCTGACCGGCTTTCTCGTGCCGTCCGGAACCCCCCGACCCCTCCGCGGCGACGACGATGCGGAGGACGACTGGGATGCCGAAGTGCCCGAACGGGCTGGCCTGGAGGAGGAATCCACCGAGGACGGCAAGCGGGCAAAGCGCGGCTTCTTCCCTTCGTCGATGGGGCTGAGCTTCCTCGTGTACCCGGACGCGAAGACGATTCGGGTAGCCGCCACCTGGGGCGACTACCGGAGAGGCGAAGGGGAGGACCGGTCGGGAAAGGCGGTGGACGCCTGGGTGCGCGCGCCGCGGTCCGAGCAGGTGGAGGTGGCGCTTGACGGGAGCACGTCCCTGGAGCGGCGGCCGGTCCCCGGTTCGGACGGCCTCGTCCTCCACGTCGCGGAGCGCCGGATCCGCACGGAGGGCCTGGGCGGCCGCATCGAGAGCGGTACTCGGGCCGTTTCCGTCTTCCTGGTGAACGAGCGGCGCCTTCCAGCGAAGGACGACAAGGACACGGAAGAGCGCTATGCCTTTCAGGCCCGACTGGCGGTGGCGGGCGACAAGCCGTTTCACCCGCGGCCCGATCTCTCCGGGCGGCATGCCGACGAGTGGGACAGGCGGGTCGCCGATCTTCACTTCGCGGACACGCCCGCCTACGCCACCGGTCACGGCGTCTCGGCCGACTGGACGGTCGCGGAGGGCGTATGCACGGAGGTTCGCACGTCCTGGATCGGGAGCGCGGAAGTCGAGGCGACCAGACCCGAGCCGGTTGACGGCGTCGAGCTCTCGATGCGCAGCCTGAGCGAGCTGGCTGACGGCCCGGCGGCACGGGCCGCGCTCGAACCCCTGGTGACCGAGTACCGGACCTGGATCGAGGACCGGGCGGCCGAATCCGCCGATCTCGAAGAGCGGCACCGCGCCACGGCAAGCGGGCTCCTCGCCAACGCGCGGAACGCCGCGAACCGCATGGCGCGAGGCGTGACCGCGCTTGCCGGCAACCCCGACGCTCTCGATGCGTTCCGGATGGCGAACCGCGCCGTCCAGCGCGCGCTGACGCGCCGCATCGGTGACGAGGATCCGCGGTGGCGGCCGTTCCAGCTCGCCTTCCTGCTCCTCAATCTTCCCGGAATGGCGGACCCCGGCGACGACGACCGGGAAACCGTCGATCTGCTCTTCTTTCCCACCGGCGGCGGCAAGACGGAGGCGTACCTCGGCCTGGCGGCGTTCGCGATGGTCTATCGGCGGCTCCGGAATCCCGCCGTCGGCGGGCGCGCGGGGGCGGGCGTGTGCGTGGTCATGCGCTACACGCTGCGCCTGCTGACCCTCGACCAACTGTCCCGGGCGTCCTCGTTGGTCTGCGCGCTGGAGCTGGAACGCGCGGCGAACCCCGAGCGCTACGGTGAATGGCCGTTCGAGATCGGGCTGTGGGTGGGCAAGGCGGCCACGCCGAACCGGATGGGCAGGAAGGGCGACAAGGGGGATACGGCCCGCCGGAAGACCCTGCAGTACCGCGCTGACCCGCGGTCAAGGCCGGCGCCGATTCCCATCGAGAACTGCCCGTGGTGCGGCGAGAGATTCACCGCGGAGTCGTTCGGCCTGCTGCCGGACGCCGACCGTCCGCGGGACCTGCGGGTCGGCTGCACGAACATCGAGTGCGAGTTCTCGGGTGGGCGGCAGCTCCCCATCGTCGCGGTGGACGAACCCCTCTACAGGAGATTGCCCGCTTTCCTGATCGCTACCGTGGACAAGTTCGCGGCCCTGCCCTGGGAGGGGCCGTCGGGCGCACTGCTTGGCGGCGCGGAACGCTTCGACGAGCACGGCTTCTACGGCGCCTCCGATCCAGGGCGCGGCTCGCGGCTCGACGCTCCCCTGCTGCCGCCCGATCTGGTGATTCAGGACGAGCTCCACCTCATCACGGGACCGCTGGGCACCATGATGGGGCTCTACGAGACGGCGATCGAGGGGCTCTGTACGGCTCGCGCCGACCGGTCCCTCGGGAAACCGAAGATCGTCGCGTCCACCGCGACCGCGAGGAAGGCTCGGGACCAGGTCCAGGCGGTGTTCGCGAGAGCTGACACGGAGGTGTTTCCGCCGCCGGGCCCGGACCGCCGCGATTCCTTCTTCGCGCGCACTGTTGACGCGCGCGCGATTCCGGCGCGCCGCTACCTGGGCATCGCCGCCACCGGCCGCAACCCGAAGGTCGTCATGCGGCGCGCGCTTCTGGCGCTCATGGCGGCGGCCGAGAAGCACTTCGTCGAGGCGGGCGGGCGTCGGAACGAGCAGAACCCGGCCGATCCCTACATGACGCTCCTTGCCTACTTCAACAGCCTGCGCGAACTCGGCGGCGCCCGCCGCATCGTCGAGGAGGAGATCCAGAACACGCTCCGGGGCCGCGGGCAACGTCGCCGGCTCGGAGGCGACGAAGGGCTGTTCCGCGATCGGACCCTTGGCAGCGAGGTGCTGGAGCTCACCTCACGGGTGCCGACGGACCAGGTCGCCGCGGCGTTCGAGCGGCTTGGACGCTCGTTCCACCAGGACGGCCGAGTCGACTGTGCGCTCGCGACGAACATGATCTCGGTCGGCCTGGACGTCTCCCGGCTCGGACTGATGGTCGTCAACGGCCAGCCGAAGACGCACGCGGAGTACATCCAGGCGACGAGCCGAGTCGGGCGGGACCCCGAGAAGCCTGGACTCGTCGTCACGCTGCTCAACATCCACAAACCGAGGGACCGGTCGCACTACGAGCGGTTCCGCCACTACCACGAGACCTTCTACAGGTCCGTCGAGTCCGCTTCCGCCACGCCGTTCTCCGCTCGCGCCCTGGACCGCGGGCTTGCGGGCACGCTGGTGGGGCTTGCCCGCCACCTCGATTCGGCACTCACCCCCGCGCATGGCGCGGAGGCGATCCGCTCGCTACGCCCCAAGCTGGAAGAGCGCCTGACGGGAATCCTCCAGGATCGGGTCGAGCACCAGCCGATCGAGGACCAGGAAGAGCGGCAAGAGGCCATGGACTCCGTTCGCAGTCGGTTGGTCGATCTACTGGACTCCTGGACCAGCGTCCTCGACGCTCATCACCAGGATGGCGTCCGCCTGCAGTACCAGCGCCATGAGAAGCCGCCGGCCAGGCCGCTGCTTCACCACCTGCTCGATCCCGAGCCGGAGGATGAACACGAGCGGAAGTTCCGGCTCAACCGCTCCCTACGGGACGTGGAGCCCGAGGTGCATGTCTATGTGAAGAACCTCCGCGACGCGAGATCGGCGAGGTGAGTCCGAAGTCCACCGGCCAGATTCGGCGCAGCCAGGTCATCACCACCTACGGGCCGGGCGCCCTGATCGATCTGCCCCGTGACTCGGCGGTCATGGCGGGGATCGACGGCTGGGGATCGTCGCTGAAGCGGCTCGACGAACCCCGCGTCCAGCAGGCCCTTGCCCGCATGACCGGCGTACAGAGTCCCGAGTTGCGAGTTCCCCCCACGCCCGACCCCGCCGAGTTCTGGTCCGCCTCGCCGAAGGGGGTCGACGCCTACCGCTTCCCCGAGTGGTTCGTCGTTCAGGAGGCGCCGGAGTGGGCGGGGCCCGCTTCTCCCGACCGACCTCGCTCCCGTCGTCTGGTGCACCGCAAGGCACTCGAGGGAGGCAGATTCGACAAGCGGCCGGTCGTGGCCACGCGGTTCGTGATGGCCTGCACCAAGGGCCATGTGTCCGATTTGCCCTGGCGGAAGTTCGCCCATCGCGGCGAGACGAGTTGCCTGGGGCAGCTCTGGCTCGACGAGAGCGGTGCGACGGGCGAACTCGCCAACCTGCGCGTTCGATGCGAATGCGGCAAGTCGCGGTCGATGACGGAAGCGAACGATTTCGACGCGGAGGCGCTCGGCTATTGCAACGGGGCGCGTCCCTGGTTGGGACCCCACGCCGGCGAGGCCTGTGGCCAGCCGGGCCGGCTGCTCATCAGGACCGCGACCAACGCCTACTTTCCGCTGCTTGTCCGGGCACTGTCGATTCCGGAGAAGGGGGCGGCGATCGACCAGGCGGTGAGCGAAGTCTGGAACGTCCTCATGGCGGTCGAGAACCCGGCTGACCTGACTTCCTTCAAGAAGCTGCCCGGCGTGACGGACGCCCTGGCCGGATTCGACGACGAGGACGTGCTTGCCGCGATCCGGCGACGGAAAGGGACGGCCGCGGAGGAACACTCGGTCAAGGACGTCGAGATCGAAGCGATGCTCGCCGTGCCGGAGGGGTTCGGTGACGACGTGCCGATCGATCCCGACTTTCACGCCCGCAAGCTGAGGCGCCGCGATCGCTCCCAACCGTTCGACGACCTCATCGAGACGGTGGTGCAGGTGCATCGTCTGCGCGAAGTGCTGGCGCTTGCCGGGTTCACCCGCCTCGAAGCGCCCATGCCGGACATCGACGGGGAGTACCGCGACGACGTGGAGCGAACCGACATCTCGATCGATCCGCAGTGGTTTCCCGCGGTCGAGAACCGGGGCGAGGGAGTCTTGATTCACTTCTCCGCCGGCGCGATTCGCGAGTGGCTGGCGCGGCCGGGTGTGTCGCGGCGGATCGAGGATCTCGAGGTTGGCCACGAGAAATGGGCGAAGACCCGCAAGCTCCCGCCTCCCTTTCCCGGTGGGATCTACGTGATGCTGCACACGTTGTCGCACCTGCTGCTGCAATCCATCGCGGACCGCTGCGGCTACCCGGCCGCCTCGATCCGCGAGCGCGTCTACGTGGCCGACGAATCTCGCCGCTACGGAATCCTCCTGTACACGTCGAGCCCCGATGCCGAGGGGACGCTCGGCGGGCTGGTGCAACAGGCGCGCCAGATCGGGAGCCACATCGAACGGGCGCTTCGCGCCGCGGCGCTCTGCTCCAACGATCCGGTATGCGCCCAACACACTCCGGCGTCGAGTATCGAAGGACGCTGGCTTCACGGGGCGGCATGTCACGGGTGCGCTCTCGTCGCGGAGACATCGTGCGAGATGCGCAACGACTACCTGGACCGCGCCCTGGTCGTGCCGACTCTCGACGTGGACGACGCGGCCTTCTTCCCCGATCAGGGCTGGCCGTGACCGACGCTCTCGCGTCGATGCCGACTTTCCTGCGGAAGCGGCTTGTACGCGGACTGGACACCGGCGCGCTGGTTGCGCCCTACTCGGCGGCCGCGCTCCAGATGACTCTCGGCCAGGCGGACGCGGCGGCCCTGGCTGCTCTTGAGCGGTTGGCTGCCCAGGGAATCACGGGCCGAACCGCGGCAGAGTGGATCCGGACCCTGGACCGCGCCGCCGGGCCCACGACGCTCCCCGACCTCGTCTGGTCGGGGCCGGAAGTCCCCGGCGTGCCGGCTCGCGACACCCGCCGCGTCTACGAGGAGCTCTTCACGTCGGCCAACCGTTCGCTCTGGGCCGTGAGCTACGCCTACTTCGACGGTCGCAGCGTCTTCGATCTTCTTGCACGACGGATGGAGGCCGTTCCCGAACTCCGCGTGACGCTGCTTCTGAACATCCACCGTCGCCAGAACGACACAAGCCGGCCCGACGAGATGGTCCGGCGGTTTGCGGCTCGATTCTGGAAGGAGGACTGGCCCGGCGACGCCCGGCCCACGGTCTTCTACGACCCTCGCTCGATCGACCCGTCGGTGCGAGGCGTCCTGCACGCCAAGGCCCTGGTCGCCGACGAGGAGCGGGTGTTCGTGACTTCCGCCAACTTCACCGCGGCCGCACAGGACGACAACATCGAGCTGGGGCTCCTGGTGCGGAGCCGATCTCTCGCGCTCGGCGTCGTCAGACACCTCCAGGGGCTCATCGACCGTGGACTGCTGAGATCCCTGCCGGACGAGTGAGGTTGGCACGGCGGTCCGCCGGTCTGCTTCCGCAACAGTCGGCGGCCGCCCAACAGCGCCCTCCAGCCTCGCTCCTCGGCGGTCGACACACCGGCCTTCCTCAGTCGTTTGCGGACGATCGCGCCGCCCTTCATCTGGCCGATCTCGCGCTTCTCCGAAGCGCTCTCCGAAGACGTCCTTTGGCCCTGAGACTCGGCGCCAGAACGCGAGCCGGCCTCGTGCCCCGCGACGAGCGTCACGGACCCGGCGGTGACAGGCGGTAGTCCGCGGGCGGCTCCTTGCCCGCGAGGTGGCGCACGAAGTAGTCCCAACTGCGGCGAATGAAGTACGGGTCGGACATGAAACCGTGGTTGCCGGACGGCAGGACGACCAGGTCGTAGTCCCGGTTCGCCTTCGTCAAGGCCTCGATGACCTGCAGCGTCAGCGCCGGCGGCACGTTGTCGTCCAGGGCGCCGTATGCGAGCAGCAGTTTGCCTTCGAGCTGGTGGGCGATCGAGGCGTTGGCCTGCTCCGCGTAGCTCACCGTGGCCGGATCGCCGTGGTAGGTCTCGCCCCAGAGCTGGATGTAGCCCCGCTGGTCGTGGTTGCCCGCCGACGACACCGCCACCTTGTAGAACTCCGGGTAGGCGAAGATGGCGCGCGCCGAGGCGAAACCGCCCCCGGAGTGGCCGTAGACGCCAACCCGGTCGAGGTCCATCTGCGGATACCGGACGGCGAGCTGACGGATGGCGGCCAGATGGTCGGGAAGGCCTCCGGCCTCCTGCAGGTTCCTCTCCGAGCGCGCATGGAAGGCCTTCGAGCGCAGCGGCGTGCCGAAGCCGTCGACCGTGACCACGACGAAGCCGAGTTGGGCCAGCGCCAGGTCGTAGCTCAGGAACAGTGTCGGGTCGTGCCAGTTCTTGGTCACCCGATGCACCTGCGGCCCGGGATAGATGCCGTCGATCACCGGGTAGCTGGCGCTGCCGTCCTCCGGGTCGAAGCCGGGCGGGAAGAACACGTTGCCGTAGATGTCCGTCTTGCCGTCCCGCGCCTTGACGGTGAAGGGAACCGGCAGGGCGGTCAGCTCGACCAGCGACTCGAAGTCGGCGACTTCGAGTTCCACCGCGACGCGGCCGTCCGGCAACAGGACCCGCGACCGCGGCGGCTGGTCGATGCGCGACCACTGGTCTACGAACGACTTGCCGCCGGGCGAGGCCGTCACCGTGTGGTCGCCGGGCTCGGGCGTGAGGATCTCCGGGTACTGTGTCGTGCGGTCGAGCGAAGCGCGGGCAAAGGTGCGCAGGTAGGGATCGACGGCGGGGTCCAGGCCCGCGGCCGTGAAGTAGACGGTGCGCGACGCCTCGTCGACGTGCACGAGGTCGCGCACCACCCAGGCGCCCCGGGTGACCTGGCGGACGAGATCGCCGTCGCTGCCGTACAGGTAGAGATGCGCCCAGCCGTCGCGCTGCGAGTACCAGAGCACCTCGCCGCTCTCGAGCACCCTGAGGTTGGGCCTGCCCGTACCGAGGAGGAGCGCCGGCTCGACGTGGTGCCGGGAGGTCTCTGCCACCAGCGTGCGCGCGGCGCCGGTCGAGGCGTCGATCTCCTCGAGCCCCATCGAGCGCGCGCCGCGAGGCCGGCGCAACAGGTAGGCCTTCGACCCGTCGTCGTTCCACCAGAGCTGACCCAGGTCGGCCAGCGCCATGAAGGGAGTGTGGACCCGCTCGGTGTCGACCGGCTTCACCGTGCCGCTCCCGGCATCGACGAGCAGCAGCTCGCTCCACGGCACGCCCTCGTCGCCCGGGATCGGCATGCGGAAGGTGTGCAGGACGGGCCGGGCGCCGTCGCCGAGATCGGTGGTCTGCAGGACGTGCATCTCACCCACCTCGCGCTGGTCGAGGCGCACGGTGAGAGCTGTCCTGCCAGTGGGCGACCACAGAGCCGAGGGCGGGCGCACGATGCCGGCGCGCTTCTCGGTGATCGTCGAGGTGCGCGCCTCGGGGTGCGAGGCGTAGTCGTGGAACGGCACGCCGTCGTCGGTCAGGCGGCGCTCCTCGCCGCTCTCGGTAGTGACGAGGTAGAGGTCGTGATCGCGTACCAGGAGGCTGAAGGCCCCGTCGGGAGACGGCAGGGGCGGGGTTTCCTCCTTCTCGTCCTTGTCTTCCGTCGGGGCGGCCGGCGCTTCGACGCGCGAGCACTCGGCGCCGTCCACCGTGCACCGGAACGACTCGGGCCCCTTCTCGCCCGGGATCTGGAAGGACACCTCGCCGTCCGTCGACAGGTCGATGGTCTCGAAGGGAAGCGCCAGGGGCTCCGCGGGCACGTCGCGAAGCCCGCTCAGCGACGCCGCCAGCCGGGCGTGATCGAAGGCCGGCCGCCGCCGCTCTTCGCTCGCCAGAGGCTCGACCCGCCAGAATCGTTGGCCGTCACGGTCGTCGCTGCGGTACCAGAACGCCTCGCCGTCCCCGATCCAGTGCGGCGTCACCGTCTCGTTGAAGATCAGCGACGCGACGCCAAGCATCTTCGCCGCGCGGTCGTAGGCCGAGGCAGGCACCTCGTCCTGCGCCGCATAGGCAACGGCCGGCCCCGCCAGCACAACGACTATCGCCACCCGCAGGACGGCGCCTCGTATCTCCATTCTCCTCATTCCTCCCAAGGTCCCTGGAACTCATCCGTGGCCGGCTCGCGCTCCGCTCCCCGGCCCCTGCTCGTTTGGTTACAGTCGTATACCAGTTTCCGCCGACCAGTAGTGCAACGTCTCGCCGCCGAGTGAGGAGACGCGAATGAAGCGCCGTCGCCAGGAGCACGCCCCAGCCGTCCTCGACCGCCGCGCCCTGCTCAAGGGCCTTTCGTTCGCCGGCGCCGCCGTGGCGGCACCTCCCTCGTTCGCCGCGCTCGCCCCTGCCAGGCTGCCCACACGCGCCGACAGCGCCTCACCCGACTGGACGGCGCTCGCGGCGCGCGATCACAAGCCCATCCGGCCCGATTTCCGGAACGTCCACGCCACCGGTCGCCGGCGCATGGTGACGAGCGACCATCCGCTCGCCACGCGGGCCGCGCTCAACGCACTCGAGCGCGGCGGCAGCGCCGCTGACGCCTACATGACGGCGGCGCTCGCCCAGTGCGTCCTTGAACCGACGATGACCACCCTGGGCGGCGGCTTCGGCATGACGCTGTGGCGAGCCTCCGAGCGGC
Source organism: Vicinamibacteraceae bacterium (assembly GCA_012270995.1). Lineage (GTDB taxonomy): Bacteria > Acidobacteriota > Thermoanaerobaculia > Multivoradales > Multivoraceae > Multivorans. The sequence goes on along the minus strand of JAAXHG010000136.1, from coordinate 23,369 downwards.
GGCTCGAGATGGGCGGCGGCGCGTTCTCCTTCCCGGAGAGCATCTCGGCGACCGAACCCTGGGACGAGCAGAAGTCGTGGACCGGCTGGGGCGCCATGGTGCCCGGCTACGTCCGCGGACTCGAGGCGTGCCACCGGGCCTGGGGCCGCCTCCCCTGGCGGGACCTCTTCGAGCCGGCGGTCACGTTCGCCGAGCAGGGCTTCGTCATCGACCACCTGCTCTTCGCCTACGCCAAGGAGGCGCGGAAGATGATCGGCCGCTACCCGGGGTCGGGGCGCAACGACTGGTTCCGCGACGGCTACATGCTGGGCGTCGGCGACACGCTCCGCCAGCCGGCTCTGGCCCGGACGCTGCGCATGCTCCGCGACGACCAGCCGGCGTTCGCGATGGCGACGCCCAGCCGCTCGTTCATCGAGTGCATGCTGCAGGCTACCGCCAACGTCGTTGAGTACGAGATGCCGCTGGCCGAGGCCGCCCGGGCGCCGCGCTTCGGGCACCCACATCCCGGGATGAACGCCGCCGAGATCGAAGCGGCTTTCCCCGAGGAGTTTCTCGCCGAACTGGAGCGGCGCGGCCACGTTCTGTTCCCGGTGAGCCCCAACGACGTCAACGCCGGTTGCGTCCAGGGCGTACACCTCGCTGCCAACGGTACGCTTCACGGCGTCGCCGACCCCCGGCGCCGCGGCCTCGCGAGCGGCGCCTGATCATCAGGAGAACCGATGTCTCGATTGCACCTCTTCCGTCCCCGCCTGCCCGTGTTCTTGCGCGCGCTTACCATCGCGTGCACCGTCGTCGCCCTGGCCGCCGCACCAGCCTCGGCCTCCGAGCGCCTCGAGATCCTGGGCGACGATCCCGGTCTGAAGCGCCTGGGCTCGGAGATCGAACGCCTCGCCGAAGCCAGCCTGGGCACGGTGGGAGTCGCCGCGATCCACCTCGAGTCCGGTCGCGGCGTACTGCTCAACGCCGACGACCAGTTCCCGATGGCGAGCACCTACAAGGTGCCGATCGCGGTCGAGATCCTCGCGCAGGTCGACGAGGGCAAGCGGTCGCTCGGCGAGCTCATCACGATGCAGACCAGCGATCACGTCGTCACCCACGGCGCTCTCAGCGACTTCTTCGACACGCCGGGCTCCCGCCTGACCATCCGAAACGTCCTCGGCCTGATGCTGCGGATCAGCGACAACATCGCCACCGACCTGCTGTTTCGGGAGGCCGGCGGCGCCGAGGCCATCACTGGACGGATGAAGGCGTTCGGCGCCGAGGGGATCCGCGTCGACCGGACGACCCGGGCGCTGATCGCTAACTGGCTCGGCCGGGACGACGCCACCGTCGCCAGACCGATGCCGCCGGCCGAGTACAACCGTCTCATCCTGGAAGGGAACTCGAGTCAACTGGACGAGGCCCGACTGGCCGAGCTGAACGAGGCGTTCAACTCCGATCCACGCGACACCGCGACGCCCCGGTCCATGGCCGCCCTTCTGCGGAAGATCTGGAAGCGGGAGATCCTCAGCGAGAAGAACTCGGCCCTGCTGATCGACATCATGGCCCGCTGCCAGACCGGCGAGAACCGCATCCCGGGAGCGCTGCCGCCGGACACCCCGGTCGCCCACAAAACCGGCACGATCGGAGAGACGACCAACGACGTGGGCGTCATCACCCTGCCGGGCGACGCGGGCCACGTGATCTCGGTCGTCTTCGTCAAGGAGTCCAAGCTGCCGTCCAACGCGGCGATGGAACCCGTGATCGCGGAGATCGCGCGGGCTTCGTACGACTACTTCGTGTTCAACCGCGGCACCTCCTGATGCCCGAGGCCAACGCCTCCACCCGTCCGCGCATCGTGGGCAGGCCGCGGCGACCCGCCGCCTTCCACGAGGCGCTGGCGGCCGAGGAGGGCTTGCGAAAGATCAAGGGCGAGCGGACGCGGGTTCGCCTGATGGCGTCCGGCTGCGAGCTGCTGCAGACGACCAACGTCGACTCGCTGATGATCAGCCGGGTCAGCAGCCAGGCCGGAGTGGCGAAGGGCGCCTTCTACATCTACTTCGACAGCAGGAGCGCCTTTCTCGAGGAGCTGTGCCGGGAGTACGTCACCTACGAGATGTCGACCTTCCCGGAGCTCGACCTCGACATGGACGCCTACGCCATGGTCCGCACGATCGTCGCCTGGTACGCGGACGTGTTCCGGAAGAACTCCGGGATGATCCGCTGCCTGGTGCGCATGACCGACGTCGAGGAGACGTTCGCGGAACTCTGGAACCGTCGGAACCGCGAGATCGCCGACCGGATCGTGTCGTTCCTGGTCTCGTTCCTCGGCATCGACGCGAAGGACCGGGGACCGCTCCGTGAGCTGGTGAACGCCCTCGGCGACGGCATGGACCAGGCCCTGTTCGCTCGACACCGAATCGACGACGCCTGGCATCACACGCCGGCCAAGCGGCGGTCCTTCGTCGACCTGCACAGCCTGATCATCTACCGGGCGGCCTTCGGGGGCGATCCGGAGCTGCCGAAGTCGTCCAGGTTTCGGCGGCTGGTCGAACAGACGGGCCGGCGCTAGAACTCGAGCCGTTTCCCGTCCAGCGTCGTGTACGGCGGAATCGGATCGGTGGCGTGGAACCCGAAGATCATGTCGCCGTGGTTCCCGTCCGGAATCTGCGTCACGTCCGGCAACCGGTGTTCCTCGACGAAGTCGGGATCGAGTTCGATGCCGAGTCCGGGACGCCGGCCGAGGTCCAGCAGTCCGTCCTCGACCGTCAGCGGCTCGCCGAGCAGACCCTCGATGAAGCGGTTGCCGGTCTGGTCGACCTCGACGGTCAGACCGTGCCGGTGGGCCGCCACGACGTGGCCGTTGGCGATGACGGCCACCGGATCGCACCAACTGTGGGGTGCGAACTGGAGCCCCGCGTTCTTCGTCATCTCCGCGATCCTGTTCAGCTCGCTGATGCCGCCGCAGCGGCTGGCGTCGGCCTGGAGGATGTCCGCGGCGCCGCAGCGGATCAGCTCGCGAAAGCCCTCGACGCCGAACTCGCACTCTCCCACCGCGATCGGCAGGCCGGCGACCTGCCTCAGCGCCACCAGGTCGTCGATCTCGAGCGGCTGGAAGGGCTCCTCGAACCAGAAGATCCGGTGCTCCACCAGGTACCGCGCCAGCGAGGTCGCCATCTCCAGGTTGTAGCGCCGGGTTCCATCGGCCATCAGGTCGATCTTCGGGCCGACGGCGGCGCGGGTCAGGCTGACGGTCTCGCGGTCGTACTGCTCGTCGACGCCGGTGCGGAACTTGACCCGCCGGAAGCCCTTCTCGACCATGCGGACGGCCGTATCGGCGACGGTCTCGGGTGAGCTGTAGAGCAGGCCGCTGGCATAGGCCGGAACGCGGGAATCCTCGCCGCCGAGCAGTTCCCAGACCGGCTTCCCCTCCTGCTGGCCGAGAAGGTCCCAGAACGCCTGGTCGAGGCCGCCCATCGTCGTCAGCGCCACGCCCTTGCGGCCGTACCAGTTGGTGCGAAAGAACAGGCGCCACCACATCCTCTCGATCTGCAACGGATCGAGACCGATCAGGAACGGGCGCAGGTGCTTGACCGTCACCTCCACCAGCTCCGGATGCGAGTAGGCCGAGCCGGTTCCGACGCGGCCGTCGTCGGTGTGCACCCGGATCAGCGAAGCGAGGCGGCCCTTGACCCTGCCCCAGGGCCCTACCCAGCCCTTCCCCTCGGGGTACTCGAAGTACAGGTGAATGGTCTCGATGTGGTCGATGCGCACGGCGTTCTCCAACTCGCGAAAAACTGACTTGCGGGTCACTTCTGACTATACTGAACCAGACTACGGCAAGGAGAACGACGCTTGGCCAAGCGGGTCCCGCTGCGACATCTGCTGTTCTACGCCAGCCCGGGGATCCCGCTCGCGCTGTTCGTTCCGCCGATGCCGGCGGTCCTGGCCGCGTTCTACGCCCAGCACACCGCGGCGACGACTGCGGGTATCGGCACGGCGATGCTCGTCGCCCGGATAGCGGACGCCCTGACCGATCCGCCGATGGGCTACCTGTCGGACGCGACGAAGGGCCTCTGGGGCCGCCGCAAGCCCTGGCTCCTGGCGGGCTCTCTCCTCGGCATGCTCGCCATGTGGGTCTTCTTCATGCCCCCGGCCGGCGCCGGCAACTGGTACTTCCTGCTGGGCCTGCTCCTCTACTACGTCGCGATGACGGTCATGAACATCCCGCTCCGCGCGTGGTCGAGCGAACTCTCCGACGACTACAGCGAGCGGTCGCGACTGTCCCTCTACCTGACGACGGCGCTGCTCGTCGGGGGCCTGCTCTTCTTCATCCTGCCGCCGCTGCTCGCCCACGAGTCCGTCGGACTCCTTTCCTCGGCCGAGTTCGACCGCGAGACGATGGCTCTGTTCGGGTGGACCGGCATCGTGCTGCTCCCGCTCCTGCTCGGTGCGGCCTGCATCGGCACACCGATCGGCCGCAGCGCCGGCCAGTCCCAGACGTCGATCGTCGAGTCCTTCAGGGCCGTCCGCGGCAACGGTCCGTTCTGGTCGCTGATGACCGCGGAGTCGCTGAACTACATCGCCTCCGGCGTCTCGTACTCCGTGCTCATCATCGCGCTGTCCAACTACTGGGGCTTCGGCGACCGCGTATCCATCTTCCTGCTCATCGTCATCGTGGTTCAGGTCGCAGCCATGCCGCCGACCGGCTGGCTGGCGCTCAGGCTCGGCAAGCACCGGACCTGGGGGCTCGGCGTCCTCGGTCAGGCCCTGGTCTTCCCGCTGATCTTCGTCATGCCGCCCGGGGCTACGCCGTTCTTCGTCATCGCGCTGTTCGGCGCCGCGATCTCCATCTTCCAGGCGCCGCACATGATGATGCCGATGGCCATGCTCACGGACACCGCCGACTACGACCTGATGAAGAGCGGCAAGCAGCGCACCGGCAACTACTTCGCCCTCCAGCACCTGATCTACAAGGGCATGAACGCGGTCGGCTACTCGCTGGGCTACTTCCTGCTCGCCTGGGTCGGGTACGACCCGGCGATCTCCGGGAACACGACGTCGGCGAACTTCGGGCTCCAGGTCATCGTCGGCGTGGTCGCGCCCGTGTTCCTGCTGGCCTGCGGCGTCGTCCTGTTCCGCTATCCGCTCACCGCGGAGCGCCACGCCGTCATCCGGCGTTTCATTCGCCGCCGCGAGGCGCGGCTGGCTATCGCGGACTCGCCCCTGCACCAATGACGCAGCGCCAATGACGCAGCGCACCCGACCCGCGAACGCCACCACGAGCATCGACAACGAGCTCGACTCGCTGCTCGAAGGCCAGTTGGTGGCCGGCGCCAGGAACGCGGTGGCGCGCATCGAGGCGCCGGCGGCGGGTTTCGTCTATGAGCACGCCGTAGGCGTCGCACGCGAGGACACCGGCGAGGCGATGACGCCGGACCACCGCTTTCACACCGCAAGCGTAAGCAAATCGATGACGGCACTGCTCGTGCTTCAACTCGCGGACGAAGGCGCTCTCGGCCCCAAGGGTGTGGACGCCCGGTACGTCGAGTTCGAGGTCTTCCCCGACGACATCCAGGAGCGACTCCTCACCCGCGGCGGGCAGCCCGCCTTCGCCGGCGTCACACTCCGGCACATGCTGACGCACACGTCGGGGTTCCGGGACGCCTTCGTCGACGACGGCTCCGGGACCTCGAAGGAGATCGGGCGGCCGGCGCCGGGATCGATCATCGGCAGCGATGCGACCCGCAACTTCACGGCCGCGTGGTCACCCTGGCTGCCGGACGGGGACACAATGGAGGTGAGGGGCGTCGTCAACTTCTACCTGTCGCAGCCGGGCATCACCGAGGCCCTGTCCGAGCCCGGCGCCGCGTTCCACTACAGCGACACTGCCTTCGTCCTGCTGGCGCTGCTCGTCGAGCGGGTCACCGGCGAGAGCTACCACGCCAACCTAGGAGAGCGGATCCTCACGCCCTGCGATCTGCAGGACAGCTACCTCGCCTACAGGGACGATCCGCCACTCGGGCCCCGTCGTCAGCCCGAGTCCGACGTCCATGCCTACGGCATACCGATGCTGAGTTCCGGCAAGAACCTCTCCTTCGACTGGGGCGGCGGCGGCCTCGTCACGACCGCTCGCGACCTCGTGCGGTTTCAGCGAGCCCTGGCGGAGCACCGACTGCCCGGATCGAGCCGGATCCTGCCCGAGATGACCGCCTGGTCCAGGCCGGCCGGCCTGGCGGAGCCGCGGACCGGCGTCGGGCTCGGCCTCTTCCGCACCCGCTACCCGGGCGGTGAGCTGTGGGGACACTCGGGAGCCTGGGGGGCCAAGATGGACTGCGACCAGTCCCTCGGCATCTACTTCGCCGGCACGGTCAACCGAGCCGGCGCGGCCGCCGACTGGCATCACGCGCTGATTGCGGCCGTCGCCGAGCACATCCGATGAGGAGGGCAAGACACCAATGCGCGACCTGATCCGACGCCATCCCTTCTGGACCTTCTACGCCGCGGCCGTGCTGATCGGCCTGCTGGCCTGGATCTACCTGATGACGGTCGAACTCGTGCTGCAGGGGGAACGCGGTCCCGACTACAGCGCCTACGGCGAGTTCGTGGGCTACCGGGACGCGACCCGGGCGGCGCACCCGACACTCCACCACCACGGCGACAGCGTCCTGCTGTACATGCAGACGGCCGCCAGCAAGATGCCGATCCTGCTGCCCATGTTCTCGTTCCCCTTCGCGCCGACGCTGGCCGCGCTGCTGATCGTGGGGATCGGCTGGAAGCGGCTCGGGCTGCGGGCCCTGGTCGGTCTCTACCGCCCGATCCGGGGCAACGTGAGCCTGCGGGAAGGCGCGCAGCTCTACGCCATCCTGGTCGGCTTCCTGGTGACGTTCGTGAGCAGCCTGCTGATCGTCGAGCAGCTCTTCGGCGACCCCGCCAGGGTGGAGAACGCGGTCGCCCACATCGGGCTGCTGGACTGGCGGACCTTCGTCGTGACCCTCCTGGTCGCGGGCTTTCTCAACCAGGGAGCGCTGCTCGAAGAACTCGGCTGGCGCGGCTACGCCCTGCCGCTGCTCGTCCGCAAGTGGAACAAGCCCCTGGTCGCTTGCGTCGTGCTCGGCGTCCTCTGGGCGCTGTGGCACTTTCCGCGCGAGATCCCGGGGATCCTGTCCGGCCAGCAGACTCTTGGTGCCCTGGTGCAGTGGCACCTGATCTTCTTCCTGTCGACCATCGGCATGACGATCGTCGCGTTCTACTTCGTCAATGCCGCGGGCGGCAGCGTCATCCCGGCAATCCTCATCCACGGCGTCCTCAACCACGTCGGCAACATGTTCGGCGCCGAGCAGCTCGTGGGCCGCTCGTACGGCGGGATGATCGGACCGGTCGGATGGGCGGTCGCCGGCGTCGTGGTGATCGCCCTGGTCGGGCCGGACCTCGGCTGGCGGCGCCGGGTCGAGGCGCTCGGCGACGACGATCCGAGCCTGATCTGGTCGGGCGGCGCACGATGAACGCCTGCGTCGACCTGATCGAACGGAGCGTGGCGCCCGACGCCTCCTGGATCCGGCCCGACATCTTCGCCGACGAGGCGCTCTACGGCCTTGAGCAGGAGCGGATCTTCGGCCGTTGCTGGCTACTGCTCGGCCACGAGAGCCAGTTGCCCGAGCCCGGCTCGTTCCTTCGCACCCACATGGGCGAGGAGCCGATTCTCGTCACGCGCACGCTGGAGGGCGAGATCCGCGCTTTCCTGAACCTCTGCCGGCACCGGGGCGCGCAGCTCTGCCACGAGGATCGCGGCGTGGCGAAGTCGTTCAACTGCCGCTACCACGGCTGGGCCTACGCCTGCGACGGCAAGCTGCTGGCGGCGCCCGGCGAGAAGCAGCTCTACTACGGCGAGCTGGACAAGGAGGAGTGGGGCCTCGTCCGGGTGGCGCGGGTCGAGAGCTACAAGGGGCTCGTCTTCGGGAACTTCGACCCGGACGCCGAGCCGCTCGCCGACTACCTCGGCAACATGGCGTGGTACCTCGACATCCTGCTCGACCGCCGCGCCGGCGGCACCGAGCTGCTGGGCGTTCAGCGATGGCGGATCCCCGCCAACTGGAAGGTCGTCGCCGAGAACCACGTCGGCGACGAGTACCACGTCGGCTTCACCCACGGATCGCAGTTGCCGAGACCGATCGAGAGTCGCGCCGCGCCGATCCCGATGGCCCGCGAGATCCGCCCCGAGCTCGGCCACGGCATCGGCGTCGACGTCATTCCCGAGGACATCTCCCCCGGGGAGCGCGGCGGCTTCGACGAGGAGGTCAACGAGTACCTGCGATCGATCGCCGGGGAGATGAAGGAGCGCCTCGGTGAGATGAGGCCGCGCCTGTTTCCGATCCACGGCCTCGTGTTCCCCACGCTCGGCATGATCCCCATCCTCAACTCGATCCGCGTGATTCACCCGATCGGTCCCGGTGAAGTCGAGCTCTGGTCCTACTGCATGGTCGACCGGGACGCCCCGCAGCGGGTCAAGGACATCCTGGTTCAACGATCGATTGCCGCGTTCGGCCCGGCCGGCGCCTTCGAGCAGGACGACTCCGCCAACTGGACCGGCGTGACGAGAAACACGGTCGGCCACCAGGCCCGGAAACACCGGCTCAACCTGTCGATGGGCCTAGGGCACGAAGGGGAGGTTGCGGGGCTGCCTGGCGAGGTGGGCCTGACCGCGAGCGACATCAACCAGCGCGGCTTCTACCTGCGCTGGGTCCGCGAGATGACCGGGGAGTCGGCATGACGCCCGTGGACGCTCAACTGCTCGCCGACCTGCAGCTCTGGTACGCGCGGGAGGCCCGCCTGCTCGACGAGCGGCGTTACGACCTCTGGCTCGAGATGGTGGACGTTGGCGTCCGCTACCAAGTCCCGACCCGCTACCTCACCGCGCAGGGCGACGTCGGCGACTTCGGCGCCTGGACCGTCGAGCGGGAGCTCACCCAGGCAGCCGACGTGTTCCTGATCGACGACGACTACGCCGGGATCAGGACGCGGATCGAACGGCTGCAGTCGGGCATGGCCTGGGCCGAGATGCCGCCGTCCATCACCCGCCGGATCGTCGGCAACGTCGAGCCGGGAGAAGTCCACGAAGACGGCGGAATCGAGGTCTTCTCGGCGCTCATGGCCTTCAAGAGCCGGGGCCCGCGGGAGCGGAGCTTCCTCACCGCCCAGCGCCGCGATCTCCTGGGTCGCAGCGACGGCGGTTTCCGCTTGCGGCGGCGCACGGTAATCATCGACGACACCGTGCTGATGGGCGAGAATCTCTCGATCATCCTCTGAGGGCTCAGGCACCATGACTGACTTCGAAGAAAAGACCTGCCTCGTCACCGGCGGCGCCTCCGGCATCGGCAGGGCCACCTGCGAGGCGCTGGCCGCCCGGGGCGCGCACGTCGTCGTCACGGATGTCGACGAAGCCGCGGGGCGGGGCGTCGCGGACGCGGTCCGAGGCGAGTTCACGCATCTCGACGTCAGCGACCGGGACGCATGGACCCGTGTCGTCTCCGAGGTCGTCGAAGCTCACGGGGGCCTCGACCTGGTCCACCTCAACGCCGGCGTGACGACCTATCCGGCCGCCGGGGGCGGCTTTCCCGCCTTCGACATCGCCGCCATGCCGACGGACGCCTACCGCCGCGTCACGGGGGCCAACATCGACGGCGTGGTCTTCGGCGTCGGTGCGACCGTGCAAGCGCTGGAGAAAGCGGGTGGCGGAGCGATCGTCGTCACGGCCTCGGTCGCCGGGCTGGCCACGTGGGAAGTGGACCCCGTCTACACGATGACCAAGCACGCCGTCGTCGGCCTGGTGCGCGGGCTCGCACCGCCTCTCGCCGAGCGCGGCATCACCCTCAACGCGATCTGCCCCGCCGCCGTCGACACGAAGATCTTCGGCCCCGAGGCCGAGGAGTTCGTGAGGGAGGCCGACCTTCGACTCATGCCGCCGGCGCAGGTCGCGGATGCCGTCATCGAGGCGGTGACTGGCGGCGAGACCGGCCAGTGCTGGGTCTGCTACGACGGCAGGGCTCCGATTCTCTACGAGCCGGCGCCGCTGCCGCGGCTGGGCGACTAGGAGCCGAACGGCAGATCCTCGCTCCGCCGGAACGCGAAGCCCGGATACTCCGCGTCGAAGCCGTCGGGCACGACCCGTGCCGTCGGCGCGAGGTGCGGGTTGGCGATCGGCAGGATGAGGCGCGAGGCCCGTTCGCCGCCCAGGGTGACGCGGAGCCTCGCTTCGTCGCCGATCGTGGGGACGATCAGGTTGTCGGCGTCCGCGCCGGCGAGCGTTAGCCGCAGCCGATCGCCCGGCCGAGCGATGCACGAGATCGGGTAGAGCTCGAAGCGCACGGACATGGCTTCGCCGGGACGGACCGGCAGGAGGTCCTCGCGTAGCCAGCGGTGCCAGTACGGACCGTCGTGTCCGAACTCGGCGTCCGCCGTCTTGCGGTGCGCGAAGTTCAGGAAGCCCTCCGTCAGGTAGGCGACGGAGCCGTCGGCGAGCACGTGCTCGAGGGTGGCGACGATCGCGCCGCGCTCCGACGACGTCGCGATGTCGAGATCGAGCGCGGGCGCCCCGGTGATCTCGAGGTCGCGGTCAAGCGGCTCCGTCGTGAACGTGAGGCAGCGCTCGCCACGCGCCTGGAGGTCGGGCGAGTTGATGTAGAGATCCCCGGTGTAGTACGAGTGCCGGCTCATCGTGCCGAGAGTCACGTCGTGGTCGACGTCGTACTCGGCCTCGGTCCGTTCGGACGGCGCCGCCGTGAAGAGGCTCCCGTCGTTCGCCGACGCGATGGTCGTCGAGCGCTCGGGAGCCAGGTACAGCACGCGCGGCCGCGCTTCCGGCAGCGGTAGCCGCGGAGCGCCCTTCCAGACGATCCGGCCCGAGGGCTCGCTCGCTCCGTAGTGGACGGTCGGCTCGTCCATGCTGCCGTTGTCGATGCCCTTCAACCAGCGGTCGAACCAGCGCAGGAGTTCCGGATCGCCGCCCTGGCCGTGGTTCCACGGTCCCATCAGGAGCTTCCGCGGGACCGTGAGGCGATTGAAGAAGTCGATCAGGTACGGCGCGAAGGTGAGGTCCCACCAGCCGGTGACGAGGTAGGTCGGCACGCCGCTCGCGTTGATCAGGCCGTGGGCCGACGTGTAGCCGGCCCGCACGGTGCCAATTCCCAGGTCCGACCGGTCGACCTCCCGCTCGAGCCCGTCGAACCGGGCGACGTTCGTCACGTTCTTCGGATCCATCTGCGAGAACGCCTCGATCCACCGGTAGCGGTCGGGGTTGCGCTCGGCCTCGGCCTCCTCGCGCAGGCGGAGGCCGTCCGGACCGTCGACCGGCGCCGCCGGTTCGAGCTCCGCCATCCCCTTGTGCAGCGACTCCCAGGTGCGCGCGAAGCTCGAGATCGCCAGGCCGCCGTCCACGTAGCACTGCGGCAGGCCGGGGTACTGCGGCGCGATGCAGGCCAGCGACTTCGGCGCGAACGCCGCCGTGTAGCACTGCACCATCCCCTCGTACGAGATGCCGACCATGCCGATCTTGTCCGTCGACCAGGGCTGGGCCGCGATCCACTCCACGATCTGCCCGATGTCGTGGCCCGTCCGCCAACTGTCGACGTAGTCCGAGCCGAACGAAGCGCCGGTTCCGCGCAGGTCCATCGACACGAAGTTGTAGCCCCGGTGGATGAGGTCGCGGGCCAGCGGCCGCTCCTCGTACTGCGTCGCCAGGTCGCCGACACCGAGGTGCGCCAGCGCCTCCAGGTAGCGGGCAGCCGTCTTGCTCTTGCCCGTGTAGATGAAGGCGCGGCGGTACGGCGTCGCGTGCAGGACGGTAGGGAACGCGCCGTCGAGCCGTTCGCCGCGCCGCGCCGGATGGAGCACGTCGACCGCGATGCGGCAGCCGTCCTCCAGCGTGACGTAGAGCGATTCGCGGTCGTAGCCGTCGGCGGCGCCCTCGTCGCCGTATCCCGAGTACACGCCCAGCCGGGAGGTTCGTTCGTTCATGCTCCGGTCAATCTCCTGTCCGTTCCTCTGCCGCCCGGATGCGCACGCCGCGATGGCCGCCGACGTCGACGTAGCCCGTTCTGTCCACCCGGCCGTTCAGGTTCTGGCTCGCACAGCCGTGATCGACGTAATCCACCACCTCCCGGCCCTCCGGTGACTCCGGATCGACCGCGCGCACGGCGCCGTCCGGATTCAGCCGGCAGGGCACGAAGCCGAACTCGGAAGGGACGCCCGCGGCGAGCTTGACGTAGCCCAGAGCGGTCATCCGTGCCTCGGGATGAAGCGGCATCAGCGGCCAGCCCCTGCGCGGCGCCACGCCGTAGTAGTCCGCATCGTCGTCGAGGACCGGCATGGCGGCGACCATCTCCTCCGGCCAGCGGTCCAGCCGGACGTCGAAGACGAAGTGGCCGAGGCCGTAGAACACCGGCCGGTCGCGATACCACTCCATGCCGCGCAGGACGTGCTGGTGATGGCCGACGACGATGTCGACCCCCAGGTCGATGCACAGGCGGGCGGTGCGCAGCTCGTGGTCGGTCAGGTGGTGAGCTTTGAAGTGGTCGCCCCAGTGGAAGCTGGCGACGACCAGATCCGCCCGCTCCTTCGCGGCCGCGATGTCGGCCGCGAGGCCGTCGTGGTCCGCCTTGTCGGGCACGGTCGATACCCGCGGGTCGGCGCCCGGCGTGTAGGCGTCGTCGATCAGGTCCTGGTAGAAGTTGTGAGCCCTGAGCGGCGCCAGTCCGGCAAGGCTGCCCCGCGCCTCGTAGCCGCGGGGGAAGACCGAGGCGTAGGCGAGGTAGGCGACCTTCACGCCGCCGGCCTCGAGGATCGCGGGAGCGCGGGCCTCCTCGAGGCTGCCGCCGGCGCCGCAGGTACTGACCCCCTGCTCGTGCAGGCGCTGCCGGTTCTCGAGCATCGCCTCGCGCCCCCCGTCGAGGATGTGGTTGTTGGCCAGCGACAGCACATCGAAGCCGACCCGGCTCAGAACGTCGAGATTGCGCGCCGGCGGCACAAGGGCCAACCCGGCGCTGGGCACCGATCGGGGATTGTCGGAGTACGGCCCCTCCAGGTTGCCGAATAGCACGTCCGGCGCGGCGAGTAGATCGCGCACCGGCGCGTAGGCCTCGTCCGGATCGTCGCGGTCGGTGAGCAGGTCGCCGACGAAGCCGAGCAGCACGTCCCCGTCGGCGGCGCGGACCACCGAGGGGCCGCCGACCAGGGCAACGACGCCGGCCGCGGCGCCCGATCTGAGGAATTGTCGTCGGTTCACGTTCGCACCTCCGGGTCAGCGGTTGATCCAGTCGCCGCAAATGGCCACCGCCTCGGCGAGCTTGTCGCCCTGCCCGAGGTAGTAGTGGGTGGCCCCTGCGATCTCGTGGAACTCCTTGTCGGTGTGAGACACGGCAGCGTAGAGGCGATGCGCGTGGCTGGGGGTGCACGCGTCGTCGGCGCCGTTGTTGACCACGAGAACCGGAACGCTGATCTCCGCCGCGCACGCCAGACCGTCGGCGTTCGACTTCTCCAGGCTCCACTGCGACAGCCAGCTCCGCAGCGTCGTGAACCGCGCCAGGCCGGTCGGCCCCGTGTTCACGGTCTCCGGGTCACCGAGGTAGCACCGACCCGCTGGCCGGTCGTTCGGGTCGATGGCCGGGTCGAGCCAGCGCGGATCGGCCATCGTGCCCTGGACGACGAAGCAGTGCTCCTTTTGGGCGCCGTCCTCGCGCTTCAGATCCGCGAGCCTCTCGACCGCCCAGGCCGTGATCCGCGCGTTGCGCGCGACCTGCGCCTGCCGGTAACGCTCGAGGAACTCCTCCGGGTAGGGCGGCTGATTCGGGTTGTCCGGGTCGTAGAGATCGAGCTCCGGGTTCTTCCGGTGCGGCTCGCGCTCGTCGAGGATCGAGGCGTCCATCCACTCGGTGAGCGTTCCGGCGCGGCTGATGTGGGCGGCGAGCAACATCACCCCGTCGGCCGGAATTAGCCCGGCCGCCGTCAGGTCGTACGGATCCCCGGCCGGTGTGTGAGTGACGGTCGGGTTCTCCGCCTGCTGCTGGTAGTAGAGCGACAGCGAGCCGCCGCCGCTCCACCCTCCGAGCAGGACGCGCTCGTAGCCGAGCTCCTCCTTCGCGTGCTGGATCGTGCGACCGAGGTCGACCACGCACTTCTCCATGATGAGGGCCGTGTCGTTCCCCCGATAGCGCCCGTTGCAGTAGATGACGTGGTGGCCGGCCGCCGCCAGCCCCCGCACCAGCGGCAGCCAGGCGCCGCCGCCGATCGGGTGGTTGAAGATGACGACCGTCTTCGAGGCGCGCTCCCGCGGCCGCAGCAGATGGCCGTCGAAGAAGACGAAACCGCCCGGCCCGCCGTAGACGTCGCCGAAGTCGGCGGTCTCCCGGAAGAAGACCGGGAAGGGAACGCGATCGTAGGGCTCGATCATGGCGTTTCGGCCGGTCAGAACTCGACGCGAGGAAGCGCGGCCTCGATCGCTTCCCGCTGGGGTTCCAGGTGCTTCGGCAGGGAGAGGATCGTCCCCAGTTCGTCGATGTCCTCGTCCACCGTCCAGCCCGGGTCGAGGTTCGAGAGCTCCAGGTTGATGCCTCCCGGCGCGGTGAAGTACATCGAGTGGAACCAGCCGCGGTCCCGGGCCCCGGTCACTATCAGACCCGCTCCGGCGAGGATCCGGGTCCACTGTTCCATGTCCCCGACGCTGTCGACCGTCAGGGCGATGTGGTGCAGGCCGCCGAGACCGTGCCGTCCCCAGGGTCCGTCGCCTCGTTCGACGACGTCGATCAGCTTGCCGGGCTCCTTGCCGCCTACCGCGAGCCGCGTGCGGCTCCCTTCGGTGGCGACCACCTCGAAACCCAGGACGCGAACGAGGAACTGCAGGGTCAGCTCGGGAATGCGCGGCGCGATCGTGGCGTGGTGAAAGCCGCGAATCTGGTGCTCCCCGGGAAGGTCGGCCAGCTCCGGCACCCGGGCTTCCTCGCAGCCGACGAGTTCCGACGAGATGCCGTCGAAATCGCGAAAGTGGAGGACGGGGTCGCCGAACCGGGCCGGGCGATCGGTGCAGGTGCAGCCCGCCGCGGTCAGTCGCTCGCGCCAGAAGTCCAGGCTCCCGGGCGACACCGAGTAGCTCACGTCGGTGATCGAGCCGCGACCGTCGACGGCCGGCGACATCGGGATGCCTTCGAGGACGATGTTCGTCATGATCGTCCCCGGGTGGCCCAGGCGGTCGCCGAAGAAGAAGTGCCAGCCGGAGGTCGGGTTCTCCTGGTTGCAGGTCTTCTTCACCAGGCGAAGCCCCAGCACGTCGCGGTAGAACCGAAGATCGTTGGCGGCGGAGCCGACCAACCCCGTGATGTGGTGAATGCCCCGGATCGGGCCGCGGGTGGGCCTCCTGAACTCAGTCATGGGATCTCCTCGTCATCCGCTCGATGCCCTAGCCAGCAGATGTTACGTTCGTTGGCCGCATGAACTCCTCCCCCGCGGAGCGGCTGCGCGCCCTCATCGACGCCCCTGGGCTTCGGGTGATGCCCTGCTGCTTCGACGCGCTCTCCGCCCGGCTCATCGAGCAGGCCGGATTCGAGCTGACCTTCATGAGCGGGTTCGCCGTCTCCGCCAGCCGCCTGGGAGTGCCGGACACGGGTCTCATCTCCTTCGGCGAGATGCTCGACCAAGGCCGCAACATCTGCGCGGCCACCCGGCTGCCCGTGATCGGCGACGGCGACACCGGCTACGGCAACGCCCTGAACGTCAAGCGCACGGTCACGAGCTACGCGGCCGCCGGCTTCGCGGGCGTGATGATCGAGGACCAGGAAGCGCCCAAGCGCTGCGGACACACACGGGGCAAGCGGGTCGTCTCCCGCGCCGAGGCCCTGTCGCGGGTCCGCGCCGCCGTGGACGCGCGCGACGAGGGCGCGGACATCCTGCTCATGGCGCGGACCGATGCCCGCGCCACCGACGGACTGGACGAGGCCATCGCCCGTTCCCAGGCCTTCGCCGACCTCGGCGCGGACATCCTCTTCCTCGAAGGTCCGCGCTCCGAGAGCGAGATGGTCGCGTTCTGCGAGGCGGTTCCCGGCCCCAAGATGGCGAACCTGGTCGAGGGAGGCGACACGCCGCTGCTGCCGCCGGCGCGCCTCGAGGCGATCGGCTACAGGATCGCGGCCTATCCGCTGACACTTCTTTCCGCCGCCACCTCGGCCATGCTCGAAGCGCTTGAGGAGCTGGCGGGAGGAGGCCAGCCCGCCAAGCGCCTGGACTTCGAACGTCTGCGCCGCATCGTCGGCTTCGACGACTACGATGCCGAAGCCGAGCGCTACCGCGCAGAGGACGAAGGAAACCGATGACACGACACGAGAACGACGTCGACGTGCTGATCGTTGGAGCCGGGCCGGTCGGCCTCTGCTGCTCCCGGCTGCTCAGCCGCATGGGCGTGTCCAACCAGGTGCTGGAGCGGCGGTCCGGCCTGCACACGGCGCCGCAGGCGCACGTCGTGTCGGCTCGCAGCATGGAGATCTTCCGGGCCGCCGGCATTCCGGCCGAGAAGACGGTCGCCGTCGCCACGAGGCCCCAGGACCGGGGCTCGATCCGCTGGGTCCAGACCCTGGCCGGCCCGGTGATCGGCGACCTCCAACTGGGATCGCCCGAGCGCATCATGAAGACGTTCGCGTCGACGCCGACGCCGACGATGAACATCCCCCAGCATCGGCTGGAGCCGGTGCTCTTCGAAGCGGCCAGCGAGGCGGGCGCCGGGATCGACTTCGAGGTCGAATGGCTCGGCGCCAGGCAGAACGAGGACGGAGTCGTGTCGGAGGCTCGGAACCACAGGACTGGCGAAACCCTCAAGATTCGCAGTCGCTACCTGCTCGGCTGCGACGGCGCGGGGAGTCCGGTGCGCCGGGCGCTCGGCATCGGGATGGAGGGACCGGCCCACGTCCAGAGCTACCTCTCGGTGTTCGTCCAGGGCAATCTGCGCCACGTCGTGGAAGAGCATCCCGGCCTGCTCTACTGGCACCTCGATCCGCTCGAGCCCGCGGTCTTCATCGCCCACGACATCGACTCGACCTGGATCTTCATGCACCCCTACGATCCGGAACGCGTGCCGCAGGAGTCGTTCATGCCGGAGCGCTGCCGCCAGCTCGTCGAGGACGCCATCGGCGCCGAGGCCGACTTCGAGATTCGGGAGACCGGCTTCTGGCAGATGACCTGCCAGGTGGCCGACCGCTACCGCGACGGGCGGATCTTCCTGGTCGGCGACGCCGCGCACCGTTTCCCGCCGACCGGCGGCATGGGCATGAACACCGGCGTCGCCGACGCCTTCAATCTCGCCTGGAAGATCGCGGCGGTGCTCGGAGGACGCGCCGATGACCGTCTGCTGGCCACCTACGACCAGGAGCGGCAACCCGTCGCGTCGGTGAACGCGGAGCAGAGCCTGTCGAATCACCTGAGGATGATCGAGGTGGTCGAAGCTCTGCAGGTCGATCCGGGCCTCTCGCCTGACGAAGCGCGCGCGGAGCTGCGACGGCTGCCCGAACAGGAGGAGCGCCGAAGCGCGGTCCAGGCGGCGATCGACGCACAGAGGGAGCACTTCGACATGCTGGGCCTCGACCTCGGCCAGCAGTACGAGAGCGGCGCCCTCGTTCCGGACGGAACCCCGCCGCCCGCGCCGGCGACGTCCACCTTCGACTTCGTGCCCTCGACCCGGCCGGGAAGCCGCCTGCCGCATGCCTGGGTCGAAGGCGAGGGCGGCTGTGTTTCCACCCTGGATCTCGTCGAGCCGTCCCGGCCGACCGTCTTCTGCGGCGCCGGGGGCGCGCGCTGGGTCGCCGCTGCCGAGTCTCTCGGGCTTGCCGCGCACGCGATCGGCGACGGCGCGGGGCTGGCGGATCCCCGCGGTGAATGGCAGGCGATCAGCGGCATCGGTCCGGACGGCGTCCTCCTCGTTCGCCCTGACGGTCACGTCGCCTGGAGAGACGCGGACGGAAGTTCGGTGCCCGGCGCGGGTCTGGAAGCTGCGCTCGCCGCCGTCTACTGCACCGCTACGACTGCCAATCACAGGAACGACTCATGAGACTGTTCACGACGACCGAGGGAATCGCCCGCGAGGCGGCCGGCGATGAACTCGAGATCCTCGACCTCCCCTACGAGGACCTCGGCGAAGCGCTGCGAGCGGATCCGGAACTCGGCATCGTTCGCGATGCGCGGGCGAAGCGGCGCCGCGCGCCCGGCGACGTCACCCTCCGGGCGCCGGTCCTCCGCCCCGGCAAAGTCATCGGCATGGGCATCAACTTCCACAGCCACGTCGAGGAGACGCGCGAGTTCCTCAAGGCCCGGGGCATCGAGCCGCCGTCCGAGCCGGTGTTCTTCCTGGCCCCCGGAAGCGCCGTCATCGGCCCCGGCGAGGAGATCGTGCTGCCCGCGGTCGCGCGCCTCGAGGTCGACTACGAGATCGAGCTGGCCGCCGTGATCGGGGTCGGCGGCGCCTCCATCGACGAGAACGACGCGCTGCGGCACGTGGCGGGGTACACGCTCGCCAACGACGTCTCGGCCCGCGATCTCCAGCGCAAGTCCTTCGAGGGTCCCGAGTACTCCCTGAGCCATGCGAAAGGCCTCGACACGTTCAAGCCGATGGGGCCGGCTCTGGTCACCACCGACGAGTTCGCCGAACCGCTCGACATCCGCCTCCGGGCCCGGGTCAACGGCGAACTCCGTCAGGACGAGCGCACCACGGACTTCGTGCACTCCGTGTCCCGCTGCGTGGCGCACGTCTCGCGCTTCATGCAGCTCGAACCGGGAGACGTGATGCTCACCGGTTCGCCGGCCGGCGTCGGCGTGTTCCAGGGCAAGTTCCTCCGCGCCGGCGACGTCGTCGAACTCGAGGCCGACCGGGTCGGCGTGCTTCGCAACGTCGTGGCGGCCTGACCAGGCGATTCGACCCCGCAACAGTTCCCAGCAAGGAGTCCATCGTGTCTTCGAACGCAACCATTCGCCCCGGCTACATCCACCACATCTTCCTGCGCACGAAGCGATTCGACGCGATGCGCGCGTTCTACAAGCTGGTGCTCGGCTGCGGGCCGTTCTTCGAGAACGAGATGTTCAGTTGGCTCAGCTTCGACCAGGAGCACCATCGGATCGCCATCGCGAACATGCCCCAATCACAGGACCAGGCTCCAACCCAGGAAGGCCTCGACCACGTCGGCTACCAGTACGCGGGACCCGAGGACCTCTTCGCCACCTACGAGCGCCTCCGCGACGTAGGAGTCGAGCCCTACTGGTGCACCGATCACGGCGGCACGACGTCCTTCTACTACAAGGACCCTGACGGCAACGGCCTCGAACTCCAGTACGACAACTATCCGAACAGGGAGGCGCTCCTGGAGTGGATGAAGGGCGGCGACTTCGCGCGGAACCCCATCGGCGTCGACGTGGACCCGGAACGCCTGATCGAGACGTTCCACACCGGACTCGACCGGCTCGAGCTTCACCATCGTTCCCGGCGAGGCGACTTCCTGCCGGAAGGGATGTCGATGGCCGCGCCGGCCGCGCCCTTCCCGGCCGACCCTGTCGGCTACATGATCTCGATCCGGCGGGCGGTCGGCGCGGGGGCTGAGTAGGACGCGCTGGCCCGGGGAACACCTTCGCCACGACTGGAACCTTCGGGAGAATCAATAGCAGGGCTTTGATTTCACGTTTGGGCGCTGGCCCCTCTGCCGGGCACGTCGCCCCTAAGCACCTCCTAGGATGCGCCGACGAGCTTGACAGGGAGGATCGGCGACGGGACTATGGCGAGGATCGGTACAGGCTGCTCGGCATGATCGACGGACGAACTTCATGACAACTAAGCGAACCGAAACGGGCCGCGATGTTGAAGCTGCCCTCGGAGAAGTGCTCGCTCACGTACGCGACGAAGCGCGACTGGCTTGCCGAAACGTCGACGATCCCGCGCCGGAGCGCGTCGCCGCGCCCCGAAAGCGCATACGGCGGTCCACCGCATCGCCGGGCCGAAGACCTCCAGTATGACGCGCTTTGGACGACCGCGGCCGCTTCGGCTTCTTCGCCGGTCCAGTCATGCCAAGTAGAAGTTGAACGCGGTGTCGCCTCGGACTATTCGCGCCAAGCGGCCTCGGACCGGGGGTGCGACTCCTACCTCAGCGCTGGTTCGATGCCCAGGGCCCTTGCGAGGGCGTCGTCCAGTTCGACCATCTTGGTCTGCGGTAGATCGGCAACGAAGCCGGTGAGCTTCGACTTGAACATCAGCGCCAGGAAGTCACAGCGGATCGAGCAGTCCGTTGGCAGGCCGTCGGCAGGCCCCAGCACCACTTCGGTCAAGAGGCCAAGGTGCTCCCGGTAGATCGGAGCACAGACCACCGTCGAGACATCCTCGTTCTGAGCGATGAAGGGACGGGACACGACGACGTAGAAGCCCGGCTTGCCGCCCCTCTCCGGCATCCGTTCCCGGGTTCTGTAGATCGACCCTCGCTTCAAGTCGGCGCCTGTTCGGCAACGAGGGCTGTCAGCTCGTCGGCCAGAGACTCCTTATGGGCCGCAATGATCCGCCGCTCACGGTCCTCCTCGCGGAGCCTTCTCTCACGCGCCACGTATCCGGCCAACGCGGCCCGCACCAGAGCAGAACGACTGGAGTACCGGTTGGATGACGAAGCGAGTTCGTCGACGCGGTCCAGGGTCTCTTCGTCGATGGTGACGGCTATGGTCTTCATATTGCGTACAGTATTGAGAAGGACGCGACGGAGTCAATAGCGAGGGGCCCGCAAGTCGCCAGCGAAGGCGTGCCGACACCGGAGGCGACACCTCGTCACCGCGAGGGCCTCCGGCTGCGTCGTCACCGGGCTTCCAGTGCCACCGGGGTGTTCGGGGTTCTGCTAACGGACCTCAGTCCCCTGAGTCGCCTCACGCTCCTGGTACCGACCGATGCCGCGCCAGATCAGACGAATGGCGTGCTCGATGTCGGTCGTGGTCAACAGGTCCAGTTTGTCCTCGTCGTTCAGTCCGTTCCAAGCGCTGGCGTATCGTGTGCGCGAGTCAGGCTCTGATCCGAAAGCTCGGGCCGCGCCGCCGAACCCGCACATGAGGTAGAGCGGCTTGTGGTGGGCAAGCGCAAGTCTCGCCTCCTGCATCACGCCAGGCTCCTCCCCTTGATAGCCGTTCAACCTACCGCCGAGACAGATTCGGCAACCGGGAGCAAGCCGATCCGTCATCCAATGTCGGAACACCGTGAGTTCCCACTTGCGTAGCTCCTGTGCGTCCGCATCGGAAGCCGGGGGTTCAATGCCGAGTTGATCGCCGACATCGCGAGCTCGATCGCTGAAGGGAATCACCTCGAGGACGCCGCCGCTGTCGCGTTGGGCCTCCATGGCGGCGCGGCTGAGCGACGCCCCTGGGGCGGGCACCACGTTGTGCATTCTGGCTTCTGCGGAAGAGGCATCGTCCTGCGCTGCGCGCGCGGCCACGGTAGCCGCGAAGTCCGCGACGGCGCGCATGACGCCGTCCTCGCGCCAGTCGTGGCCGAAGATCACCCGCATGTCGTGGTCAAGGAAGTACTGCGCCATGCGAATCACGACACGATTGATCCGGCGGTCGTCGTAACCGAGGCGCGCTGCGTCCTCGCAGGGGGAAACGGAGATGTTCACGGACCACATTGGTGGCTACGGCAGTTCGTCGTAAGTCTTCAGTGTGGCAGCCGGGTGCGTGGAAGCCAAGATGGGAGCCACGGCCTGGCGGAACGCCTGAGGGACCTTCGGACCCGGATAGGCAATGACCGCGCCGGCGGCCACATTTCGCCCCAGCGAGTAGACGGACGGCCGGTGGGGCAAGACCTTGACACTCGGCCACTCGTACTGAACCCGCAACGCCCGCAAATGCACGCCCATGGCGTGCAGCACGATCCTGATCAGGTTGCCGTCGTGCACGCGCACGTTCGGGACGACATCGAACGGGAGCAGCACGCTGTGGTGGTACTGCTCCTTGCGTAGGTCCACCGCGAGGATCGGCATGCCGTTGGACTCCGCGCGAAGGAACTCCCGCCGGCACCAGTACCGGCTCTCGTACGCTTCCGAGCGAAGTGCGATGAGTATCGATCGCGCCGACGCGGCGTTCAGGACGTCCTGCCAAAGGCCGCCTGGCGGTATGTGCTCCGCGTCGTAGAAGTACTCGAAGCCGGCAGCGTTCCCGGCCGCCTCCTGAAGTTGACGTAGAACGCCGATGAGGGACTTCGCCATCGCCAACCCGTCGGTCTTCGCGTGGCTGATGAAGAAACTCAATTGCCCGGTGGCGTCGGGGTCTCCGTACGACGCGGCCCGCTCCAGAACACGTCTGGCGGACGCCATGGCCCGCAGGCTTGCCACGACAGGCGCGAACGCAGACTCCACCCGAGGACGGTCTCCCTGCACGGCCGGATCGGCAGGCGGGTCAGGCAGCGCGTCCACGCGCACCACATGGTCTTCCGGAACTCTCAGGCCGAGTTCCGGGATGAGCGCGTCACCGACGACCACGAGGACGGTGTGCTCTGCGCCCCCCAGAAGGTCGTCGATCTCGTGGCTCGTGATGGACCGCGCAGGTTCAAGGACGCGGATCCCTAGGTCCACGGCGTCGCCGAGATAGGCGCTCGGAGACCCGGGCGCGTCGGCGCCGCCCTCGAAAGCGACCCGCAAGCTGTCGACATAGACATCCGTGCGCCGGTCGTCGATGGACCGGTTGACGACGATCTGCAAGGGGGTGCGGTCGGGCATCTGGGCGGCCACTTCAGGTATGGCGTCCGGCCGGCGCGGCAACTTGGTTGCGGACTCGCGGCCGGGGTACCGCTCGGCCTCATGCTAGCCCGACCCGCCGATGCTGAACCAGCCGGCCCGGTCGTCAAGAACTGGGGCCGTGGGGCGCGAAGGGCCTGTCACAAAGGCCGCACAATCCACAAGATATGGTATAGTCGTCGACTTCACACCCACATATGTTGGGGTCTGCCAGGAGTGACCATGACAACCGGACCACGGAACGTGTTCGTTAGCCATATTCACAAAGACGACGCGGGCTTGTCGGGCTTCAAAGACCTGTTGGCGAAGAACGGGATGGACGTGCGGGACTACTCGATCACGTCGGACAAAGAGAACAACGCGAAGGCGAAGGACTACATCAAGTACCAGATCCTGGCGCCACGGATCGACGCGTGCAGCACCCTGGTCGTGTATCTGACGCCCGAGACCAAGCAGAGCGACTACGTGAACTGGGAGATCGAGTACGCATCCAAGAAGGGTAAGACCATCGTGGGCGTGTGGGAGAGGGGCTCGCGCGGGTGTGAACTCCCGGAAGCGCTGGAGGAGTGTCATGGCGCCATCGTCGGATGGAACTGAGGTGGTCCTGGAAAACTGGAC
>JAAXHG010000187.1 GCA_012270995.1 Vicinamibacteraceae bacterium | reverse complement strand
AGGCTCATCTTCCAGTGGACAGCTCTCAGCCGGGACGCCGGGGCGTTCCTGTGCTACCCTGCCCGGCACAACCGTTCCCAACCCCTGCCTCGAAGCAACTGGAGGACTCGGCATGAAGAAGGCACTGTTCGCGGTTCTGGCTCTTTCGCTGATGGTCGGCGCTCCGGCGCTGGCTGCTGACACCTGGACCGGCGAGGTCCTCGACATGATCTGCTTCGGCAACGGCCAGAAGGGCGCTGGTCATGCCAGTTGTGCCGCCAAGTGTCTGGGCGACGGCAATGAGATGGGTCTGCTCGTCGGCGACGACGTCGTCAAGATCGACCGCGCCGGCTCCGACGCCGATGCGATCAAGACCCTCGAGGGTCTCGGCGGCAAGAACGCCAAGGTCACCGGCAAGGCGATGGAGGCCGACGACGGCACCGTCACGGTCACGGTCACCGCCGCCGAAGCCGCCTGACCGTCGGATCAGCGACTTCCCCCCAAGCGGGCCTTCGGGCCCGCTTTTCTCTTGTCGCGGGCCTGAGGGCGGGCCTCAGAGCAGGAGCACGGGGCGGGTCTCAGAGCAGGAACCACGCGGTGACCGCGGCGGCGGTCAGCAGCAGCGCCAGGAGCGGACCGGCGAGGACGCGCCACAGCGCCGGCGCCGGGCGCTCGCGGGCGAGGCGGCGCCGGCGCCGGTTGATCCGCGACATCGCGGATTGCCATTCGGGCTCGGCCGGGCTGGCCGCGGAACGGTCGGAGGCGGCCGCGGCCTTTCGGGCCTGGGTTCGGGCGACGCTGTCGGCCGGTGGTCGAACAGGCGGCACGAGCTCGTCCCTGACCCGGCGCAGCCGGCCGATCACGTCGTCCAGGGCGGCGCGGCGACGGTCCGCGTCCCGGTCGAGGGCGGCTTCGAGCACCGCCCCGAAGGCCTCGGGCGCGCTGCCCGGAAGAGTGCCGGCCAGGTCCACGGGTTGCACGGCGACGGCTCGTCTCATCGCGGCACAGGTGTTGGCGATGAAGGGCAACTCGCCCGTGACGAGTTCATAGAGCACCACGCCGAACGTCCATACGTCGTCGGCGGTCGTGAACGGGACGGGCGAACCGGTGATCGTCGGTTCCGCTCCATTCGTCTGCTCGGGCGAGAGGTAGGCCGCAGTCCAGAGAGTCGGCGACTCGACCGCCTCGTTGGCCACCGCCAGCGTGACCGGCCCCAGGCTGGACGGCGCCAGCAGGCCGACCCTGCCGCCGTCCTGCAGTTGGACGTTCGCCGGACGAAGCCCGCCATGCACCACGCCGGCCCGGTGCAGGCGGCGCAACGCCCGGGCAAGCTCCAGGCCCAGATCGGCGGCCTGCTCCGGGCTGAGCGGCGATCGCTGGAGCCGGGGGCGGAGCATCTCGCCGCCGCCCAGGGACCAGGCCAGGAACGCCGGCGGATCGAACGACGCTTCCACCAAGGGCGGGAAGCCGGGCGTCGCCTCGTCGCCGCCGGCGGCCAGGAGCTCCGCCCTCTCGGCCGCCGCCTCCACCTCCGCTCGCGGCGCGTCCTCGGGAAAGCGCTGGACCACAACCCAGGACCGCGCGGCGATGTCCTGGGCCCGGTAGAGCGGCAGCGGGAGTTCACCCGGCAGGCAAGGCAGTGGGCTCTGCACCCGGAACCGCGAGACGATGTCGCCGGCCTTCACGCGGTGGATGTTGGCACGGAACCCCACTGGGTACGCCCCGCTTGTGCAAGGGTACTTTCCGGAGTTCTGGCTGGGCAGGTGCAGTTGCTTGCATGTATTCGGCCTGTTTGCGGGAGTCTCTTGGGGGAGTTCCCTGGCCCCGATGGAATCCGCGCGCGCCGGCCTCTATACACCCAGACGGCCTGTTGAATGGCCCTGCGCCGGCTCAGGCTTATCGGCACGCCGGTCCGACCTGTTTCGCCATCGCTCTGTCAAGTCCTCGCAACGACTTGGTGGGGCTCGATCGGCCGCCGACCAGACGCTCGTCCCGATAGCGGTCCTCGTCCCGGAGCACAGCCCAGGCGATCCGCGCCAGCTTGGTGGCCACCGCCACCGTGGCCACGTTCGCATGCCGGCGGCGCTTGACGTCCTGAGCCCACTGCTTCAGGCGCGTCTGCTCGCCCTTGTGCGCCGTGCGCAGGACCGACCGCGCGCCGTGGATCAGCTGCGCCCGCAGGTATCGGTCGCCGCGCTTGCTGATCCCCAAGAGCACCGGACGGCCGCCGGTCGATGCCTGACGAGGCACCAGACCGATAAACGCCGCCATCTCCCGAGCGCTGTCGAAAGCCCAGCCATTGCCGACGGCAGACACCAGAGCCGTCGAGACGATGGGACCGATGCCCGGGATCGACAGCAGGCGCTCGCACAGCGGATTCTCCTTCGACTCCCGCACCAGCATCGCCGTCAGGTCCTCGACCTGCCGGTGGACTTCCATCAGAGCCTCGTGCTGCATGCACAACAGCGCCCGAAACTCCCCAGGCAAGTCGAGGGCCGGGTCCGTCGCGATCGCAGGCGTCACGTTCTAGGCGGACGGTCGCCACGGCTAGCACAACGTGGAGTTCCGTCGACGGCTTCCTTGGCTGGTGTCGCTCAGGATCGAACCGGCGGACTTGGCATGGGCAATCGTCACGCCCCTCACTGTGGGATTCCGACTGCCCTCATCCGGAACCGTGCCTTCTTTCGGGCCTGTGCTACCAAGGCATCAACCGCCCGCTGTACCCCCTCCCAACCTCCGCCGAATCCTCCCGCCGCCCGGCCCCAATCATCACGCCCCGGTCAATCTGCGCCGCCACATTCTCCGGCAACACATTGTCCAGGAAGAACATCCCCCGCTCCTTCGTCAGCTCCAGCACCATGTCGCCGGCGGCGACGACCTCGGGCGGCAACGGCGGGTCGGCTCGACCTTCCGGGTAGCCATACGACAGGCCCAGGTCCCGCGGGCCATGCTCGGCGAAGGCCAAGCCGGGGACGGAGAGGGTCTCGGCGGCCCGGTCGAGCGCCAGCTGGTCTTCGAGCTTGACGCCGAGCATGATCTCGCCTTCGGGGTTCAGCGGCCAGACGTCGGCCTTCTGGAGGTACTCCTGGGTGCTGAGGCCCCAGACCCAGGCGGCGAAGGTCTGGCTGCCCCAGCCGCGGAGGCCTTCGCCCACGATGTCGATGGCCTGCTTGTGGATCGGGTAGCGGGCGGCCTGGACGAAGCGCTTGACGCCCTCGGGGTCGCGGGCGCGGGCGAGGTGGACGCCGTGGACGCCCTGGGCGAGGGCCTGCTGGACCATCCAGCCGCCGGCGGTGACTGTCGGTTCGTCGAGGCCCAGCAGGGGTAGGGAGACGATGACGGTGGGCGTCCGGTGGCCGCTCGGGGTGGGGCCGGCGTCGACCAGGCCGCGCATGAACTCGCGGAGCGCCGCGAAGTCGAGCGCCACGTGCTCGACGTTGTAGATGATGTAGTCGCCCCAGGTGCCGGCCATCTGCACGCCTTCCTCGTAGCCGCCGGTGGAGGCGGCGTAGTAGATGGGCTGAGCCCTCTCGAGGAGTTCGATGGACTTGTTGACGCGCTGCGGCTCGTAGTCGGAGACGGCGCGGGCGGCGTCGAAGCCCTTGCCGAAGCCGCGTGAATCGGCGATCTGGCGGTAGGTCGGGAGCAGGTGGAGCTCAGTGGCGGAACGGAGGTCGCCCCAGAGGGTCAGGTGGCGGCCGGAGGCGGAGTGGACGACGCCCCAGTCGCCCCCGCTGACGGCGGCGCGGTTGGCGAGGTCCGCGGCGGAAAGCGGCGCCGCGACGATGACGTGGGTCTGCTGGCTGGCCGCGGAGAAGGAGGCGCCGAGCACCTGGAGTTCCCGGCCGTCGTCGAGGAACTCGGGCAGTCCCGCCTCGTTCCCCTCGTCGTGGAAGCCGTCGCGGGCCAGCGACCCCGTGCCGACGGCGGTGCCGTCGCTCTGAAGCGAACCGGTGACGATGTTGTTGTTGAAGCGCGTGGGCTCGAGCCCCTCCTTGGTCTCGATGAGCAGGGTGTCTTCGAGGATCGCGTTGTCCACGACCTCCAGCTCGCTCCGTTGCAGGTAGAAGCCGCCGTTGAGCGCGGCGACGTTGCCCTCGACCCGGCCGCGGCTCTCCATCGTGATGCGCAGGGCGCCGGAGTTGCCGGAGGGGTTCGAGTTGCCGAAGAAGCGGTTGCCGGTCACTTCGACGAAGAAGTCCTCAGGCGTAGGCATCGGGTCGAACGGCCGGTCGTAGCGGTGTTCCTGGCCACCGACGAACAGGCCGCCGCCGTCGTCTCCGCCCTGGTTGGCGACGATGACATTGTCGCGGACCCTGGCAGAGGACCAGTAGGCGACGAAGATGCCGCCGCCGTCGTTGTTGTTGAGCGCCCAGTTGCCGAGGACGACGTTGCCGCTGATCTCGGGGGACGACCAGTTGAAGATGGAGATGCCGCCGCCGTCGCTGCTGCGGTAGGCGTCGCTGCCGCCGGCGATGTTGCTGATGATGGCGTTGTTCGCGATCAGGCCGTCGCAGTTGTGGTCGAAGGCGATGCCGGCGCCGCGGCCGGTTTCGGTGGCGTTCTCGGCGATCAGGTTGTTGCGGATCTCCGGGGCGCCGCCGTTGCGGCAGTAGATGCCGCCGCCGTCGTGGGCGGTTTCGTGGAGGTACTTGGGGGCCCAGCCTTCGGGGGTGAGGGTGCCGTTGTTGGTGAAGACGTTGTTGGAGAGGACGGGTGAGGCGCCGTCGATGAGGATGCCGCCGCCGGGGGCGCGGACTTGGCCGCCTCGGATGTGGAGGCCGTCTATGCGGTTGGTGGTGTCGCCGGGGATTGTGAGGACGCGGTCTTGGCCCTGGGCGTCGAGGATGGTTGGGTGGGCTTGGATGTCGCGGTTGTTGGGCCAGTCGGTGGAGGTGGGGTTGAAGCCGCCGTAGAGGTCGGTGTTGGGGGGCAGGGTGAGGTTGTGGGTTGGGTAGGTGCCGGCGGCTATGAGGATGGCTGTCTTGGCGGTGGCGTCGGCCGCGGCCAGGGCGGCGGTGAGTGTGGCGTATGGGGTGGTTGCGGTGCCGGTGGCTGTGGCGTCGTCGCCGGTGGTGGTGGAGACGTGGAGGATTTGGGTGTAGGCGTCGAGATTGATGGGGGTGGTTTGGGGGCCGACCGTGGCGGTTGCAGCAGTGGTGATGGTGGTGAGGGCCACGAAGAGAAGAGTCGTCGCCGGCCTTTGGCCGGCGCGGCTATCCCGCCGCCTTCGGCGGCAGCGGACCAGAAGGTCCGCGCACCCAGAGACAAGGCGGTGCTGGCAGCGCGGCTCTGTACTGCACTCAAACGGTGTCGTTCTCCGGTTCACGGTCCTTATCCTCCTTCCACGAACTGCATCGCATACAACTTCGCACCTCGCATGCGGAACACCACCTGCACGGTCCGCCCGGCCAGCGGGGATACGTCGGCGCCGGTCTCCAGCCAGTCGACTTCCTTCGCGATGAAGTCGCCGTTGACGTAGACGCAGTCGTCGACGGTGTAGCCCTCGATCGGTTGGCCCTGTTCGTCCAGGAAGCCGACCTGCAGATAGCCTACGGCGTCGGTGTCGACGTTGAGTTGCAGGCGGTCGCCTTCGAACACGAGCGGCCGCGTGACGACGGTGGTCTCGTAGCCGTACGGACTGTCGAGCGAGATGAAGCCGTCTAGGCGCTGGACGAGCCGGTAGACGCCGCGGCCGTCCGGATCCTGGGTGTGGGGCGAGTGGTAGTGCGTCTCGCCGAAGTAGTACTGCCAGAGTTCCTCGCCGCGGCGGATCATGCCGTGACCGATGTAGGCGGTGACCACGTCGCGCCCCTGGTGGCGGCCGATGCCGACGTAGGCCGGCTCGGGGTGGCGCTTCCAGTCGAGTCCGTTGCGGCTGACGGCGATCTGGGATTCGAGCGGGCCGGAGCCGAGGCCGCGCTCCTCCAGGCCCAGCACCGTGCGCGCCTCCGGGCCGTCGCCGTAGTAGTGGAAGTAGCCCACCGGGAAGGCGAGGTAGGTGTCCGGGGCGTAGGGGTACTTCATCGCCTTGGTGAGGTAGAAGTCGGTGCCCACCGGGTCCTCGGGCGTCGGGTCGAAGAGGTGCGGGTACTCCATGCCGAACCCGCCCGGCGTCAGCGGGCCGTTGTCCACCCACCACGGCAGCGGGTCGCGGAGTGGGTACTCGGTGCGCAGGTCGAGGTACTCCTGCTGCGTCAGCGGCGTAAACGGCTGGGTCGCGCGCAGGTCCTCGTGCTCCGTGACCACCGAACTGCGCTGCGTCACGCCGCCGGGCGTGTGGAAGATGCCGGAGCGGTGGTAGGACATGTAGACCTGCCGCTGGTCGTCGTAGTAGGTGCTGCTCTGGGTACCGGACCGGAACGGCAGGACGATGTTGCGCCGCCGCGTCCAGCTGTAGCCGTCGGCCGATGTGTAGAGGTAGAGGCCGCGCCGCTGGTAGTCCGTGAGGTACTTCCAGCGCTCGTCGGGCGGCGCCTGCGGGTCCCAGAACGGGTTGCCGAGGCCGCCCACCATGTCGGGGATGACGATGTTGCGGTGACCGTTGATCTCGCCGCGCCCTTGGTCGGGCCGGTCGAAGTGGACGCCGTCGGTCGAGGTGTAGACGGCGAGGTGGTCCTCTTCCCGCGAGTTGTAGATGCGGATCACGCCGTCGTCGCCGGAGGCGACGGTGAGGTGCTTGCGGAAGGTACCCTTGATGTTGTCGATCACGCGCTCGGCGCGGCGCGGCGGGTTGACGGTGAAGGTGGCGTCGCCGGTGTCGGCGAGGAGGGCGGCGTCGATGAAGAGGTGTTTGCGGGTGGCTAGGTGGAGGGGGGCGGGGGTGGGGGCAGCGGTGGCGTCGGCGGTGAAGTCGGCGGCGGAGGCGTTGGCCGCGGCGAAGCCGGAGGCGAACAGGAGCGGTGGGCCTTGGGTGAGTTCGACGGGTTCTGGTTGGGTGGCGAAGGTGGCTGGGGGGTCGAAGTCGGTTGTGTAGACGAGGCCGCGGCTGACGCGGAACTCGTCGAGGAGGCCGGTTAGCCGGTGGTTCCAGAGGGCGTCGGTGCCTAGGGTGAAGTAGGCCTCGTCGCCTTTGGGGAGGGCTGCGAGCGCGGTTGGAGGCGGGAGCGGCTGGAGGGCGCCGTCGACGTAGTGGCGGAGTTGGTCGGCGGTGGCGTCGTAGGTGAAGGCGTAGTGGCGCCAGGTGGTGGTGGCGAGGGCGGCAGTTGGGATATCGACGGACGTGCCGGCGGGTTGGTTGACGAGGACGAAACGGGAGCGGTCGGCGGACCACTTGAGCTGCGTGACGAGGTCGTTCTCGCCGCGGGGTCCGGTGCCGATCTCGAAGACGACGGCTTCGCGTGCGGTCGGGGTGTCGGCGGTGGGCAGGGTGTCGGTGCGCCGGCCTGACATCCGACCGCCCGAGGACGGGCGCTCGGACTGTGACGCGGGTGGCGCGAGGACGCGCCCCCCGGGTTCTGGCCGGCTCCCGCCGAAGGCGGCATCGCCCGGCGAGTGCCAGAACTCCACCGTCCAGTCGAAGTCGCCGAGGTTGAGCGCGCTGGTCGTGGGGTTCTTGTGGCCAACCTGCTTGCGGAGGTGGTTCTCGCCGGAGGTCATGAGCGCCGCGAATTGGGCGGTGAACCAGCTCAGCGGCTCGACGGTGCGGCCTTCGGACGTCTGCAGGCGCGCCATCCCGAACTCGACGGGCTTCTCTTCGGCCGGGGGCACGTCGAGCGGCGGGTCGAGCGGGGCGAGCAGCAGAGCGTTGCCGTATCGGCCGGGAGCGACCTGGGCGCCCAGGCCGAGAGTGAGGACTATGTCGTTGTCGGACATGTCGTCGAGAGTGTGGCTCGGGTAGAGGCCGGCCGGTTCGTCGAAGAGCCAGAGGGCGGTGGTTTCCACCGCGGGCGGGGCGGTGTCGGGGGGTGGGGCGCAGGCGGTCAGGCCGAGGAGAAGAAGGAACGCGACTGCACCGGCACCCGGACCTACGTGGCTCATGACTGACCCTCTCCTTCGTTGGCCACGGCCAGGTCGGAGTGCGGAATCACCAGCGTCTCAATCAACTCATCATCAATCGAGAAGATCTCGTACGTCACCCGCGGCTCCTCCCCCGCGGTCTCAAACGTCAGCAGTCCAAACGAGTCCTTCAGGTTGTAGCTGAACAGCGCACCCGGCTCGATCGGATGCGTATGAATGTTCGTCAACTGCCCACTCAGCAGGTCATGGAAGGCATACCCGCTCTCACGCTCGATCGCCCAAGCCTCGGAACGATGACGGTCGGACGCGAGCAGCACCACGCCGGTGACATCGTTCTCCTCAACAAACCGGAAGATCTCCTCCCGCTCCTCCGGGAAGCCCGACCACGTATCGCGGCTCCCAGGCTTGGCCCCGTCAGCCCAGGCGACGGGGCTCGCGATCACCTTGAACGTGGCCTCGGAAGCGCGTAGCCCGTTGAGCAGCCACGCCTTCTGCACCGGGCCCAGCATGGTGCGCTTCTCGACGAAGGGGTTCGTCCGGTAGGTGCGGCCATCGAGCAGGAAGAAGTCGACGTCGCCGAGTGAGAACCGGAACCAGATGCCGGGGTGGGACTCCGACCCGGAAGCTGGGTTGTTCCAGTTGCGCTGGAAGTGCTCCACCATCGGCTGCTTCCAGGCCGGGCGGTCGACGTAGGGACCGAGCCAGATGTCGTCGACGGCCGCGTCGTGGTCGTCCCAGACGGCGTAGACCGGGGTCGCGCTCACCAGACGCCGGAACTCGGGGCGCGACTGGCGCTGGTAGTAGGTGTAGTCGTGGAAGGGGCCTGGCTGCTCCGGCAGATCGACGTAGACGTTGTCGCCGAGGAGGAGCAGCGCCTGCGGGGAGTGGGCGGCGATCGTGTCCCACATGCGTTCGTTGGCGGGCGTGTAGCCGGCGCAGCCGCCGAAGGCGATGGTGACGGTGCCGGGGGTACCGGGGGGTGCGGACGTGCGGAGGGTGTAGCTGGGGGACTGGGACTGCGGCTTGGACTGCGGCTGGAGCGCTGGCGGCGTGTCGGCGTCGACGAGGACCTGGTAGCTGTAGGTGGTGTCCGGCGAGAGGCCGGCGAGCGTGGCCGTGCCCGTGTAGTCCTGATCGGCGCTCGTGGCGCCGGAGGCGGTGTGGCGTTCGCCGTCGGCTTTGGCGACGACTTCGAAGCCGGCCGCGTCGGCGGTGCGGACCCAGATGCCGGCTGTCGTGTCGGTGACGGCGCCGAGCATCGGACCGTGGACGATCTCGTTGTTCGGGCTCGCGGCGTGCAGCGCGAAGGTCGCGGTTGCGGCGAGCGGGGCGAGCAGGTCGCGCGGGCCGGCCAGGAAACGGCCGAAGGGCATGCCGGCGTCAAGGGCCGCTTGCATGGCTGCTTCGGCTTCGTCGATCCGGTCGAGTTGGGTCAGGGCTACGGCGCGGATGAAGTGCGATTCGGCGTCGTCAGGGTCGTCACCGAGCCGGGCGTCGGCCAGCTCGATGGCCCGGAGTGTGTTGCCGTCGAGGATCTCGAGGAGTTGCCGCTGGCCGCGGCGCTTGTAGTAGAGGTCCGCGGAGCGCTCGTCGAACATCCGGCGGCTCCACTCGTTCTCGGCGCCGTAGAACGGGTGCGGGGAGTCGCCTTCGTAGGCGTCCGGCGGGCCGAACTCGCCGTAGTTTTCGCCGCCGGGGTTGCCGGCTTCGCGGGCGGCTAGTTCGGTGGCGCGGTCGGGGGTGGGGGTACAGGCGGCCAATGCGAGGACGGCCAGAGCCGGCGCTGCGCGCCGGATGCCGGCAAGGACGCCGGCGCACCCAATGACTCGGGCTCGCCGCTTCGCGGCATCGCGCCTGATGCCGGCCGGAAGGCCGGCGCACCGACAACACCGACGCCACCACCGACAGGCGGCATCACCGATCCACGAACGCGCCATCTTCCGTCGTCAACGTGCTCCAGTTCTTCGGCTCGTACGGGAACTTCGCGGCGACTTCCTCGTCGAGGTCGATGCCGAGGCCGGGGCGGCTGGGGAGCTTGGCGAAGCCGCGGTCGTAAGAGAAGTGGCCGCCGTGGAAGAGGTCCTGCCAGAACGGGTCCTGGCCGCTGCCGATCTCGAGGATGGTGCAGTTCGGAGTGCAGGCGCAGACGTGCATGGAGGCGAGCGTGCCGACCTCGCTCTGCGGGTTGTGCGGCGACACGTCGACGCGGAAGCCCTCGGCCATGATCGCGATCTTGCGCAGCTCGGAGATGCCGCCGACGTGGACGACGTCCGGCATGATGACGTCGACGAGCCGCTCCGAGCACAGCGGCGCGAAGTGGTAGCGGGAGGTGAGGCGCTCGCCGGTGGCCAGCGGCACGCGGGTCTGGACGCGGATCTGGCGGACCTCCTCGATCACCTCGTTCTCGAGCTGGGTGACCTCCTCGACCCAGAACGGCCGGTACTCCTCCACCCGGTTGCAAAACTCGACGGCGGAGAGCGGCGTCGGCTTGCCGTGCGCCTCGACGATGATGTCGAAGTCCGGCCCGACGATCTCGCGCACCCGGGCGAGGTGCCCGACGCCGCGGCGGATCGAGACGCGGTGGTTGATCGGCCGGCCGCCCGGGTAGAAGCCGCCCTTGACGCAGGTCCAGCCGGCTTCCTTCTTCTGGCGCCAGAGGTCGAGCTCCTCCTCGTAGTCGGCGGCGCGGCGCTTCTGGCGGTGGCTGATCCGTTCGAGGTAACCCTCGTGGCAGTAGAGCCGCACTCTGTCGCGGGCCTTGCCGCCGAGGAGCTGCCAGATCGGCTGGCCGAGCGCCTGGCCGAGGATGTCCCACATCGCGATCTCGACCGCGGACAGCGCCGACATGAGCACCGGGCCGCCGCGGTAGCGCGGGCCGATGAACATGCCGCGCCAGTGCCGCTCGATCTCGGTCGGATCCTTGCCGACGAGGTAGCGCTTGTGGTTCTCGATGGCGGCGGCGACGACTTCGCCCTTGTTGGCGAGGGTGCCTTCGCCGAGGCCGGTGATCCCCTGGTTCGTGTAGAGCTTGACGAAGACGAAGTTCTCGTCGTTGCCGGCGTCGACGAGGAAGGTCTTGAGGTCGGTGATGCGGAGGTTGAGGGGTTTGGCGTCTTCGAAGGTTCGTTCGAGGGGGCCGGGTCGTTGTTGTTGCGCTGGGGGTCGGGCGCGGGTGGCACCGGCCGCGGCGAGGCCGAGGGCGGCGAGGAGGGCCTGGCGGCGGTTGAGGGTGGTCACCGCGCGTCGCCTCCGTGTTCGTCGACGAAGCGCCAGTCGTGGCGGGCTTTCTCGTAGCCGGGGTTGACGGTCATCTCGCCGGCGCCGAGCTCCTGGCGCCAGGTGGCGAGTTGCTGGAGGAGGCTGTCGGCCAGCTCGGGTTTCTCCGAAGCGAGGTCGGTCGTTTCGCCTGGGTCGTCCGCGAGGTTGAAGAGGCTGGCGGCGGGGCCTACGCCGGCGATCGTGCCTTCGAACCACTCGATCAGCTTGTAGTCGCCTTGCCGAATCGCGCCGGCGGGCATGTAGCCGAGGTGGTGGTAGTGCGGGTAGTGGAAGTAGAGCGTGTCGCGGTCGAGCGAGCCGCTTCCGTCGAGCACCGGCAGGAGGCTCAGGCCGTCGATGTCGGCGGGCAGCTCGTCGACGCCGAGGATGCCGGCGATCGTCGGGAAGAAGTCGTCCGAGGTGATTAGCTCGTCGTTCGTGCTGCCGGGTTCCACGACGCCCGGCCACTTGACGGCCAGCGGCACGCGGACGCCGCCTTCCCAGATCATCGCCTTGCCGCCGCGGAAGGGGTCCTGCGCCTGGAGCTGCTCGAAGCCGCCGTTGTCGGAGTAGAAGATGACGATCGTGCGCTCGGTCAGCCCGTGCTCCTCGATGCGATCTAGGATCTGGCCGAAGCCAGTGTCCATCGTCTCGATCATCGCGCCCATGACCGGGTTGTTCACCGGATCGTCGGCGCCGGACTTCGCCTCGTACTTGGCGATCAGCTTCGGGTCTTCCAGCAGCGGTCGGTGGACGACGTGGTGGGTGACGTAGAGGAAGAAGGGGTTGTCCCGGTTCGCGTCGAGGAAGGCGAGCGAGCGCTCGGTGATCTCGCGGGCGTGGTGGGAGTCGGCTAGGGGGTCGTCCTCGTACTCGGGCTTGACCGTGGTCAGGACCTCGTCGAAGCCCTGGGACTCCGGGTCCATCGGCCTGCCGGGCACGTACTCCTTGTCGACGTTGAGGTGCCACTTGCCGAAGTGGCCGGTGGCGTAACCCTGGGACTTGAAGAGTTCGGCGATCGTGAACTCTTCGAGAGGAAGGCCCGGAACCTCGGCGGGGCGCAGGAGCCGGGCGTAGGGGTAGGGGCTACCGGGGATGTAGTCGGTGATCTGGAGGCGTGCCGGGTTCTTGCCGGTCATCAGGCTGGCGCGGGTCGGGGAGCAGACGGGGTTCGCCGAGTAGGCGTTGGAGAACGTCATGCCGGCGGCGGCGACGGCGTCGATGGTC
Organism: Vicinamibacteraceae bacterium; assembly: GCA_012270995.1. Lineage (GTDB taxonomy): Bacteria > Acidobacteriota > Thermoanaerobaculia > Multivoradales > Multivoraceae > Multivorans. Next base: position 16,586 of record JAAXHG010000187.1, on the reverse strand, counting down.
GGGGTCTCGTAGAAGGTCGTGCCGTGGTAGCCGACCTGGTTCCAGGCGAGGTCGTCGGCGAGGAAGAGGACTACGTTCCAGGGGGTTTCCGGCGTAACGTCGGCGGTGGGTGTGGCGTCGGGGGCGGCGCAGGCGGCTAGTAGGAGGGGGAGTGCCGAAAAGGCTCGGGCTCGCCGCTTCGCGGCATCGCGTTTGATGCCGGCGGGGACGCCGGCGCACCCAGTGTGTGGCTTCTTCATCACGTTGGCGCCCCCCTTCGCTTCCGGTCCTTCCAACCAGCATAGGTCAGGTTCCTGTCCACGTCCCGCGCGGGGAAGAAGTAACTCGCCGGCCAGGCGACGCCGAACAGGACGATGTGGCTGTACACGCCGAGCATGTAGTTGTGCTGCGTGTAGTTGAGCGGGCCCAGATCCAGCCAGATGCGCGGTTCGCCGCCGAGGCTGAACTCGGTCGAGGTCAACAGGGCCGCGGCCGTGAACAGCACGCAGACGCCGATGCCGACGTAGAGGCCCTCCTTGTTCACGCGGGGCACGAAGATTCCGAGCAGAAACATCCCCGCGATGCCGCCCGAGAAGATGGCGTAGAGGGCGAACACGGTCGCCAGGACGCCGGCGTCGCCGGCGGCGACGTAGATCAGCGCGACGACGATCGAGCCGACCCCCGACAGCGTGACGACGATCTTCCCCATGCGCACCCGCTGCAGCTCGGTGCTCCCCGGCCGGAGCTTCCTGTAGTAGTCGTCGACGGCGACCGCGGCCAGGCAATTGAGGTCGGAGTCGAGCGACGAGATGGCGGCGGCGAGCAGCGCCGCGATGATCAGGCCGATGACGCCGACCGGCATCTCGTTCAGGATGAAGTGCGGGAACACGGCGTCGGCGCGCAGGCCCTCGGGCAGCGACGCCTGGCCCTGGTAGAAGGCGTAGAGCGCGCTGCCGATGAACATGAACAGCACCCACACCGGCACGACCATCAGCACGCCGCCGATCGACGCCCGAATCGCTTCCTTGTCCGACCTGGCGGTCAGGTAGCGCTGCACCATCGTCTGGTCGGTGCCGTACTTCTGGACGGCGTAGAAGATGCCGTTGATCGCCATCACCCAGAAGGTCAGCTCGACCAGGTTCCAGTCGAACGAGCCGAGGCTCACCTTGTTCTCGGCCGCCGCGATCGTGAACACCTGGCCCAGGCCGCCGTCGATCTTGACCGCGATGACGAGCAGGGTGACGAGCCCGCCCAGGATGAGCAGCAACCCCTGGATCACGTCGAGCCAGATGACCGCCTCCATCCCGCCGAGGAGGGTCACGACGGTCACGACGAGCCCGAGCACCAGGACCACCGTGACGACGCCGATGCCGGTCATGCTGGAGACCGCCAGCGCCAGCAGGAAGAACACCGAGCCCATGCCGGCGAACTGCGCGAGCACGAAGGCCAGCGAGGCGTAGAGCCGGGCGAGGTAGCCGAAGCGGCGCTCGAAGTACTCGTAGGCGCTGAGGCCGATGACCTTGCGGTACATCGGCACGATGAAGCCGATGCCGAGCAGCACGACGATCGGCACCATCAGCCCCTGCACCAGGCGCACCCAGTTGCCGACGAAGCCCTCGCCCGGGTAGGCCAGGAACGTGATGCTGCTGATCAGCGTCGCGAAGATCGACAGGCCGATCGCCCACACCGGCACGTTGCGGCCGGCGGCGAAGTACTTCGACGTCGTCGACTGGGCCTTCGCGAAGCGGACGCCGACCCCGACCGACAGGACGAGGCTCGCCCCGATGATCAGGTAGTCGATTACGTGGAGGGAGGGGGTGTCCATGGGTTAGCCGGAGGTCAGCGGAGCCGCGAAGCGGCGTAGCCCCAGGAAAACGGCCGCCGGCCAACGGCCGGCGACCTTCTTCCCCCACGCAGCCAACACGCTGCGGCTAGCCGTTAGAACGACCACCTCATGCCGGCGTTGAAGGTCCGGCCGGTGATGTTGTGCTCGGAGGACCGGCTGCCGACGCCGAGGTACAGGTAGACCACCTCTTCGGTCAGGTTGTTGGCCTGCAGGAACAGCTCGAGGCCGTTGTCGAAGAGGTAGGTGAACGAGTAGTCGAGGTACATCGCCGAGTCGTTCCACTCGTCGTAGTCGGCCGACTCGCCGACCTCGGTCATCCACCTGCCGTTCATGTTGAGCGCGAGCCGGGTCAGGATCCGGTTCTTCTCGTAGATGAGCGCCAGGTTGCCCAGCCGTTCCCTCTGCTCCGGCAGCACGTCGATGTCGTCCCGGTCGGTCTGCTCGCCCAGGTCGATGCTCAGCACGTTGGTGTACGTGTAGTTCGCGTAGATGCCGAAGCCCGAGTTCCACTGCTGCTCCCAGGCGACTTCGATGCCCATCAGCTCCGCGTTGCCGCCGTTGACCGGCGACTCGACGTCGAAGCCGTCGAACGGCCCGCCGCGCTGCGTCGTGGCGGTGACGAAGTTGAAGTCGTCGATGCTCTTGAGGAACACGCCGCCGGAGATGATCCCGACGTTCGGCAGGAAGCGCTCGACCAGGAAGTCGATGTTGTCCGAGATCGCCGGATCGAGTTGCGGATTGCCGCGCACGATCTCCTCGTCGTCCGTGTGCGTGTACGAGAACGGCATCGAATCCCAGAAGTTGGGCCGGGCCATGGTCCGCGTGTAGGCGGCCCGGAAATTGGTCTCCGGATCGATGCGGTAGCGGAACTGCAGGTTGGGGTAGACGAAGTCGTAGGACCGCGTCACGTTTTCCTGCGTGTTGCTGATCACGTCGTCGTCGTTGACCACGAGGTTGGCGCCCGTGTAGTCGAGGTCGTTGAACTCGGCCCGGACGCCGACCAGCATGGTCAGCTTCCCGTACTCCTGGGTGCTCATCGCGTAGACGCTGGTGATGTCCTCCTCGGCGTTGTACGGCTCGCCCAGGTTGACGTCGTTGCGCACCTCCTCCTCGAAGCCGCCGGGACCCTGGTTCGAGTAGAAGAAGGAGCGGAACGCCTCGCGGTTGTACACGCGGCCGATGTTGTAGCCGCCCTCGGTGACCGTGTTCCCGGCGCCTTCGAACTGGCTCAGGTACAGGTCGTCGCCCCGCCATCTCCACCTGGAGCGCAGGTCGGCGCGTTCCTTGTCCAGCGCGCGGAGCTTGACGCCCATCTTGAGCTCGCCGCTATCGCTGTTCCACAGCATCGGCCTGGTGATGTCGAGGGTGGCCGCGTTGATCGTGCTGGTCGTGTCCTCGTACTTCTCGTCGACGATGTCGAACTCGAACGCGTTGCTGCCGTGGATGTCCATCCTGGCCGGGTCCCAGCGCGGCGCCTTGCCGCCGATGTCGACGACGTCCAGGTCGTAGCCGCGGGCCTGGAACTCGGGCCTCAACTGCCCGTCCGGCTTCTTGGTGAAGGCGGAGCTCGACGACAGGCTGAAGTCGAGCAGGGTCAGGCCCAGGCGGTGCTCGCCGGCGACGCTGTAGGTCGTGCTCTCCTGCTCTTCGAGGCGGTCGTGCAGGGACTTGACGAGCCGCAGGCCCTCGACCTCCGTGGCGCTGATGTAGTCGCCCCGGTCCCAGCGGATCCGCGTGATTTGCCTGTCCTGGTCGTCCTCGCGGTAGTTCTGCACGACGGCGAAGTCGAGCTTGTTGTCGTCGTCGATCCGGACCTCCAGGCGCGCGTTCGCGCCGTAGCGGTCGCGGTCGTTCGCCGAGAACTGGACCTCCGAGTTGGTCAGGGCGTAAGGGATCTCGACCCCGCCGACGGTGTCTTCGCTTCCCCACCGCTGCTCGTTGTTGTGGCGTTCGGCCGCGGTGCGGGCGAAGTTGAGGCCGATCGAGAACCCGAGGTTCCCGTTCGCACCCCCCACGGTCGAGTAGTTGAACGCGGACCGCGAGTGGGTGCCGTCGGCGATCGAGTTGTCGCCCACGCCCAACGTGAAGTTCGTCACGCCGTCCGGCTGGTCGAACGCGCTCCGCGTCTTCAGGTTGATCGAGCCGCCGATCGAGTCGGCGTCCATGTCCGGGGTCAGCACCTTGGTCACCTCGATGCCGGAGAGCTGGGCCGCCGAGATGACGTCGAGCTCGACCATCCGGTTCTCCGTGTTCGAGTAGCCCACCTGGTGGCCGTTCACCGTCACGTTGGTCATCGCCGACGGCGTGCCCCGCATCGAGACGAACCGGCCTTCGCCGGTGGAGCGCTGAATGCCGATGCCGGCGACGCGCTGCAGCACTTCCGCGGTGTTCAGGTCGGGGAAGCTCTGGATCTGCTCCTCGGAGATGACGTTCTTGATGTTGACGGCCTCCTTCTGCTCGTTCAGCGCCTTGCTCTGCCCGAAGCGGACCGCCTGGACGACGATCTCGTCCTCGAACTCGTAGCGCGCCTCGAGCTGGATCGGCATGTTGGTCGTTTCTCCGGCCGCGACGGTGACGCTGGTCTCGAAGTCCTCGAAGCCGACGTACGTCACGACCAGCGTGTAGTCGCCGGCCGGCACGCCGTCGAGGCGGTAGCGGCCGTCGCTGCCCGATCGGGTGCGGAACTGGGTGCCGTCGAGCGACACCTCGGCGCCCGGGAGCAGGGCCCCGGATTCCGTCTCCGTGATCGTGCCCTGAACGGACGGGCCGGCCTGAGCCCAGGCGGCCCCGGCACAGACGAAGACAGCCAGGGCGGCGACACCGGCGTACGTCAAGCGAACCGCGAACTTCTGTCTCATGGTGCAGTCTCCCTCCGGGATAGTGAAGAACAAGATTCACCCGCGCTTGGCACGCGGGTGTTGATCGGCTTCGAGGGGCGCTACCTGTAGGACGACGCTAGGTACAACGCTGTTCCATCAAGCTAGCACAGCGATCCGGCCGGGGTGATCGAAAGGCCCTGGGATCCAACGGGCTGGATAGCGGCTCGTGTTCTTGAAGCATGGGAACCTCTGCGGCAGAAGCTCGCGGAAGCCGGCGCACTCAGTCAGGGAGCGAGCGACCTCGCGACGCGGAAGCCGATGAAGTAGCTGCGGAACTGCGAGTAGATCTTGAGCCGCATCGCGGAGCGCAGGTAGGCGGGGCCGCCGTTGTACGCGCCGCCGCGGGTGACCCGGCCGACGCAATCGCCGTCGAGCCAGGCGCTGCCGTCGTTCGGGGCGCCCTCGTAGCTGTCGTTCCAGCAGTCGGCGGTCCACTCCCAGACGTTGCCGTGCGCGTCGTGGAGCCCGAACGGGTTCGCCGCGAACGACCCGGTCGGCGCCGTGTACCGGTGGCCGTCGTCGGGCCAGCCGTGGTCCTGCTCACCGTTGGCGTGCGCGGCGCTCGGTTCGTCGCCCCAGCTATAGCGGGTCGAGGTGCCCGCGCGGGCGGCGTACTCCCACTCGGCCTCGCTGGGCAGGCGGTAGGCCTCACCGGTTACTGCCCTCAGCCAGAACACGTAGGCCCGGGCGTTGTCCCAGTTCGCGTTGAGCACGGGCCGGCCGCCGCGGCCGCGGCCCTCGTCGCCGGCGTCGTAGCCCTCGCAACCACCCGCCGCCACGCAGGCGTCCCACTCCTCGAACGTCACCTCGCGGACGCCGATGGCGAAGGGGTGGGCGATCGTCACGTCGTGCGCCGGGCCCTCGTCGTCGTAGCGGCCCGGTTCGTCCGTCGGCGAGCCCATGACGAAGGACCCGGCCGGCACGACGACCATCTCGGGGCAGACGTCGCAGTCGTGGAAGGTGGTGCCGGGGTCGGGTTGGGCCTGGGCCGCTGCGGCGGCGAACAGGAGGCTGAGCGCTGGAAGCGCTAACGGGGACCGCATGCTTCTCCCGAGTCGACGGGCTGGGATCGAAACTGCCTGAGGTCATCGTAACGCCCGGCACCCAGAGATAGCCTCGCCGTCCTGCCGCCACACCACAAGGAAAACCATGTCGATCAAGTCCTTCGCTTCCAAGCAGTTCTCCACCCATCTCCTCGACGAGCGCAGGCGTGACAAGGCCCGGGCCCGCGCGGAGCGGGAGCGCCGGCGCAGGGGGGAGCCTCACCGGATCGAGTTCTTCCATCAGGTCGACGATCCATACTCGCATCTCCTGGCGCAGGCGCTGGTGGAACTCCAGCGGCGCTACGAGGTCGAGGTGGTGACCTGGCTGGTCGAGCCGCCGGAGGACTGGGCGGCGCCGGCGCGGGCGCTGCTGGAGTCGTACTCGCTTGTGGACGCGCGGCGGTTGGCGGAGAAGGCCGGCTTTCATGTGACGTCGGCGGAGCCGCCGGACGCGGAGCTGGTACTCAGCGTGCAGCGGCAACTGGCGGCGACGCTGGCGGCGCCGGAGGAACCGGGGGCGGCGGCGACTCTGGAGGCGGCGGTGGTTCTGGGGAAGGCGTTGTGGGGTGGCGAGCCCGTCGCAGCGGACGAGGGCACAGTGACGGACGCAACGCTCCAAGCCACGCTCAGTGCCGGCACGGAACGGCGCGCCGATCTTGGCCACTATCTGGGCGGGACCTGCTTCTACGGTGGTGAGTGGACCTGGGGGATCGATCGGCTTGCGTATCTGGAGGAGCGGCTTGGCGATCTTGGGGCGCGGCGGTCGAGCGGCGCCGTCGAGAGCGACGCGCCGATCTACGCGCAGCCGCGGCTGCTCGAGGAGCCGGTGCCGGCCGACGCCCTCGAAGCGGCGGACCTTCCCGACCTCCACTTCTTCGCTTCGTTCCGGAGCCCGTACACCTGGATCTCGACCGAGCGGGTGATCCGGCTCGCCGAGGCGTTCGGGGTCAATCTGCGGATCCGGTTCGTCCTGCCGATGGTCATGCGCGGCCTGCCGGTGAAGCGGTCGAAGCGCGTGTACATCCTCCTCGACGCGGCGCGCGAGGCACGGCGGAACGGTGTTCAGTTCGGTCCCATCTCCGATCCGGTCGGCAAGCCAGTGGAGCGCGGCTACTCGCTGCTTCCGTGGGCGATCGAGCAGGGGCGAGGGAACGAGTACTTCCGGTCGTTCATGACGCTGGCTTTCTCGCAGGCGGTCGATGCGGGTTCGGACCGGGGGTTGCGGCGGATCGTTGAGGAGGCCGGGCTCGACTGGAGCGAGGGGCGCGGTTACCTGGACGATCCGGCCTGGCGAGAGGAGGCGGAGAGGAACCGGGAGGAGTTGTTCGATCTCGGGCTTTGGGGTGTGCCGTCGTTTCGGGTGGGGTCGGTGGCTGCCTGGGGGCAGGATCGGTTGTGGGTTCTGGAGGATGAGTATCGGCGGCTCGCGCTCGCCGCTTCACGGCATCGCGCTTGATGCGGACCAGCAGGTCCGCGCACCTGACGGGCTAGCCCGAGATCCGGTACAGATGTCCTTCGGAGCGCAGGATGATCGCGCCATCGACGACGGCTGGCGACGCGGTGAGACTCTCGTCGAACTCGTTCTCCGCCAGAACCTCGAACTCCCTCGACGCCGAGATCACCGACACCGTGCCGTCGCGGCTCGTGAGGTAGATCCGGCCCTCGGCGGCCACGGGCGAGGCCCAGTGGTCGCCTCCGGAGGGGAGGCGTGCCCGCCACACACGCTCCCCCGTCGTCGCGTCCAGAGCCGTCACCACGCCGCCCTGGTCGGAGGCCATGTAGAGCAGGTCGTCCACAATGATCGGCGAGGGGATCTCCGGAGTGCCGCGCGACTCGCTCCAGGCGACGTGCGTGTCGGTGACATCGCCGGAACCGCCGGGGTCCACCGCCACGAGTAAACGGGAGACCCCCTGGGTGAAGTAGACGAGGCCATGCGCGTACACGGGCCGACAGGCCAGGTTCCAACCCCAGCCCTCGTGGACCACGCGCCACAGTTCGTCGCCGGTTTCGGGGTCGTAGGCGAACGTGACCTCCGAGGCCGGGCTGATGAGCTGCCGCTGGCCTTCGTGTTCGATCAGCGTCGAGGTGGCGTACGCCTTGCGGTTGTCGTTCGGCTTCGCGGCCAGCACGCTCTCGATATCCCTGATCCCCTTCGCGCGGAGCTTTTCCCCGAAATCGGTCGCGACCTCGCGGTTCCGGAGCCAGAGGATCTCGCCGGTGCGCGTGTCGAGTGCCGCGGCGAACTGCCGGTCCACACCGTCGTAGGCGAGGAACAGCGAGTCGCCGGAGAGCACGGGCGACGAGGCCGGCCGCACCCGGTGGTCGGTATTCAAATCCCGCCTCTCCCACAACTTCTCGCCGGTCCGCGTGTCGAGCGCCGCCGTGCCATAGCTGCCGAAGTGGACGTAGATGCGGCCTTCCTCGATCACCGGCGTCGGCGTCGCGTGGGTGTTGTGGCCGTCCCAGGCGACCTGGGGGTTGGCGACGTCGAAGACCTTGATGTCGTGCACGATCTCTCCGCTCTCCAGGTCGACCGCGACCGCGAACAACTCGGTGCCGTCCTCGCGAGCGGTCGTCACCCAGACCTGCTCGCCCCAAGCCACAGGAGAGGACCAGCCCTCGTCGTGGATGGGCGTCTTCCAGCGCACGAGTTGGCCTTCACCGAAGACGATCGGCACGTCGATCGCGGGGGTGCGGCCGTCACCGGTGGGACCCCGGAACTGGTTCCACTGGCGCGCGGGGTCGAGCGAGGGCGGCGCGGCGGATTGCCCGAACGTGGTGGCGCCTGCGCCGACGACGGTGACGGCGGCGATCAGGATCGAGGGCGCGGCTTTCATCTTGGGTGGCTCCATCAAAGCGCTGCGTTCATGAGGGCACGCGTGTAGGACTCGCGCGGCGCATCGAAGAGTTGGCCGGCCGGCCCCTGCTCGACGATGCGACCCTCCTTCATGACGGCGATCTCGTCGCAGAGGGCGCGCACGACCTTGAGGTCGTGGCTGATGAAGAGGTAGGTGAGGCCGTGGCGCTGCTGGAGGTCGAGCAACAGTTCCACGATCTGCGCCTGGACCGTCATGTCGAGCGAGGATGTCGGCTCGTCGAGGACGACGAAGCGGGGCCGGAGGATCATCGCTCGGGCGACGGCGATGCGCTGGCGCTGGCCGCCGGAGAACTCGTGCGGGTAGCGGCGCCCGATCTCCGGTTCGAGGCCGACCTCGGTCAGGACTTCGGCGACCCGGTCGCGGCGTTCGCCCGCGCTCATGCCCGGTTCGTGGATGACCAGCCCCTCGGAGACGATCTCCTCGACGGTCAGGCGCGGCGACAGGCTGCCGTACGGGTCCTGGAAGACGATCTGCATCGACTTCCGCAGCCGCTTGAGCTTCCTGAAGCCCAGACCGTCGATCGACCGGCCGTCGAAGACGATCTCGCCGCGGCTCCGGAGCAGGCGGACGATGGCCATCGCCAGGGTCGTCTTGCCGCTGCCCGATTCGCCGACGACGCCGAGGCTGTGGCCCTGGCGGACGCGGAGCGAGACGTCGTCGACGGCGACGAGGGAGCGCTCCCGCGGCCAGCCTCGAAGCGGGAACTCCACGGTCACGTCCTTCGTTTCGACCAGCGGCGCCGCTTCGTCCTCCTGGATCGGACAGGCGCTCCGCGGCTCGGCGTCGATCAGCTTGCGCGTGTAGGGATGCGCCGGCCGCGCGAAGACCTCGGCCGTCTCGCCCTCCTCAACTACGTGCCCCAGCTCCATGACGTAGACGCGGTCGGCCATCGCGCGGACGATGCCGAGGTCGTGGGTGATCAGCAGCAGCGCCATGCCGAGCCGCTCCTGCAACTCCTTGATCAGCGCCAGGATCTGGGCCTGGACGGTGACGTCGAGCGCGGTCGTCGGCTCATCGGCGATCAGCAGGTCCGGGTCGCCCGCGATCGCCATCGCGATCATCACCCGCTGGCGCTGGCCGCCGGAGAGCTGGTGCGGGTAGGACTTCAGCCGTTCCCGCGCCTCCTGGAGGCCGACAAGCTCCAGGAGCTCGACTGTCCGTTCGCGGGCGGCCGGACCGCGCAGTCCGCGGTGAAGCGCCAGCACTTCCTCGACCTGGCGCTGGATCGTGTGGAGCGGATTAAGCGACGTCATCGGCTCCTGGAAGATCATCGAGATCCGGCCGCCGCGGATGGCGCGCATTTCCTGCTCGCCGGCGCCCATGACCTCGCGTCCCTCGATGCGGATCGAGCCGGTCGGGTGCGACGCCCGCGGGTACGGGAGCAACTGGAGGATCGAGAGCGCGGTAACCGACTTGCCCGAGCCGGACTCACCGACCAGGGCGACGGACTCGCCGCGGTCGAGCCGCAGGTCGAGCCCGTGGACGACCTCGACGCCGTCGAAGGCGACGGCGAGGTCGGCGATCTCGAGGAATGGTGTCGTTGGCGTCACGAATGGGTCCCCGTCCGGCGCGGGTCGAAGGCGTCGCGCAGCGCTTCGCCGATGAAGATGACGAGCGTCAGGAGGGTCGCCAGCGTGAAGAAGGACATGATGCCCAGCCATGGGGCGTGCAGGTTGGCGCGGCCCTGGGCGAGCAGCCTCCCGAGCGAGGGCGCGTCCGGCGGCAGGCCGAAGCCGAGGAAGTCGAGCGACGTGAGCAGGGTGATCGAGCCGGTGAGGATGAACGGCAGGAAAGTCGCGGTCGCGACCATCGCGTTGGGCAGCACGTGCCGGCGGAGGATCCGCCGGTCGCCCGCACCCAGCGCCCGCGCCGCGGTCACGTACTGGAAGTTGCGCGCCCGCAGCACCTCGGCCCGCACCAGGCCCACCAGCGCCATCCAACTGAACGCGACCAGGATGCCGAGGAGCCAGAAGACGTTCGACTCGACGATGCTGGCGAGGATGATCAGCACGAAGAGGATCGGCAGCCCGGCCCAGATCTCGATCAGGCGCTGACCGAAGAGGTCGACCTTGCCTCCCAAGTAGCCCTGGACGGCGCCGACCAGCACGCCGATGATCGAGCTCAGCGCCGTGAGCACCAGCCCGAACAGGAACGACAGCCGGATGCCGTAGATGAGGCCCGCGAGCACGTCCTTGCCGACGTCGTCCGTGCCCAGCCAGTGCCGCCGCGACGGCGGATAAGGGGCCGGGCCGGGCAGTTCGTAGTCGATCGTGTCGTGGGCGTAGGGAATCGGCGGCCAGATCATCCAGCCGCCGCCGTCCCGCAAGAGGTCCTGGACGAACTCCTCGCGGTAGTCGGCTTCCGTCTCGAACACGCCGCCGAACTCGGTCTCCGCGTACGTGGCGACGATCGGCAGGTAGAAGCGGCCCTCGTGGCGAACGACGAGGGGCTTGTCGTTGGCGAGCACCTCGGCGAACAGGGTGGCGCCGAAGATGACGAGGAAGCCCCGCAGCGACCAGTAGCCGCGCCGGTTCGCCTTGAAGGCGGCCCATCTCCTCTGCGCGAGGCTGCTCACACGTCCCGCCTCTCGAAGTCGATCCGTGGATCGGTCAGCGTGTAGGTGATGTCCGTCAGGAGCTGCAGCACCAGCGCCAGCAGGGTCGAGATGTACAGGGTGCCGAAGATGATCGGGTAGTCCCGGGTGACGATCGCCTCGAAGCCGAGGAGGCCCAGGCCGTCGAGCGAGAAGATGATCTCGGCCAGCAGCACGCCGGTGAACAGCGCGCCGACGAGCGCGCGCGGGAAGCCGGCGATGATGATCAGCATCGCGTTGCGGAACACGTGGCCGTAGAGCACGCGCCGCGGCTTGAGGCCCTTGGCCTTGGCGGTCAGCACGTACTGTTTGTTGATCTCCTCGAGGAACGAGTTCTTGGTCAGCATCGTGAGGGTGGCGAAGCTGCCGGCCACCAGCGCCGTGATCGGCAGGACCAGGTGCCACAGGTAGTCCTTGACGCGGGCCCAGGTCCCCAGATCCCCAAAGTCGTCGGACACCAGGCCGCGGAGCGGGAAGTACTCGATCATCCCCCCGCGCGCGAAGAGCACGATCAGCAGGACGGCGAGGATGAACGCCGGAATCGCGTAGCCGACCAGAATGACGACGCTGGTCCAGATGTCGAACGGGGAACCGTCGCTGGTCGCCTTGCGAATGCCGAGCGGAATCGACACCGAGTAGACGATCAGCAGCGTCCAGAGCCCCAGGGACATCGATACCGGCAGCCGGCCCATAACGAGGTCGATGACCGGAACGTCCTGGTAGAAGCTCTCGCCCAGGTCGAAACGCAGGTAGTCGCAGAGCAGACGTAAGAAGCGGACGTGCGCCGGCTTGTCGAAGCCGAACTGCCGCTCCAGTTCCTCGATCAGGGCCGGGTCGATGCCGCCGGTGGCCGTGAGCTCGGTCTCCAGCGTCGCGCCCGCACCGCCGCCCAGAAGCCCGACTCCGGCGTCGAGGCCGGTGCCCTGGAGCCGGGCGATCGCCTGGTCCACCGGGCCTCCGGGCGCCGCCTGGATGATCACGAAGTTGATCAGCAGAACGCCGACCACCGTCGGCACCATGAGCAGGATGCGGCGGACGACGTAGAGGAACACACAGTAACCCTACCGCCGCCCTGAAGTGCGCAACCCGTACGCACCGAAGTCCCGCTTCCATCCCCGGCAGGCCCTGGTCAGGACGGCGACCTGCGGCTCGGAGCTGTAACACACCGCGCGTTCTTTCCGAAGCGCGCCAGCGGCAGTAATGCCGCGCCCGCACAGACGCCCAGCAGACCCCAGCGCAAAAGGAGGAACACCTCAAGACTGCTGATGGGATAGTAGGGCCGCAGGGTCCCCGAGACGAACCACACCGCCACGGCCGTACCGATACCGGCGCCTGAAGCCCAAGCCAGAGTGTTCCATACACAGAGGACAATTTTATCTTGTCGGCGGCGATGCGGTGCCATAAACGTCAACCCACCAGCGGTCACCAATCCCGTACAGGCGCACCGCGCCACGAAATGAGCCTGCGTCGCACTTGCCAAGCTTCCGGGCAGCTTCGTCCACACCACCGCCACGACCGTGGCCGCGAAAGCCCATGCGATCCCACTTGTGAGAGGCCAAGAGAACCACCGCCTCCCAGCGCGTGATGGACCTAGCATGACCGCCTGCGCGAGACCAACGATGATGCCCTGCAGAAAAGCCAAGCCCCCAACGACGACTACCCTCCTGGCATTCACCGACAGGTCCGAGGCCAGCAGGTACGTCGCCACGCTCGTTACACTCCTGCTTCCCGCCCAAGCAGCCACCGAGAAGGAGAGACCGCTCAACAAACACCACGAGACGGCCCTAGACCACATGTGCATCGATGTCCCGTAGCGAGGGCGCGTAGAGGCCGTTATGGCGGGACCCTCGGACTGAGCGACGGTGCAGGCGTAGCCAACTGTAGGTCGAGATGAGCCGAGGGAGAAGCTTCCGGCGCAGCGAACTGGATCCGCGACCGCAGTAGGAGATTGGCGAAACACGCGGGCTAGCCATGTCTCGGCGGGTCTTCCTTTCCGTGATTTCCGTTCCTCGCTAACGCAGTCCGTTAGCCCGCCGGCCGTCCCGTGCGTCCGAGACGACGGGCCTTCGGACTTCCTACCAGCCAATGGGACCGCGTAGCCCTTCATGGCTGGCGGCCGGACGATGAGTTCCCAACCCCTCAGTCCAAGTCGGTCTCGTAGATACGGACTTCCGGATACAGCCAGCGGTCTACCCGCTTGAGCATCACTACGCGCCGGCCTCCGGCACTAGCAAGCACCCGGGGCCTCGGCCAGTGCTTCGCCATCTCCGCCGTCAACGTCTTCTCGATCCAGACCGATTCCAACTGACCATCTCCCGCGATCCGCTGCACGACGAAATACCTCTTGTCCTCTTCCAGAACGGTCGCCATGTGAACGAACTCTCCGGCCGCGGTCGGGATAACGGCGAGGGTCTCATGGGCCACTCCTACCTCACTCACGCCGCCCGCGCCTAGCGACCTGAGGTAGTAGCCGTACGGCCCCTCGTCAGATGGAGCAGTCTCGAATGACACGGCATGCACTGCGTCGCTGCTGGGACGACAGCCGTCAATGGTCATGGGGCCTCGCCACAAACCGCTCCGTCCACGCTCGAAGCGATACAGTTCCCCTTCGTAATACCGAGGCGCAAAGACCACCACGTCCCTGGACACCGCCAACTCGCCCGGGTCGAGTGTGAGCAACGGCCGCGCTAGATGGCTACTTCGCTCCAATGCTGGGTCAAGATTGGCCACTCTCGACCGCACTCTCAGAGTGATCGCGTCTCGGACGTTCAGAACCCAACCGCGATCTTCTGGGCTTCCCGCTTCCTCAAGCACCGCGAACTCGTCCGTGTCGAGCAGCGTCATACGCCTAACATGAAATATATCCTCGCCAAGAGGTCGTTCCGAAAGAAGTTCGCCGAACCCATTCCAGAGTGAAAAAATGCCACGAGCGTGATCCACGATTCCCAGCCGATTCCGGCCAACCAAGGCCATGGCACTGATCTGAAGAAACCGTCCGTTGCCCCGCCCTCGTCCACCGAACCGCCGCAACGGCTTGCCTTCCTTCGAGAAGGCCACCACTCGCAGGTTGGCTCCGTCAGCGATGAACAGACCTCCAGACCCGTCCAAGACGCCTGCTATCGGCTCTCCTAGCGCGAATGTGCCCTGTCGGTCCGCGATTCGGACCGGCCGTCCGAAGTGCAGGTCGCTCGCCGGCTCTCCTCCGCCTGCCTTCAGCGCCACGCACACATTCGAACTCGCGCAAACCGTTTCAGCCAGCGGAACGACCGAGAGAAAGAAGCACAAAGCGACTCTAGCTGTAGCTATCAATGGCTGATATCGGAATGCCATCGGTCCTTTGCCGTTAACCTGCAGGCCCACGCCCTTGGAGTCCACCTACATGACGCAATCGAATGAACTAGAAGCGATGCAAGCTGACTGCCTTCGGAGGCCGGCGACGATCTCGAATTGCTGAAGGCACCAGTGGCGGCCGACTGGAAGAAACGCCCAACAGTTCGGGTTGTAGCATTCGAGACAACCGTAGCCCGCGCCGCTAGTCAAGGTGTCGATACTGATTTCGCTGAAAGGCAGCTCCACATCTGGATCGTAGATAATCGGCCCGTAGTACTCCTCCAGAAGTTCAACGATGGGGACGGGTTCCTGCGGCACAGGGGGCGGGGTAGGAGGTGAGGGGCAGTTGCCGCCGCCAACCAAGACAGCGCTCAAGGTGAGACTCGTCACGAAGACACAGCGCTTTTCCGGGCACTTCATCGCTTCTCACCTATGCGTGAAACCAAGTCTCTCTTGGCTTGCAGGGGGGTGACGGCGGTGCTCAACGGGACCCGGAGGACGACGGAACCCACGCGATCACTAACGGCTTCGACCACGATCATCTGGTCGTACACCTGGTGGCCGCGGAACTGTCTGAGATCCTCCAACTGGCCGCTCGACGGTTCGTAGAGAACAGGCAACGCCACCTCTCTTGTCTGCGCGAACCAGCGGACTCCGTCCGCGTCGTCACTGGCAACGAGAAGAACCGAATCGACAGCGGGACCGTCAGCCTCCCCGAGAACGTCGGCGAACTCGACGACTTCATTGAATACGTCGTTGCATGTTTCGGGTCTCACCGTGAAAAAGGCGATAAACTGGCGGTCGTTCGAATTTCGCGTGAGTCGCTCGCCTTGCCCCGCACTCGGTAGGCTGAGTAGGTCTCCGAGAACCAGACGTTGCTCCGGCCACTCGGCGAAGATCACCGACGCCGACGGAGCCGGTTTCGCGGTGCCGCGCTGCTTTCGTAGCACCCACACACACACCGAAGCCGCAAGAACGGCGACTACGAGCGTCGGGACCAAGACGAACCTACTCATGTCTTGGGGCCGCTGTGCCTTCAGATGAGGAGCGCGGCCGGGTTCGTGCGAGCCATTTTTCGAACTCTCGCGCCCTCGCGACTTGTAGGATGCTGAGATCTTCGTGACCGATGTCGAGGACCAGCGGCTGTCGGCCCACGGCTGACCTCACGCGCACCCGCAGATTGATCGGCCGGACAGTCGGACTCGACAGCTCCAAGTGCACTGTCACGTCCCCGTTCGGATGAATCTGGCTAGAGTCAAGCTTGAAGACTTCTTCCCCGGAGTAGAAGAAGAGCACGGACCGTAGAAGCCGCGCGTATTCTTGGGCGATCTCCTCTTCAACATCGCGGCCGCTAAGGGGCACGTAACCGAGTTCGTACTCAAGGCCCGCCGAGACGATGTCCCGGATCGCCGACCAATCGAAATGGCGTCGAAAGAGGAACTCAAGCTCAGGAACCGCGGACGCCACGGAGGCCGATTCTGCTCTTGAAGCGGCACGCACCAAGATCGATCCGCCGCTGGGCACTCTCGCCGTGTGGTCGCTGGACGGTACATGGTCTGCTCCGCTTGCGCCTACGGGGCTCCGCGCCGCACTGCGTCGGGTACGCCTGTTCTCTTCGAACGCGAGGTCCAGATTTCGCGAAACGATCTCGTGCGCGCTCTTGATCAACTCTGCTACGAACTGCTCCGCCACCTGGACAAGTTCCTCATTTCGTTCGTCGTGCTGCGTGGCAGCGACGACTCGCGTTGCACACCCGACCGAGGCGAACACAAGCACCGCTCCAATCGATGCGCACCGCCAACGTCTTCCAGAACCCGCGCACGGCCCGCCAGCCTCTGTTGTCATGCCGTCAGCTTCCCATTCCAGCCTTCCATGTCACCCTCCAAGGCCTCCAGGCGAGCCCTACGTGTACAGCCCCTCTTATCGGCTGCACTGAGGTTACCATGACTGTCAGTCGTGAGGCGGATCGAGCCCGGACTACCCCGCGACGGACTTTCGATGCACGGCGTCTCTAGCCCGGATATCTCACCGGGGTAC
>JAAXHG010000139.1 GCA_012270995.1 Vicinamibacteraceae bacterium | reverse complement strand
CTGATGAGGATCAGCGGCGGGATATGGAAATGGCAACTTGAAAAGGGACCCCTGTGGCCACGTGAAAAGGGACCCCCCAGTTTCGTCAGTCTGTTGTCAGTTGTTGACCTCCTTTCTGGAACCGATCGGCGGAGCGAACGTCCGAGTGCGGACGGTGGGTTCCGAGCCGGACGTTGGTGTTGGTCATGCCCGGTCGGGGTACCCTCGCGAGACGGAACGTCCGGGCTGGGCCGGACGGTGTGATCGACGACGAACCTGAGAGGGCGTTCCGTCGAGCGACCACCCGAGTGCCGCGGAAGGCTCGTTTGGCGCACGCGTTGCCGGTGGGGACGAGCGGCATCGGTTGTTGCGCCAGGCGAGCCTGGAGGCGGTGCTCTCGCGCGCGCGGACCACGTTCGGATGAGCGTTGACGCTCGGCCGCGCGCGAATCCTCCGCTCCGCTCCGCAAGGCCGGGGCAGAGTGGCGCGTGGTTTGCGAACGGACGAGCCGGTGGCTCATCGAGATCCTGCGGATGAACGTCGTTCCCGTATCAGTCATCGACGATGATCGCTGTGGGAGCACTTGTACGGCCCCCGCGGATACGGCACACGGTCCCGCAACAGCGGTTGTCTCGCGAAGCCGAAGGCGAGCCGTGTACCTGTCAGCCACCATTCCCCCGAGTGTTCCAGCTCAACTGTGCACGGTTACGTAACCGGCGTTCAGGTGCTCGGCGCGATCCGGCGACCCACAGCCGATTCTCCGAGCAGGGTCCGGGACCATCAACGTGTTTCCCCCTCCTCGTCGGCCGTCGGCGCTTGGTTCCGTTTCGCCGCTGCCAGCCGGAAGCTGCTGCCCGAAGTCTGAAGCACCGTCGCGTGGTGGACGATCCGGTCGATGACCGCGGCGGCGGCCGTCGGGTCGAGGAAGACCTCGGACCAGCGGGCGAACGGCAGATTCGTCGTCACCACGAGGCTGCGGCGCTCGTAGCGCTGGCTGATAAAGCCGAACAGCAGGTCGGCGCCGACCTTGTCGAGCGGAACGTATCCCAGCTCATCGAGGATGATGACGTCGAAGCGGGCGAGTTGGGCGAGCTTGCGGGCGAGCCGGCCCTGCTGCTGCGCCTCGACGAGCAGCGTGACCAACTCGGCCGCGGTCACGAAGCGCACCCGGTAGTCGTGCTGACAGCAGGCCATCCCCAACGCGATGGACAAGTGCGTCTTGCCGGTGCCGACTCCACCGATGTACACGACGTTGGCGGCCTTGGCGACGAAGCTGCAGTCGAAGACCGCCAGCACCGCCTCGCGGTCCAGGTCCGGTTGCGCCTCGAACGAGAAGGCGTCGAGCGTCTTCAGCATCGGGAAGCGGGCATCGTGAATGCGGCGTTGGATGCGGCGCTCCCGGCGTCCGGTCACCTCCAGATGCACCAATTCGGCCAGGTAGTCGGCCGGCCCTTGACGCTGGCGGACGGCTTGCTCGGCCAGCGGCCGCCACTGATCTGCGATCGTCGACAGGTACAGCGTCTTCAGGTCCGCGGCCAGATGCGGGGGCTCGATAATCGTGGTCGCCATCAGCAACGGCCCTCCACCAGCGCGTCATAGGCCGCCAGCATCGGGACCGGCACCGTGATCTGCGCAAGCTCCGGGTGCACCTCCGACACCGGCGGGCACACCGGCGGCGGGCCAGCCTGCTGCTGCCGGAGAATGAGCCGTACCGTCTCCAGACGCGGCGACTGCCGCTCGAGCGCGGTCGTCACCGCACGCTCGACGGCCGCAGCCGGGTGCGTCTCCATCAGCCGTAGCATCCGGACCCACTCCTGATCGGGCTTGCGCGTGTGCCTGGCCAGCTCGTCCCGCACCTGCTGCCACACCGGCGCCAGCCGCCAGTCGATCAGCGCCGTCGCCTCGGCCACCGCCCGGTGCTTGCGCTCCAGCAGCGGCAGCACGTGGAACGGGTCGAGGACCTTCGAGCCCCGGCAGAACGCACGGCCATGCTCCGCCACCACGTCGGCGCCGACCGCGACCGCCACCCGGTCGTGATACAGCTTCACCCATACCGGCTGGTAGGCACAGCGGATCGGCACCGAATAGGTGATGTGCTCGACCCGCACATGCCCGAACTTGTCGGCCACCCGCGCGACGACGCGGCAGGTGGCGGGAAGGTGCTTGGGCATCGCCCGCAGATGCTGCCGCTCCAGCGCCAGGGCTTCCTCTGCAGAGCGTCCGTCGTCGAGGTGGCGCGCCGGCAGGTCGGCCTCCAACTCCGTGAGGAGCGTCGCGTTGAGCGCCGCCCAGCTGTCGACCGCCAGCCGCGGCCGGAACACCAGGCCGCGGACGTATTTGACACCTCCCTCGACAGAACCCTTCTCCCAGCCCTTCGCCGGCGCGCAGAACTCGGCCCGGAACGGATACGCGCCCCGGAACGCCTCGAACGCCTCGGTCAGCACCCGGTCCCGACCGGCCAGAATCTCCTTGACCGCCAGCGAGGTGTTATCCAGCACCACGCGATCGACCACGCCGCCAAAGTAAGCGAACGCCGACTCGATGCCGTCGAGCAGCGACTCAAGCCGCTCGACCGGGTACGCCTTGGCGAAATACGCATTCGAGTACGGCAGCGTCGCCACCAGGTACTTCACCTTGCGCGGCGTCCCGGCGATGTCGACCCACGCTTCGCCGAAGTCGACCTCCATCGTCGTGCCGGGAGCCACGCTGCGGTGCACGAAGGCCTCCTTCGACGTGACACGCCTGCGCAGCGCCGCGACGTAGCGACGCACCGTCCGCGGGGAGACCGCGCCGGCCAGCGGCAGCAGCAATCGCCGGACCCGCTTCGCGGTCAACTTCCGGTCGTCGCGCAGCCACTGCGTGATCTGGTCCCGCCACGGGTCCAGGCTGCTGACCCGCGGCGGCGACACCCGCACCGGCGGCGTCGGCTGGTCCACGGCGCGGCGCACCGTCTTGACGTCCAGCTCCAGCCGCCGCGCAATCTCCTTCTTCGGTACCCCCTCCACCAGATGCAGGTGGCGGATCTCGGCCCACTGACTCATCCTGATCACCTCCGCGTCCCTCCTGGCGATGTCGACGAGACGAACCGTGTCTCGTCCCTCGATCCATCGCCACAGGACCGCCATTTCGTGAGTGCTCAGGGGGTCCCTTTTCAGATGGCCACGGGGTCCTTTTTCATCTTGCCACTACCAGGCGGGATATGCAGGGTCCGGTCGGC
>JAAXHG010000151.1 GCA_012270995.1 Vicinamibacteraceae bacterium | reverse complement strand
GACCCCATCGACGCTCGAGTGCTGGCGCGCATGGCGCAAACGGTCGACGACCTTCCCCTGACTCCGGTCAGTTCCTCGGCACGGCGCGATCTGGTCGAACTCCAGACCGCCCGCGAGGCGCTGGTCGACGACCGAACCGCCATCCTGAACCGCGGCAAGCACCTCCGCCTTGCGGTTCTCAAACGCCAGAACCGAAACCGTCTCCAACAGATCGAGCGGCAGATCGAGCGGATCGACGCGGAAATCAGAAAGCTGCTCCACCCGCAAGACCGACATCCTCATCTCGATACCCGGCGTCTCCGAAATCACCGCCGCTGGCCTGATCGCCCGTATGCCCCGAACTCGGCCAACTGAACCGATCCACCGCCGCCAGCCTCGCCGGCCTCGCCCCGATGACCAGGGAATCCGGCCTCTGGAAGGGACACGGCTTCATCTCCGGAGGCCGAAGCCAGGTCCGCCGCATGCTCTACATGCCCGCACTCGCCGCGATCCGATCCATCCCGACATGGAAAGACCTACCGAAACCTGAAAGACGCCGGCAAACCTCCCAAGGTCGCCATCACGGCCGTCATGCGCAAGCTCATCGTCCTCGCTAACGCCCTGCTCCGGCAGGACCGTCTCTGGGAACCCCGAAACAGCCACGGCGCTGCGTGACAGAACCCCCATCGTGGACCCGAGAATCGCCGCAAGCAACAACCAACCCCGAACGCCGATCTCACACGCCTCGCTCACGCCTCGCAACGCCTCTTGACAACATGGATACTGTCAGGCGCGGCCCTCGGTTGGCGGCTCGACTCGAGGAAGTCGGCGCAGCCTTGGACGCCGACCGGGCCGCAAACCGTATACTCCTTGCATGTCCGTGACGCTGCTCGATCAGCCGCCGCCCACGCTGCACGGGAAGCTCGGGCCGTACCGCCGGGCCGACTACGCGGTCCTGCCCGACGAACCCCGCTGCGAACTGATCTTCGGCAGGTTGTACTTGAGTCCCAGTCCCATCCCCCTCCACCAGTATCTCGTGACCGAGCTCTGGCGCCTCCTCGCCGCCGCGGCGGAAGGGACCGGCGGAATGGCGCTCGTAGCGCCGATGGACGTCCACTTGGCCGACCACTCGGTCGTACAGCCCGACATCCTCTACATCTCCCGGCGAAACCGGAGCATCATCCAGAACTGGATCGAGGGACCGCCCGATCTCGTGGTCGAGGTCCTTTCAGCGTCAACCGCGAGCCGCGATCAGATCCACAAGCTCAGCCTCTACGCTCAGTCCGGGATCCAAGAGTACTGGATCGTCGATCCTCGGCGCCGTCTCATCACGTTCCTGGTGCTTCAGGACGGTTTCTACGCCGTCCACGCGCCGGAAAACGGCAAGTGGCGGTCACCCAACCGGCCCGAACTCGAACTGGACGCCGACGCCCTGTGGGCAGCCGTGAAACGGGAGTTCGGTCCGGGAAGCCGCTAACGCGGCAGAAAGTCCAGAACCCGCGCTTTGCGCCGGATGCCGGCGAGACGCCGTCGCACCCAGCTTCTGCCCCCGCAGGCTCGCCGGGAAGTCGCGGTTCAGGCATCCTTTCTCAAGAGCGCCTGTGCCCGGACGATCAACTCTCGAAGCTGCCACAAGTGCACAAGGCGACCAAACGAGTACTGAACGTCTCCGCTCTGGAAGACCACTCCGATGGTCTCGCCACTGCTGAAGGCAGCTACACCGAAACCGCCCTTGGTTCTGTAACGGACTTCAAAGTTCGAGAAGCGCGTGACTTCGCTAGTTGCGTTCTGGAGAATGTAGTCGATGCCGCGAAGAAGACCGTCTATTTCGTCTTCATCAACGAAGGACGCCCGGGATCTTTCCGAGGGGTACCATTGCGTGACTTCCAGCAGCAGTCCCGCAGTAACGTCGGCAGGGTGACCGGCATCACGGTACTCTCGAGCCGACACCTCAACGCTACCAGCCACTCCAAGCACGGTGTAGCCAAGCACCGTAGCTCGGCCGGTGCGGCTCTCGAACCTCTCCAATTCGGTTGCCTGCTCGCGCCCTGCAGCCCCAACGCTATCTCCCCCGATGGGTGTCTGCGACCAACCTGGCGAGGTGAACGCAACACCCAGTACCAAGGCCGCAAGCCGAACCGCCACGATTTCTCCGGGCCTCAGAAGTCGAAGAAGTCGTCGTCGCTGTCGCCGAGGTAGGACGCCTCTTCGTCGAGCCAGGCCTGGAACTCCTCCTCGGTGTGGACGGTCAGGAAGCCCCGCATCGAGTAGTGGCTGTTGCCGCAGAGCTGGGCGCAGGCGATCTCGTAGACGTAGTCGGGATTGCCCGTCTCTTCCCGGATCTGGGCGGTCGTCATCGTGGGGACGAACCAGACCGGGATCGACAGCCCGGGGATGGCGTCCTGCTTGATCCGCATGTTCGGCAGGTTGAAGCTGTGGATCACGTCCTTCGAAGACAGGTGGATGATCGCCGCCTTGCGGACCGGCAGGTGCAACTGGTTGACCGTCCAGATGTCGTCGGCGCCAGCCGGATCATCGCGGTCGAGGCCGATCGGGTTCGTCGCCTCGTCGACCAGGTTCACGTCCGCCGCGCCGAACTCGCCGTCGGCGCCCGGGTACCAGACGTTCCACGCGAACTGCTGCGCCACGACGCGCACTACGGTTGCTTCGGACTCGTCAGGCACTTCGTCGACCCGCTCCGCCCACATCGGGATCGAGAAGCCGAGCAGGAGAATGCCCTCGGCGATCGCGACCAGCACCTCGCCAACCGTGCTCGCCTTGCTCTTGACGCCGACGTAGTCCGCCTTCGGATTCCGGCCGGCCCGGAAGCGCATCAGCGTGTAGACGAAGAACACGCCCCAGACGATGAAGAGCGCGAGCATCAGGTAATGCACCGCGTCGATCATGTTGTCGATCTCGCCGGCGTGCTCCGAAGCAGCCACCGGGAACATGGCATCCATCATGACTTGAGAGGCTCCTCAACTGTGCTCCACCAGGGCGGCACGGGGTCTTCGCGGAACCGGCGCGCGCGGCGCCGGAGATAGAGAAAGAAGAGAACGAAGGCGATCTGCATCGCGAACACCGAGCCGAGCAGGAACCAGGCCCCGGCACGCGCGGCGTCCAGCATTCCGCCGCCCCCGCCGCCGCCGAAGATGCCCCCGCCGACGCCCTCGTCGCCCAGGCCGCCGTAGCAGGCCCTGCAGGCCCAGGCCGCGGGTTCGGAAGCGAACAGCCAGGCCGCGGCGACGACCGGGATCGTGCGGAACAGCTTGCGGCGCCGCGCCCACTCCTCTTCGGGCGTCGTGATCTTGCGCCAGAACCAGACGCCGTACCAGACCAGAGCGGCCGCGACCGCGAAGGACAGGAAGGCGCCCACCGCGTAGCCGCCGCCCTGGGCGAGGCACCAACCGCCGAAGAACAGCGCCAGCAGGACGGCGCTGCCCACGAAGACGATGTGAATGACCTTCAGGTTCATGGTTCGATCAGTGCGGCTCGGCGCCTCCGCCGGAGGTGAAGTGTCCGAGCTGGTCGATCACAGAGGTCAGCAGTGGCAGGGCCACCAAGGCAACGAGGAACGCTCCCGTCAGCGCCAGAGCCCAGTAGATGACCCTCTTCTCGTCGATCAGGTGCATGAAGAAGCAGGCGACCAGAGACGCCTTCACGGTGGCGATGAACAGGCCGATGGTGATCGCCAACGGCACGGAGACATCGAGTTCCGCCGCCAGAACGGTAACGAGGGTGCCCACCATCAGGGCGACGAACACCAGGATGTACGTGCGGACGGTCTTGTCGAGATCGGCGTGGTCACTCATGGGCTGCAACTTGCTCCAGGGTAGCTATCGGATGAGGCAATCAGGCCGTCACCTACAGGAGGTAGAAGACGGGGAAGAGGAAGATCCAGACGAGGTCGACGAAGTGCCAGAACAGCCCCGAGTGCTCGACTCGGTCGGTCAACCACTGCCGGTTCGTGTGGAACAGCTTCGACCCCGGCCCGGTGAAGTAGGCGTTCCAGGCCATGCCGCCGATCACGTGCAGGGCGTGCAGCCCCGTCATCGTGAAGTAGATCGCGAGGTAGGTGTTCGACGACGGAAAGTGGTCGTGCGCGAACTTCGCCGTGTACTCGAAGTACTTGATGACGAGGAAGATGCCGCCACAGCCGACGGTGGCCCACCCGAACAGCTTGAACCGGCCCAACTGCCCGCGCATCAGGGAAGCCCAGGCCATTACCATCGTCAGACTGGAGGCGATCAGCACGATCGTGTTGATCGTCGCGAGCGGGATGTTCAGCTCCGCCTCTTCCTGCATGTGAGCCCACTGCCCGTCCGACCCGAGGCGAAGCATGATGAAGGTGGCGAACAGCGCGCCGAACAGCATGACCTCCGAGGTCAGGAACAGCCAGATCCCGATCTTGCCGTTGTTGAGGCCCGTTTCGGGGTGGGCTTCTACCGTGTACGGAATTTCCATCTCTTGTGCGCCCTCGAACGGTCAGGTGGAGGCCGGTTCGGCCTGTGGGACGTAGTCCTTGTCGCTACCCGGGACGCTGTACTCGTACGGCCCGCGCACAACCTCGATCGGCTGATCGAAGTTGCCGTGCGGAGCCGGCGACGGCGCCAACCACTCGACGGTGGTCGAGTTCCAGGGGTTGCGGCCGGCCTTCTTGCCGTTCCGGATGCTCATGAAGAAGTTGATGATGAACGGAATCTGGGCCACCGCCAGGCACCAGGCCGAAACCGACATCATCCGGTTCAGCCCGGCGACCTCGCCGGCGAAGTCGTAGGTGATGCCGCCGTCGGCCAGGCGCCGGGAGACGCCGTTCAGGCCCTGGATCATCATCGGGAAGAAAACCCCGTTCATGAAGACGAGAGAGGGCCAGAAGTGGAGCTTGCCCAGGAACTCGTTCATCTTGCGCCCGGTGACCTTCGGGAACCAGTAGTAGACGCCGGCGAACAGCGCGAACAGGGTTCCCGGCGCGACCACGTAATGGAAGTGCCCAATCACGTAGTAGGTGTCGTGCAGCGGGATATCCGCCGCCGACAGCCCGAGCGGCAGGCCCGTCAGTCCTCCGATGCCGAACATCGGCAGGAAGCCGAGCGCGAACAGCATCGCCGTGTTGAAGCGGATGGAGCCGCCCCACAGCGAGATGAACAGCGCGCTCAGGATGATCACCGATGGGATCGAGATGATCATCGTCGTCGTCTGGAAGAACGTGGACATCACCGAGCCCATGCCGGTGATGAACATGTGGTGCGCCCAGACGATGAAGCTCATGAAGCCGAGGAAGATCAGCGAGTACACCATCGAGCGGTAGCCCCAGAGCGGCTTGCGCGAGTTGTTCGCGATGACCTCGGCGACGATGCCCATCGCCGGCAGGATCAGGACGTAGACCTCGGGATGGGCGAGGAACCAGAACAGGTGCTGCCAGAGCAACGGGCTGCCGCCGCCGCTGAACTCCGCCACCTCGCCGCCGATCACCAGGCCCTCGGGGATGAAGAAGCTCGTGCTCGCGACCCGGTCCATCAACTGCAGCACGCCCGCGGCCTCGAGCGGCGGGAAGGCGAGCAGCAGCAGGAACGCGGTGACGATCTGGGCCCAGCAGAAGAACGGCAGGCGCATCCAGGTCATGCCGGGGGCACGCAACTGGATCGCCGTGGTGATGAAGTTGATCGCACCGAGCAGCGACGACGTGATCAGGAAGATCATCCCGATCAGCCACGCCGTCTGGCCGTTGAGCGCGGTGTCTGCGAGCGGCGAGTAGGAGGTCCAGCCGTTGCCCGCGGCCCCGTTCGGCAGGAAGAAGCTGCCGAACATCGTCACGCCGCCCATGAACAGGCACCAGTAGCTGATCATGTTGATGCGCGGGAACGCCATGTCCGGCGCCCCGAGCTGCAGCGGCATCACGAAGTTGCCGAAGCCGCCGACAGCCAGCGGCACGACGCCCAGGAACACCATGATCGTGCCGTGCATGGCGCCGAGCTCGTTGTAGAAGTCCGGCAGCATGCTGCCGTTCGCACCCACCCGGTTCTCGCCGAGCAGCGAGCCCAACCAGGGAATGGGTGTGTCCGGATAAGCGAGCTGCCACCGCATCACCATCATCAGGCCGAACCCGAAGAGGAGAAACGCCAGTCCGGTGACGGCGTACTGGACGCCGATCACCTTGTGATCGGTCGAGAAGATGTACTTCCGCCAGAAGCTCTGCTCGTGGTGATGCTCTTCGTGTGCGGGTGAAGCGTGAACGGGCTCCGCCATGGACGCCGCTCCTTTCTTGCTGCTTTCTGGGGTTCCCGGGCTACTCCGGCTTGAAGACGAAGTTCACCGTCGCCGTGGCGCTGTCGCTGACCTCAACGGTCTCGGAGTAGATCTTGAACCTCTCGAACTCGTGCCGGGCCTCGATCGTGTAGGTGCCGGCCGGTACGTTCTCGATGCGGAAGGAGCCGTCGGCGCCGGACACCGCGTAGAACGGATGATCGACGACCGTCACCCAGGAAGTCATCCAGGGATGGACGTCGCACTTGATGCGGAAGCGTTCCGTCTTGTCGAAGCTGTAGTCGGCCTCGGTCACGCTGGCCGGCATCGCCCGGTTGAACGGGGGGTTGTCCTTGGAAAGCGAGTGGACGTTGTGCAGCAGTCCGTCCGAGTTCAGCACCTTGAACTGCTGCCCGACCTGGATGCCCATGACGCGCGGCGTGTAGATGCAGCCGTTCTGGTCCATGACGACGGGCTGCGAAGGCGCATCGAAGGACTTCCCTTCGAGGCCGTCGGTGACTACCAGGAAGACGTTGGCGAAGCCGCCGCCATCCCCGATCGTGAACGTCTGGTCGAGAACCGTGCCGCTGTGCTTCTCGGCACACTTCGGGTCGGCGTCCATCCTCATCGGACGTTGCGGAGGCGTCCGGCCTTCGTACGTGACTTTGCCCACAATCGTGCCGCCGAGCGCCACCGAGGAGGTAGCCAGGGCGAGGGCGAGAAGAACGGCACAGACGCGGATCGTCTGCTTCGGAATCATGTCGATGCTCCTTGACAGGGAGTGTTTGCGAGAGGTCCTTGGACGGTGCGCAGCGTAGCAAGGACCGGCGAGTGGAACAAGACGAACGACTGACGGACGGCGCGGGTCGGCGACGCCTCAGATGTTCTCGAAGGCCAGGGACTCGACCAGCCGCGGATCCCGGGACGGCACCAGCGAGCCGCGGTTCAGCAACCAGCCCGCGGTTGCCAGGAACACTCCGCCCACGCCGAGCAAGCAGGTCAGGTCGAGAAGGCTGAACGTCATCTCCCGGTGCAGGTTCGGCATCACCAGCCAGAACACGTCCCAGAGGTGCATCGCCAGCATCCAGAGGGCGCCAACCAGGAGCAGGGTGCGATTGCGCTTGATCGTCCGGGGCATGAGGAAGAAGAACGGGACGGCGAAGTGGCCGATGGCCAGCAGCATGGTCGCCGGGCGCCAGTCCGCCGGGTTGAGGTCCGTGCCGTGCAGGCGGCTCAGGAACCAGTTCGTCTCCTCCGGGATGTTGGCGTACCAGATCAGGAAGAACTGGCTGAAGGCGATGTACGCCCAGAACACCGTGAAGGCGAACAGCAGCTTGCCGAGATCGTGGAAGTGCTCGCCGGTGATCACGCCCCGGAAGTGGCCCGACCGTTCGAATGCCAGGGTAAGGACGGTCAGCGCCGCGAACGCCGAGACGACCGTGCCGGCGAAGAAGTAGACGCCGAACATCGTCGAGTACCAGTGCGGCTCCAGCGACATCAGCCAGTCGAAGCCGGCGAACGTCAGCGTCACCGCGAACAGGGCGACGGCAACGGGGCTGAATCGCGCCATCCGGTGGGAGAGCGTCTCGTCGCCGCTGTCGTCCTGCCGCCGCGACGCGTTCCGGAAGTAGAGCGCCAACCCGCTCCAGACCACGAAGTAGATCCCCGTCCGAATCCAGAAGCCGGTCTCGTTCAGCCACGGCTCCTTGACCCGCAGCAAGCGGTCGTGGGCCACCGCGTCGGCGTGGGTCCAGTGGAACAGGTCGTACATGCCCAGGGCCACGACCGGAATGAACAGGACCGCCAGCACCGGCACCGTGCAGGCCAGGTTCTCGGCCAGGCGGCGCACCACGACGCCCCAGCCCGCCTTCGTCGCGTGGTGAATCAGCACGAAGAACAGACAGCCCAGGCCGATGCAGAGGAAGAAGACGACGGCCACGAGCCAGGAGTGGAAGAACTGCTTCGTGCTCTCCCCGGAGCCCCTTGCCAGCACGATCGACAAGGCCGTAAAGACGACGCCGACCGCGCCCGCGACGGGCGGCAGGCGCTCCCAGCCGCTGCCCGGCCGGATGACCAGTCGATCGAGATCGACGATGCGCGGTCCGTGTGCCATCAGGCGCCCTCTGCCCCGTCTCCGTCATCCGCCGGATCCTCGATCGGCACGTGCTCGACCTCGGCCGCGCCGAGCCCGCTCAGGAACTCGGCCGTGTCCTGGTCGTCGTACTTCGGATCCCAGGCTTCGATCGCGATGAACAGACCGTCGTCGGTCACCCGGGCGAAGTTCGGCGAGCGGAACAGCGGATGGTGGTAGGTCGGCAGCTTGTTGAACGCGAACATGCCGAGCACGGCGCCCAGCGCCGCGCCGAGCACGCCGAGCTCGAAGGTCACCGGCACGAACGCCGGCCAGGTGAAGAGCGGCTTGCCGCTGATGACCAGCGGATAGGCCATGATGTGAACCCAGCTCTGCAGGCCGAAGCCGAGTCCGGCGCCGCCAAGACCCGTCGCCAGCACGACGAAGGGCAGCTTGGACGGCTTGAGGCCCATCGCCTTCTCCAGGCCGTGAACCGGGAACGGCGTGAGCGCGTCCCACTTCGAGTAGCCGGCGTCCCTGACCGCCTCGCAGGCGCGGTAGAGCTCCTTGGCGGTCCGGAAGCGGGCCAGCACGCCGTAGTGGCTGTAGCCGCCGGACGCTTCCGGGACGTCCAGTTGCATCAGGCCCATGTCAGGCCCCTCCCCCACCGGCCGGCGCGGCCTGAGGCGCGGCAGCCGCATCGCCGCCTCCCCGCACGACCCGAACGAGTTCCTCGCCCTGATGCGGGTCGGCTTCCGGCAGCACCGTCTTGACCTCCGCCGTCGCCACCAGCGGCAGGAAGCGGGCGAACAGGCAGAACATCGTGAAGAACAGACCGAAGCTCCCGATCAGCGAGGCGAAGTCCCAGAAGGTCGCCTGGTAGTAGTCCCAGTTCGCGGGCAGGAAGTCGCGGTGGAGCGACGAAGTGACGATGACGAAGCGCTCGAACCACATGCCGATGTTGATCAGGATCGAGGAGATGAAGAGCCAGCCGATGTGGTTGCGCATCTTCTTGAACCAGAACAACTGCGGCGTGATCACGTTGCAGCTCACCATGATCCAGTAGGCCCAGGCGTACGGACCCAGGGCCCGGTTTGCGAAGGCGAACTGCTCGTAGGGGTTGCCGCTGTACCAGGCGATGAACATCTCGATGCCGTAGGCGTAGCCGACCATGCAGCCCGTGAGCAGCATGATCTTGGCCATGTTCTCGAGGTGGCGCATCGTGATGATGTCCTCCATCTTGAACACGACCCGGCAGATCAGCATCAGGGTCATGACCATCGCGAAGCCGGAGAAGATCGCGCCGGCGACGAAGTAGGGCGGGAAGATCGTCGTGTGCCAGCCCGGCAACTGGGCGGTGGCGAAGTCCATCGACACGACGGAGTGGACCGAGAGGACCAGCGGCGTCGCCAGCCCGGCGAGCATCAGGTAGGCCCGCTCGTAGTGCAGCCAGTTGCGGTGCGAACCCCGCCAGCCGAGCGCGAAGACGCCGTAGGCGATCTGCTTGATCCGCGTCTTCGCACGGTCGCGGATCGTCGCGAGGTCCGGGATCAGGCCCACGTACCAGAACATCAGCGACACCGTGCCGTAGATCGAGACCGCGAACACGTCCCAGATCAGCGGGCTGCGGAAGTTCGGCCACATGTCCATCTGGTTCGGCAGCGGGAACATCCAATAAGCGACCCACACCCGGCCGACGTGAATGCCCGGGAAGACCAGCGCGCACATGACCGCGAAGATCGTCATCGCCTCGGCCGCGCGGTTGATCGAGGTGCGCCACTTCTGGCGGAACAGGAACAGGATCGCCGAGATCAGGGTGCCGGCGTGGCCGATGCCGACCCAGAAGACGAAGTTGACGATCGCGAAGCCCCAGTTGACCGGGTTGTTCAGGCCCCAGATGCCGGTGCCTTCCCAGAACAGCCAGCCGATCGAGACGCCGAACAGGCCCAGCATCGCCAGCGACGGCAGGAAGAACAGCCACCAGCCGATCGGCGTCTTGCGCTCGACCGGCTCCGCAACCGCTTCCGTCAGCGAACGGAAGTCGTAGCCGCCGACGATCAGCGGCGCACGTCCAGCGACGGGCTCGTGAGTGTTGTCCTGACTCTGTGCCATCGAGGGCGTGGGAATAGGGCGGCGGCACCCTCAAGGGCGGGCCGGACCACGAATCGCGCGGAAGCTAACACCGGCCCCCATCCGGGTCAAGGAAACGGACCGCACGCCGCGCGGCGCCTGTCGGTGCGCCGGCCCTCTGGCCGGCAGGAAGCGCGAGGCCGCGAAGCGGCGAGCCCGAGCGCCTAGAATGCGCGGATGGCCTGCATACCGACTTGCACTCTTCGATCCGCCTCGTTCACGGCCTTCCTTGTCTTCACCCTGGCTCTCGTCCTGGCCGGCTGCGGCGGCGACGGGGGCAGCGATCCGCCGTCCGAACCGGCCGCCGAGGCCCCGCCCACCGAGCCGCTCGGCAGCAGCACGATCGCCGGCGCCGTCCGCTACGACGGCGACCTGCCCCGCCTGCGACCCCTGAACATGGACGCCGACCCGGCCTGCGCCGCCAAGCACACCGAGCCCGTCTTCCCCGAGATTCTCGACGTCGACGAAGAGGCCGGGCTGGCCAACGTCCTGGTCTACGTCGCCGACAACCTTCCGCCTGGACCGTACCCCCTGGCCGAGCCTCCCGTCATCGACCAGGTGGGCTGCCGGTACACGCCCCGCGTCGCCGGCATCATGGTCGGCCAGGATCTCCTGGTCCTGAACTCCGATGAACTGCTGCACAACGTCCATTCGCTGTCCGAGATCAACGCGCCCTTCAATCGCGCCATGCCGGGGGCCATCAAGCGCGCCACCTTCTCCTTCACCGACGAAGAGCCGGCGTTTCGCATCAAGTGCGACGTTCACCCGTGGATGTCGACCTACCTGGCGGTGTTCAGCCATCCCTACTTCGCCGTCACCGGACCGGACGGCTCGTTCGAGATTCGCGGGCTCCCGCCTGGCACCTACACGATCGAGGCCTGGCACGAACGTCTCGGCACGATGCGGTCCGGCGTCACCCTGCTCGACGGCCTCACCGCCATGGTCGATCTGACCTTCACCCAGCCGGAGTCGGCGCAGGGCCGGTGACCGGCTGACGGCGGCGCCCGGTCAGGACCCGAGCGTCCGCCACAGCTCCGCGAGGGCCTCGTCCGGGTCGTCGACCTTGATCGTCGTCATGCCGAGGGCCCGCGCGCTCTTCAGGTTCGACCCGATGTCGTCCAGGAACACGGCCTCTCCCGGCTCGACGCCGAGCCGGCGGCAGGCCAGTTCGTAGATCGCCGGATCCGGCTTGCGCAGGCCGACGACGCTCGATTCGACGTAGTCGTGAAACAGGGCGCGGACCTCGGCCCGCATCGCTGCCTCCTCCACGTCCTCCGGTTCGCGCTCCTCCTCGCTGACCCAGTTGTTGGTCAGCGCCGCCACCGTGTAGCCCTCCGCCCGCAGCCGCCGCAGCGCCTCGACCATCTGCGGCCGCGCCATCGACTCCTCGGCGATCGCCGCCATCATGTCCTCGGCCGAGAACCGATCCGCGACCGCCGGATCGGCCGCCTCCACGTCGCGGTCGAAGGCGGCGAAGAACTCCGGTCCCATGACCAGTTCGCCCCGCTCCATCCGCTGCCAGGACCCCGCCGGCCCGGCCGAGACAACCAGGCGGTTGACGAAGTTCTCCTCGATCCCGTTGGCCAGCTCGTAGCGGCGGATCGCGTGCAGGGGCGAACCGAAGACGACGCCCCCCAGGTCGAAGATCACGGCTCGGTACTTCATTCGCATCTCACTTGGACAAGGCCACCCCTACCGCAGCAGCGTCCGCGGCAACGCCGGGAAGCCGTCCGGCGCCGGCGCAACGCCGGAGACCAGGGCCTGCTCATCGCGCCAGCGGTAGTCGAGGATGTGGATCCTCGGGTCCACGGGCTCGTAGCTTCCATCGTTCCGGCGGCGGAGGATGCCATAGTGCAGGTTCGGCTCGACGCTCCAGCCGGTCGTTCCCACCGTCCCGATCCTCTGGCCTCGCTCGATTCGCTGTCCGGCGCGGACCTCGGTGTCTCCCAGGTGACCGTAGACGGTGATGAAACCGTCGCCGTGGCGGATTCCCAGCATGCGGCCGTAACGTCTCCACGCAGGTCCAAGGGTGGAACCGCCACCGGCAAAGGTCACCCGGCCGGCGGCGGTCGCCCGGACCGGCGCGCCGGCCGGAGCCGCCAGATCGATCCCGTAGTGGAACTCGGGGACCGACGTCACGCGATTCGTGGTCTCGCCGAAGGGGGCGACCAGAACGAAGTCGTCGCCACGAAGCGGGGACGCGGACGGCGTGAACTGGACCAGGTCGGGCCGCTCGGCCTCGACCTCGACTGCTGCTTCCAGGCGACCGGCGAGGCGCTTGACGACACCCTCCCTATCCTTCTCAATTGCTTCCCGCACCTGCCGGGTCTGCTCCGCGGAGATCGTCGCCCCCGGCGCGATTCCAAGATCGATCGGCAATCCGCAGGCATCCGCCGCCGACCCCTCGACGCCGTAGGCGAGAACCACCTTGCAGAGACGGTCGTCGAGATCGGAGGCCACGGCCCGGATCTCCGCGTAGCGTCCGGCAAGCGCCTCGAACCTCTCGCCGAAACGCAGGCGGGCCTCGACCAACTCGACCTGGTCGGCCCGGAACAACTCGAGCCGGATCAACGTCGGCGCCGCCGCGACGGCGTTGACGAAACAGGCGAGGAACACGACGGCCAGGGAGACGACGAGCTGTAGCCGCAACTTCGTGACCCTCATGTAGCGCACGTTGCCGCCCGGGCCGTGAATCTGGATCTCCCAGAGGTCGTAGTTGCCGCCGGAGCGCCGGTCAGCCATCGCGTCCCGCCGCCCCGGCGCCGGCCATCCGGCCGAAGACCGCGCCGGCCGTCAGGCCGGCGCCGCCGGGGTAGTTGTCGTAGAACAGGCCTCCAACCAGTTCGCCCGCCGCGAACAGGCCGGGCATCGCCCGCCCCGCCTCGTCCAGGACCCGCGCCCCGGCATCCACCGACAGGCCGCCGAAGGTGAACGTGATGCCGCACGTGACGGCGTACGCCTCGAAGGGCGGCTGCTCGAGCGGATTGGCCCAGTTCGACTTCTCCGGATCGAGGCCGCGGGTCGAGCGTCCGTCCCTGACGCTGGGATCGAAGGGCACGTCCCGCCGTACCGCGCCGTTGAACTCCCGCACCGTACGGAGGAAACCGCGTTCGTCGACGCCCTCGATGCGGCCCGCGAGTTCCTTCACCGAGCCGGCCGTCACCCGGGTCGCATGCGCCTGCCGGTACTCGTTCCGGAGCAGACCGGCGACCCGGGCGTCGAAGACCTGCCATGCGAACCGGCCGGGCTGCTCCAGCACTTCGCGCCCGTAGCGCGCGTAGGTGTAGTTCCGGAAGTCCGCGCCCTCGTCGAGGAATCGCTCGCCGCGGGCGTTGACGACGATGCCGAGCGGATAGCTGTGCTTCTGGTATCGATGCCGGACCTCCAGATTGCCGACCTCGGGCGAGTTCAGGTCCCAGGCGACCGCGTGACAGCCGGTCCACTGTCCGGCGCGCGCCGCGCCGGCCTCGAGCGCCATCCGGATGCCGTCGCCCGTGTTGTAGCGGCTGCCGCGCACCCTGGCCGCCTCCCACCCCTCGCCCAGGTACTGTCGCCGCCACTCGCGGTTCGCCTCGAAGCCGCCGCTGGCCAGCACCACGGCGTCCGCCGGCAGGGAACGGACACCCGACGGTTCGTCGACTTCGACGCCGCGAACCCCCCCGCCGTCCATGAGCAGGCCGACCGCGCGGCGCTCGTGAAGGATCCCGATGCCGGTCCTCTCCGCCGCCCGCCGCAGCGCAGCCACCAGGCCGGGGCCGCCGCCGCGCGCCTGCAGCGTCAGGCCGCCCCAGAACCGGCGCTTGCCGTCGACCTCGAACGCCTGACCGGAGTAGAGCGGAACGAACTCCACGCCGAGCCCACGCATCCAGCGCAACGTGTGGCGGCTTCGAGCGACGAGGGTCTCGACCAGATCCCGGTCGGCCCGGCCTCCGCTCATCCGCTCCAGATCCTGGAGGAACCGACGCTCCGGGTAGGACCCGAAGTCGCTCGCCCCGATCTCTTCGGCGCTCAGGGGACCGGCAACTTCCTGCAGCTCGTCGAGATCGGCGTACGCGAACCGCATCGACGCCATCGTGAAGCGGCTGTTGCCGCCATGCTCCCGCCGGGGCGCCCGTTCCAGCACGGTCACCGACGCGCCGCCCTCCCGCGCCGAGAGCGCCGCGCACAGCGCCGCGTTGCCCGCGCCGACGACGACGACATGCCGCTTGACTGGTTCCCGGTCTTCCATCAACTCCCCGCGTCCGGCGCCAGACCCGGGTGGCGCCTCGCGCCACCCGCGACCCACTCCGTGCGCCCCTTTGTGGGCCGCACGGATGACCGCTAGCGTAGCCCCCCTATTCAGGGAGACTCTCGGCATGGATGACTCGAACGGCAGCAACACCCCGGTGCACCAGGACTCCCGCTTCACCGGCAAGGTCGCCGTCGTGACCGGCGCCGCAGGCGGTTTCGGCCGGGCGATCGCCCGGAGGCTTGCCCGCGAGGGCGCCGCAGTGGCGCTCGCGGATATCGATTCGTCGAAGGGAAAACGGACCACGGCGCAACTCGCGAAGCGCGGTTCAAGAGTCCTCTTCGAGACCGTCGACGTCTCTCAGGGCGACGACCTGCGACGTCTGATGGAACGGACCTGCGGCGCCTTCGGCGGCATCGACATCCTCGTGAACAACGCGGGCTACTGCCACCGGGCGAAGCCGCTCTGGGAACTGTCCGAGGCGGACTACGACCGCATCTTCGAGGTCAACGTCAAGAGCGTCTATCTGGGCGCGGTGCACGGTGTGCCGCGACTGCTCGAACGCGGCGGCGGCGTGATCGTCAACACGGCCTCGATCGGCGCGGTACGTCCACGGCCGCGCCTGACCGCCTACAACGCGACGAAGGGGGCCGTGGTCACGCTGACCCGGGGCCTGGCCTCGGAACTCGCTCCGCACGGCATTCGGGTCAACGCGGTGAACCCGGTCGCCGCCGACACGGACTTCATGAAGGGGCCGTCCGGCGGCCGGCCGCTGGGCGAGAAGGGACGCGAGGTCCTCGAGGCGACGATTCCGCTCGGCCGCCTCGCCGAACCGGAGGACGTCGCCGCCGCCGTCGCCTATCTCGCCTCCGACGACGCCGCCTTCCTCACCGGCGTCTGCCTCGATGTCGACGGGGGCCGCAGCATCGGTTGAAGACCGACCGCCGCGGCCGCCGGCTACGGCAACTCGATCACCCGGCCGCCGACGATCGTGCCGGCCGGAGCGCCGCGCAGCTTCCAGCCCGCGAAGGGCGTGTTGCGCGACTTGCTGTGAAAGGCGGCCGGGTCGACCGCGACTTCGCGGTCGAGGTCGATCAACGTCACGTCGCCGGGCGAGCCCGGAGCCAGGCTTCCGCCCGGAATGCCGAGTATCCGCGCCGGCGCCACCGAGAGCAGCTCGACCAGCCGCGCCAGCTCGATCACGCCCGGCCCCACCAGCCGGTCCAGGCACAGGCTGAGCGTCGTTTCGAGCCCCACCACGCCGTTCGGCGCGGCCACGAAGTCGAGTTCCTTTTCGTCCGGATGATGGGGCGCGTGATCGCTCGCGATCGCGTCGATCGAGCCGTCGGCGATGCCGGAGACGAGAGCGTCCCGGTCGGAGGCGCTGCGGAGCGGCGGGTGCATCTTGAAGTCCGGGTCGAGGCCGGAATCGAAGACATCCTCGTCACAGAGCAGCAGGTGATGCGCCGAGACCTCGGCCGTGACCCGGCAACCGTCCGCCTTCGCGCTCCGGACCAGCGCCAGGCTGCGGACGGTCGACATGTGCGCCAGGTGGTAGCGCCCGCCCGTGTCCGCGGCGAGCATCAGGTCGCGGCCGACCATCACGTCGTCGGCGGCGCCAGGAATCCCCTCGACTCCCAGCCGGGTCGAGAACGCGCCCTCGTGCATCACCCCGTCACCCGAGAGTTGGAGTTCCTCCGCGTGCTGGATCACCGGCAGATCGAAGTGCCGGGCGTAGCGCAGAGCCTGTCGCATGAGAGCCGCGTTCCAGACCGGCCGGCCGTCGTCCGATACCGCCACGGCACCGGCCCGGCGCTGGGCCCCGAACTCGGTCAGTTCCCGGCCCTCCAGGCCTCTGCTCACCGCCGAGATCGGGTACACGCGCGCCCAGCCGGCCCGTTCCGCCTGCCGGAGGATGAACTCGGTGACGGAGGGATCGTCGTTCACCGGCTCGGTGTTCGGCATGCAGGCGACCGCGACGAAGCCCCCCGCGGCGGCAGCGAGCGTGCCGCTCTCGATCGTCTCCTTGTACTCCTGCCCCGGCTCCCGCAGGTGGACGTGCATGTCGATGAGCCCAGGGGTCACCACCTGGCCGGAGGCATCCACTTCCTCCGCGCCCTCCGGCGTCCGGAGCCCCGGACCGCACGCCGTGACCGCGCCGTCCTCGATCAGCAGGTCGGCCGGTCCGTCGAGTTCCTGGCTCGGGTCCACGACCCGGCCGCCACGGATCACCAAGGCCGCCGTCACGTCACAGGGTCTCCTCGCCGCTCCTGGCTCCGGCCAGGAGATAGAGCACCGCCATCCGCACCGCGACGCCGTTGGCCACCTGCTCGAGGATCACCGACCAGGGGCCGTCCGCCACTTCGCTGGCGATCTCGATGCCGCGGTTCATCGGTCCCGGGTGCATGATGATCACGTCGTCCGAAGCGCCCTTCAGGCGCTCCGCGGTGAGACCGAAGAAGTCGAAGTACTCGCGCTCCGAGGGAAAGGAGGCGCGCGCCTGCCGCTCCAACTGCACCCGCAGCATCATGATCACGTCCGCGCCGCGGGTCGCTTCGTCGAGCGAGTAGGCGACCGTGGCGCCCAGCGCCTCGGGCTCCTCGGGCATCATCGTGCGCGGGCCGGCCACGGTGACGTTCGCGCCCAGCCTGGTAAGGCAGAGGACGTTCGAGCGCACCACCCGGCTGTGCGCCACGTCGCCGACGATCGCCACCTTGAGGCCGTCCACGCGGCCCTTGTGGCGACGGATCGTGAAGGCATCGAGCAGGGCCTGGGTCGGGTGCTCGTGGGCGCCGTCGCCGGCGTTGATGACGCCGGCCGCGAGGCGCGCCGCGAGCGCGTGCGGCACGCGGGGGTGGGCATGACGGATCACCACGAGATCGGGGGCCATGG
The DNA here is from genome assembly GCA_012270995.1 of Vicinamibacteraceae bacterium. Taxonomy (GTDB): domain Bacteria; phylum Acidobacteriota; class Thermoanaerobaculia; order Multivoradales; family Multivoraceae; genus Multivorans. Next base: position 46,864 of record JAAXHG010000151.1, on the reverse strand, counting down.
CCTCGAGGTTGCGCGCGGTATCGAGGAGTGTCTCGCCCTTGGACAGCGACGAACTCGACGCCCCGAAGTTGATGTTGTCCGCCGACAGCCGCTTCTCGGCGATCTCGAAGCTGGAACTCGTGCGCGTCGACGGCTCGAAGAAGAGATTGATGACCGTCTTGCCGCGCAGCGTCGGCACCTTCTTAATCGGCCGTGCCGCGACCTCGACGAAGGACTCGGCGGTGTCGAGAATGTGGATGATCTCGGCCGTGGACAACTCGGCGACCCCCAGCAGGTCGCCGCGCTGCCACACGAGATCGCTCACCCTTCGCGCTCGAGGAGTTCGACCATCTCCTTGCCGTCGTCGGTGGCGGCGTAGGAGACCTTGATCACTTCGGTGTCCGTCGTCTGCACGGTCTCGCCGATGCAGTCCGCGTGGATCGGCAGCTCGCGATGGCCGCGGTCGATCAGCACCGCAAGCCGGATCGCCTTCGGCCGGCCGTAGTCCATCAGCGCGTCCATCGCGGCGCGGATCGTCCGGCCGCTGTAGAGCACGTCGTCGCAGAGCACGACGATCCTGTCTTCGATCGGCACCGGCAAGACGCTCTCCTTGACCACGGGTTGCGGCGCGATCGTCGAGAGATCATCGCGGTAGAGCGTGATGTCGAGAATGCCGACCGGCAACTCGACGCCCTCGGTGCGCACGATCTCGGCGGCGACGAAGTCGGCCAGAGGGACGCCGCGAGTGCGCACGCCGACCAGCATCAACGTGTCCGTGCCGCCGGCCCGTTCGACGAGTTCGGCGGCCATCCGGCGCATCATTCGCGCCATCTGGCGGGCGTCGAACAGAGTCCTCTTGACGGTCAGTTCGGCCACTGGCGCGGGAGCGTATCAGCCGTCAGCGGCTCGCGCTATATGTTGTGGAAAGCCTACGGGCGCGACACAACGAGTTGTGACATATGCATGAAAGCTGCTAAGTTCCCGCATGGCAGCCGGCCGCTCCGCTGCCCGAAGCACCCATGCTCAAACTGGAACGTCTCGAGGTCAACGGCTTCAAGACCTTCGTCGAGCCGATCACCAGCCGCTTCGCGCCGGGCATCACCGCGATCGTCGGGCCGAACGGCTGCGGCAAGAGCAACCTGGCCGAGGCGGTCACCTGGGTGCTGGGCGAGCAGAGCCCCAAGTCCCTCCGTGGATCCTCCATGGAGGAAGTCATATTTGGCGGCAGCCACCAGCGCAAGCCCCTGGGGATGGCGGAGGTCAGTCTCACCTTCCTCACCGACGGCACGACGCCGCAAGCGGAGGATGGCCGGATCACGATCGGTCGCCGCATCTACCGCGGCGGCGACGCCCAATACCGGTTGAACGATCGCGTCGTCCGACTCAAGGACGTCCGCGACATCCTGATGGACACGGGTCTGGGCATCCGCGCCTACTCCGTGATCGAGCAGGGGCGGATCGGAATGATCCTGTCGGGCAAACCCCAGGACCGGCGCAAGCTCCTCGAGGAAGCGGCCGGCATCACCCGCTACAAGAACCGCAAGCGCCTGGCGTCGCTCAAGCTCGAGGACGCGACCGCCGCCTTGCTCCGTCTCGACGACATCATCGCCGAGGTGGAGCGTCGACTGCGCTCCCTGAAACGGCAGGCAAACGCGGCCCGTCGCTTCGGAGAGCGCCGGCAGGCCTACCGCGACCTGCTCGACAAGGTGTTCCGGGAGCGCTGGGTTCTCCTTCGGGCCGACCTGGACGATCTGGCCGCGACCCTGAAGCAGGAAACGGACCGCGAGGCCGACCTGTTGGCTGAACTCGCACGGGGAAACGCGGAGTTCGCCGCCTGCCAGGAGGTGATCGAAGCCCGCACCGAGGACGCCGTGCGCTCGAACGAGCGCCAGGCGAAGCTGCTCGCGGTGATCGAGGGACGTCAGGCACAGATCGACGGCGCCCGCGGCACTCTCGCTGAAATCGCCGAACGACTCGAGTCCGGCGCCGAGAGTGCCGAGCGGCGGCGACGCGACCGCTCGGCGGCCGAAGAACGCCTGGCCGCTCTGCTCGGACGGCGGCGGCAGCTCCAGTCGAAACGCGAGCAGGCCCTTGCCGCCGTCCAGGAGGATCGGCGGCGGATCGGCAAGGCCGACGCCACGATCGCGGAAGCCCGCAAGCGGCAGCGCCTGCTCCTGGACGAACTCGCTGCATGCCGAACGCACCAGCGCGAACTGCGCAGCCGTCTGGTCGCCGAACGCATCGGCAGCGAGAAGGCGGTCGATCGCCGCGAACGCGCGGACGAGGTCCTCCTTCGCAGCCGGGACGCGCTCAGGGCGATCGATCGGGAGCTCGGAGCCGTCCGCACCAAGATCGAGTCCCTGGAGGTGGCGCTGGACAACGAAACCGGGACCGCCCGGCGCGTGGCCGCCGCGCTCGAAGAGGACCGCAACCGTCGAAGGCAGGCGCAGGCCGAACTCGAAACCTGCCGCGAGGAGCTCATCGAGGCGCAGAAGAGGGCGGCCGTGCTCGACGAACTGGGTCAGCGCGACGCCGAACGGCGAAGCGAGATTCGGCGGGCCCTGCTCGAACTGGGTCTCCCGGAACCCCGCTTCCTGGGAGACGAGGTGGCCGTGCCCGAGGGCTGGGAGCACAGCCTCGACCTGTTTCTCGGACCGCTGCAGGGTGCCGTCATGACACCCGCTGACGAGGACGCCCTGGTCATCGCCCGCGCGATCGGCGGCTCCGACTTCCAGGCCACGCTGCTGCGCGCCGGCAACGGCGGGAAGCGCCTCCCGCCGGTCGAGGATCCGGCGATCGTCAGCGACCTGCCGTCCGCTCTCGGACTTGCCGAGGAAGCCCGCGGCGCCCTGCCCCCCGCCTACCTCGTCAAGACTCCGGAGGATGCGGACCGTCTGGCGCCGGACCACCCAGGCGTCGCCTTCCTGTGCCGGGACCGTCTCTGGATCGAGGCCGGCCGGGTCACGGTCCGCGGCGAGCAGGCGGCGCTCGGCGCGCTCGGCCGCCAGCGGGAGATGGAGGACCTGGAGCACTCGATCGACGAACTCGAACGACGCCGTTCCGCGCACGGCACCGAGATCGAGGCAGCGCGCGAGCGCATTCGCCGGGCCGCCGCGGAGGGCCAGCGCCTGGAGCGGGCCGCGGCGGAACTTCGCGAGCAACTGGCGGTGGCGAAGGCGCGTCTTGAGGACATCGGCGAACGGCGCGCCGCCCTTCGTGCCGAGCACCGGACGGCGCGGGCCGAACACGACGAACTGGAAGGCGAGATCGAAGCGAGAGGGGCAAGGCGGTCTGGAGTCGAGAAGGAGATCGAAGACGCCGAGAACCGGCTCGCCGACCTGGAGCAGGCGGCCGACGACGCGAGCGCCGCGGTCGAACGTGCCCGCAGCGAGCGCGAAGACCACCTCACCGCCGGAGCCGGGCGGCAGGGTCAACTCGACCTGATCGAGGAGCGCGCCACCTCGGAACGAAGCGAACGGGAACGCGTCGAGGGCCAGATCGCATCGCTCAAGGAGGCCGACGCAGCCTGGGCCGCCGAGACGGAGCGGCTACGCCGGCGCATCGGCGAGCACGAAGCCGCCGCAGCCGCGGCGCGCCGGGAGCTGGACGAGGCGCTCGCCCAGCGCACGAACGCAAAGGACGAAGCCGCCGGCGCTCAGCAGGCCCTCGACGAAGAACGGGAGCGTGGCCGTAAGCTCGAGGCGCAACTCCGGGAGCAGGGCGCCCGCCGCGACGAGCTGCGCGGCCGGATCGAGGAACTGCGGATCCGGCAGGCCGGCCTGCAGCAGGAGTCCGAGCACCTGGGTCGGGACTACAGCCAGGAATTCGGGTGCGACCTGGCCGACCGGGAACTCCGCGTGGTCGGTACCGACGAGGCGCCCGACCTGGAAGCGATGACCGAAGAACTCGCGCGGCGCCGAGCCCTGCTGGAGCGGATGGGGCCGGTCAACGTCCTCGCCGCCGACGAGTACGACGAACACCAGGAGCGGCACGAGTTCCTGACCGGGCAGCGGAACGACGTCGTGGAGTCCATCGAGAGCCTGAAGCGCACGATCCGCGACATCGACAGGACCTCCTCCGAGCGTTTTGTCGCCGCCTTCCGCGAAGTGAACGAGAACTTCGGGCGCACCTTCACGGAACTCTTCCGCGGCGGCGAAGCGGAGATGCGACTGATGGACGAGGACGACCCTCTCGAGTGTGGTATCGAGATCAAGGCCCGGCCGCCGGGCAAGCGGGCGCAGTACCTCATGCTGCTGTCGGGCGGCGAGAAGGCGCTGGCGGCGATCGCCCTGCTGTTCGCGCTCTTCCAGACCAAGCCCTCGCCCTTCTGCATCCTCGACGAGGTCGACGCACCCCTCGACGACGCGAACATCCTGCGCTTCGTCGACATGCTGAAGCGGATGTCGGCCGAAACCCAGTTCCTCGTCATCACCCACAACAAACTGACGATGCAGGCGGCGAGCACGCTCTACGGCGTGACGATGGAGGAACGGGGGGTTTCGAGGATCGTCGGCGTCGATGTCGACGAGATGCACCCCGATCAGCAGTTGGCGACCGCCTGACCCAACGCCGGCTCGGTCCGCCGGCTGGTAGCCTCGGTCCATGAGACAAGCCGCCCTGCCCCTGCTCGTCCTCGCCCTGGCTGCCGGACCCGCCGCCGCGGCCGATCGCGACGCGCCGACCTTCTACGCCGACGTGCTGCCGGTGCTCCAGATGCACTGTCAGGACTGCCACCGGCCGGCCGGCGCGAACTACGGCGGTATGAGGGCGCCGATGGCCCTGACCACGTACAGCGAAGTGCGACCCTGGGCCAGATCGATCGCGCGCACGGTCGCCGCCCGCGAGATGCCACCGTGGGACGCGCACCCGCGACACGACGGCACGTTCGCGAACGAACGCGTGCTGGGACCGAACGAGATCGAAATCCTGGTGAACTGGTCCACCTCCGGCGCCACCGCCGGCGACGCGACGGACGCCCCGCCACCGCGCGAGTTCCCGAGCACGGGGGGATGGGTCGTCGGTGAACCCGACCTGGTCGTGACGATGCCCGAGCCCTACTTCGTCGAGGACGATGTCGAAGACCTCTATGCGGCGTTCTCCTACGTTCTGACCGAAGAAGACCTGCCGGAGGACCGCTGGGTCGTCGCGTTCCAGTGCAAGCCGGACAGCGACATCATCCACCACTTCAACCTCCACCTGCTGGCGCCGGACGAGAACGGCGAGTTGCCGCCGCCTCCCGAGTTCCCGAACCAGGATCAGATCGCCCCCTCACCGGAGAACGCGGGCAACTACATGGGCGGCGTCTCCTCCGGCAGCGACGCCAACCGGTATCCGGAGGGCTACGGCTTCCTGCTCAGGAAGGGATCGCGGGTGACGTTCGACATCCACTACCACAAGGAGCCCGGCGACGGCACGGGCGTGTGGGACCAGTCGTCGATCGGCTTCATCTTCGCCGATGAACCCGTCAAGCGTTCGCTCGGCTCGGGGCTGCGGCCGATCATGAACTTCACCTTCGCGATCCCGCCGAACGACGGCAACCACCAGGTCGGCCCCTACTCCACGGTCGCGCAGCGGGACACGGACATCATCGCGCTCATGCCGCACATGCACATGCGCGGAAAGTCCGCGCGCTTCGAGGCGTTCTACTCCGACGGCACGACCGAAGTGCTGCTGGAGGTGCCCGAGTTCGATTTCTCCTGGCAGACGGTCTACTACTACGACCAGATGAAGCGCATTCCCAGGGGCACGCGAATCGAGTACACCGCCTGGTACGACAACTCGCCCGAGAAGGCGGCCCGCTACGGCTTCGACTCGAATCGCACGGTCCGCTTCGGCCAGCCCTCCACCGACGAGATGATGATGGGCTTCATGATGAGCGCTGCGGTGGAGTAGCCTCGGGCCTTCTGGCCCGCGGACAACAACGCCGCCGCGAAGCGGCGACCACTAGCGACCACGCCGCGAGAGCCGGTGCGCCGTCACCAGGCAGGCGCCGCCGATCAGGAGACCCAGTAGTTCCCGGCTGTGCTCGATGTACAGGCGGTCGGCCGACATTGGTGCCCAGAGATCGCTGGTCGGCCGGTGCAGAACCCAGTCAGCGAAGCCGGGAAGGGTCAGCACGGCCCCCGCCAGCGTCACGGCTGCCAGTGCCAGAAACACGACCCGGGGCAGCGGCCGGAACGCGGCGACCGCGCAGGCGCCGGCGACCGCCAGGTAGTAGCCCACCCAGATCAGCGGATCCGGGTCGTTGAACTGCAGCAGCGCGAAGACCAGCATGGCAAGGCCCACCGCGAGGGGCACCAGGAGTGGGCGCTGCCTGCCGCCTGACTTCGGCACCGCTCGAAACTAGGGCCTCGCGCCGCAGAACGCAACCGGGAAGCCTGCAAGCCGCAGGCACCAGTCGTTCATCTTGTTCAGTCTTGACAAAACAAACCGGATGTTCCAACATCTCTGACCCATGACCGTCTCCGAACCTGTTCCCGCCCCGGACCGATCCGCCGAGCCCGCCGCGGCGGCCGACTTCGCGCTTCACGCCGCCGAGGAACGCTTCATCGAGGGCATGGGGCTGGCACTCGAAGAGGACCGCCTGCCCAGGATCGCGGGCCGCCTCGTGGGGCTGCTCATCCTGTCGCCGCAACCTCTTCGTTTCGACCACCTGGCCGAGCGGCTTCGCGTCAGTCGAGGCAGCATCAGCACGAACACCCGCCTGCTGGAGAACATGAGCGTGATCGAACGGGTCACGCGCCCGGGCGACCGACGCGACTACTTCCAGATCAACGAGCAGCCCGGCCTCCTGCAACGGGTCGTCGACCGATTCCGTGACCGGCAGGCCATGGCCGAGGAGATGAAGCAGGCCCTACGTCCGAGCGCGGACGGCACCGGCGTCGTCGCTGACCGTCTGGACGGGTTCATCCGCTTCTACGGCATCCTCGCCGACAGCCTCCGCACCGTCCTCAACGCCATGGAGAGCCGCGACGGCAACTCCCGGCCCGGCACCGCGTAGACGAACCGTCCAACAGGACCAGCAACAGAAAGAACGACAAGACGATGGCCATACTTCAAACCGGACGAGCCGCCTCCCAACCGGCCGGCAGACAGCGTCGTCGGATCAGCGGCCCACAGATCGCCGGCATTGTGGCCGCAGTCGTGGTCCTGGCGGCGGCCGCCGTCATCGCCCTCGGCCGTTCGCAGCAGGCCGGAGCCGCAGCGGTGGGCGCCGACGCCGTGATGGCCCAGGCCGTGCCGGTGCGCGCGGAGGCGGCCCGCCGAGGGCACCTCTCCGTGCGCACCGCCTACTCGGGCGAACTCGTGGGCGAGGTCTCCGACATCTCGCCGCAGGTTTCAGGGCTCCTGATCGACGTGCCGGCACGAATCGGCCAGCGGGTCGCAGCCGGCACGGTGATCGCCGTGATCGACGACGTCGAAGTGAGGAACCAGCTCCAGGAGGCACGCGGCCAGCTCGGCGTCGCCGAGGCGAACCGCGATCGCGCCGCGGCCGAGCTCGTCGGCGTCGAAGCCGACTATGAGCGGGCGATGGAGCTCTACGACCAGGGTCTCCTTTCCGAGCAGGAGCAGCAGCAGGTCACCTCCCAATACGCGACGACCAAGGCGAACCTGGCCGCCGGGGAGGCCCAGGTTCAGCAGTCCGCCGCCCGCGAGGCGCTGCTCGCCGAGCAGTTCGCCAATACCCGCGTGCGGGCGCCCTTCGACGCGGTCGTCTCGGACCGCTACCTGGACCGCGGCGCCCTGGTCCAGCCGGGCACGCCGATTCTCCGACTGGTCGAGGAAGCGCCGCTCCTGGTCCAGTTCCGGGTGCCGGAACGCGATCTTGCCGCGGTCCAGACCGGCGCCGCCTTCGACGTGGCCACCGAGGCCACGGGCGAACGGACATTCTCCGGCATCGTGCGCCGGCTCGCCGGCGAGGTGCGCCGCAACGACCGCACCGTCCTCGTCGAGGGCGAGCTGTCCGAGACGGACGACCTGCTCCTGCCGGGAATGTACGCCGACGTCTCCGTCAGCCTGCGCGACCTGGACAATGCCCTGATCGTGCCGGGCACCGCCCTGCTGGAACGGGTGGCGATGGACGGCGCGCGTTCCACCGGCGTCATGGTGCCGGTCGACGGCCTCGCCCAGTGGCGCGCGGTCACCGTCGCGGGCCGCTCCGGAGAGTACAGCGCGATCGCCGGACCGATCGAGGCCGGCGAACTCGTCCTGACGATGGGCCACAACCAGTTGGGCCACGGCGCGCCCGTCCGGGTGGTCCAGAACGAGCCCCAACCATCGGAAGCACAGCCCTCCCCCACCGGCGCCGCCGGATTCCGAGGCCGAGGATGAACCTCCCCCGCCTCTCCGCCAACCGTCCGGTGGGCGTGACCATGCTCTACGTCTGCGTCGTCGTGCTCGGCCTCGTCGCCATGCGCCAGCTCGCCGTCGACCTGATGCCCGAGGTCGACATGCCCCGGATCTCGATCACCACGACCTACGAGGGCGTGGCGCCGGAGGAGATGGAGAGCCTGATCACCAGGCCGGTCGAGCAGGCGCTCTCCACCGTCACCGGCCTCGACCGGTTGAATTCCATGTCCGCGGAGGGCATGAGCAGCATCCAGGCCCAGTTCGACTGGGGCGTCGACCTGAACGAAGTCGTGAACGACATCCGCGAGCAGCTCGACTTCGTGCGCGGCATGCTGCCCGAAGACGCGTCCGAACCAACGCTGTTCAAGTTCAACCTCTCCGACATGCCGGTCGTCTTCCTGGGCCTGTCGGGCACGGGCGACGCGCGCCAGGTCCGCCACATGGCCGAACAGACGATCAGCCGGCGGCTGGAACGCCTGCCCGGCGTCGCGTCGGTGGACATCCAGGGCGGCCGCGTGCGGGAGATCCAGGTCCAGCTCGCCGCCGACCGGATGGCCGCGCTCGGGATCACGCCGAGCGAGGTCACCAACGCCCTGTCCCGCGAGAACCGGAACGTCTCGGCCGGCGACATGCTCGAGACCGGGCGGGAGGTCCTGATCCGCGCGATCGGCGAGTTCGAGCGCAAGGTGGACGTCGAGAACACGATCGTCGCCATCCGCGACGGCCGGCCGATCTTGGTCCGGGACGTCGGACGGGTCGACGACGGCATCCGCGAAATGACGAACGAGCTGTGGATCAACGGCACCGAAGGCATGCGGATGTTCGTGATGAAACAGTCCGGCTCGAACACGGTCGAGGTCGTGGATCGATTGAAACGCGAGATCGACGCGATCAACCGAGACTACGCCGGCCGCGCCGAGATCACGATCCTCATGGACGGCGCCGCCTTCATCCGGCAGGCCGTGAACAACGTCCAGTTGGGAGCTCTGTTCGGCGCCGTGCTGGCGGTGCTCGTGCTGATGTTCTTCCTCCGCGACATGCGAGCCACCCTGATCGTCGGCGCCGCGATTCCGATTTCGGTGCTGGCGACGGTCGCCCTGATGTACTTCAACGGTTTCACGCTGAACGTGATCTCCCTCGCCGGCATCGCGCTCGGCGTCGGCATGCTGGTCGACGGGTCGATCGTGGTGCTCGAGAGCATCTACCGCCGGCTCCACGAGGGCGGACGCCCCACCGCCGCGGCGGTCGCCGGAAGCAACGAGGTGGCGATGGCGATCGCCGCCGGCACGCTGACCACGGTGGCCGTCTTCCTGCCGGTGGTCTTCATCTCCGGATTCGCCGGCATCTTCTTCAACCAGTTGGCGATCACGGTCAGTTTCGCCCTGCTCTGCGCGCTGTTCGTCGCCCTCACGCTGATCCCGGCCGCCGCCGCCCGCTGGCTGCGGGAGGTCCCGAAGAGCCGCCAGGTGACGGACGATCGCGTCGCCGAGCTCGGGCCGGTCGACATGGCCTACGGCCGAATGATCGAGTGGGCCCTCGGCAGACCCGGCCTGGTAATGGCCACGGCCGTCGTCCTCCTGCTCGGTTCCTTTGCGCTGGTGCCCATCATCGGTCTCGAGCTGATGCCCGAGAGCGACGAGGGCCGGCTCAACATGCAGGTCGAGATGCCGGTGGGCGCTCCGCTTGACGAGACCACAGGCACGATGGAAGAGATCGAGACCCGGGTCCGCGGCGCGCTCAGACCCGACGAACTCGACAGCCTGATCACGACCGCCGGTCCCGAGAGCTGGTGGCGGCCCGCCCAGTCCAACCAGGGCACGATGGAGATCCTGCTCACCCCGCTGACCGATCGGAGTCGCGGCCAGGAGGAGATCCTCGCGTCGATCCGCCATGCCGTCGCCGACGTCCCGGCGGCTCAGATCCAGCTCTACGCCTCGTCCAACAACATGATGATGCGCATGATGCGCGGCGGACAGGACGCCCGCCTGGTCGTCGAGATCCGCGGCCACGACCTGGACGAGGGCGATGAGCTCGCCCAACGCGTGATCGACGCGATGGCGGCGATTCCCGGGGTCGTCCATCCCCGGCTCGACCGCGAGTCCGGCCAGCTCGAACGAACCCTGCGGGTCGATCGGGCCCGCCTCGCCGAACTCGGCCTCAACGGCAGCCAGGTCGCCGACGCCGTCGAGCACTACGTCCTCGGACGGGTGGCGACCAAGTTCCGCGACCAGGGCGACGAGTTCGACATCCGGGTCCAGCTCCAGCCCGAGGACCGCCTGCGCATCGAACAGTTGCCGCAGCTCCCCATCGTCACTCCGCGCGGCGACATCGTGCCCCTGGGTTCGATCGCCAGCATCAATCCGGGCGAGGGGCCCCTGTCCATCAACCGGGAGAACCAGGAACGCTACATGCAGGTCCTCGCCGGCATCGACGGCAGGCGGTTCAGCGACGCGGCAAGCGATGTCGAGGCGGCGCTGGCGCGGATCGAAACACCCTACGGCTTCACGATCGACATGGGCGGTGAGCTGGAAGAGCAGCGCCAGGTCTTCGTGGAGCTCCTGATCGGCGTGCTGCTCGCGGTCTTCCTCGTCTACACGGTGATGGCGGTGCAGTTCGAGTCCCTGGTCCAGCCCCTGGTCATCATGACCGCCGTGCCGTTCTCGTTACTCGGCGTGCTGCTGACCCTGGCGGTCACCGGAACGACCCTGAACATGAACTCATTCCTCGGTCTGGTCGTGCTGGTCGGCATCGTGGTCAACAACGCGATCGTGCTGGTGGACAACGTGAACCGCATGCGCCGCGACGTCGGCTGCACTCTCCACGAGGCGCTGATCCGAGGATCGCGCCGCCGCCTGCGACCGATCCTGATGACGACGCTGACCACCGCCCTCGGCCTGCTGCCGCTGACCCTCGGAATCGGCGAAGGCGCCGAACTCCAGGCGCCGCTGGCCCGAGTGGTTGTCGGCGGCCTGCTCGCCTCGACGTTGATCACGCTGATCTTCGTGCCCTCGCTCTATCTCCTCGTCGAACGCGGGCGGGAACGGCGACGGGCCATCCGCGGCCGCCGGAAAGCCGGGATGCACCTCCCCCAGGCCGCGCCGGCTATGCGGCGGTCTCGGGTAGAGGTCTGAACGCGGAACGGACTTACCCGCCGCCGCTGTAGACCGCATCCCGGGTGTTCCGGTTAGGGCAGGCCGGCGTTGCCGGCAACGGTGACGGACTCGCCGTCGACCGCGTCGTACAGGCCGATCAGTACCTCGAACGAACCGCCGGACCGCGCTCCTTGAGCAGGAAGTTCATGATCCCCGCGATCACGTCCGAGCCGTACTGCGCCGAAGCGCCGCCAGGAAACCCCCGTTTCTCTATAGTTGGCCTGCCCCAAGTGGAACAAAGCAGCCTCGATACCCTTACCGCCCGCGAGCGAAGCGAGCGAATGCGCCGGGTCCGATCCAGGGACACAAAGCCCGAGCTCCGGGTTCGGCGGCTCATCCACGGCCTGGGGTACCGTTACCGCCTTCACGCGAACGACCTTCCCGGCCGACCGGACCTTGTGTTCCCTTCACGCCGCAAGGCCGTCTTTGTCCATGGGTGCTTCTGGCATCGCCACGAAGGATGCTCGCGGAACCGCCTGCCGAAGTCACCGGAGCGCCGCGACTTCTGGAGGAACAAGCTGGACGGCAACGCGCGGCGCGATCGGGTGAATCAAGCAGCGCTCCGGGAAATGGGCTGGAGGGTTCTCGTCATCTGGGAGTGCGAGACCAAGGACCTTGATCGCCTCGAGAGCACCGTCAAGGCGTTCCTGGAGTAGTCCCGGGCGCGGTGAAGGCGCGAAGACGCGCTCTCGCTTCGGCCTGGTCGCGTGGCTGAAGCCTGGCTGCCCACGGCCTCCCAGGATGAAGGGTGTCCCACCAGGGGCGTAGTGCCCCGAGCCTCCCCTTGCCTGGATCGTGGAGACCGAACCCTTCGATGCAGACGTTCCAGCAAGGCTGGTAGCGCTCGATCAGAAACCGCTCCGCCATCGTGATCCAGAGCGGGACAACGACCAGGTAGCGACACGCGAAGTCGGCTACGCTGAGATTGCCGGCGGCCTCGAGGGAGTTCGCGTGTTCCTGTATGCGGCCGTGTAACGCTGGAGCGAGTTCATCCGGCGCGACCGCTCCCTTTCTCGCGCCCGGAGGCACGGCCTTGCCCACGTAGATGGGATGGGTTGCGTCGGAAGAGCAGAGGGGCGCGTAGGGCTCGTAGTCCCCGTCGTAGAACAGCGCGTAGACGCCGGAACCGCCAAACCGCTCCGCAAGGGGCAAGCTCCCGGGCGTCCGCCCCATGAGCTCCCGGACAGGTTGATCGTGAGGTTGGCGTAATCGAGCGGATCGTACGGCTTCGGCTCAGGCATCCTCGGGGACCAGGCTCGCCGCGATGCTCGCCGCCAGGGTGGCGGCGAGTCTCACGGGCACGGCGTTGCCCAGTTGTCTCATCGTCTCCGTCCAGCTTCCCGTAAAGCGCCAAGCGTCGGGAAAGGTCTGTACCCTTGCCGCCTCCCTCACGGTCAGATAACGCACGGCCCCATCGGAGAACGCGATCATGTTCTCCCCACCGGGCACTCCATGCACGCCCGCCTTGAGCGTCTTGGCCGGCAGATCGAGCGGACTTCCCGTGTGTCCGGGATACGCGCGTGCCCCCGGCTGAAGCCTGTGGAACAGGGCGTCCGGCCGATCGCGGCACGGCCTGGGTTCGGGAAGGTCCGATATGGAGTCGCGGAGCGTTGCCCAGGGCTTCCGGACCGGCGGGAACATGGTCGGAAGACGACTTACGGCGCCGGCCAGTCGCTCCGGCAACTCGGGTCTATCGAGATCGTGCTCTTCCCAGTACTCACCCGAAACCCACTGGTCGTAGTGAAGCCTCTCCCGTGAGTGAGTCGGTTCAGGAAAACGCCATTCCGTGTCGAGATCGCCTCGAATGCCGACGATGAACACGCGTTCTCGCGTCTGCGGCACGCCGTAGTCCGCGGCGTTGAGCAGCCGACGCACGATTCGGTAGTGAAGTCCTTCCCGACTTCCTCGAGTGTGGACCTCCTCGAGCCGCGCCAGGTGATCCACCCAGGCGTCGCCCCGTCGCGAGAGAACTTCGGGATGTCGGAGACGCAATTCGATGTACGAGAGGTAGTTCTTGAAGGCCGCGCGAGTCAGCCCCTTGACGTTCTCGAACAGGAACGCGGCCGGCTTGACCTCGCGTATGGCGCGAATGAACTCGGGAATCATGTCCCTTCCGTCGTCCATGCCTCGGTGCTTGCCGCCGATGCTGAAAGGCTGGCATGGCGGGCCGCCCGCCACCAGTTGGACCGAGCCGAAGGACGCGTAGTCGCAGTCGCGCACGTCACCCTCGACGACGTTCCAGTCCGCGACACCGGGCAGGACGCCATGCCTGACGTTCTCCCGGAGAGTCCTGCACGCGTCGCTGTTCCAATCGAGAAGGGCGACGTGCCTGAAGCCCGCCGCCCGCGTACCGAGCGCGAGTCCACCCGCTCCCGTGAACAACTCGAGAGACGGCGGCGTCTCCTTCGTTCCCGGTCTTGTCGGGTTCCTTCCGTGGCCTTCCGGCGATGCTCCCGCCACGTCGCGAACACTAACCGACTCTTGCGAGAATCCCGCCCTCCAGTGACGCCGCGTGCAACGCGAAGGCGACGGCGACCCGCGAACGAATCCGCCCGCCGCATGGCGCGGCAAAGCGGACGGGGCCAAGGGTGGCGGACCGGCGCTGACGCCGACGGGAGCATCTTCCGCGATCATGGCGACCGGCGCCGGTTGACTATCCGTCGCCTGCCTCCGGCCTCGTCCGCCACGCCGCTCTTCGGGTCAGCCGGCGCGCGTCGCCATCACGGATCCTCTTCCGGTCGCATCTTCGGCTCCACCCCGGCCACGGTGATCAGGGACTCCACGCAGTCGCGCAGGGACTCGTCGAAGGGACGGAACGTGATGCCCGTCGCGGCCCGCATCCGGTCGTTGCGCAGCTCGACGCCGGCCCAGATGCCTCGCAGTTCCTTTTCGCGCTTCTGTATGTGTTCGGGGTGGATTTCGGTGACCGCCGGCGTGTCGTGGCGGAGTTCCGGCAGCAGCCGGTCGATGCCGGCGTTGATCTCCTCCACCGGCACGGCGTCCGCCGACCAGGCGATGAAGCGCTCACCATTCTTGACGTTGACGCTCTCGAGCAGCCGGATGTGGCACTCGGCGTCGTCACGCACGTCGACCGTCATCCAGGGCCGGTAGGCCTGGGTCTGCTCGCACGCGCCCAGCAGCATCAGCTCGATGTTGTGCTGCCAGGGCCCCTTCTCCTTCTGGTGCGCCGACAGGATGGGCCCCACGTTGTCGCCCGGGCAGCAGGTGATCGCGTCCCAGCGGCCACTCTTCTCCGCAGCCTCGGTGAACGCCTGCTGAGCGTAGATCTTGCTCATCGAGTAACCGTGGCCACGCTCCGGCGTCCGCTTCGGGTTCGACTCGTCCGGATAGCGGTCCTCGTACAGGACGGGCCGGCGGACGAACTCGTAGATGTCCGCCTCCATGATGACGGCGGCGATGCTCGAAGTGACGACCACGCGGGTCACCGAACCCGACTTCTCGATGCTCTCCACCATGTGGTCGCAGACGTGCTTCACGTAGTCGAAGTCGTTGTAGTCGCTGACGTGCGCCACATGGGCGACGCCGTGGCAGCCGGCGAAGATGTCGTCGAAGCAGCCGGCCTCGTCCAGGTTCGCCGAGTGGATCGTGAGGCGGCCCGAGGCATGGCCCGGCATCTCCCGCAGGAAGGTCGTCTTCTCCGGGTCGTTCGCGTCGCGCACGCAGGCGCGCACCCGGTAGCCCTTGTCCAGCAGCAGCCGGACCGTCCAGCCGCCGACGAAGCCGGCGCTGCCCGTGACCGCGACCGTACCGCCCTTCGGGATCGGAGCCATATCGAGATACCTCCCTGATTCGGTTCGCGCGCGACGATACCCGACCGCCCGACTCAGGTTGTAGCCCGAAGCCGGCGGCTGGTGCTAGCGTTGAACGATCGGCCGGCCGGGCCGGCATCGTTGGCTTCCCACATGTCCGTACTCCGCAGTGCCCTGACTGCCGCGGTCCCGCAACCGGGACCGGGCCGGCGCGCCGCTGATCCAGCGCCTCGCCACGAGAACACGGACTCGGTCGATCGGGTCACGTGCGGCAACCGCGTGTACGACCTGCGCCGCCTGAGGTCGGACGACCGCGACGACGTCGTGGCGCTCGCGCGGGCGCTGCCCGAGATCGATCTCCAGTTCCTGCGCTCCGATCTCACCGATCCGGCGATCGTCGAGGACTGGATCCGCGACGCGGTTTCGGGAAGCCGGTTCACCACGCTCGCCCACTGCAACGATGTACTGGTCGGCTACGGCAGCCTGAACCTCCGCGGCGCCCAGTGGATGAGCCACCTGGGCGAGATCCGCGTACTCGTCGCCGAGGATCATCGCCGCTCCGGCCTCGGCCGCGTCCTGACCCGGCGCGCGTTCGACCTCGCGCACGACCTCCGTCTGCTCAAGCTCGTGGCCCAGATGACGCGCGAACAGATCGGCGCCCGCCGGCTCTTCGAACAACTCGGCTTCTCACCCGAGGCCCTGCTGACGGACTGGGTGATCGACCGCTCCGGGCGTACCCGCGACATGATGATCATGTCGTACGACGTCGGTTCGGCGAAACGGAGCCGGATCTGAGTCCCCGCCGGCGACGTATCCGCGTCGTCTCCTGGAACGTGAACGGCCTGCGCGCCGCCGGGCGCAAGGGCTTCCTCGAGTGGCTGGGAAAGAGCCGCGCGCAGATCGTCGGGCTGCAGGAGACCAAGGCCCGTGCGGAACAACTGGCGCCGGAACTGCGCCGGCCCACGCGCTGGCACACCTCCTTCTCGAGCGCCGAGCGGCCCGGCTACTCCGGCGTCGGCCTCTACTCCCGCCTCAAGCCGGCCTGGGTCCGCACGTCGCTCGGGGAACATCGCTTCGACGCCGAGGGGCGCCTGCAACTGGCCCTGTTCGGCAACCTGCTGGTCGCCAACGTCTACTTCCCCAAGGGCAGCGGCAGCAAGCGCGACAACAGCCGCGTGCCCTACAAGCTGGACTTCTACCGCGCCCTGTTCGACCAGGTCGACCGGGCGCGCGAAGCCGGCTATCGCGTCCTCGTCATGGGCGACTTCAACACGGCGCCGCAGCCGATCGATCTGGCCCGACCGAAACAGAACCGCAGGAACTCCGGGTTCCTGCCCGAAGAATGCGAGGAACTCCAGCGCTGGCTCGACGCCGGCTGGATCGACACCTTCCGCAGCCTGCACTCGGACACGGTGCGCTACAGCTGGTGGCGGCAGGCATATGGCGCGCGCGAGCGGAACGTCGGCTGGCGGATCGACCTGGTGCTCGCCTCGGCGGCCGCGATGCGCTTCGTCGAACGGGCCTTCATCCTGACCAACGTCACCGGCTCGGACCACTGCCCGGTCGGCGTCGACCTGTCGGCCGAGGTGCTCGAGTGAGCGTCGCCGCACAGGAGCCGCGCCGGGCTGCAACCGTCGACGGCATCACGCGGCGCATGGCCGGCTTCACCACACGCGAGGGAGTCGAAAGGGGACGCAACTTCCGTCTGCGGCCCACCGACATCCTCATTGCCACCTACCCCAAGGCGGGCACGACCCTGATGCAGCAGATCGTCCACGGGCTCCGCACCGGCGGCGACATGGACTTCGACGAGATCACGGAAGTCGTCCCCTGGATCGAAGTCGCCCACGACGTCGGCCTCGACCTCGACGCGCCCCAGCGCGCCGAACCGCGCGCCTTCAAGACTCACCTGAGCCGGGACCTGGCCCCGCAGGACGGGCGCAACATCTTCGTCGTCCGCGACCCGGTCGATTCACTCGTCTCCTTCTTCCACTTCTTCAGCGGCTGGGTCTTCGAGCCCGGCACGGTCTCGATCCGCGACTTCGCCCTCGATTTCGTCTTCCACGGCACCCGCAGCGGCCGCTACTGGGAACACCTCGTGTCCTGGTGGCCGAAGCGTCTCGACCCGGACACCCTCTGGCTCTGCTTCGAGGACATCGTCGCCGACCCCCCCGCCGCCACCGCCCGCGTCGCCGCCTTCCTCGGCCTCGACCCCAAGCACCCCAGCATCGAGATCGCCACCCGCCAGGCATCGATCGACTTCATGCGTGAACACGGCTCGAAGTTCGACGACCACCTCGTCCGCAACGCCCGCAACGCCGCCTGCGGCCTCCCCGCCTCCGGCACAACCTCCAAGGTCCGCAAGGGCAAGTCGGGAGAAGGCACCCGGGAGGTGCCACCGGAGGTCATCCACGTCTGGAACCAGGAATGGATGCGCATCGTAGAGCCGGCCACGGGTCACGGTTCCTACGAAGAGCTGCGCAGCACAGTCGCATTCGCAAAGGAGCGAGGCTAGCGCCTCGCGCGATCCTCAAAGGCCGGCGAGGACGCCGGCGCGCCCAGTTTGGTGCGCTGTGCCCACACGACACTGTCCAGCCTGTCTGGGGCAGGAGGGGTCAGCTCCCAGGTGCCTCTGAACGAGCGACGCCCGACGACACTCCACCAGCCGACGCCCAACCGAAGCGAGTGAAGCGGA
The DNA here is from genome assembly GCA_012270995.1 of Vicinamibacteraceae bacterium. GTDB lineage: Bacteria > Acidobacteriota > Thermoanaerobaculia > Multivoradales > Multivoraceae > Multivorans. Next base: position 28,919 of record JAAXHG010000151.1, on the reverse strand, counting down.
GCGAGCGCAACCACTTCCATATCCCCCAGAGCGCGAGCGTCAGCTGGGAGCTGACCCCTCCTGCCCCAAAGACGGGCGGGTGCGTCCGACGCCGCCGCCCCGCCGCTACGGCAGCCCGCCCACCGGCGCCGGCCGGGCGCGCTGGTTGTAGAGCAGTTTCTTCAGGCGTTCGCGTTCTTCGTCGGAGAGGTTGGCGTAGTCGATCGCTTCGCCGCTGGAGACGTCCATGCCGCGCTGGACCGCCGGACGGGCGCCGACCTCTTCGAACCACCGCTTGAAGTATGGGAACTCCTCGATGTCCTGCTGCTGGTCCTTCCAGCGAATCGTCCACGGATAGCAGATCATGTCGGCGATCGTGTACTCGTCGCCGATGAGAAAGCGCCGGTCGTAGAGCCGGTTGTTCATCACGCCGTAGAGCCGGTTCACCTCGTCGGTGAAGCGGCGCACGGCGTAACTCTGGTCGCCCTCCGTGTCGCGCAGGCGACGGAAGTGGCCGCACTCGCCCGACTTCGGCCCCTGATTCGCCATCTGCCAGATGAGCCACTGGTTCACCTCGTGACGCGCACGCAGATCCCGGGGATAGAACTGTCCCGCCTTCTCGGCGATGTACATCATGATCGCGCCCGACTCGAAGAGTGCGATCGGCTCGCCGCCGTCGGCCGGCTCGTGGTCGACCATCGCCGGCATCCGGTTGTTCGGGGAGATGGCCAGGAACTCCTCCTTGAACTGGTCGCCGAAGCCGATCCGGCAGGGCACGATGCGGTAGGGCAAGCCGCACTCTTCCAGGAGGATCGTGACCTTCTTGCCGTTCGGCGTCGGCCAGTAGTGCAGATCGATCATGTGCGTTACTCCGGGAGTTCCTGGACCACGAAACGGGCGAAGGTTAGCGGACGGGGCAACTCGGCCGCGATACGCTGTCCCTCGCTCGCGCGATGCGAGCAGGAACAGGAGGTACAGGGTGAAGGTCAGGACGAGGGGCTTGAGCGCAACGATCGCGGTGCTGGCGTTGGGTTGCCTGGCCGCAGCCTCCTGGGCCGCCGAACCGGCCGACGCCGGGGCGCAGCTTGCCGCCGCCATCCAGGCGGCGCCGGAGGACCGGCGGCACGGCGCACGCGTGCTCGGCTGGACCGCCGACGGCAAGGTGGTCGAGCTCCGCGCCGGCAGCAACGACCTCGTCTGCCTGGCTGCCCGACCGGGCGACGCGCAGTGGAGCGTCGCCTGCTACCACGAGTCGCTCGAGCCCTTCATGGCGCGCGGCCGCGAACTGCTCGCCCAGGGCATCGAAGGCCAGGAACGGATCGACATTCGCGAACGGGAGATCGCCGAGGGCAGGCTGCCCATGCCGCGGGAACCGCGCACCCTGTACGTGCTCCACGGCAGCGGATTCGACGCCGCGACCGGCGAGGTGAACGACGCCTACCTGCGCTGGGTGATCTACACGCCGTACGCGACGCCCGAATCGACCGGTCTGACGACCCGCCCGGCGCCCGGCGCGCCCTGGCTGATGTTCCCCGGCGCCGCGGGAGCGCACATCATGATCAACCCTCCACGCCCCGACGCCAGCGGCCAATGACAAACCTCCATTCCCAACAACAGGAGAGCGCTCGCGCGCACCTCATGATCGCAGCAACCCCCGCTCCCAGCCCCGACGTCAACCCGTGAGCACCGCCTTCAGAAACAGTCCCTTTCGGGACATCGTCGGCCCGTCTTCGCAGTTCTACGTCTCGCAGCGACTGCGGCTCCACTACCTGAACTGGGGCAACGAGGACAAACCGCCGCTGGTGCTGATCCACGGCGGCCGCGACCACGCCCACAACTGGGACTGGGTGGCGAACGCGCTGCGAGGCGACTACCACATCGTGGCGCCGGACCTGCGCGGTCATGGCGACAGCGAGTGGGCGATCGGCGGCATGTACGCGATCACCGACTTCGTCCTCGACATCGCGCAGCTCCTCGAGGCGCTCGACCGTTTTCCGGTCCGGATCGTCGCCCACTCGATGGGCGCCAACATCGCCCTGCACTACACCGGCCTGTACCCGGACAACGTCCACAAGCTGGTTGCGATCGAAGGCATGGGCCCGGCGCCGAAGGTCCTTGCCGAACGGCGTTCCCGGACGGTCGACGAGCGGATGAGGGACTGGATCGGCTACATGCAGAAACTCGCCGGACGGCGGCCGCGACGTTATCCGTCGCTCGACGCCGCGGCCGAGCGGATGCAGGAGGTCAACAGCTTCCTCAGCGCGGAGCAGGCGCGCCATCTCACGGTCAACGGCATGGCGCGCAATGAAGACGGCACCTACTCCTGGAAGTTCGACAACTACGTACGCGCGATTCCTCCGTATCAGGCAGCCGAAGAGGAACTCCGCAACATCTGGGGCCGGATCACCTGCCCCACCCTGCTGGTGCGAGGCACGGAGAGCTGGGCCAGCGACCCGGTCGAGGACGGCCGGATCGGAGCCTTCCGGAACGCCGACCTCCGAAACTTCGACGGCGCCGGCCACTGGGTTCATCACGACCAGCTCGACGAGTTCGTCGCGGTGACCCGGGCCTTTCTGGCCGACGACTAGGGGGCGGGAATGACGGCTACGGGCCCCGCGAGGGAGGCGGTCGCTCGACCGGCCGCCGGTTCCCCGGTCAGGGCCGCCGAGCGGGTCGCGGCCATCGATGTCCTGCGCGGCTTTGCCGTGCTGGGCATCCTGGCGATGAACGTGCAGAGCTACTCCATGGTCACGGCCGCGTACCTGAACCCGGTCGCAAACGACAAGCTGGCGGGTTCCGGCGTCTGGGTCTGGTTCGTAAGCCACGTCTTCTTCGACATGAAGTTCATGTCGATCTTCTCGACCCTGTTCGGCGCCGGCATGGCCCTCATGAGCGAGCGAGCCGCCGCGCGCGGCGTCCCGGCCACCGGGGTCCACTACCGCCGTCAGCTCTGGCTCCTCCTGCTCGGTCTCGCGCACGCCCACTTGATCTGGTACGGGGACATCCTCGTGCCGTACGCGCTGTGCGGCTTCCTGCTCTACAGCCTGCGCAACCTGCGGCCGAGCCGGCTGCTGGTCGGCGGGTTCGCAATGACCGCGGTCACGCCCGTCCTCTTCCTGTCGATCGCGGCGGCCGTTCCGAACATGCCGCCCGATGCGCGCGCCGCCCTCGGCGCCGGCTGGACGCCGCCGGCGGCCGAAGTCGAAGCGGAAACCGCGACCTACCAGTCGGGCTGGGCCACCCAGCTTCCCGCGCGCAGCATCGCCGCGCTCGAACTGGAGACCTTCGTCTTCCTGATGGTGTTTCTCTGGCGCAGCGGCGGGTTGATGCTGGTCGGCATGGGGCTCTACAAACTCGGCGTGCTTTCGGCCCGGAGTTCACCGGCCTTCTATCGGCGCATGGCCTCCCTGGGCTTCGCTCTGGGCCTGCCGGTCGTCCTGCTCGGCGTCTTGTACAACACTCGGCACGACTTCGCCTTCGAGCACTCGATGTTCCAGGGGCAGACGTTCAACTACGTCGGCTCGATCGGCGTTTTCCTCGGCTACGTCGGCCTGGTCATGCTCGCCGTCCAGAACGGCTGGCTCCCAGCCTTGCAGCGGCGACTTCAGGCCGCCGGCAGGATGGCCTTCACGAACTACATCAGCCAGAGCGTCATCTGCACGCTCATCTTCTACGGCCACGGCCTCGGCCTGTACGAGCAGGTGAGCCGCCTGGGGCAGGCCGGCATCGTGGTCGCGATCTGGGTTCTGCAACTCACCTGGTCGCCGTGGTGGCTGGCCCGCTTCCGCTTCGGACCGCTGGAGTGGCTGTGGCGGTCGCTCACCTACATGAAGTTCCAACCCATGGCGGTCAGCTCGCCCGCCTGACTTCCCACCAGAGAGGAGCCTGTCATGATCCGACCCGTTTTCGCCGCTACGTTCATCACTTTCGCCGCAGCCGTGCTGGCCGCTGGAGGCGCCATGGCCCAGATCGCACCCGAACCCGAACAGATCGAGGAACTCCTGAAGGGGCCGGCCGAGGGCCCGGTCGTCATGGTCAACCTGCTGCGGTTCAAGAAGGAGGCCGACGCTCCCGACGAGGGCCTGTCCGGCCAGGAGGCCTACGGAAAGTACGGCGCCCAGATGATCCAGTGGGTCACCTCCCAGGGCGCCCGGCTGATCTGGTCCGGTCGGGTCGACTCGATGGTCATCGGCGACACCGACGAGTACTTCCACCAGGTGGCCCTGGTCGAGTACCCCTCGCGTGCGGAGTTCCTGCGCATCGTCGGCGATCCCCGGGTCGCCGAGTTCGCGATCCACCGCACCGCGGGGCTCGAGATGCAGTGGCTGATCGCAACGACGGCGTCGGCTGAACCCCTCAGGAGTGCCCCGGAGGAGGGATCGAGCGATTAGAATCCCAGGAGAAGCCGGCTCGCGGCCGGCCCGGCTTCAGGGTGCCCCCGCGGCCGCCGGCGGCGAAGGAGCTGCCGCCGGGCGCGGCGCGAACCTGCGCTCCGTCAGCGCGGGCTCGCCGGGCTCTGGGTTACACTAACGCGGCGCCGGCACCGCAGACGCCACCCGTCAATGCCCCCGAGGCGAAGGAGATCCCGGATATGCGCTCGAAGAACCTGACGGCCGCCGTTGTTCTCGCGGCCTGCGCGGCGATCGCCGCGACGCCGATCAACGCCTCCGAGCACGAGGAGCCGGTCGGCAATCTCGCCGAGTTGATGCGCGCCATCCTGTTCCCGAACTCGAACTTCCTGTTCGACGTACAGATGACCGACCCTGGGCGCCCGCCGGACCCGGCCGAAGAGGGTGACGGCACCGTCTCCTCCCTCTTCTCCGGGATCTACACCGGCTGGCAGGTTCCGCAGCAGGCGGCCCTGGCCCTGGCCGAGGTCGAACCGCTGATCGTGAAGCCGGACCGCATGTGCCAGAACGGCACGCCGGCGCCGGTGGGCGCCGAGGACTACCGGAAATACGCGAAGCAGTTGACGGAGGTCGCGAAGAAGATCTACGCCGCGGCGCGCGAAGAGGACCGCGACACGGTCAGCGAGCTGACGAACGATCTCGCCGGCGCGTGCGAAGATTGCCACGCGATCTATCGCCGCTACCCGGAATCGCTCCGCTGCAAGTAGTTTTCCTCGGCGACGCAATTTCCGGCTCGCGAGTACCCACGGACCTTCATGCGCAGCCTCTTCGAGTGGGTTGACGCGCTTCCCAGCAGCATCGCGCTGCGGGAGTCGCTGAACGCGTACCCGACCATGCTGACGATTCACGTCGTCAGCATGTGCCTGTTCGCCGGCCTGATCGCCTACTGGGACATGCGCCTCGTCGGGCTGACGCTGAAGAAGGAGCTGGTGTCGGAGATTCCGACCCGCCTGTTCCCGTGGGCGCTGACCGGCTACGGCGTCAACCTGATCACCGGCGGCCTGCTGCTCTACAGCCAGCCGATGCGCTACTACGGCAACTTCTACTTCTGGGCCAAGATGGCGCTGATGCTGGTCGCCGGCATCAACATGTTCTGGTTCCACTACGCGACCTCCAAGTCGATGGAGGCGTGGGACGAGGGGCGGGAGATCCCGATGAACGCCCGCCTCGCCGGCGTCGTCTCTCTGGTGTTGTGGGCGGCCGTCGTGGTGACCGGACGGATGATGGCCTACAGCGGCCTGATGCCGCAGTGGTGGAACAACCTGAACATCGGCGCCTGAAGAGGCCGCGGGGACCTTTCCATGATGCAGTCCTTCTTCGAGTGGATGCAGGGCCTGTCCTTCAGCGCCTGGATGCTGGAGGCGACCTGGGCGTCGCCAATCATCCAGTGCGCTCACCTGGTCGCGCTGGTGGCGTTCGCCGGGGCCGTCCTGCTGGTCGACATCCGGCTGCTCGGCCGCGGTCTGATCAAGACGCCTCTCAACGAGCTTGCCCGCGAGGCCGACCGCTGGATGATCTGGAGCTTCGTCGCCCTGTTCGTGACCGGCGCGCCCCAGGTCCTGTCCACGGCGCTCAAGCAGTACTACAGCCCCTTCTTCTGGTGGAAGATGCAGATCATCGTCATCGGGCTGCTCTTCAACTTCACGATCCGCCGCCGGGTCGCGTTCGCGGAAGAGGGAACGCTCGGGCATTGGCCAAAGGTGGTCGGCTTTCTCTCGATCGGCATCTGGACCAGCGTTTCGGTCTACGCCCGCCTGATCGGGCTCCTGTCCTGACCACACATCCGGCCTCGTCACCGCCGTCGCGGCGGCGGCGGTACGCCACCGGTCCTCGTCGCCCTTACGCTGCCGTCAGGGGACCCAGACGACGAGCCGGGACAGCAGCGTGATCGTCCGGATGCTGGCGGGATGCCCCCGCTCCCAGGCTCAAGGAGAATCCAAACCATGAGATCTTCACGTACCTCTAGCGTCCAGACGCTGGGCGCGGTTACGGCGTCGTTATTCCTGACCGCCGCTACAGTCGCCCAACCGCCGCCCCGCCGGGCAGAGGCCGCCTACGCGGTCGACGACGCCGCTCTGATCGGCGCCGCCGGACGCACCGGCGACTGGCTGACCTACGGGGGCACCTACAAGGAGCAGCGCTACAGCGTCCTGGACCAGATCAACGACGGCAATGTGGATCAGCTCGGCATCGCCTGGGTCCAGGAGACGAACACGAAGCGCGGCCTCGAGGCCACCCCGCTGATCGTCGACGGCGTGATGTACGCGACCGGCGCCTGGAACGTGATCTACGCCCTCGACGCGGTGACCGGCGAACCGCTGTGGACCTACGACCCGGAAGTTTCGCGCTCGATCGCGAACAAGACCTGCTGCGATGCGGTCAACCGCGGCGCCGCCCTGTACCGCGGCAAGGTGATCTCCGCCACGCTCGACGGCCGTCTGATCGCCATCGACGCCGAGACCGGAGAACTCGCCTGGTCGGCGATGACCGTGCCCGAGGACTCGATGTACACGATCACCGGCGCGCCCCGGATCGCCAGGGGCAAGGTGATCATCGGCAACAGCGGCGCCGAGTACGGCGTGCGCGGCTACGTCGACGCCTACGACGCGGAGACCGGCGAGCGCGCCTGGCGCTTCTACACCGTGCCCGGCAACCCGGCGGACGGCTTCGAGAACGAGGCGATGCGAATGGCCGCCGAGACCTGGACCGGCGAGTGGTGGACGGGAGGCGGCGGCGGCACGGTCTGGGATTCCATCGTCTACGACCCGGAACTCGACCTGCTGTACCTCGGCGTCGGCAACGGCGCGCCCTGGGACCGCAATCTGCGTAGCCCCGGCGGCGGCGACAACCTCTTCCTGTCCTCCATCGTGGCGGTCCGCCCCGACACCGGCGAGTACGTCTGGCACTACCAGACGACGCCCGGCGACACCTGGGACTACACCGCCACGCAGCCGATCATGCTCGCCGAGCTGCCGATCGGCGGCCGCGTCCGCCAGGTTCTCATGCAGGCGCCGAAGAACGGCTTCTTCTACGTCCTCGATCGCCGCACCGGCGAACTGATCTCGGCCGAGGAGTTCGTCACCGTCACCTGGGCCAGCCATGTCGATCTGGCGAGCGGCCGGCCGGTCGAGCTCGCGGGAGCGCGCTACACCGACCAGACCGTCAACGTAATGCCGGGGCCGCTCGGCGGCCACAACTGGCACCCGATGGCTTTCAGCCCGAAGACCGGCCTCGTCTACATCCCGGCGATGGAGATGGGGAACTTCTACGTCCCGGATCCCAACTACGAGTACACCCCGGGGCAGTGGAACCTGGGAGTGCGCGCGGCGTCTCCCGAGGACATTCCGCAGGCAATCGTCGACGCCACCGGCCTCTCAGGCCAGATGCTGGCCGAGGACGCGCCGCCGGCCCTGCTCTCCGGCCACCTGCTGGCCTGGGATCCCGTCGCGCAGCGCGAGGTCTGGCGGGCCCAGTACACGATGCCCTGGTCGGGCGGCACGCTGGCCACCGCCGGCAACCTTGTCTTCCAGGGCACCCCCTTCGGCCAGTTGACCGCGTACCGCGCCGACGACGGTGAGAAGCTCTGGGAGAGCTACACCGGCAGCGGCGTCATCGCGCCGCCGATCACCTTCGAGTCCGGCGGCACCCAGTACATCGCGGTGATGTCCGGCTGGGGCGGCGCCTTCGGCATCGTCGGCAGCCGCTCGGCCCGGCAAGCCGTCGAGTCCGAAGGCCGGATCGTCGTCTACGCCCTCGGCGCCACCGGCAGGCCGATCGAGCGACAGGAACGCCGCGAGATCCGGGTCACCCGCATAGACCACGGCGCAGAGGCGGAGGACATCGACGCCGGACGCCGGCTGTTCAACCAGTACTGCCTCGTCTGCCACGGCTACGGCGCCGTCTCCGGCGGCGTCACACCGGACCTGCGGCAATCGTCACAGCGCGTCTTCAACTCCTACGAGGCAGCCTTGCTTGAAGGCGCCCTCGTCGACCTCGGCATGCCCAGCTTCGCCCCCGTCCTCGCCCGCGACGACGTCGCCCTGATCAAGGCCTACGTGCTCTACCGCCGCAACATGCTCGCCGACGAGCAGGGCTCTCAGGCCCCGTGATCGAGGCCTGGCGGCGGTACCTGCTGTACATCCTGCTCTTCGGAGCGGTGGGGCTACTGGCGGAGTTGTATCTGCTGGACCACTACGAAGACTGGCGGCAGTGGATCCCGTTGGTGCTCATCGTCGCCGGCACGACTGTGGGGGTGTGGCTGGCCGCGCGTCCGTCCCGCACCGCAGTCCGGACGTTCCGCATCCTGCTGGCGGCCTACGTGCCCGCCGGACTGTTGGGCGTCTACTTCCACTTCCAGTCGAACGTCGAGTTCGAGCAGGAGCTGCACCCGAACTCCGGCGGGCTCGAGCTCATCACGGAGAGTCTGGGCGGCGCCATGCCGACCCTGGCGCCGGGAGCGATGACCATGCTGGGTCTGCTCGGTATACTCGTCGCCCTCCAGCACCCGGCTGCCGGCCGGGAAAGCCGCTGATCCAACCTTCCCGCCTCCCACGTCGAAGAGCGAGACCGACATGATCGATCCCATGCCGGACACGGTCTACCCGATCGTGTTCCGATTACAGATCCCCGTACAAGGCCCGGGCTTCGCCGCCGGCGTCGAGTTTCGTGGGGGCGCCGTGGTCACCGAGGAGGAGGACGGCTTCCTCGCGCACGGCCTGAAGCCGGGCGGCGTCGCCGGCGTGGGCGACACCCTGATCGAGGCCTACCTCGACCTGAAAACGAACACGGAACTCGCGCTCTACGACATCGCTGCGGACGCGCCCGACTTCGACGTGTTCGAGCGGAAGGTCTCCGGGTTCTTCAAGGACACGGACGCCTGGGCCGCTCACGCGTTCGACGCGGCGAGAAAGAAGGTCGCAGCCGGCCTGGTCCAGTCCGAACTCCCGGTGCGACCGAATCCCGCCCTTCGCCATAGCGTCACGTTGTTCGTCGAGACCGCACCCACCAACAACCCCAAGCCATCCGAGCTGGTCCTCGCCGGACTACCCGAAGCCGCCTGATTCGTGGCGCAGCTCCAGCTCCGGAGCGTCTTCGCCATGCTGGACGTCTGTGCTCCCGGCTACACACGATTGACCCTGCGGTCGCCGCCTCCCCCTCACTCTCAACCCCAACTCAGGATCAGCCGATGAATCGACGCAACCTAATCTGGGCTACCGCGGTCCTGTTCTCTCTCGGAATCCCCGCCGCCGCTCAGGTCGGCGCGAACAACGGACTGCTGAACCCAAACCTCGCCAGCGAGGAAGAACTCTCCGCAGTCGACGGGCTCGACGGAGACGCGGTCGCCGCCATCGTGGACGGCCGCCCCTTCCTGCAGGCCGCCGACCTTCACGCCGTCGTCTCCGCCCACGTGGCCGAAGACCAGTACGACGCCGTCTACGGCGCGATCTGGGTCCCCATCGACCTGAACGAGGCGACCTCCGAGGAAATCGGGCTCATCCCCGGGGTCGGGCGCCGCATGACCCACGAGTTCGAGGAGTACCGTCCCTACACTGCGCTGGCCCAGTTCCACCGCGAGATCGGCAAGTACGTCGACGACGACGAAGTGGCGCGACTCGCCCAGTACGTCTACGTCCGCATCGATCTGAACACCGCCTCCGGCGAGGACATTCTGAGCATCCCCGGCGTCGGCCGCCGCATGCGTCACGAGTTCGAGGAGTACCGTCCCTACGAAGCGATGTCCCAATTCCGTCGCGAAATCGGAAAGTACGTCGACGACGACGAGGTGGAGCGGCTCGCCCGCTACGTCGAGATCCGGTGAGCCCTATGTCGCGCCGAACACGGGCAGCGCCGGTCAGCGATCGACAGTCGCAGCCTGGTGAAGCTCGATCAGGAACTCCAGGAAAGCCGTTCGGACGCTCTCCTTCTAGCCGTCACTCAAGAGCTCGCCGCCAATCGCCGAATTCGGCCTCGCGAACAGGATCGCGTCGACCGGCCTCGGGACCGCCAAGTAGTCCATCCACCCTCTCCGCCGCAAACGCCTTCCTCAGATAGCTGGCGGCGAGCGCGCCGCCCGTCACGGTCCGAAAATCTCGAAGATCTCGCCGGGCCGACGCTCACGGGCCCAGCGCAGTGTCTCCGGGCTTACTGGTGCGCGGGTCATGCTTCGGCCTGAGTCACGCCGCCGTTGCCGCATCGACCACCTACGGCCGCTCGCGGGCCAGGAGACGAGTCAGGTCGGCGAGACCGATGACCTCAATCCCCCTCGCCACCGGATAGCGCTCCGCGCCGCCGACGACGATGTAGGTGCGGTCAGCCTTCACGTCCTCCCGCGCGTGGTGGAGGCCCCGACTCGGCCGCGGCGCCGACGCGCGCTTGATCTCGATGGCCCATGGCCGCTGCTCGCCGGGCAGCTCAAGGACGAGGTCGATCTCGGCGCCGGAGCGGGTGCGGTAGAAACCAGCCCGGGCGCCTTGCGGCGCCGCCCCGAGGAGATTCTCCACGACGAAGCCCTCCCAGCTCGCGCCCGCGACGGGGTGCCCGGCCAGCGCGTTGTAGTCGGCGATGCCGAGCAGAGCATGCACCAGGCCGCTGTCCCTGACGTAGACCCTGGGCGACTTGACCAAGCGCTTGCCGACGTTCGCCCGAACCGGCGGCAACCGCCGCACGAGCATCAGATCGACCAGGAGATCGACGTAGGTCGACACCGTGGGTGCGCTGACGGCCAGGCTCGCAGCCAGTTTCGACGCATTCAGAACCGTACCCTGGCCGTGCGCGAGCATCGTCCACAGACGTTCCAACGTCTCGGCCGGCAAACGCCTCCCGGTCAGATCGAACACGTCCCGATGCAGGTACGTGCGCACGAAGCTCTGTCGCAGCGCCAGACTCTCCGCGTCGCTGTCGGCGAGGAGGCTGTCCGGGAATCCCCCGCGCAACCACAACGAGGTCAGAGGCGGGGCCTCGGCGGCGATCTCCAGAACGTCCACCGGTCCGAGCTCGACGTACTCGATCCTCCCGGCAAGACTCTCGCCGGACTGCCGAAGCAGATCGATACTCGCCGACCCCAGAATCAGAAAGCGACCGTGGCGTTTGCCCCGCCGCCTTCCCCGGTCGATCAGTCCACGAAGGTCGCGGAAGAGCTCCGGCGCCCGGTGAATCTCGTCCAGCACCACGAGCCGGTCCTCGTACTCGCCAAGGAACAGGTTCGGGTCGCCGAGCTTGATCCGGTCGGCGCTGGACTCCAGGTCGAGGTAGAGAGCGTCCCGGCTCTCGGCGATCCGCCAGGCCAGCGTCGTCTTGCCAACCTGACGAGGCCCGATGAGGCCCACGGCCGCCTGCCGAGCAAGCGCCTCGTTCACCGCTCGCTCAACCCGTCGTGGGAGGACTCTCCTCTCCATCATCCATGACGGATTGTAACCCGAACTTTGAAAAAGACATGTTCAGGGGCCGGTACTCGTGAAGTCGATACCGGCGGCAGCACGCCGACGCGCGGCCGTACGTTCAGAATCTCGGCGCAGTCCAGCGCCTGCCGCATCCCGCGCGGGGCGGGCGTGATGAACATCGTCCGGGCTTCGCGCTCCGAGAGCGCTCGCTTGTCCATCCGTCTCAGCGGTTTCCGTGCCGCTTCGCGTCGTTTCCGATCACCGTCCCGGCAACGGACACCGCCGATCGGGCGCCGTCGATCGCGCGTTGAGCGTCCTCGCGGGTGTAGCGTTCAGTCGGGATGAAGTCGTCGTCTCCATAGAACGAGAGTTCCCGGTTCTCGCGCAGCCACGCGGAGAGTTCCGCGAGGTCGTCGATCGTGGCGTCCGCCGCCGTGGGGAACCGACTCGCGTGCTCGCGCAGCACGCCGCCTACGTCGTGCCAGTGCGGGGCCTCGATGCCCGCCTGACGCAGCATTCCCTTGAGCGCCAGTTCCACGATCTCCTGCGCCTCGCGGACCACGTCGGAGTAGCCGGCCCGATCGAAGAGCATCGGCAGGATTTCGAGGCGCAGAGTCGCCTTCGCCAGATAGCTGGCGGCCAGGGCGCCGTTCGTCACCGCCCGAAGAGCTCGAAGATCTCGCCGGGCCGGTAATCCGGCTTGAGGTCCCAGTACCAGCGGCGGCCCCGCCAGATGCGTCGCGAGCCCAACTCACGGAGCCGCCTCCGAAGCCGGTCGAGGGCGGCGGCGAGAATGCCCCGCGGGTCGTGCAGGATGCGGGCGTCCTCCGTCATGTCGAGCAGAAGCGGCGTGCCCCGGTCGAGTTCGGCGCGGGTCTTTATGATCGGCGACAGTTCCGGGTGCAGCCCTTCCGCTCCGACCGCCTTCAGACTTGGGGCCATGGCCTTCCTGACGGCCCTGAACTCCTCGTTGCGCGCCACCGGCCCGTCCGGCAGGTCGGCCGCGACGAGCAACAGGTCGATGTCCGAGTCGGAGCGCGGCGTGCCCCGCCCGACGGACCCGAAGACCGCGAGAGAAAGCAGGCGCTCGCCGTAGCACCGGCGGCAGGCGGCCGTGACCTCCGCAAGCAGGCGGTCGTACACGGCGTCCATCGCCGCATTATAGGCGGCCATGGCCGCCGTCCCGGTCGGCGCCGGCGGGCAGTGGGGTCAAAATCCAGCTTCCCACCGGTACGCGGCTAACGCTAACGCTAACCGTCGCATTTCCAGCCCGCTGGATGACCCGGCTGACTGTCGGCCGGTTTCGCGGTGATCAACGTCACCCGATCCACCGCGACACCTCCAGGCGCCCGGCGTCACCCGTGATCGTCGCTCGCGTTCGCATTCTCGAACAAATCGGCGAGCAGCCCCAGCTTCTCGGACACTTCATCCGCAATGACCTCCGGCGCCACGAAACTGACGAGTTGATGAAGGTCCCGCTTCCTGAGCAGCATCGCGTGACCGAGCCTCTCCGCCAGCCGCCGAAAGAACTCCTCGGCGAAGTCGCTGAGCTTGAGTCCCGTGGTCCGGGCTTCCCACAACAGGCGCGCCGGTTCGGGTTCCAGCCTCTTCCAGGTGCGAAAGTCGCGCTCCCTCCCGCCAAAGACCGCTTCGAGAACCAGTTCATCGAGCACTTCTTCGGTCTCGCGGCGAAACTCGTCGAAGAGCGGCAGGTCCCGGTATGCGTGGGCCGTATACGCGCGCAGGACCTCGGGGCTCACGATGTAGTTCTCGATCTCGTAGCGATGCCAGTACGACGTAGTCAGACCTCCCTCGGTCGAGTCCTCGCGCGGGACCCCGTCTCGGTCGCGAATCGCCAGCCCCTTCAGATTCGGCAGCATCGGCCGAAGGGAGAAGAAGTGCCGGTCGGGACTCAGACCGAAGCCCTCCTCGACTCGTTCGAGTTCGGATGCCTCGTCGGTCGCGGGATAGTTGTCCCGAACGTAGTAGACGTTCGCGTTCTCGTCCCACACGCCGGCGGCAGGATGGCCCAGTCTCGTCGCCAGCGCCCGCAACACGGCGAAGTCGCTGCCGCCTTCGACATAGAGCACGTAACCGCTCTGGCGGGCGCGGATGTAGTGCTCGGCCCCGTAGTGCCGCAGCGCGGACACGATGGCGCTCCTGGACGCCAGCTCGTCGGCCGTCCCGCCGTGAAGGAGTGTCAGATTTCGCTCCAGCGCTTCTCCCAGGATGACCTCGGAGTGCGTGACGAGCACGACCTGGGACTCGCTTCGCGCGGCCTCGTCGCGGAGCAGCACGTAGGCCTGCCTTTGGCGGAGAATCTCCAGATGCGCATCCGGTTCGTCGATCAGGAGGACGCTTCGAGGGTGCGAATGCAGGTACGCAAGGATGAGGAGCATCTGCTGAAGCCCTCGACCAGCAAGCGCGATGTCGACCGGCCTCCGCACGCCATGCTGCCGGTAGAAGAGGTCTATTGCCCCTCGCGCGGTTTCGACGGGTTTCTCGAGGTCCACCGCAAACAGACGTTTCACCAGTTCCTGTATCCGCGCCCACGCGGCGTGGTCCGCTCGAAACGCCATGAGACACAGGTTCCGCAGCACCTGCGCCGTCTGGCCCTGACCGAGCAGCACGTCGATTCGGCCGGGTTGAACCACCGGCTCCTCGGTTTCGATGCCGGACATCGGGTACAGCAGTCGGACATTCAGACTGGCCGCCGCCTCGATGAACTCGGGGACTTCCAGGGTCTTATCGGTCGGCGTGCAGTACACCGTTTCGTCCCCGAACGAACGGAACCGCATGGTGACCGGTTCAACCCGATTGCTCCGGGAAACCCCGAGCGTGATGTCGAGCGGTACGTTCGCGCGTCCCGTCCTGACGATCATGTTGTGCCAATAGTCGCGCATGCTCCGAACGGGAACCGCAACGACGGCCAGGCGGCTCAGCCCCGTCGCCGTACGTTCCTTCGGAGGCGCCCGCCCCTTGCGATCGAACCACGTCCGGACCGCCTGGGACCACAGCGCGATCGCCTGAAGCGCCGTCGTCTTGCCGCAGTTGTTCGGACCGACAAGCACCGCGGGGTGGTCGAGCTCGATGCGAACGGCGTCGCCGAACCCCTTGAAGTTCTCGATCGTCAGGTAGTGCAGGTGCCTCATCTTCTCGACTCTCCTCCACACCACGCTTCCTGGTGCCGGGTTCTCGGTACTCCCAAGGCGGCCTCACACTCCTTCGGCGTGAGCCGCCACTCCGACGACAACCAGACCAGAAGCTGCGCCATAGGCTCTCCGAACCGCTCTCCCACGCAGCCGCGTTCGCACTTCCAGCCGCTCGGCTCTGCGCGAATCTGGACAAGGCTCATGGCCTGACTCCCATACGTCACACCGCCGGCTTCTCTTCCTCTCGTCTACCAGCGCATGGCCAAGCAGCACTTGCGCCATCGATCTCGACAGGACGCTTTCGTTCTCCATTGGCAGGCGAGAGTAGTCCAACCGCATGTGTCCAACGACCGACGCGGACAACACGCCTTGGCTTTCTGCGATGCCTATCCTCTGAAGGCGTTCACGGAATCGTGCCGGGAACCTCTCGGGCTCTGCGCCGCCGGGACCTCGTTCGGAGGAGCTCTCCCAGGAGAACCAGACGTGCTCCGGTGCCTGTTTGACCAATTCTCGAAGAGCAGCCGCGCTGTCGTGGTTCCTCGCTTTGTCGGAGGCGCCTGGATCGAGATTGACGAGGCAGTTGTTGTCCAGGCGGAAGTCGATCATGTGCCAAGGTGACTCAACGGGCCTCCGTCCAGTTGAACCGGACGTCCAGCGCCCGGAGCATCTCGAAGACGTTGGGGTGCTCCACACCGAACTCCTCGCACACGTCGGGAGGTTTGATCTCCCTCCGGGACTCGGGCGCCTCCGTCTCGTTCGTGACCACGGCCGCGCCCTGAACCCGCGCGCAGGCAACCAACCAGCCGTCCGCGCCCGTGGCGAACTTCGCCTTGGCGTGGTCGAAGTACCTCGCGTGGCGCTGCACCCACATCATGATCTCCGTGTAGGCGCTCACGACAGCATCGGCATCCACCGGAAGAAAGAACTCCCGCGGAACCTCTTCCTTGACCCACTGCACGAGATCCTCCGTCTCGGTACCACGAGGAGTTCACCGCGAACCCGGTCGACGCTGAAGATCCTCCCCCCGCGGTGGTGGTGCAGAACGCTCTTCCAGAACCCGGGGCACAAGCCGAACGCGTAGTACAGGTTCTTCGCCGTGATGAACACATCCGAGTCCACGAGGTAGGTCGTGTCCTTGGTCATGGGAGATTCACGCCCAGTCGCCTCGCGTACTTCTGGAAGGTGCCGCCACGCAAGCCAGTCAGGTCGTAGGCTTCCTTGAATCCAATGCGGCCCTCCATCGCCGCGCGGAGCACGTGGGACGCGAACAGCTCGCCCACACGGGTGTTCTGGTTGTTGTAGAAGTCGCCCCCAGTGGAACTGGCGCCAGTCGCACGATCGCGTTTGACATACCGCCTGTAGAAGTTGCGAAAAACGTCGCCGTCGACAAGGTCCAGGTCCAGCGCCCGGCGGGCGGCAACGACCGGACTCACCTTGAACGCCCGGGCGAGCGTCTCGAAGGGCCTTGGCCCCCTCCTCACCTCGTGCCAACGAGGCGCCAGTTCTTCCGATGGGACGAGAAGTTCAGCCGCGGCGGCGTTGCACCAGTCCTCCACCTCCGAACCGCCGGGGAACAGGGACGCGAAGCCGGAGACCCCCTCCGTGCCAAGCCAGATGTGAGCCAGCTCGTGAGCGAGCGTGAACATCTGCGCCGACTTGGCGTCGGCGCCGTTCACAAAGATCAACGGCGCGTAGGCATCGGCGAGCGCAAAGCCTCGAAACTCCTCCACGCTCAGCTTCCGGCTTGTGCTGTTCCCGACGACTCCGTTGATCACGGCCATCACGCCGGCCTGCTCGATGGTCCGACGAAGCTCCCTCACGGCGTCCCGCCAAGTGCTTACGCCCGCCGCCCAACCGTCATCGAGACCGAGTACTCGCCGCATCTCGTGACCCACGGACGCCGGGTCATCCGTCAAACGGGCGCTTCCCGCAAACGGCAGCGGTTCCACGTCGCTCTCGAGCAGGCACTCCCGGAGCCAGTCCTGGCGACGCTGCATGGCGTAGAGCGTGTCCAGCAGGTCGGGACTCGGTCTCGTCCGCGAGGCGCCCCACACGGTGCGAAAGTCGGGAACCGGAAGGCGCTCCTCCGGCGGTTCGCGCAGGAACAGGTAGCCGAACGGCGTCCGCGTAGCCGCGGCGAGTTTCTCCAGCTGCTTGAGCGTCGGCTTTTTCTCGCCTCGTACCCAGGCCGGAAGCTGAGGAACGCGGGCCGCAAGGTCCGCCATGCCGCGCCCGGAGCGCTCACAGGCCCAGCGCAGCATCTCCGGGGTTACCGGCACGCGAGTCATGCCCCGGCTCTCGCAGCGCCAAGGGCATCTTGGGCGCTCGCGGTCTCGTGAGAGGTCAGTGAGTCACGGAGCAGGGAGTCGAGCAGACGACCTCGGTTGGCCTCCGCAGTGCCAAGTCCTGCCTCCAGGCGATCGCAGAGCGCCATGAGTTCGTCGACCTTGGCGACGATGCGGCGCTGCTCGGCGAGGGGCGCGAGAGGGAGCCCGTAGGACAGCAACTGTTTCTTGGTGATTGCCTCGAATGTAGTCCCGAAGCCCTGCGCCGCCAAGTCGGCACGAAAGGCTCGCAGGGTGAGTAGTAGGAAGTCGGAGGAGAGTCCTGGAAGCGGACGCAGTGCTGCCAAGCCCCGTCCGATACAGCATCTCTGAGCGGCCACGTTCGTTGGCCCCACGGGCGCGCGAACCGAGAGCAGAATGTCTCCGGGCTCGGCGATCTTGGTTGGCTTGGTACACCAGAAGCGCGGAGTAGGATGGCGCACTCCGAAGTCCGCCTTCCCCTGGAAAAAGGGCATGCCGGCACCTGTCCGGTTGTAGTGCTCGGACCGGGGAGACTGCCCCATGTTCACCTGAGTGACCACGTTGATCGCCGCCCATTTCCAAGAGCAAGGAACCTCGAAGGGACGCTCCGGAGTGCCGTGGCGTGCAGCGGTTTTCCGCTGCCGGACCTTTCGCGGTGTCGGGAGTGACTCCGTCATTCGCTTCAACAACTCCGAAGCCGACTCGTCCGCCGGGTCCTGCCTCACCAGCTTGCCACGCACGGCCAGGTTGAGGATCGTCTGGCGCAGATGCTCGACCTGGTCCGCGCGCGCGGTGAGCGCGGGCAGGGCATCGACGGCAAACCGGGCCTGGGAACGAAACGGACGCGCCGCGACCGGGCGGTCGGCGGCGACGCTTCCGCCGTCCCGGGTCGTGCAACGGGTCGTTTCGGGGGGCTCGGGGGCGCTCAGGCGGCTCAGACTGGCCCTGGTCAACCGATCCCGACCAGCCTCGCGGGCGACCCGGACCTCGTCCAGACGGTCGCACAGGGCCATGAGTTCATCGACCTTGGCGACGATGCGGTGCTGCTCGGCGAGGGGCGGGAGTGGGAAAGGAAGAACGGCGAAGTCCGTGCTGTTGATCGCGGGGTACGCTTGGCCGCGCTGACTTCGCTCAACACACGCAATCATGAACGAACTGCGGAGGACGATCCACGTGTACCGAGGCAGCACGAGCCCGTATCCGTTCAAGACCTCGAATGCCGTGCTGGCGATCGGGGGAGGGTCGTAATCACCTTCGATGATGGCAACATTCAAGAGGTACGGGCGAACGCAGGAGTAGACAACGTCACCGGACCGTGCGACCTTGCGAGCTCGGCTGGGTGCCTTGTCAGGCTCCAACACCCTCGGATCGGCGACCACACCTGCCTTCTTGTCGATGGCCGACACATCGATGTAGGTAAACGGTCGGTCGGGGATTCCCTGACCTCGATCACCTGCGACGTCGCCGATTCGAGACCAACGCCAATTCGCGGGAAGGGCGAAGGGTGGCTCACCGAAACGAGAAGGCAGCTTCCGCCTTCTCAGGTTCCCAGCCTTCACCGACCGCGCCTTCTCGGCCTCGATCCTCTTCAGCAACTCCGACGCCGGCTCATCCGCCGGATCCTGCTCCACCAACTTTCCCCGCACGGCGAGGTCCAGCACGAATCGCCGCAGGCGGCCAACGGCGTCCGGCGCCTCCGCCACGCGGTCGTAGAGCGCGAGCAAACGGTCGGCGTTCACCGCAGGAGCGCCTCGGTCAGGACTCGCTTCAACTCGTCTCGCGCCGCCGCCACCTCGGCCTCGGCGCTCGTCAGTTCCTCGAGAAGCGCCTCGGGATCGCCAAGGTCCTCCTCCTCGGCGCGCGGGTTCCGGATGTCCAGGTTGTAGCCGCGCGCCCTGATCTCCTCGGCGCTCATCTTCCAGGCTCGGCCGCCCTCCTCCCGGCCCGCGCGCTCAGCCCCGCCCCACCAGGCGGCGCAGTCGTCGAGATGCTCCACCCGGATGGGCCGTGTCATGGAGTACGCCTTCTGGCCTTCGGGCACGAGATGCTCCCAGAACCAGACGTCCCCGGTGGGTTCGCCCTTCTCGAAGAACAGCAGGTTCGTCCCGATCGAGGCGTACGGACGGAACACGGAGCTCGGCAGGCGCACGACGGTGTGCAGGTTGCACTCCTTCATCAGGTGCTCCTTGAGCCGCGTCTTGACCCCTTCGCCGAACAGGGAGCCGTCCGGCAGGACGACGGCGGCCCTGCCTCCAGGCTTGAGCAGCCGGACGATCAGGGCCAGGAACAGATCCGCCGTCTCCCGCGTCCGGAAGTGCCGCGGGAAGTTCGACTCGATGCCGTCCTCCTCCTTGCCGCCGAACGGCGGATTGGTCAGCACGATGTCCACGCGCTCGTCCTTGCCCCAGGAGACGTAGGGCCGCGCCAGGGTGTTGTCGTGGCGCAGGAAGGACGGGTCCTCGATGCCGTGCAGCAGCATGTTCGTCGTGGCGAGCATGTGGGGAAGCGGCTTCTTCTCGACGGCCCGGAGGGACGCCTGCATGCCCGTCTCGTCCTCGGGCCGCTTCACGTACCGCTCGCGCATGTGCCGGACGGCGCAGGTGAGGAACCCGCCCGTGCCGCAAGCCGGGTCGAACAGGATCTCGCCCGGCTTCGGGTCGATCATCCGGGCCATGAAGGTGGTCACGGCCCGCGGCGTGTAGTACTCGCCCGCGTTGCCGGCCGATTGCAGGTCGTTCAGGATCTGCTCGTAGATGTCGCCGAAGTGCTGGCGGGCGGCCAGGTTGTTGAAGTCGATGCCGTCGATCCTGTTGACCACCTGCCGCATCAACTGACCCGACTTCATGTAGTTGTACGCGTCCTCGAACACTTCGCGCACGACGCTCGCGCGAGGGCCGGTCCTGGGCGAGAGGTCCTTGAGCCGGGGAAAGAGATCGCCGTTGACGAAGGCGAGCAGTTCCTCGCCGGTGATGCCTTCCGGGTCGGCCGCCCAGCTCCGCCATCGCAGGTCCGCGGGCACGGGCGAGCGGTAGCCGTCGTCGAAGAGTTCGAGTTCCTGGTCCTGGTCGTCGATGATCTTGAGGAAGAACATCCAGCACAGTTGGCTGATGCGCTGGGCGTCGCCGTCGACGCCCGCGTCCTGGCGCATGATGTTCTGAATCGACTTGACCAGGGTGCTGACGGACATATCTCAGGCGACCTCGCCATAGAGCGCCGATTGAAGATCGCGGACGGCACGCTGGAAACCGGGCTTTCCGCCGAAGGCGCCGACCAACTCGACCGGCGTGCCGAGACGGTCGAGCGGCGGGATCCTGAGCACGTTGGCGTCGTCGAGATCGATGACGCCCTCGTCGGCGTACTTCTCGAGCAAGGCGCCGAGCACCGCGCGGGCCTGTCCTCCGTACTTCGTGAACACGTCCCGTTTCCTGACGTTCTCGGCCCGCTCGCGGCGGGTGAGCGGCCTGGCGTCGAAGGCGACGTGGCAGACGAGATCGAAGGGGTCCAGGTCCCGGTTCAGTTCCTGGACGATGATCGACAGCGGCAGGCCCTCCGCGGCCACCTCTTCGATGACCGCCTGCTTCCGCTCGGCCGCGTTCCACCGATTCAGGAAGTCGTCGAGGCTGGCGAAGCGCCGGCGCAAGGCCCTCCGCGTGAAGTCGCGCAGGGATTCGGTCACGAGTTTGCCGCGGCCGTCGAGGTACTGGACGCGCTCCGCGACGATGTCCGCCTCGACGCCGTCGACGTAGATCTTCTTCCCCGGCCCCGGCCCCGGCCCCGGCGGCAGGAGACCGTTTCCCATCAGGTCGCGCATCTCGTCGTCCCCGAGACTCTCCCCCGGTTCTTCAAGGTCGTCGGGCGGCGCCATGGGGTCGCCCTCGCCCGGCTCGTAAACCTGCGCCGGTTCGCCGTCGAACTCCGGGTCGGCGAAGTGATCCGCCGCGCCGCGGAAGTCCATCAGCGTGAAGTAGAGCTTCCCGGTGTCCTCGTGCACTCGCGTGCCGCGGCCGACGATCTGCTTGAACTCGGTCATCGAGCCGACAGGACGGTCGAGCGCGATGACGCGGCAGGTCTGGACATCGACGCCGGTGGACAGCAGGCGCGAGGTGGTGACGAGCACCGGGTGCGTCGATTCCGGATCGATGAAGTTGCCCAGTTCGGCCTTTCCGGCCTCGTCCGCGCCCGTGATCCGCATGACGTACCGCGCGTTGCGTTCGACCAGATCGGCGTTCTCGTTGACGAGCGCCTGGCGCATCCGGGCGGCGTGCTCCTGATCGACGCAGAAGACGATCGCCTTCTGGAAGCGGTCTCCGGTCTCTCGCAGAAAGGCGGTGACCTTCTCCGCCACGAGCTTCGTGCGTCCGTCAAGGACCAGGGTACGGTCGAAGTCGCGCGCGTTGTAGACGCGGTCTTCCACCTCCTCGCCGTCGCGGTCACGCTGGCCCTTCTCCGGACGGTAACCTTCGACGTCCCGGTCGATGTGGACCTTGACCACCTTGTAGGGCGCGAGGAAACCGTCCCGAATGCCCTGCTTCAGGGAGTAGGAGTAAACCGGCTCGCCGAAGTACGAGATGTTCGAGACGTACCTCGTCTCCTTCGGCGTCGCGGTCAGACCGATCTGCGTGGCGGACGAGAAGTACTCGAGGATCTCGCGCCACGCCGAATCCTCGGCCACGCTGCCGCGATGGCACTCGTCGATCACGATCAGGTCGAAGAAACCAGGCGACAGCTTCCGGTAGGCCTTCTGCCGCTCCTCCGGCCCCGTGATCGCCTGGTAGAGGCCGAGGTAGACCTCGTAGGACGGGTCGATCCGCCGCGAGAGCTTGGTCATCGCGCCGCCGAACGGGCGGAAGTCGTTCGCGATCGTCTGGTCGATCAGCACGTTGCGATCGGCGAGGAACAGAATCCGCTTCTTGCGCCGCGCCCTCCACAACCGCCAGATGATCTGGAAGGCGGTGTACGTCTTGCCCGTGCCCGTGGCCATCACGAGCAGGACGCGGTCCCGGCCTCTGGCGATGGCCTCGACCGCCGCGTTGACGGCGTTGATCTGGTAGTAGCGCGGCGTCTTGCCGCCAGGGTCCTCGAAGTAATCCTGGAGGACGATCTCCTCGGCTTCGGGCGCCAGGCCCTTCCAGGCCCGATAGCGGGCCCACAGATCGACCGGTGACGGAAACGCGTCGAGCGGCAGGTTCGTCTCGCGAGGCGTACTGGCCCCCGTGCGGTCGTGGAACACGAAGCCGTCGCCGTTCGACGAGAACGCGAACGGGATGTTCAGGGTCTCGGCGTAGTCCAAGGCCTGCTGCATGCCGTCGCCGACGCCGTGCCTGTTGTCCTTCGCCTCGATCACCGCGACCGGAATGTTCGGCTTGAAGTCGAGGACGTAGTCGGCGCGCTTCCGCTTGCCGCGCGAGACCAGCTTGCCGCGCACGGTGATGCGGCCGTCCGTGAAGCTCACCTCCTCGCGAAGCTGCGACATCTCGTCCCACCCGGCCTTCCGCAGCGCGGGCGTGATGAACTTCGTGCGGATGTCGGTCTCGGTCAGATCCCGCTTGTTCATCCCGCTCAGCGGCCTCCCGTGCCGTCCGATCTCAGTGCCGACCTGATCCCCGAAGCCGGACATCCTTCCGGCCCGAAGCCTACGTCACGCCGAACACCGGCAGCGCCGGGAACTCGCCCTTGAGGACGGCGGAGGCGTCGTCCATGCCCATCCAGCCCTCGATCATCGACGCGTAGACCCGCCGGAAGTCGATCGTCATCTTCAGCTTGCCGTCGCGCAGGAAGCCGGCGACGGCGTCGGACATGCTGGCCGACGAACAGGCTGCCGCAGCCGCCGACGAGGCGCCCTGATAGGGAGCAAGGCCCGCGAACCGGTAAGCAAACCGACGATCACTCGTCTTCAGGCTCGGCCGCCACCTGTAGAAGCTCGCGCAGAGCCGCCGAGAAGGCGTCCCGGGCCCGCTTCCGTTGGCTTTCGTCCAACACCCGGCCGCCGAGCACCTCGCGCGAGCACCTTGCCAGCAGGGCGGCGTCGACCTCTCGGGGCCGGTAGCCGGTCTCTTCGATGTGGCGAATCAGCTCCTCTCGGCGTCCCGCCGGCACGGATTCCGCCTCGCTACGCGCCACTTCGACCAAGCGCTCGGCCGTATCTCCAGCGCCGAGTGCGGGTTCTTCGTCCACCTGGACCGCGTCCGCGTGTTCGTCGTCCATCTGTTCCGCGGCGGACTGGCCGCTACTTGCCGCTCCCTGACGGCCTCGGGACACCTCCTCAGGGGCGCAACCGGACGCTTCGTCGGTGTCTACCTCGTGCAGTTCGACCAAGGACTCCAGGAATGCGTCTCGGACACGCCGCTTGTGCTCCTCGCTCAGCACCCCGCCGTCAAGCGCCTCGCCTGCCGCCCTTCCCAACAACCGCCTGTCTATCTCCTTGGGCCGTAGACCTGTGCGCCGGATGGAGCCGCTCATCTTCTCGCGCTCGCCCGCCGGGACCTCGGCAGCCTCAGTCCGCGCCACCTCCAGCAAACGCCGGTCGACCTCTTCGGGCGAGCGAGGCCTGGCCCCATCGGTCTCGGTCGGCAGCCTGATCGTCAGGAAGGCCTTCAGATCGTCTGCCTTCCAGAACCAGTGTTCGTCCGCTTCCTGAACGAGCAGGTCCGACTGGTTGTAGGCCGCCGTTCCCACCCCCAACAGGTGAACGCGAATTCCGTACTCCTGCGCCTGTTGTACCCCTACCCTGACGTCCTCGTCGCCGGAAAGCAGGACGCACTCCGTCATCGCCCGGTTGCGCGCCAAGGCGATCATGTCCGTCACCAGGAGGGAATCCACGCCCTTCTGCTGGCCGCGACTGTCCACGATGCCCAGCCTCACCTTGACGTGAGCGTGCCTGGCTAGCCGACGGTGCATCAGGGTCGGCTCCCCCTGGGTACCGTCGTACCAGTAGATCCTCAGGAGCCGGAGGCCGCCGGACGCTCGCTCGGCGATGTCCTTCAGCGCCTCCACGGTGTCGTCCAAGTCCAGGCGCGTTGCGCCTCGGGGGAGAACCTTGCCGCTGAGAGCGTCCGAACCAGCAGCAAACAGATAACCGGCGTCCACGAAGACCGCCACGTAGTCCACGATGCCTCCAGGCAAACAAAGAGGGGCTCCCTTGGGGAGCCCCTATGACAACCGCCCTACCCATTACAAACTGGGGGTCGGGCTCAGGCGGAAACTGCGATCAGCCGCTCCAAGCGGCCACCGCAGCCAAGATCCGAACACAACCAAGACTCGGTGTCAACCCCGCCTCGGTCGCGGATGGCCAAGCCCTTCAGATTCGGCAGATGGGCCGAAAGGAGACGAAGTGCCGGTCCGGGCTCCACGGTTTCCGGCCCGAAGCCTACGTCACGCCGAACACCGGCAGCGCCGGGAACTCGCCCTTGAGGACGGCGGAGGCGTCGTCCATGCCCATCCAGCCCTCGATCATCGACGCGTAGACCCGCCGGAAGTCGGTCGTCATCTTCAGGTTGCCGTCGTCGAGATCGGTGAGATCAGGCGCGTCGCCGTAGAAGCCGCCGGCGACGCCCTTGCCGGCGACGAACATCGGGCCCGCGGTGCCGTGGTCGGTGCCGAGGCTCGCGTTTTCCTCCACCCGCCGGCCGAACTCGGTGAACATCAGCACCGCCACGTCGTCGGCCCGGCCGATTCGGTCGACGTCGCGCAGGAAGCCGGCAACCGCGTCGGACATGTACATCAGCAGCCGGGCGTGGGTGTCGGCCTGGTGGACATGGGTGTCGAACGAGTTGCCGCGGAAGCTCACGTAGTAGATGCGGGTGGGCAGTTCGGCCTCGATCAGGGCCGCGACCTTGCGCAGGTCGGCGCCGAGGCCGCCGATGCCGTAGTCGACCGGCGTGCGGTAGCCGGACCACGCGTCCCGCACGAGCGCCGCGCTGGAAGCGGCGTTGGCGGCCGTGCCGCGCAGGAAGTCGAGCGCGTCGTTGCCGCTCGCCTCGTCCGTGCCGAACTGGCCGAGCGCCTGCTTCTCGCCCGGCGTGCCCTGGCGCCGCAGACGGCCCGGGTCGTCGAACACCAATGGCGAGTGCCGGGCCGCGCGCACCGCCAGGGACTGGGAGCTAGCCACGTTGACGATGTAGTTCGGCGTGCCGTCCGGACCGTGATCGTCGGCGAGACGGCCAAGCCAGCCGAGCGCCTCGCCGCCGTTCGGCACGCCGGTGTGCCAGAAGCCCATCGACGAGAAGTGGGACAGGCTCGGGTTCGGATAGCCGCAGCCCTCGACGACCGCCAGGTTCCCGTCCTTGTACAGGCCCTCCATGCCGACGAGCGACGGGTGGAACCCGGCCTCCTCGGTGAGCTTGATCGCCCGCTTCGGGCGGATGCCCAGGTTCGGGCGCACTCGGTAGTATTCGTCGTTCCGGAACGGGATGACCGTGTTCAGCCCGTCGTTGCCGCCGGAGAGTTCCACGACGACCAAAATGCGTCCCGACGCGTCGGCGATCCCCGACCGCAGTTCTTCCAGCGCGAGCGCCGCCGACGTACGGCCAAGGACCGCCGGCAGACCGGCGGCGACACCGAGTCCAAGGAGGCCGCGGTGCAGGAAGTCGCGCCGCGAACAGCCGCAAGGAAGTCGTTCAGCCATAGGGGAACTCCTCAGCCCAACTGATACTCGGGCGAACTGAAGACGAGGTAGAGCGTCGAGCGTAGCGCTTCCTCGACTCTCTCCGGTGCGCCGGGGTCTTGTGCTTTCAGACCGGTCGACTCCAGCTCGCGCTCCAGGTGCCGGACCAGCGCCGCGCGTCCTCGGCCCGTCAGCGGAACGCGCAGGAACCGGTGCAGGAGGTGGTCGACCGCTCCCTCGGCGTCGGTAGCGCCGGCCGCCAGCACCATCGCCCGGACGTCAACGTCGAGGACGTGGCGCGGCACGAGCTTGACCCGTTCGTAGGCCACCACGTAGCCGCGATAGCCGCCGTAGCGGGTGTTGTACTCCTCGTCCGCGTCGGCCAGCGTGTTGGACGCGGCGTCGCCCTGCCTGGTCGCCGCCGTGATCGTCATGCCCCGCGCCAGCCGCTCGCCGACCTGGCGGTAGATCCCGGGCATCCGCCGGTCCGGATGGCCGAACTCCTCGAGGGTGGGCGGAAAGAGGACGGAGCGCATCGCGTTGCCGCGCTCGAGCAACGTCGCCGGCGTGATCCAGGTCCGTCCACCCGCCCAGCCGGCGACGTTCGGCGGGTACAGCAGTTGTTGGCCCAGGCGCCCCGCGAGACTGTTCACGTCGGGCACCGTGGGCGCCCTCGGCACGCCGAGCTTGCGGTAGGTCGAGACGAACAGTGCGACCGGGCTCTTGATCTGGGTGGCGACCGACGGCGGGCTGTAGAAGTCCCGCGACGAGAGGATCGTCCGCAGCAGCGCCTTCATCTCGTACCCGGATTCGCGCAGGCGACGACCCAGTTCGACCTGGAGCGCCGAGTCGAGCTCCTCCCGAACCAGGTAGCGGTAGACCCTGCCGGCGAGGAACTCGCCGGTGGCCGGCTGCTCGAGGATGATGTCGAGCACTTCCTCACCGCCCAGGGCGCCCTCGCGCCCCAGGAAGGTCTTCGGACCGTCGTCGTGGAGATCGGCTTTGAACCGGAAGTCCAGGACGTCGTTCGTCCAGCCGGTGAACGCCCGCGACGCCTCCCGGATGTCCTGCTCGGTGTAGTTGCCGATCCCCATCGTGAACAGTTCGAGCAGCTCGCGGCCGAAGTTCTCGTTCGGGTGGTCCTTCACGTTCTCCCGGTTGTCGAGGTAGACCAGCATCGCCGGATCGCGCATGACCGCGAGCACCAGGCTCTTGAAGTCCGCCGTGGCGTGAGCGCGCAGGGTCCGGTTCTGCAGGTGCATCTTGCGGGCGTCGCGGACCTTGACCTCCGAGGTCGCGAAGTGGTCGTGCCAGAAGAGGGTCATCTTCTCTTCGAGCGGCCGCGGCGTCGCCACCATCCGGTCGGCCCACCACAGCGCCAGCCGCCGCGTCTCCAGCACGTTGCTGCGCAGCCCGTAGAAGAACTTGTCGACGACGGGCTGGATCGGCCGCGACGAACCCTCGGGCAGTACGTCGACGCCGAGCGCCCGTCCGTGCCGCCGCGCCCTTCGCACCGCCGCCGCCCGGCTGGGCGGGAACGGGTCCATTCCCGGATCCCAGATCCCGGACTCGTCGAACGGCGCAAGCGCCAAGTCGTCGATCGCCTCGTAGTCGACGAGCCGGGCGACCGCGCCTTCCAGCCCGAGCGAAACGAGTTCCTCGATCTCCGCCGGCGTGCCGCCGAACCCCGCCCGTTCCAGCAGGTGCGCCGCCTGCTCGTAGCCGAAGTCCGACTCGGCCAGCGGCGCCAGGTCGCCAACCCATGGGTGACCGGCGGTATCGACCGGCGCGCCGACGGCGGCCGCCGGCAGGGCGATGCAGCAGGCGATCGCCGTCGCCGCGCGGCTTCCTGGACTGGCTCGATGCTTCAAGCGGGAGTCCCCAGTTCAGTTCGAGAATCAGCAGCCGATGATAGCGCCTGGAACCGGCGACCCACTTCATGGGCACTCGCCCCGGCTGGTCGGCTACCGGCCAGAGAGCTGGCCGGGCTACGAATGGCCGAGCGACAGCAGGTTTTCCACCGGCTGGTACGGCTCCTCCAGGTAGGCGACGTCGTCCGCGTCGAGTTCGATCGTCGTCGCCTCGACGAGCTGCTCGATCTGGGAGATCTTCGACACGCCGACGACGGGCGACGTCACTTCGGGCTTGTTGACCAGCCAGGCGAGCGCAATCTGCGCCGGCGCGCGGCCGTACTTCTCGGCCACCTCGACCACCCGGTCGGCGATGTCGAAAGTGGCCGCGCCGCGGTAGAGCATCTCGGTGCGCACCCGGTCGCCGCCCTTCGAGCGGTCCGTGCCGCCCTCGTCGAAGCTGCCCCGGTACGAGCCGGTCAGGATTCCACGCGCCAGCGGCGACCAGGGCGTGAGCGCCACGCCGGTCCGGGCGCAGTACGGGTTCATCTCCCGCTCTTCCTCGCGGTAGACCAGGTTGTAGTGGTTCTGCATCGACACGAACTCGGTCCAGCCGTTTTGCCGAGCCGTCATCTGGAGCTCCGTGAACTGCCACGCGAACATGGACGACGCGCCCAGGTAGAGAGCCTTGCCCGCCTTCACCACGTCGTGCAGCGCCTCCAGCGTCTCCTCGATCGGTGCCTGGACCTGGCCGGGAATGCCGTGCGGGTGCCGATGGATGATCAACTGATCGATGTAGTCGAGGCCCAGCCGTTGCAGGCAGCCGTCGACCCCCTCCATGATGTGCTTGCGGGACAGCCCGCCCTGGTTCGGCGACCGGCCCATCGGCATGGATACCTTGGTGGCGATCACGTACTCGTCCCGCGGCAGCAGCTCGCGCAGCAGCGCCCCGGCCACCCGCTCGCACGCGCCGATGCCGTAGATGTCCGCGCAGTCGAAGTAGAAGAGGCCCCGCTCGATGGCCGCATGGAAGATCGGCCGCGAGGCGTCGATGTCGAGCGTCCAGTCGCCCTGGTGTCCCCGGCCCGGTTCGCCGAAGTTCATCGTCCCCAGGCACAGCTCCGACACGCGAAGCCCGCACTTCTCGCCCAACTGAACCGCCTTCAACACGTTCCCGCCTCCTTCCATCCGGGCTGCCCGCTGACTGACGCCCGGGCTGCCCGCTGACTGACGCCCGGACTG
>JAAXHG010000191.1 GCA_012270995.1 Vicinamibacteraceae bacterium | reverse complement strand
TTCCACACGAAACCCTGAAGAGCCCGAAATGGGAGCGGGCGTGGTCCGCGGGGCTGCAGCCAGTGGCGTGGAGTCTCACTTGCAGTTCGGGCCGGCCGATGGATGCGAGGAGAAGGGCCATGCCATCGTGTGCGCGGGCGGCGAGAGCGAGGTGTTCGGTGAGGAGAGCGCCTACCCCTGGTGAGTCCGCCTCCGTTCACCAGAGCATTCGGGGCGACCTCATGCGGGTCAGCCGCGATGGCCGGATGGAGAGCTAACCACGGATCGCGGCAGGTCTGGTAGGGCCCGCGCCGCCGCCTTCTTCTCGCGCCTCTCCCGCTTCGCCCTGACCAGCGCCGCCGCCCGGTCGAGGTGGTCGTCGCCGAGGCGGTCGAGGTACTCGTCGTAGCTGCCGGCGAAGTCGTTGACGCCGTCTCTCGAGATCTCGATGATCCGGGTGGCGAGCCGGCTCACGAACCAGCGGTCGTGGGAGACGAGGAGCAGGGTGCCGGGGTAGTTGGAGAGCCCCTCGATCAGAGCTTCGATCGCCTCCAGGTCGAGGTGGTTGGTCGGCTCGTCCAGCACCATCACGTTGGGCTTGAGAACGATGTGTCGGCAGAACAGGAGACGCGCCGCCTCGCCGCCGGAGAGGCTGCCGATCCGCTTGATCGCTTCGTCCTTCGAGAACAGGACGGCGCCGAGCTGGCCGCGCACGAAGCCGATCGGCTCGCCGGGGCAGCAGTCCCAGAGCCAGTTCTCGACCGTCTTGCGCGCGGCGCCCTGGCCGGCGAGCAGTTGCTGGCGGTGGTCCTGGGCGAAGTAGCCGGGGTGGGTCTCGTAGCCCCAGTCGATCTCGCCCGAGTCGGCGGGGACCTCGCCGATCGCGATCTTGAGCAGGGTCGACTTGCCGATCCCGTTCGGACCGATGATCGCGATCCGTTCGCCGCGGCCGATCTCGAGCGACACGTCGTCGAGCACCTGGTTGTCGCCGTAGCTCTTCGAGATGCCCTCGAGGGTGAGCACGCGCTTGCCGGAGGGTCGCCGCGACGCGAACCGGAACAACGGATAGCGCCTGGAACTCCGGGGCAGCGGCTCGATCGTCATCCGGTTGATCAGCTTCACCCGGCTCTGGGCCTGCCGCGCCTTGCTCGCCTTGTAGCGGAAGCGGTCGACGAACCTCTGGTGGTGGTCGATCTCCTGCTGGCGCTGTGCGATCTCGGCCTCCCGGCGCGCCCGTTCCTCGACCTTCTTCTCCTCGAAGTTGGAGTACGTGCCGGGATAGACGGTCAGCGTCTCGTAGTCGATGTCGGCGATCTGGGTGCAGACGTTGTCGAGGAAGCGGTGGTCGTGGGAGACGACGAGGACCACGCCCCTGAAGTCGGACAGGAACTTCTCGAGCCAGCGGATGGACAGGATGTCGAGGTGGTTCGTCGGCTCGTCGAGAAGCAGCGCGTCGGGCGCCGCCGCCAGGGTCTGGGCCAGCAGTACGCGCAGCTTGAAGCCGCCGGAGAGAGTCGAGAGCGGCTGACGATGGACCTCCGTCTCGATCCCCAGCCCCTCCAGGATCTCGGCTGCCCTGGACTCGAGCGAGTAGCCGTCCCAACGCATGACGACCTCCTCGAGCGCGGCGAAGCGGTCGCCGTCGAAGTGCTCGTCGGCCCGCTCGAGCAGCCGCTCCTTCTCGACCATCGCGTCCCAGAGCTCGGCGTTGCCCATCATCACGACATCGACGATGGGGACCTCCTCGTACTCGAAGTGGTCCTGCTTCAGCACCCCGAGCCGGCAACGCTTGGGGATGGAGATGGAGCCCTCGCTGGCCGGTTCGTCGCCGCTCAGGATGCGCAGCAGGGTCGACTTTCCGGAGCCGTTCGAGCCCACGAGCCCGTAGCGTTCCCCTGAGGCGAAGCGGACGCTCGCGCCGGTGAACAGGGTCTGTTCACCGAAGCTCTTGCCGAGGTTGGAGATGGAGATCATGGGGTAGTCTGCGCGGCTGAGCGCGGCACGGCGGTGCCGGAATCTGGGCGCGCCGCGAAGGTGTTGTGCCTGCAAACCCACGACGTGACCGGGCCGCTCGCCAGGCGGGCGGCAGGATAGCAACGGATGGACTGCAGACCGATGAGAGCAAGCCGTGTCGACTAGGGTGCGCAAGGAGACCCGGGCAGCGGTCCCCGGGCGCCTCCCGGAGGGGGCACTGGGTGTGATCGGCTGGGCCGGCGGCGCCTTTCTGGGCGCCGTGCTGGTGTTCGGCGGAGTCGTCAAGGCCCTCGACCCCCAGGCATTCGTCAAGCAGATCGAGATCGAAGGGCTCGACTTCCTGCTGCCGGCGGTCGTGGTCACCGCGATCGCGCTGGCGCTCGAGATGGGTCTCGGCAGCGCGCTGATCCTGGGGCTCCGCCGGATGTGGGTGCTCGGGCCGTCGGCGTTGCTCGTCGCCTTTTTCCTGTTCCTGACCGGCCGGGCCTACTACCGCGACCTGCGCGGCATCGCGACCGAGGACGAGGCGGGCTGCGGCTGCTTCGGCAACCTCGTCGAGCGCACCCCGGCCGAGGCGTTCTGGCAGGACCTGGCGCTGATGGTGCCGGCGCTGGCCATCGCCTTCCTGGGGAGGCGGGCGCCGGGCGGCGTGGCGTGGGTCCGGCTCGCGGTGGTCGGCGTTCTGACCGTGGGCCTGCTGGCGTTCGCCCGCGCCGCGCCCGACCTGCCGCTCGACAACCTGGCGACCCGGCTCAAGCCGGGTCTCGCGATCGACGAGATCTGCAGCGGCGACGGCGACGGCAGGCTCTGTCTGTTCACGATTGTCCCGGAGCTCGAGGAGGGCGAGCACTGGCTGGTTATCGCCGACCTGGACGAGGACCTCGGCAAGGCGCTGGACAGCCTGAACCAGCACGTCTTCGCCGGCGGCCGGATATGGGTCCTGAGCACCTTCACCCCGGACGAGTACCACACCTTCTTCTGGTCCTACGGCCCGGCCTTCGAGATCCGCGAGGCGCCGCCGACGTTCCTGAATCCGTTGTACCGGACGATGCCTCGGTCGTTCCGGGTCGAGGACGGCGTGGTCGTCGAGACGGTGTCGGGGCTGCCGCCGGAGCCGTAGTCACTACGCCACCGGGCGGCTAGTCATCCGCCAGACGTTGGAAGGCGTCGCCGTAGCGGTCGCGTACTCGATCCAGGCTGCGTTTGAGCTTCGATTCGCGGTCGGCGTTACGTGCGAACTCGGCGGCCAGATCGATGCCGCCGTTGCGCCAGGCAGCATCGGTCACCTGGAGTTCGCCGGCGGGGGCGAAGCGAGAGACGCCGGCTTGCTTGAAGGTGCTGCGGATCATGGCGGGCATGCCGCCGGCGATGGCGATGCCCTGAAGCCGGCCGTTCCACTCGTCGAGGGTCGGGACGCCCTCGGCCGGGTGGATGCGGACAGTGCGCAGGCCGGGTGAGGGGCGGATCCTCGGGTCGGAGTCGATGATGACCGTGCCGGCGTCGAGTGCGTCGCCGTACCACGGCAGACCGCGGAGGTCGGCGTCCTCGCGGGCGAGGCGGACACCGGCGCGCTCGGCGGTGTCGCTCCGGCCGGGCGGGAGATCGGGCGCGAGTTCTGCGAGGGCCTCGGCGAGGGCGGCGGCGAAGTTGGGGGCGATGGCCGGCTCGACGAGCACGGCCTCGACGGAGAGACAGCCGCGCTGGTCGAAGATGGCGATGTCGAGCGCCATGCCGTGGGCGGCTTCTTCCACGTCGGCATGGGCACCGACCCAGCCGAGGCTGAGCTTCGGGCCGAAGGCGATCAGCCGATGGGGACCTGCGGCTCTCACCGACGCGATCGTCGACTCATTGCCGTAGGCGGCAACGAGTCGGGCGCCGGAGTAGAGCCGGCCCTCGATCGAGGCGTCGCCACCGGTCCAGGTGGCGGCCGCGTACGCCTCGCCGAGGACGGGCAGGCGGCGTCCGAGGGCGGCGAGGATGGCCGGGGCGAAGTTGGGCTCGGCCCGTGATGACTTGAACAGGACGGGTGCGCGCGCGGCCAGGGCAGGGAGGAGGCACTGGAGCATCAGGCCTGGAGGGTTGGCCGGGAGCACGACGAGGCCGAAACCGTCCTCTTGCTGGCGGTGCGGGCGGCGAAGTTCGGCGGCCGCGGCTTTCCCGAGCATTCCGGTGCCGATGGCTTGAAGGCCGCGTTCGAGGCCGGCGGGAGAGAGGCCGGTGGATTGCAGCAGGTAGGGATCGAGTTCGCGGCGTTCGGGGCTGGCGACGTCGAGGAAGCTGGCGAGGGTGTCGTTCCACGCGGCGAGGAGGTTTTCTTCAGCGATGACGCGAAGGGCGGGGGCTGCCGCGGCGAGGCTCAGGGCGAGCGTCACGCTGCCCCCAGTTCTTCGGCGGTGAGCGAACAGCCGCGGAGTTCGGCGCCGGTGGCGCGGCCAAGCAGTTGGAAGGCGTCGCCTTCCCTGACGCCGAGGTCTTCCGTCAGGACGTGGCAGACGGAGCCGAGGTTCGCGAGGTCGAAGAAGGACAGCAGGCCGGGTTCGCCGTCCTCGGCCTCTTCGAGTGACTCCGGGTCGAGGACCCGGAACGGCATCCACGGCGGTGTGCGCAGACGCTGACCGCCTGGGCGCGAGTAGGCCTGGCTGGTCAGCTCGGTCATGCCGTACTCCCGGACGATCGCTTCCGGGTCCAGACCGAGCAGGGAGCGAGCGCGCTGCCGGATGTCTTCGGGCGTCGTCTCGAGGCGCTGGCCCTTGAACCCGCCGGTCTCGAAGACGCGGCTTCCGGCCGGCCGGCGGATCGCGTGCGCGGTCGGGCCCTCCAGGTGGTCGAGGAGCAGGACGAGGGCGAGGGCGGTCGCCAGGATCAGCACGGGCTCGCCGCCGCCGTGGCTCTGCAGCCAGCCGCTTGCCTGTTCGACATCGATGCCATCCCGTGCGACGGCCCAGGCGCTCCCCGGCGCAGCGTGGCGCTCGAACACGTGGTCCACCATGAAGGAGAGACTCGAGTCGGGCGCCGCGTCGCGGCCGGGGATGAGCGAGAGGATCGGGACCCGCCCCGCGCCTGCGGGCAGGCAGGCGTCGGCGAAGGTCGCGTCGATCACGGTCCGGTACAGATCGGGGTACGGGTGGTAGTGGACGCTTCGGCGTTCCGCGCCGCGGGTGGTGCCGCTGCTGCGGAAGACCTCCCGGGGCTCCGCGGCGGCGAGGCGCAACGACTTGAAGGCCGACGTCGGCACCGGCGGCGCCGCGCGCCAGTCGTCGAGTGCGGCCCGAGTGATCCCGCGCCGTTCGCACAGGCGGCGGTAGGGCTCGACCCGTTCACAGCCGAAGCGGGCAGCCCCGGCTGCCAGCTCGTCGAAGTCGCCGCGGCCTGCGGCGATGAAGCGTTCGATCCGCCGGAGCAGGGTGGTCATGGTTCGCTGGCGCGCGGGGAGGCGGGTGTCGATTGCGGGCAGGATGACCGCCTTCCCAGGATCCTGTCGGTCATCGGCTGAAGAACGCGGCGGCGGTGCTCGCCGGATGACCCGCGAGCCCGTCGCCGTTCGAATCCTCGGACTCGGGCCACCACTCGGCCGGGAGGTGCTTGCGGTAGGGCCGCTGGAGAAAACGGCGGTCGAGGAGGGCGATCACGCCGCGGTCGTCGGCGGAGCGGATGAGCCGGCCGGCGGCCTGGACCACCCGGGTCATGCCGGGCACAACGAAGGCGTACTCGAAGCCGCGCTCGAAGCGCTCGTCGTAGTAGGTCTGCAGGAGCTTCTGCTCCATCGTCACCGCGGGCAGGCAGGGGCCGACAACGGCGACCGCGAGCAGGGCGTCGCCCGGGTAGTCGACGCCCTCCGAGAACACGCCGCCCGCCACCGCCAGGAGCAGGGTGTCGCCGGCAAGCGGACTGGTCAGCGCGTCGAGCACTTCCTGGCGCCGCGCTTCGCTGGTCGTCTGTTGCTGGACGACCACGTTGCGGCCGCAGTCGGGCAGCCGTTCCTCGACCTCGGCGAGGAAACGGTAGCTGGGGAAGATCGCCATCGAGTTCCCCGGCACCGAGCGCGCGAACTCGGCCAGCCGCTCGGCGATCGGGCCGTAGTTGTCGTCGCGGGTGCGGTACGTCGTGGTGACCGACGTGTCGACGACGATCCGCCGGTTCCCGGCCGGAAAGGCGCTCGGCACCTCGAGGGTCGAGGTGCGCGCGCCGTCGAAGCCGAGCAGGTCGCGGTAGAACTCGAACGGCTGGAGGGTCGCCGACAGGCCGATGCAGGAGCGGCAGCGGTTGATCGTCGCGCCGAGGAAGGCGCTGGCGTCCTTGCACAGCAGGCTGAAGCTCGGTTCGCCGGCGGTTCGCCGGAAGAGAAAGCTGAACGACTCGGCGTGGCTCGGCGAGGCGGTGAGCTGGAGCGTGTTGAGGAACCGGAGCAGCTTGAAGTAGAGCTCGACGAAGGCGTCGTTGGCGGCGAAGGAGCGGGTGTCGCGGCGGAACTCCAGGTAGTCCACGAAGCCGCGGTCGAACGCGGGCCGCAGCCGCCAGAGTTGCTCCTCGGGCGCGGCCCCCTCGGCCACCGCGTTGCGATCGGGCCGGTCGACTGCCAAGTCGACTTCATCCTGGATCAACTCTCCGAGGCCGGTGCAGAGTTCCCGCAGGCGCTCCGTCGGCCCGCCTTCCGTGCCGCGGCCCACCCGGCGCAGGCTCGCCGCGGCGTCCCGGCAGCTCTGCGCGGTCAGTTCGGGGCTGTAGTAGCCGCGGCCGCGGTCGACGAGGTTGTGGATCTCGTCGACGATCAGGACGGTGCCGGAAAGGTCCGCGTCACCCTGGAACTCGGTCAGCTTGACGAACGGATCGAGGGCGTAGTTGTAGTCGCCGACGACGACCTGGACCTGGCGCCCGAGCTCCAGGCTGATCTCGAACGGACAGACGCGATCCCGCTTCGACGCGTCGTAGATCGCGTCCGGCTCGAGCAGGCTGTGCTCCTCGAGCAGGCGCGGCAGGAGCCGGCTGCGCTGCAGCTTGACGTAGTAGTCGCGGGCGTACTGGCAGTAGTCCTCGTGGCAGATGATCTCGTCGTTCGCGCACATCCGGGCCTTGGCCCGCAGGTGCAGGGCGTGGAAGGCGCGCTCCCGGTTCAGCAGGTCGATGACCTGGTTGGCCATCGCCTGCTGGGTGTTCTTCGCGGTGAGCACGAACACCCGCAGGTCGTTAGCCAGCGCCTCGCGGAGCACCGGGAAGAGGACGGCGGCGGTCTTGCCCAGCCCCGTCGGCGCCTGGACCAGCAGGTGCTCCCTCTGCTCGACGGCGATTCCGGTGCGGTCGATGATCTCCTGCTGGCCGGGCCGGGGCTGGTGGAAGGGGAACTCGAGCCGCTCGGCGGCCAGCTCGCGGCGCTGGCGCTCCGCTCTCTCCGACTCGTACTCGCGGACGAGCCGGTTGAGCCGCAGCCGGATGTCGGAGTCGAGTTCCACGAAGTCGAGTTCCACGTCGAGGCGCTCGATCCCGCCGGTGCCGATCTCGATCAGCACGAGTTCGGCGCGCACCGGCAGCGCGGCGGCGACGCCGGAGCGGTGGACGATCCAGGCGTAGATCGCTGCCTGCCGGCGGTAGGTCGAGAGCAGCGCCGGCGAGGGGTCGGCGTTCGGCCGCACGGACTTGATCTCCTCGATCGCCAGCAGGCCGCCGGCGTCGCGGTAGAGCCCGTCGGCCCGCCCGGTCAGCGTCACCTGCCAGCCGCGGTGAACGAACTCCAGCGAGAGTTCGACTTCCCGCCGGTAGCTCGGTTCGCGCTCCATCGCCTGTTCCTGGTAGCGGCTGTGGATCGCCTGACCGACCCAGAGCCGCTCGAAACCGCCGCGGTTGGCGAACCCGAGGTGCCGGGCGGAGCGGTGGTCGAGCAGGTCCGCCACGGACAGTTGGAGCGTCCTCGCGTCGTCGTCGAAGCGCGGCGGCATGGCGGCGAGACTACCGCCTGACTGCGCCGCCGGAAGGCGTATCGCGCGGGCGCCGGGTCCCTTGCCGGCCGGGGAGTCTTCGGCGCTTCCCAGGTTGTCATCGAGGGTGCGATGGCATAGCCTCGACCGTCATGGCTAACAACTTCGGCGGCGGGGACAGCCCGCTCGATCTCGACAACCTGGGGAAGGCCGTTCGCGATCGGCTGGGCGGCCTCAAGATCATTGCTCTGGTCGTTGTAGTGGGCCTTCTGGTCCTGTCCAGCGTCTACACCGTGCAGCCCGAGGAAGTGGGAGTGATTCTCCGCCTCGGGAAGTACGCGGGCACCACGGATCCGGGCCTGAACTTCAAGATTCCGGTGATCGACCAACTGGAAAAGGTGCCGGTGAGACGGCAGTTGAAGCAGGAGTTCGGGTTCCGCAGCGAGAGCGTGGCGGTGCGCAGCTCCTTCGTGGGCAACGCGGAAGAGGCGAACATGCTGACCGGCGACCTGAACGCGGCGGTGGTCGAGTGGGTCGTGCAGTACCGGGTCGTCGACCCGTACCGGTACCTGTACCGGGTCCGCAACCTGGACGACACCTTCCGCGACATGAGCGAGGCGGTCATGCGCAAGGTGGTCGGCGACCGCACCGTGAACGAGGTCCTCACGGTCGGCCGGGCCGAGATCGAGGGCACCGTCAAGATCGAACTGCAGGAACTCTGCGACCAGTACGAGACCGGGATCGATATCGATCAGGTGGTGCTCCAGAGCAACAATCCGCCCGAGCCGGTCAAGCCGTCCTTCAACGCGGTCAACCAGGCCGAGCAGGAACTCGAGCGGCTGGTCAACGAAGCCGAGGCCGAATACAACCGGGTCATTCCGCGAGCCCAGGGTCAGGCACGGCAGACGATCCAGCAGGCGGAGGGCTACGCGCTCGACCGGGTCAACCGGGCCCAGGGCGACGCGACCCGTTTCAACGCTCTCTACGCGGAGTTCCGCCAGGCGCCGGAGGTGACCCGCAAGCGGCTGTTCATCGAGACGATGGAGCGGGTGCTGCCGAAGGTGGGACGGAAGATCGTCGTCGACGAGGACGTCGACGGTCTGACGCCGATCATGAGCTTCGAGGGCGTCAGCGCGGCGAGGACGGCGCGGCAGGTCGCGGCGCAGCAGGCAGGGGAGGGAACGCCGTGAAAAGGATCCTGGGCGTCATCCTGGTCCTGGCGCTGCTGCTGCTCGCCAACCTGTCGCTGTTCATCGTGCGGGAGGACCGCCAGGCGATCATCACCGAGTTCGGCCGCCCGGTCGGCGACGCGATCGACACGCCGGGGCTCAAGTTCAAGCTGCCCTGGCGGAAGGCGCAGTACTTCGACCGCCGCTTCCTGGAGTGGCAGGGCTCCGCGGAGGAGCTGCCGACGCGCGACAAGGTGTTCATCTTCGTTGATACGTACGCCCGGTGGCGGATCTCGGATCCGCTGCTCTTCTTCCAGCGGCTGCGCGACGAGCGCGGCGCGCAGTCGCGGCTCGACGACATCCTGGACGGCGAGACCCGCAACGCGATCGCGAATCACGACCTGATCGAGGTCATCCGCAGTTCGAACCGTGAGGCGGCGGCGGATGAGTCGTACCCGGACGCCGGTGGCGGCCTGGAGGAGGACGCCGGCGGCGGCCTGGAGGAGATCGTGACCGGCCGGGACGCGATTCGGCAGGACATCCTCGCCGCGGCGCAGACGCGCACCGACGATCTCGGCATCGAGGTGCTGGACGTCCAGTTTCGCCGCATCAACTACGGCGAACAGGTCGAGCCGGATGTGTTCAACCGGATGATCTCGGAACGGCAGCGGATCGCCGACCGCTTCCGCTCCCAGGGCCAGGGCCAGGCGTCGGAGATCCTCGGCAACATGGATCGCGACCTGAAGCGGATCGAGTCCGAGGCCTACCGCCAGGCGACCGAGATCCGGGGCCGGGCCGACGCGGAGGCCACCGAAATCTACGCCTCGGCCTACAACCAGTCGGTTCAGTCGAGGAACTTCTACGAGTTCCTGCGCACGATGGAGGCCTTCGAGAAGACGATCGACCCGAACACCTGGCTGGTCGTGTCGACCGACAGCGACTACTTCAGCTTCCTGAAGGCGAGCGGTCCATAGGCGACTGCGGCCGCTAGGCGGACCGTGACGGGTCTCATCGGACTCCTCGTCATCCCGGGCCTCGCCTGGCTGCTCTCAACGAACCGCTTCGAGGTCCGCTGGCGGACCGTCGTCACGGGCATCGCGATCCAGTTCGCCCTCGCGCTTCTCATCCTGAAGACGGCCCCGGGAGAGGCGTTCTTCGCCGTCGCCACCGATGTCGTGACCACCTTCCTGACCTTCGCCGACGACGGATCGCGGTTCGTCTTCGGCCAGGGGTTCGAGCACGTTCCCTTCGCCTTCCGGGTGCTGCCGACGATCATCTTCTTCTCGAGCGTGGTCGCGGTGCTCTATCACCTCGGCGTCATCCAGCGGGTCGTCAAGGTCTTCGCCGTCGTGATGACGAAGGTGATGGGCACGTCGGGTCCCGAGTCGCTGTCCGCCTCGGCCAACATCTTCGTCGGCCAGACCGAGGCGCCGCTCCTGATCCGCTCCTACGTGGGAAACATGACCCGCTCAGAGCTGATGGCGGTCATGACCGGCGGCTTCGCGACGGTCGCCGGCGGCGTTCTTGCCGCCTACGTCGGCATGGGCATCTCGGCCGGCCACCTGATCGCGGCCAGCGTCATGTCGGCGCCGGCGGCCCTGGTCATGGCGAAGCTGATGATCCCGGAAACGGAAACCGACAAGGTCTCGGCGAAGGCCGACTTCAAGGTCAAGACGCCCTGGGCCAACCTGATCGACGCCGCCGCCCAGGGCGCGGGCGACGGTCTGAAGCTGGCGCTGAACGTCGGCGCCATGCTGCTTGCCTTCATCGCCCTGGTGGCGCTGGTCAACGGCCTGCTCGGGCCGGTCGGGGGCTGGATCGGGCTTCCCGGTCTGAACCTGGAGATGATCCTCGGCTTCCTGTTCCGGCCCCTGGCGTGGGTCATGGGCGTGCCGTGGGCGGAAGCGGACGCGGTGGGAACGCTCCTCGGTCTCAAGACCGCGGCCAACGAGTTCGTCGCCTACTCCCGCTTCGAGGACATCTCGGCCGACAACCAGTTGTCGGAGAAGTCCCGGGTGATCGCCACCTACGCCCTTTGCGGCTTCTCGAACTTCTCGTCGATCGCGATCCAGATCGGCGGCATCGGCGGCATCGCTCCGGAACGCAAGAGTGAACTCGCCAGCCTCGGTCTCAGGGCGATGATCGCCGGCACGCTGGCCTGCCTGCAGACGGCCACGATCGCGGGACTCCTGATCTGAAGGCGCGAGCCTACGGGGCTCCGCCGACCGCTTCGGCTGCGGACGGCACGATGACCAGGAGCTGAATCGCGTCGAAGAGGAAGTGGGCGGCGATGGCGGGCCAGATGTTGCCGCGCCAGAGAGTCAGCAGACTGAAGGCGATCGAGAGCAGGGCGACGCCCAGGAGCATGAACGGCTGCTCGTAGCTCATGTGGCCCAGGACGAACAGGACGTTCGACAGGCCGAAGCCGACCCGGGGCATCAGGAAGCCGCGGAAGAAGATCTCTTCGACGACGCCGGCGGAGAGGCTGACCATGAGTCGCACCACGACCGGCAGGCCTCCCATCCAGAGCACCATCTGCGGTGCTTCGTTCGGGAGGTTCTCGAACCCGCCCGCAGCGCCGACGACCAGTGCCGTCAGCAGCACGACGGCCAGCACGCCGGCCCACAGGACGACACCCGCGCCCAGCCCCATCCCGACCTCGGTGGGGATCGACTGGCCGGTGCGGGTGCGCAGGCCAAGCTGGGTCATGATGACCGTGCCGGCACCATGCCCGCAGCGCCAGTAGCCGAGCATCAGCCAGGCTGCCAGCATGGCGACCAGAATCGCGTGCATCTGGAACAGCCGTAGCGGTGAGAGGCTCTCGAAGTCGATCTGGTCCATGGCGGACGGCAGCCCGATCTGGCCGAAGGCCGCGAAGACGCCGATCCAGAGCACCAGCCCCAGCAGTGCCATGGCGGCGAGGCGGCGCTCGAGACCTTCGCCCGTAGCGCTTCCGAAACCCGGCGGCGTGAGCCCGCGCACCGCGGTCGAGCGGTCGATCCACCAGGCGCAGGCAACGCCTGCCACCAGCGGCAGCATGATTCGGACCAGGGTCACGGCCGGCATCCTACTGCTAGGGTTCGGCGCTGCCGCAGACCATCCAGGAGGGTGCCTTGGAGCGATTCCCCGGCGTTGATTTCATGAACTTCGACTCGCTGCTCAGCGGCGAGGAGAGGTTGATCAGGGACACCGTCCGCCAGTTCGTCGACGAGCGGGTGAAGCCGATCATCGAAGAGCACCATCGGGAGGCGCGAGCACCGATGGAGCTAGCGGTCGAACTGGGCGATCTGAACCTGTTCGGGGCGAACTTCACGGAGTACGGGCTGCCGGGTTTGGGCGACGTCGCGTACGGCCTGGTCATGCAGGAACTCGAACGCGGCGATTCCGGCATCCGGAGCATGGTCTCGGTGCAGAGCTCCCTGGTCATGTACCCGATCCTGACCTTCGGCTCGAAGGAGCAGAAGGACCGCTTCATTCCCGGACTGGCGAGCGGGCGGATGATCGGCTGCTTCGGCCTCACCGAGCCGGACTTCGGCTCGAACCCCTCGGCGATGCGCACGCGCGCGCGGCGGGACGGGGACTGCTGGGTGCTGAACGGCGCCAAGCAGTGGATCACGAACGGCAGCGTCGCCGATGTCGCCGTCGTCTGGGCGCGAACGGACGAAGGGATCCGCGGGTTCCTCGTCGAGAAGGGCACGG
The DNA here is from genome assembly GCA_012270995.1 of Vicinamibacteraceae bacterium. GTDB lineage: Bacteria > Acidobacteriota > Thermoanaerobaculia > Multivoradales > Multivoraceae > Multivorans. The sequence continues at coordinate 42,870 of JAAXHG010000191.1, read as the reverse complement.
AGGGCTTCGTGAGCGCGGAGCAGCACGGGAAGTTCTCGCTGCGGGCCTCGGTCACCGGCGAACTCTCGTTCCAGAACTGCCGCATTCCGAAAGGCAACATCCTGCCTGGCACCCGGGGTGTCGGCAGCGCGCTCCAGACCCTGAACCAGGCTCGTTACGGCATCTGCTGGGGCGGCCTCGGGTCGGCGATGGAGTGCTACTACACAGCGCTCGAGTACGCCCGTCAACGGGTGCAATTCGCCGGTCAGCCGATCGCCAGTCACCAGCTCGTTCAGGAGAAGCTGGCCTGGATGATCACCGAGATCACCAAGGGACAGTTCCTCGTCTACCAGTTGGCGAGGCTGAAGACGGCGGGGACGATCGAACCGCAGCACGTTTCGATGTGCAAGCGGAACAACGTCTGGGTCGCGCGCGAATGCGCGAAGCTGGCGCGGGAGATCCTCGGCGCCAACGGCATTTCCGACGAGTACCCGGTGGTCCGCCACATGCTGAACATCGAGTCCGTCTACACCTACGAGGGCACGCATGACATCCACGGCCTCGTGATCGGCGCGGCGATCACCGGCATTCCTTCCTTCAACCCGCCGATGAGCCGCAGCCAGGCGCGCGAGGCCGCCGGCCGGCCGGAGCTGGCCGCTGCCGCCGCGGGGGGCGGCTCGTGACCGGGGAGCTCCGCGACCACGACTTCGTCGCCGTCACCGAGGCCGCCGCGGTCGCGGCGGCCCAGACGATGGGATACGGCGACCGCCACCACTCGGACCACGTCGCCGTCGAGGCGATGCGCGGGGTCCTGGCGGAGATGGAGATCGACGGCCGGGTGGTGATCGGCGAGGGGGAGCGCGACAGGGCGCCTATGCTCTACGTCGGCGAGAAGGTCGGCCGCGGAGCGCCGGGCGATCTGCAGGTGGACTTCGCGGTCGACCCCCTGGAGGGGACGAATCTCTGCGCCACCGGGGCTTCCGACGCGATGGCCGTGCTCGCCGCCTCCGAGCGCGGCGGCCTGCTCCACGCCCCGGACATCTACATGGACAAGATCGTGGTCGGCCCGACCGCCCGCGGCAAGGTCGACCTGGACGCTCCGGTCGAGGACAACCTGAAGGCGATCGCGGGCGCCTTCGACTGCGCCGTCAGCGACTTGACCGTGGTCGTACTCGACCGGGACCGGCACCGGGACCTGATCGACGACATCCGGACCGCCGGGGCGCGCATCAAGCTGATCGGCGACGGCGACCTGTCGACGGCGATCGCGGCGGCGGTCCGCGGCACGGGGATCCACGCGGTGATCGGCGCCGGCGGCGCGCCGGAAGGGGTGATCACGGCGGCGGCGATGCGTTGCCTCGGCGGGGAGATTCAGGGGCGGCTGTCGGCGCTTTCCGACGAGCAGAGGCGGCGACTCGCCGAGTTCGACATCGAGGATTCCGACCGCATCTACAGGACCGAAGAGCTCGCGCCGGGGGAGGACATCCTGTTCTGCTGCACCGGCGTCACCGGCGGCGACCTGCTCCGGGGCGTCCGCTTCTTTGGTGACGGCTTCCGCACGTCGACGCTGACCATGTCGCTCAAGGAGGGCGTCATTCGTTTCGTCGAGACGATTCACCGTGGCGAGGACGGCGGTCCCGTCTACTTCTACTGAGGTGGGGAACGTGGACGGCACAGTGGCGGAACGGCCGTGATCAAGCCGGACCACTGGATCCGCGCCTGGGGCGAGGCCGGCGGCGTCGACCCCTTCGAACCGGGGCAGGTGAACGCGGCCAGCTACGACGTCCGTGTCGGCGACCACTGGATCTGCCCCACGCGCGACCCGGAGGAGTTTCGCGGCGACAAGGTCAAGCTGTTCCCGAACGAGGTGGTTCTGGCCACCACCCTCGAGTTCGTGCGTATCCCGCGTTCGGTTGCGTGCGACCTGAAGCTCAAGTCGACCCTGGGCCGGTTGTGGATCAACCACTCCCTGGCCGGCTGGTGCGACCCGGGCTTCGAGGGGAACATCACGCTCGAACTGCAGAACCTCGGGCCGGTCCCCTTCGTGCTCGACGCGGGCCGCCGGATCGCCCAGTTGATCTTCATCGCGATGGAATCGGAGCCGGACATCGCGTATGGCGAGCCGGGCGCGAAGAGCAAGTACCAGCACCAGGTCGGTGCGACGCGGGCGCGGAGCTGAGTGTACCCAAGATCGTGTCCGCACCCTCTCGGCAGACGATCCGGCTCAGCGTCAGCAGCCGGTACGAGAACATCGAACTGGTGCTGGCGGTGGTGGACGAAGCGCTCGAACCGCTGGATGTGGACGAGGAGAGCGCCTACTGGATGGGCATCGCGCTGCGGGAGGCCCTGACGAACGCGATCAAACACGGCAACGCGCAGGACCCCGAGAAGAAGGTCGAGGTGGCGCTTGAAGTGGGTGCGGACGGGATCGAGATCACGGTGGAAGACGAGGGCGGCGGGTTCGACCCGGCCGCGGTGGAGGATCCGCTGGCGCCGGACAACCTTCTGAAGACACGGGGCCGGGGCATCTTCTACATGAGGAAGTTCATGGATAAGATCGAGTACGACTTTGGCGCCGAGGGCGGCACGAAGGTCCGGCTTCACAAGAAGTTCGGTGGTCCGCGCACGGGCGCCGAAGGAGACCAGGGAGGAGCGGAATGAAGATTGACAAGCGCCAGCGGGATGGAGCGACGATTCTCGATCTCCAGGGCAAGATCACCATCGGCGAGGGGGACGTTGCTCTGAGGGAGGCCGTTCACGAAGCGGTCGGCGCGGGTGCAGTGAACATTCTGCTCAACATGGGCCGCGTGCGGACGATCGACTCCTCCGGCGTCGGCGAGTTGATCGCCGCCTACACCACGGTGACGAACCGCGGCGGCAAGCTGGGTCTGTTCTCGCTGCCGAGGCGCGTGCTCGGCGTGCTGCAGATCACCCAGTTGGTCACGGTGCTCGACATCATGGAGGACGAGGACGAGGCGGTCGCGTCGGTCTCCTGAGGAACCCGTGATCCCAGAGGATGAGAAGCGTCCGCCCGTGGACCGCCGGGCGGGAGTCGGCGGCAGGCTGCTCTTCGTCTGCGTCTCGCTGCTCTTCGTCCTTGGTCTTGCCAGCGGCGCGTGGTTGGGCGCCGCGGACGACGAGCCCGGCACCGACTCGATCTACAAGTACATCACGCTGTGGGAGGAAGTCCTGCGGCTGATCCGCGGCTCCTACGTCGAGGAGGTCGGCGGCCGCGGCCTGATGGCGGGCGCTCTGGACGGAGCGACCGACGCCCTGGATTCGTTCTCGGTGTATGTGCCGGCGAGCGAGGTGGAGTCCTACCGGGCCGCGCGGGAGATCGGCCGCCGCCACAGCGGCCTGTTGGTGCTCAAGGAGCGCGGGACGGCTTACGTCGCCGCGGTGGACCGTGGCAGTCCGGCCGACGTGGCGGGCTTTGAACGGGCCGACATCGTGTCCATGATCAACGGCCGTTCGTCTCGCGAAATGCCGCTGTGGGAGCTGCGCCGGCAACTCGCGGCACCTGTCGGTTCCGAGTTGCAGTTCGAACTCGTAAAGCGCGGCGAGAGCGTCGAGACCGGTCTCGTTCTTGCCGAATACGACCTTCTTCCGCCCGAGTTCGAGGAAGTGCGCGGCGTCGGCGTGCTCACGATCCCGAGCTTCGACGAGGGCACGGCGGGCCACGTCGACGCGGCGCTCGCCGGGTACGCGGGCGACTGGCTGCTGATCGACGTGCGCGGTGTCGCCGGAGGATCGGTCGCGGATGCCTACGCGGTCGCGGGCCGGTTCGTAGAGGGTGATCTGGGCGGTCTCGTCGACCGCGAGGACCGCGAGCTCCGGAGCTTCGAGGGCGCCGGGGGCCTCTACTCGGGCGACATCGCGGTACTGGTCGACCGGAGTTCTCAGGGCGCCGCCGAAGTCCTGACGGCCGTGCTCGGGAAGGCGAGAGGCGCCGAGCTCTACGGTGAACCGACCTTCGGCTACGCGGGCGAGGTCGAGCAGATCGAGCTGCCGAACGGCGGTGGCGTGCTGGAGTTGACCTCGGCCTTCTACACCGACCCGGACGGCGAGCGGCTCAACAGCAGGATCCGCATCGAGCGGGAGCACCGCCTCGGCGCTCTCTTCTTCACCGAGCCGGAAGACGGGTCGGATCCGGTGCTCGAGGGTGCGATCGACAGGATATTGGAACCCCCGGCGGAGTCGGTGAACCTGTAAGCAGTAGCCGCGGTCACTCCTCTTCCCGTTTGGCTCGCTCCCAGAGCCGTTCCATCCGGCTGCCGTCGGTCTCGGCGTCGCGGACTCCCGAGTCGAGTTCCGCTTCCACCACCGCGAAGCGGCGGCGGAACTTCCGGTTCGCTGCCGCGAGGGCGCGCTCCGGATCCACGTTGAGGTGGCGAGCCAGATTGGCCACCGCGAAGAGGACGTCGCCCAACTCTTCTTCGACCCTCGTCGTCGACACCGACTCGTCCGTCGCCATCTCCCGGTCCAGTTCGTCTAGCTCCTCGGACACCTTGGCGCGCACGGACGGCGCCGCGTCCCAGTCGAAGCCGATGCCGGCCGCCTTCTGACCGAGGCGGTAGGCGCCGACCAGCGCCGGCAGCGATGCGGGCACGCCGTCGAGCACGGAACGTCCGGCCCGATCACGTTTGCGTTGCTCCCAGAGGGCCGCGACCTCGGCCGCGGATGAGGCCTCCTCGTCGCCGAACACGTGCGGGTGACGGGCCACCATCTTCTCGATCACGGTTCGAATTGCGTCGCCGACCGGCACGTCCGACAGCTCGGCGCTGGCGAGCCGGGCGACGTAGACCGCCTCGAAGAGCAGATCGCCCAGCTCCTCGTTGATCGCCGCGGGATCGCGCTCGTCGATCGCGGCGGCCAGCTCGTGCGCCTCCTCGATCAGGTAGGCGCGCAGATCCCCAAGGGACAGCTCGCGATTCCAGGGACAGTCCCGGCGGAGCCGGTCGATCAGGGTGCCGATCGGGGCCAGCGAGGAGGGGTCCCGCGGCGCTCCGTCGGCTCTGTTACGATCGCTCATTCTTCGCTGGGGGTCGGATGTGAAGGTCACCGACAGGAGGATGTTCACGGACGACGGCGAGCTGCGCGAAGAGTACCGCTTTCTCGAGCAGCAGAAGGACGCGAAAGGCGCCGAGGCCCCGCCGCCCGCGGCACCGGACACTGCCCCGCGGGAAGCCTCGGGCGTCGACGGCGGCGAACCGCCCCGGGGCGGCCCGGGCACGAGACCCGCAGAGGCGACCGCGGGGCCGTCGCCGGCGGCCGGTGCCGGGCCCGGTTTCATGGATCTGGTGGCCATGCTCGCCGAGCCGATCGCCTTCCTGCTCGGCGATGCGCAGCTTCCGGATGGCCAGAGTGCTGAGGATCTGCCGCGGGCTCGCATGCACATCGACCTGCTGGCCGTGCTCCAGGAGAAGACCCGGGGGAACGTGAGCGCCCGGGAGACGGCCCTGCTCGACGACCTCCTCGCCCAGATCCGGATGCGCTACGTAGAGAAGACGCGGAGCTGACCCGACAGCCCCGGGGCGCTGAGCCATCCCCGGGCGCCGTCCTCGGCGCGGCACATCCTGGCCGCTTGTATATGAGCGTGTCACTGTCAGATACGAGGTGTGCAGGACTTGACATCAGGCCGCTTAGGTCTTAGGATGCTCGGCGCGTTGGAGCCGCAAGCCCCGGCAGCGAACCGAAAGGCAGCAAACAAACCGCTCGCGCCGGTTGGCGCGGGCGATCGGGAGACGAGGACTTGAGCAAGATCATAGGCATCGACTTGGGGACGACGAACAGCGTCGTCGCCCTGATGGAGGGTTCGGATCCGAAGGTGATTCCGAACTCGGAGGGAAGCCGGACCACGCCGTCGATCGTGGCGTTCACCGACAAGGGCGAGCGGCTGGTCGGGCAGGTCGCGAAGCGACAGGCGGTGACGAATCCGCAGAACACGATCTTCTCGATCAAGCGGTTCATGGGCCGGCGCCTGGGCGAGGTTTCGGGGGAGCAGAAGATGGTTCCCTACTCGGTCACGAGCTCGGGCGACGACGTTGCGATCGAGGCCGCGGGCAAGAGCTACACCCCGCCGCAGATCTCGGCCATGGTGCTGCAGAAGCTGAAGCAGGCGGCGGAGGACTACCTTGGCGGTCCGGTCGACCGGGCGGTGATCACCGTGCCGGCATACTTCAACGACGCCCAGCGTCAGGCGACGCGCGACGCCGGCCAGATCGCCGGTCTCACCGTGGAACGGCTGGTCAACGAGCCGACCGCGGCGGCGCTCGCCTACGGCCTGGACAAGGAAGGCGACCGCACGATCGCCGTGTACGACTTCGGCGGCGGCACGTTCGACATCTCCATCCTGGAAGTCGGTGAGGGGGTCGTCGAGGTCAAGTCGACGAACGGCGACACCCACCTCGGCGGCGACAACATCGACCAGCGGATCATCGACTGGCTGCTGGCGGAGTTCAAGAAGGACCAGGGCATCGATCTGGGCCAGGATCCGATGGCCATGCAGCGCCTCAAGGAGGCGGGCGAGAAGGCGAAGATCGAGCTGTCCGGAGTGCAGGAAACCGAGATCAACCTGCCCTTCGTGACCGCCGACGCCTCGGGTCCCAAGCACCTGAACGTCAAACTGTCCCGGAGCAAGCTGGAGCAGCTCGTCGAAGACCTGGTGGAGAGCACCCTCGGGCCCTGCCGGCAGGCGCTCAAGGATGCCGGTCTCAGCACCAGCGACATCGAGGAAGTCGTCATGGTCGGTGGCCAGACCCGGATGCCCACGGTGCAGAACGCGGTCAAGGAGTTCTTCGGCCGTGAGCCGCACAGGGGAGTGAATCCGGACGAGGTCGTCGCGATCGGCGCCGCGATCCAGGGTGGCGTGCTGGCGGGAGACGTCACGGATGTCCTGCTCCTCGACGTCACGCCCCTGTCGCTCGGCATCGAGACGCTGGGCGGCGTGTTCACGAAGCTGATCGACCGGAACACGACGATCCCGACGCGCAAGAGCGAGACGTTTTCCACCGCCGGCGACAACCAGACCTCGGTCGAGGTCCACGTGTTGCAGGGCGAACGCGAAATGGCGGGTCACAACCGGACGCTCGGCCGCTTCCACCTGGTGGGGATCCCGCCGGCGCCCCGGGGCATGCCGCAGATCGAGGTTACCTTCGACATCGACGCGAACGGCATCGTGAACGTCTCGGCCAGGGATAAGGGCACGGGCAAGGAGCAGAAGATCACGATCACCGGTTCCGGCGGCATCGACAAGGACGAGATCGAGCGCATGGTCGAGGACGCGAAGGCGCACAGCGAAGAGGACAAGCAGCGGCGGGAAGTCATCGACGCCCGCAACCAGCTCGACTCCCTCGTCTACGGCACCGAAAAGAACCTCGCCGAGCACAGGGACAAGCTGTCCGAGACCGATGCCGGCGAGATCGAGTCGGCGATCGAGGAAGCGAAGAAGGCCATGGAGGCGGAGGACGCCGCGGCGATGGCCAGCGCTTCGGCCGGCCTGACCCAGGCCTCGCACAAGCTGGCCCAGGTGATCTACGAGCAGACGAGTGCCCAGGCGCCGCCGGAGGGTGCGCCGGGAGCGGGCGCCGGGCCGGAAGGTCCGGCCTCCGAGGGCGACGATGACGTGATCGACGCCGACTTCGTCGACGTGGACGAGACTTCCGGGGACGACAAGGCAAACTAGGGGTTGCCATGGCTCAGCCGCGGTCCTCACGAAAGCGCCGCCCCCCGTCCCGCCGCCGGCGGGTGGGGGGCGGTCGCTACGTGATGATCAGCAAGGTCGCGGAGCGCTACGACATCCATCCCCAGACGCTGCGCCTCTACGAGCGGGAGGGACTGCTCCGGCCGCGGCGAAGTGACGGCAACACGCGTCTCTACGACGAGGACTCCCTCCACCGGCTGGAGTCGATCCTGACGCTGACCCGCGACATGGGCGTCAACCTCGCGGGCGTCGAGGTCGTTCTGGCCCTGCAGGAGCGGCTGGCGCGGCTGGAGGAAGAGCGGAACCGCCTGCTCGAGATCGTGGAGCGCGACGTGTCGGACCGGCGGCGCGGAGTCCGGCGGCGGCATGCGCTGGTCTGGGTGCGAAGCGGCGCCCTGGTGAAGGTCGAGGAAGAGGATTGAGCGAGGCCGCTTGCGAGTTCTGCGGGGACCGTGGCTGGGTCGTCGACCTGGCGACGAACCGCGCGCGGCGCTGCAGTTGCCACTCGGCGCGCGTTCGCAGCCGGCGGCTCGAGGAGCTGGCGATACCGCCCAAATACCAAGGCTGCCGGCTCAGCAACTTCCGCCTCGCGGGCGACGTCGGCGATCAACTCCTCAGGGCCCGCCACGATTGCGACGAGTACATCGACGAGTTTCTGGAAAGCGACGGTTCGCTGAGCGAACGGGGCCTGGTCTTCGTGGGCCCGAGCGGCCGGGGCAAGACGCACCTCGCGGTGGCGGTGCTGATCGAGCTCGCGGAGCAGTACGGCGTGCGGGGCCGCTTCGTCGACTTCACCAGCCTAGTGGCGGACATCCAGGCCACATTCCAGCCGGACGCTCAACTGAGTCAGGCGGACCTGCTGCGCCCGCTGCAGGAGGCGGACGTCGTGGTGGTCGACGAGCTCGGCGCCAGGCGGCCGACGCCCTTCGTCTCCGACACTCTCTACCTGCTGATCAATAGCCGCTACATGGCTCGGCGGCCGACCCTGTTCACGAGCAACTACTACCTGGCGCCCGAGGCCGAGGAGGTCGCCGCCTCCCGGACCCTTGCCGGCCGCGTTCCGGCCAGCCTGGTCAGCCGCCTTCACCAGATGGCGAAGCCGATCCTCATCGACGCCGTCGGCGACTACCGTCACGAACTCCAGGCCCACCAGCACCGGTAGGAGTCGACGCTGCGTCTGGCGGCCAGTTCCATGCAAGGGCCTGCGCAGCGAGATTTCGCCTATTTCCAATAACGTATGGAAGAGGCGGAATGAGAATGCGAAAGTCAGAGCACGTCGGGCGATGGGCGATCGGCTTCGGCGTGGGCGTGGCGACCAGTCTGCTGGTAGCCGCGGCGTGGCCGGCTCCGGCACCCGACGGGAGCCGCGTTTCGGGGCGGATCGTGCTGCCGGCGGAGATCCGGGTAGGACTCGCGACGGACCTGGAACGCCTCGAGGTTCCTTGCTGCGCGTCTCGCTCCCGGCTCGTGGCCGAGGACGGCGAGAGGTACGAGGTGGATGGGAGCTTCAGCGTTCGGCCGGCGCCGGGGAAGGCGAGTCCGGGAGTCCATCGACTCCAGGTGGCGGCTCTGCGGGACGCCTGGCAGGCAGAGCGACTCGCGGCGCGCCTCGCGGAGTTGCTGGGCCAGGAGGCGGATTCCGTCCTCGACGCCGGCACCGGGCTGTATCGCGTCCGTGTGGGGCGTTACGGAGGCCGGAAGCAGGCGGAGGAAGCCCGTGGCCGGCTCCGCGTCGAAGGGTTCGATGACCTCTGGATCGTGGTCGAGGGCGCGGTGCTGGAGAGTCCCGGCTTCGTCGTCGACGGCATCGGCTGGATTGCCGGCAGGAGGCTCCGGCTGGAGGCGGACGGGGCCGTCGTGGACATTCTCGGCCGGCGCTATCGGGGCGCTCTGGAACTGTTCGTGAACGACCGTGCGGGCATCAACGTCGTGAGCGCCGCTCCGCTCGAGGACTACGTCCGCGCCGTCGTACCGGTGGAGCTGGGACCGGACCTCTATCCGGAACCCGAAGCGACGAAGGCGCAGGCGGTTGCCGCGCGCACCTACGCGGTGCGGCATCACGGCGAGTGGAGCGACGAGGGCTACGACATCTGCGCGACGCCCCTCTGTCAGGTCTATGGCGGGCTGGAAGCGGAACATCCGCGCTCGGACGAGGCGGTAGCGGCAACGCGGGGAGAGATCCTCGTCCGGTCGGGCGAGCCGCTCGAGGCCCTGTTCACGGCAAGTTGCGGTGGCAGCACGGAGCTCATGCGCAACGTCTTTCCACGTCTGGCCGGAGAGGGTCCGACCGACGCTGCGTGCGTCGAAGGCGGCGTCGCGCGGCTGGTGGGAGAAGCCGGCGGAACGCCAGAGCGGCACCTGCTGAAGGCGCTCGGCATGGCCGAAGTCCGGGTGCGCCGGCGGAGCGAGCGTCTGGCCCGGGCCCTGTCCGGAGGCGCGCTCCAGGTCGTGGCCGGGAATCTCGGGGGGGTGGACGGCCGCTGGCTGCAACTGCGCGAGCGTGGCGTGAGGCGATTGCTGCCCCTGGTGCCCGAGGCCGAGCTGTTGACCGCCACGGCGGCGTCCGGCGCGAAGGCGACGGACCTTGGCGCTCGGGTCGATGCGGTCGACATGGCTCCCGGGGATCGCGTTCGCGCCTACCTGGTGGGCGGCCGCGCCGTCCTCGTGGTACACCAGCCGCCGGCCCGGACAGGCCAGCCCGAGGCCGTGCCGTGGTCGGTCTGGCGGTCCCACGGCTCGCTCCGGGAAGCGGTCGAGCGGCGCTTTCCCGGGTTGGGGCTGGTTTCGCTGCGAGTGCTCGAGCGGGGCGTCTCGGGCCGGATCGTGGGGCTCGACCTGATCGGCGAGCGTCGCTCGGTCGAGGTCCGGGGTCTGGCCGTCCGCTGGCTGCTCGACGTACCGGAGAACCCCGTCCGGATGACCGCCGAAACCGGCGCCGGCGGCGTCGCCGGCTGGCGGTTCGACGGCAACGGGCGCGGGCACGGCGTCGGCATGTGCCAGATCGGCTCCTACCTCATGGCCCAGCGCGGTCTGAGCTACCGCGAGATTCTCTGGCACTACTACGGCGCCGTCGACATCGGCAGTTTCGGGTCGTGACCGCGGACGGCACACCCGAGGCCTGGCTGGACGGACCGGAGCCCTGGCGGGAGACGCGGCGTCTCGCCCGCGCCCTGACGGCGATCGAGAGGGGCGCCGAGGCCGCCTGGGCGAGGGCCGCGTTCCGGCGGGCCGGCCGGGCGATGACGGTCGGTTTGACCGGTCCGCCGGGAGTCGGCAAGAGCACCTTGACCGCGGCCCTCGCCCGGGGGCTCCGCAAGCGAGGCGAACCCGTGGCGGTGCTGGCGTTCGATCCCACCAGCCCGCTGACCGGCGGCGCGGTGCTCGGCGACCGGGTTCGGATGTCCGGCCTGGAGACGGATCCAGGCGTGTTCATCCGATCGATGGCCTCGCGCGGCGGGTCGGGCGGCCTGGCGCGAGCGGCTGCCGCCGCCGCCGATCTGCTCGACGCGGCGGGTTTCCGCTGGATCCTCGTCGAGACCGTCGGTGCGGGGCAGGCGCAGACGCTGATCCGCCGCAACGCGGACCTCGTGGTGCTGGTCGTGGCGCCCGGTCTGGGCGACGGCGTTCAGGCGATCAAGAGCGGCACGATGGAGATCGCGGACGTCTTCGCCGTCAACAAGAGCGACTTGGCCGGGGCCGGCGCCGCGCGGCGTGCGATCGAGGACGCCGCCTCCCCGGAGCCCGGCGGCGCGGGCGGGCGGCGACCGGTCGTGTCGACGGTCGCGTCGGCAGGTGAAGGGACGGCGGAACTCCTCGAGGCGATCTCCGGGTGTTTCGATGGACTGGATGCCGGCGGCGAGATCGCCGTCCGCCGGGCGGCCCGTTTCCGCCGGCGGGTGCTCGACCTGTACCGGGCCGAGGTGCTGCGGCTCGCGATGGACGCGGTCGAGTCCGGCGGTCTCGTCCCGGAGGCCGGGGATCCGGAGCGGGAGAGGGCCCTTTACGGGGCGGCGGAATCGCAGCAGAATCGGGCGCCCGGAAACGGCGGACCGGTGGATCCGTACGAGCTTGCGGACCGGCTGGTCGCCGAGTTCGTCGGTCGATTCCGGCGAGACGGAGGAAACCGCTCATGATCACCGCCCTGGACCACATCGCGATCGCCGTGCCGTCGATTGAGGAGGCCAGGACGTTCTACGAGAACCTGGGCCTGGCGGTCTCCACGATCGAGGAGGTCGAACACGAGGGTGTGCGCGTCGCGATGATCCCCTGCGGCGACAGCCGGATCGAACTGCTCGAACCGCTGTCCGGCGACTCGCCGGTTGCCCGGTTCCTGGAGCGCCGGGGTCCGGGAATCCACCACCTCTGCCTGAAGAGCGACGACATCGACGCGGACGACACGCGCCTGCGCGGGGACGGCGTGGAGCTGCTGCGCGAGCGGCCGGGCCCCGGGGCCGAGGGCGCCACCGTGCAGTTCGTTCATCCGAAGAGCGCCGGCGGCGTGCTGGTGGAACTCTCCGAGCCGGCGTCGTGAGCGGCCGCCTGATTCTCGAGGACGGCTCCGTCTTCCACGGCGAGGCCCTGGTCGAAGGCAGCCGCTTCGCGGAGATCGTCTTCAACACCTCGATGACGGGATACCAGGAGATCCTGACCGACCCCTCGTACCGCGGGCAGATCGTCATCATGACCCAACCCCACATCGGCAACTACGGCGCCTACGACGGCGCCGAGGAGTCGCACCGGGTCTGGGTCGAGGGATTCGTCGCCCGCGAGTTCACGGGCCGCCGCTCGGGTCTGGGCGATGTGGACCTGGGCGTCTATCTGGAGACGAACGGCGTTCCGACCCTGGCGGGCATCGACACCCGTGCGGCCGTGCGCCGGCTTCGCGAGTTCGGTGCCATGCGCGGCATGATCACGAGCTGCGACCGTCCGGACGCCGAGTTGATCGAGCAGGTGCGCCGGCAGCCGACGATGGAGGGACGGGCACTCGTCGACGAGGTCACGTGCGAGTCCCCGTACGACATCGAGCCGGAGGGCGAGGAGAAGGTCCGGCTGGCCGTCTACGACTTCGGCGTCAAGCAGAACATCCTGCGCTCCCTGGTACGGCACGGCGCTCGGGTCACGGTGCTGCCGGCGCGCACGCCGGCAAGCGACTGCCTGGACCTGGGCGTTGACGGCGTGGTGCTGTCGAACGGCCCGGGGGATCCCGAGCCGCTCCACGGGATCGTCCGCGAGGTGCGCGAACTGGTCGAGGCCAGGGTGCCCACGTTCGGCATCTGCCTCGGGCACCAACTGCTCGGTCTGGCCCTGGGCGGCAGGACCTTCAAGCTGAAGTTCGGCCACCACGGCGGCAACCAGCCGGTGCGTGACGAGGAGAGCGGCCAGGTCTCGATCACCAGCCAGAACCACGGCTTCGCGCTGAGCGCGGAGAGCCTTCCCGAAGACTGCAAGGTGGCGGCGGTCAATCTGAACGACGGCACGGTCGAGGCGTTCAAGGCCGTCGGACGACCGATCTTCTCGGTCCAGTACCACCCGGAAGCGGCGCCGGGGCCGCACGATGCGGCGCGCCTGTTCGGAGAATTCCTGGATGTCTGCGTCCAGGAGGCGGGGCCGGGGAACGAAGCCTTGTGAGTTCAGGGGCGGGCGGCGGCAGTGTGGACTGGTGGATCGCCGCGCGCTACCTGTTCGGCGCGCGCAGCCGGCTGCTGAGCGGGACGGCGCGCTCCGCTCTCGGCTCGACGGCGCTGGGTGTGGCGTCCATGGTCATCTCCATGGCGCTGATGAGCGGCTACAGCGACAGCGTCCGGAGCCGGCTCCTCGAGGCGGGCCCGCTCCTCGTCCAGCCGCTCGGCGACGTGGCTCAGGACCCGGTGGCCGCGGACCGGCTCGCCGAACGTTTGCGGACCGTGCCGGGCACCGGAACGGTGGCCGTGACCGTGGCGGGTCAGGGCCTGCTCGCAAGCGGCGGCAATCGGGCGGGCGTCGACGTCGTCACGCGCGGTGTCCTGCCCGGCGCCTCGTCCTTCGGCGCCAACGAGGCTCAGCTCGCGCGTGACGACGCCGGCGCCGACGCGATCGTCGTCGGCCGGGAACTGCAGCGCGCCCTGGGCGTGTCGGAAGGTGACCGGGTGAGCCTGACGGCGATCCTGCCGCCGGCTTCTTCCGGTCCCCGGTTCGCCTTCCGCACCCTTCGGATCGCCGGCGCCTTCGAGACCGGCTTCTCCGAGTACGACCGCGGCTACGCCGTCGTCCACCGTGAAACGGCAGTCGCCCTCGGTGGAGGCCAGGTGGTCATCGAGGTGGCTACGGCGCCCGGGGCCTCGGTGTCCGCCGTGCAGGAGAGGATCGAGGAACTCGTGGGCGCGGAGGCGCTGGTGACCGACTGGCGGCTCAGCAACCGCGGCATCTTCGCCGCCTTCCGGCTTCAGAAGTGGGGCCTGTTCCTGATTCTGGGGCTGATCGTGCTCGTGTCGACGTTCAACATCGCGTCGGCGCTGGTCGTCCTGGTTCGGGAGCGGGGGCGGGACACGGCGGTGCTGGCCGCCCTGGGTCTCGGACCCCGGCGCGTGCGGCGCGTGTTCCTGCTCGGTGGGATGAGCCTGGGCGTTGCGGGAACGGCTCTCGGTCTCGGCCTGGGCTCGCTGATCAGCGTGATCATCACGCGCTACGAACTCGTGCGGTTCGATCCGGGCGTGGCGGAGATCTACTTCATCAGCAGCGTTCCCTTCGACGTGCGAACCCTGGATCTGCTGGCGGTGGCCGGCTTCAGCCTGTTGGTGACGGCGCTCGCTTGCTGGTGGCCGGCGAGGTTGGGAGCGGCGGTCGAGCCGGCGCGGGCCCTGCGCTGGGAATAGGCGCCGCGCAGCCGGATCGTCGGTCGGTGAGCCCAATTGGAAGGAGGGGTTGCTGGAAGCAACCCCTCTCTGGTGAATCGCGGGTCGGATGGCCGTGGCCAGCCGACCCGGAGGTCTGAAGGTTTGAGGCAGGTCCGGACGATGTCCGGATGGTGGGTTGCAGTTCCGCTGGCCGCGGACGCGGTCCAGTCGCAACCCGGTGGGTGACGACACGGGAGCCGGGGCTCAAAGTCGATTGACACTGCGCCGGCGACTCGGTGCCGCCTCTATGAGAACTATACGGTACTCGAGGCCAAAGTGTTTACTCCGAGGGTGAGATTCCCACGAATTTCGCGCCCGCGGTTGCGGATACACTCCGCGCGCTCATGGCGAGGCGGACGGACATCGAATCGATCCTGATCTTCGGTTCCGGGCCGATCGTCATCGGCCAGGCGTGCGAGTTCGACTACTCCGGCACCCAGGCCTGCCGGGTGCTCCGCCGGGAGGGCTACCGGGTGATCCTGGTCAACTCGAACCCGGCGACGATCATGACCGACCCGGAGTTCGCGGACGCGACCTACGTCGAGCCGCTGGTGCCCGCGGTCGTGGAGCGGATCATCGAGCGGGAGCGGCCGGATGCGCTGCTGCCGACGGTCGGCGGCCAGACCGGGATCAACCTGACGCTGGCGCTGTCCGAGTCGGGCTTTCTCGAGAAGTCCGGCATGAAGCTCCTCGGAGCCGGCATCGAAGCCCTGCGCCTGGGCGAGGACCGCCAGCTCTTCAAGAGGGCCATGGTGAAGGCCGGGCTCGAAGTGCCGGAGAGCGGTACCGCGAAGACGCTTACGGAGGCGCGGGAGATCATCGATCGCCTGGGCTTCCCGGTCATCGTGCGGCCCAGCTTCACCCTGGGCGGCGAGGGCGGCGGCGTCGTCTTCAACCGCGACGAGATCGACGACGTGGTCTCCCGCGCCCTGCAGTCGAGTCCGGTTTCGCTCATCCTGCTCGAACAGTCGGTTCTGGGCTGGAAGGAGTTCGAGCTGGAAGTGATGCGCGACGTGGCGGACAACGCGATCGTCGTCTGCTCGGTCGAGAACGTGGATCCGATGGGCGTGCATACCGGCGACTCGATCACGGTGGCGCCGCAGCAGACCCTGTCCGACCCCGAGTACCAGGACATGCGCGACGACTCCTTCACCGTGATCCGCACGGTGGGCGTGGCGACCGGCGGTTCGAACATCCAGTTCGCGGTGGAGCCCGGGACCGGACGGCGCGTGGTCATCGAGATGAACCCGCGGGTGTCCCGGAGTTCGGCTCTGGCCTCCAAGGCGACCGGCTTCCCGATCGCCAAGATCGCGGCGCAGCTCGCCGTCGGGTACACCCTGGACGAGATCGCCAACGACATCACCGGCAAGACCTTCGCCGCCTTCGAGCCGACGCTGGACTACACCGTGGTCAAGATCCCGCGCTGGGCGTTCGAGAAGTTCGAGCGCGCCGACGGCACCCTGGGCACGTCGATGAAGTCGGTCGGCGAGGTGATGGCGATCGGCGGCAACTTCCGCGAGGCGCTGATGAAGGGTCTCTCCGGCCTGGAGCTGGAAGCCGCGTGGCCGCAGCAGGAGGAGTTGGTCAGCGACCCGGTCAGTCTGCGGCGGCGGCTCAGCACTCCGAACTGGCAGCGGCTCTTCGCCGTCTTCGCGGCGCTCCGCCAGGGCTGGACGGTCGAAGAGGTCGCCGGCGCGTCCAGCATCGACCCCTGGTTCCTGCGCGAGATCGAATCGGTCGTGGAGTGCGAGGCGGAACTCGCGTGCTGGGATCTCGATTCGGTGCCCGATCCGCTCCTGCGCCGCGCCCGTCTGAGCGGCCTCGGCGATCAGCGCCTCGCGTCGCTGCTCGGCAGCGAGGAGAGCCAGGTGTCACGGGAGATCACGAGACGGAACCTGGACCGGGTCTTCAAGCGGGTCGACACCTGCGCCGCGGAGTTCTCGGCGATCACGCCGTACCTGTACTCGACACCCGGCGTCGAGGACGAGGCCCTGCCGACCGACCGCAGGAAGGTGATGATCCTCGGTTCGGGGCCGAACCGGATCGGCCAGGGAATCGAGTTCGACTACTGCTGCGTTCACGCCACCTTCGCGCTGCGGCGGGCCGGCTTCGAGACGATCATGGTCAACTGCAACCCCGAGACCGTCTCGACCGACTACGACACCTCGGACCGGCTGTACTTCGAACCGCTGACGCTGGAACACGTGATGGCGATCTATCGCCGCGAGCAACCGCTCGGGGTGATCGTCCAGCTCGGGGGTCAGACGCCGCTCAAGCTGGCGCGCAGCCTGGAGGCAGCAGGGGTGAACATCCTGGGAACCTCGCCGGAGGCGATCGACCTGGCCGAGGATCGCCGGCGCTTCGGCGACCTGCTTGCCGAAGAGCAGATCCTGCTGCCGGCGAACGGCTCCGCGGCGTCGCTCGACGAGGCCTGCCAGGTCGCGGACGAGATCGGCTATCCCGTGGTCGTGCGCCCGAGCTACGTGCTCGGCGGGCGCGCGATGTCCATCTGCTACAACCAGCCGACGCTCTTGAACTACATGCGCCGGGCCGCGGACGTCTCGCCGGGCCGGCCGGTGCTTCTCGACCGCTTTCTCGAGGACGCCTTCGAGGTCGACGTCGACCTGGTTTCGGACGGCAGGCGCGCGGTGGTCTGCGGCATCATGCAGCATATCGAGGAGGCGGGCATCCACTCCGGCGATTCGGCGGCGGTGCTGCCGCCCTACCGGGTGAGCGAGGCCGACCTCGACCGGATGCGCGACATCGCGGTGCGGCTCGCGCTGCGGCTGGGCGTGGTCGGTCTGATGAACGTGCAGTTCGCGATCTACGGCGGCGAAGTGTACGTGCTGGAGGTGAATCCCCGGGCATCGCGGACGGTGCCCTTCATCGCCAAGGCGGTCGGTCTTCCCCTGGTGCAGATCGCGACCCGGGTCATGGTGGGCGAGACCCTCGATGAGATCGGTCTCGTGTCCGAGCCGCCGGTCGACCGCTTCTTCGTCAAGGCGCCCGTCTTCCCCTTCGACCGCTTCCACGGCGTCGACCCGGTGCTCGGACCGGAGATGAAGTCGACCGGAGAGGTGATGGGCGTCGGACGCTCCTTCGGCAGCGCCTTCGCCAAGGCCTGGCTGGGCGCCGGCCATGCGCTCCCGGACTGCGGAGCGGCGTTCCTCTCGGTCAACGACCGGGACAAGAAGGCGTTGCTCAGGGTGGCGGAGCGGCTGCGGGATCTCGGCTTCGAGCTGCTGTGCACGGCCGGCACCGCCGCCTACCTGAGCAGCCGGGGCATCGAGACGCGGCGCGTGAACAAGGTGGCCGAGGGCCGGCCGCACGTCGTCGACTACCTGATCAACGGCGAGGTCGGCCTGATCGTGAACACGCCGCTGGGCGGCGAGTCGTACAAGGACGACATGGAGATCCGCACCACGGCGCTGAAGTTCGACATCCCGTGCGTGACGACGATCTCGGGGGCGATGGCCGCGGTGGACGCCATCGAGGCGCTGCGCGAGAGCCTGTTGCAGGTGACCGCGCTTCAGAACTTGGCAACCCGATCCCTGGCCGGCTGCGAATCCGAAGTCTGACGCCGATGTGCGTCGAGTTCTCGTGCCGCGGCCTGGAGCCTCGGCGCGGCCCCGCCGTCGGGGTGCAGGCGGCGCCGGGCCGGAGGGTTACCGGTCGTCCTCGAAGTAGCGTGCGACGGCCCCGTTCGCCGCGAGTTCGTTCGCGGCGTAGCGGGTGGCGGTTCTCTCATCGGTCCACCTGCCGGCCTGCATGAGTTCGGCCGTGGAGGCGCCGGCGGAAACCAGGGACTGGGCGCTGCCGACCCTCAGCGAGTGGCCGCTGACGCGGCCGGTGACGCCGGCGGCCCTGGCCCTCCGCTGAATGACGGACCGCATGGCGGACATGCTCAAGGGGGAATCGCCGACTCCGTTCCGGATCACCGGGCGGAAGAGCGGTCCCTCGGTGATCCCGGAGACTCTCTGCCACGCTGCGACGGCCCCCATCGTCTCGCGGCAGACGTAGAGGTTGGAGCCCTCGCCCTCCTGGTCGGTCTTGCTTCGGGGCAGCGTCAGAACGCCGCTTCCACCTTCCCCCGGACCGAGGTCCTCTACTTGAACAGCGGCCAGTTCGCTGATCCTCAGGAGCCCGTCGCTGCCGAGTAGCAGCAGCGCGGCGTCGCGCAGACCGAGGGCGTTGCCTTCGTTCGCGGCCAGCTTGGCGGCGGCCACCGCGGCCTCCCGTTTGAGGCCCTCGACCTGGCCGCGGCCGCGAGCGGCGTGCGTGCGCTTGAGCTTCCTGAGGGTACGGCGGGTGACGGGGCCGCGTGGGTCTCTCACCCCTGCCGAACTGGCGGCGGCGCCGATGGCGGCGGCCAGGATCGAGAGCGACGCCGGCGCCAGGCCGCGCTCCGCCTCGGTCCTCAGGAAGGCCGCAACGGTGTCGTCGTCCGCCGCGCGGTCTCCCAGGAACGTGGCGAAGCGCTCGACGGCCCGGCTGTAGGCCTTGTGGGTGTTCGGCGAGTAGGACTCCGGGAACGCTGCCTTGATCGACTTCAATCTAGGTGCCGTGAGCGCCCTTCGGAGCAGCCTCCTCATGGGGCTGCGGGCGCTCGACCCGGAAGGTGTGCTCGCTCCGGAGAACAGTGGGGCATTGGACTCGACGGAGCAGCATATAATGACGATTATTCCGAGAAACGGGCGCCTGTCAACCCCCTGAACCGGTGTCGCCGGCCCGCGACGCGGCGGGAGCGGGGGTTCCGAGGGCCGTTTTGGGTCGACCTGGGGCCTTACCGGGCCGGAAACGTGCGTTTGCACGGCGCCCTGCATCTCTTCAGCGGTCGAATCGTGCCGTTCTGGCCGAATTCCCGACCCGCGCGGGAGCAGGTATTCGTCATTACTTCGTCAGATGACCTCAGGGAGGTGGGCACTTGAAGCGCCTGCGCGACGCACTAACGCTGCTACGGGACATGAGGGCACCGGGGCGCCTGCCGTGCCCGCCGCAACGACTCGCGATTCCGCTCGTCGGCGGGCTGCTGATTGCGCTGTTCTTGGGGGCGGCGTTGTTGCTCGGCGGATCCGCCTCGCCGGCGGAGGCGCAGAGCGGCTCGACGAGCACAGTGTCGGGGAGCAGCACCGTCGCGACGACTCTCATGTGCCGCGAGGGCTGGACGATGGTCGGCGCGAGGTGCCGGCTCTACCGGTTCGGCACCGGCATCCTGTGGCGCGACGCGATCCGTTGCGTGGCGGGCCATCAGCCGAACTTTCAGCACACCGGGTGCGAGTTGATTCCGGTGTCCTTGCCGTCGATACCCACGCCAACCCCGACGCCCACGCCAACCCCGAGCAGCGGTTCGTCGGGCGGCACCTACTCGCTCCGCCTGACGGCGAGTTCCCAGGTGTCTGTCGCCTTGACGGACATGACGATCGACTTCGACTGCAAGGTCGGCAGCAGTCTCTGCACGAACCGCGGCAGCACCCGGGACGATTCCTGGAGCGGGACCCTGGTGGCGGGTACCCACAAGATCACGGTGTACCCGTATGTGACGGGGAGCGCCGGGACCTACTCGCTCAAGGTGACGGTTTCGAGCAGCGGCGGCAGCTCGGGAACGACCACCACCACCCCGAGCGACGTCATCGGGAGCTTGAAGAACGTGGTGGAGGCGACGAAGCTCGACTGCCGTGGTATGAACTTCGCGCTAGACGATCGCCTTGGTTCCACGCATGGCGGTGGGAGCACGACCCGGCCCGAGCATGGTGGGATCGACATACAGACGATGGGACGACACAGCAACTTCTACGCTCCGGTCGGCGGAACGCTGAGGTATCTCGATCAAAACGGCGGTTGTGGTCACCACGCGAGAATCACGAGGGCCGACGGGAGCTGGGCGACAATCTGCCACCTTTGACCCCGCCCACGATGTAGACCCGGGACCTGTAGCGGCGGGGGCGCTGATAGGCCGAGACGGCTTCGGCACTCGCGGAGCGGGCAACTCCGAGGGACCTCACCTTCACTTGATCTATCGCAACGCGAGTACCGTCCTCAACCCGTTCGACCTGTGGGGAGGTCAGAGCGCTATGGAAAACGAGGGGTTTGCCTTCAACGACAGCGACCCGACGACTTGCGAGGAGCCAGAATGATCCGCTTTCTGAGCTCGGTGTTCTTGATCGCCGTCGCGGCACCCGTCGCCGGAGACGAAGTGGCACTGCCGCCCGGCGAGATTTTCGGGGGCTTCGTCGAAGACGACGGCACCACCGTTCTGCTGAGTGTGGAAAAGCGGGACGACGGGACCGTACACGATCGGCATTCGACGATTCTCCGGATCGCTCCAGGCGGGAAGATCGAGTCCTTCGAGCTCCCGAACGTCGGCGGAAGTAGCCTCCGGAGGCTGGCCGACGGTCGCCTCTTGTTTGGGGCCAATCTGCCGCCGCCTACCCCGAAGGACTACTACGGTGTCGGCGTGTACAGGATCATCGAGCTCCGGGCCGGTGGAAGGGTCCGGCAGTTGTGGGAGTGGAGCGAGTATCCGACGGACGGCTCGGGCAGCGTCGGAGGAGCAGACTGGCTCCCCTTTGAGGTTTCCCCCGACGGGAAGCTCTGGGGCGTAGTGAGGGGGGTGCTGGCGCGGCGGGGAGGAGAGCCCTTCTACGGGAGATCCAGCGGGTATGACATCACCCTGGGCAGCACGAGGAAGAACGCGGTTTGGCGTGGTGCGAGGAACGCGCGAACGGTTTCGCTTCGCTTCGACGAAGTAGACACGCTGTGGAACGAGGAGTACTGGCCCGGCTGGGAGATTCTGGACTCAGAAGGTCCGGTCATCGTGCTTTCCTGGAGGGAAGAAGACTTCATCGCTCATTGCGCGGAGGAGTGCAGCTACACGGTGCCTCTCTTCACTCGCCGAGAGGAGCAGCGGTCCGTTTGGCAGGCAGCCGACAGGGTCCTCTGGTCGTCGACGGAGGGCGTTCTGCGCGCCTATCACCTCTGGGACTTCGGTTTGTCGGGGCGGTCCGCCACCGAGACGGTCTGGGAGGTTGACCGGAAGGACGGGTGGAATCCTCATCCGGAGCGTGGTGTCGTTCGGGTGGTGCAGGGAGAGCACGGCTATCGCCTCGAGCACCTGTGGCGCGAGCCGTGGACTGCGATCGAGGAGCACCACGTCTCCGACTGGCAGCCGGGGTCTGCACCGACGTCTGCTCTCGGCTACGAGTGGCTGATCAGCCCGAACGGTCGGCACTCCGCCGTCATCGAGTCCCGCGTGCTGGAAGAAGAAGCCGAGCCAAACGTCGGGGCCCCGCCGCGGGGCGTGGCGTTCAGCGTCCGGAGCCTTGCCATGCGGTGGGAGCCGCGGCCCCTTCCGCCTGTCGAGGCGACGGAGCCGCCGGCGGCGGACGACACCGAGCCGGCCAAGAAGCAAGACCCTCCCGCCGGTCGCTGAACCCCACCGGCTGGGGGCAGTCCCACTTTCGGGTGCGCTGGCCTGGACGCGAGGGCGCGATTCCAGGGGTGCTCCGAGGCGTGTCAGGCTCGGGCGGGGAGCACAGTCAGTCGCCGCGGCGGATGCGCTCGATGTCGCTCTCCAGGCGCTCGGCGAGACGCCGCAGCTCGACGCGGTAGTTCTCTTCCTCCTCGAGCCGCTTGGCCGGGTCCGCGGCGAGGTTCTTGCGGTGGAGAATTTCGAGTTCGGCCGCCTTCGCCTGGTGGCGGCTCCGTCGATCCTCGATGCGCCGGCGCTGTTCCTCGTCCAGCGCGTCCTGCCGGGGCGCGGCGATGCCCCTGCTCTCGAGCTTCTCGAGCGCCCTCTCGTAGGCGGACTTCACCGCTCGTACTCGCCCCAGACCGCCCTCAGGCGGTCGGAGATTTCGCCCAGCGTGGCGCGCTGCCGGACGCAGTCCAGGATCCGCGGAAGGAGGTTGCCCTCCTCGCCGGCCGCCTGCTGCAACCCGTCCAGGGCCGCCGTGGCCGCCGCCCCGTCCCGCTCTTCGCGGACGCGGCGCACGCGCTCGACCTGCCGCGCCTCGGCGTCGGCGTCGACGGCGAGGAACTGGGCGTCCCCGGGCTCCTCCTGCGTGTAGGCGTTGACGCCGACGATCACCTCGCTCCTGGCTTCGACGGCCAACTGGTGGCGGTAGGCGGCATTGGCGATTTCGCTCTGCTGATAGCCCTCCTCGATCGCCCGGGCGGCACCGCCGATCTCCTCGATCTGCTCGATCATCCGCCGCGCCTTGCGGACGAGTTCCGCGGTCAGCGCTTCGACGGCCCACGAACCGCCCAGCGGGTCCGCGACATCGGCGACGCCGGTCTCGTGGGCGACGATCTGCTGGCTGCGGAGCGCCACGCGCGCCGAGGTCTCGGTGGGAAGGCCCAGGGCCTCGTCCGCGCCGTTCGTGTGCAGCGACTGGGTGCCTCCGCAGACGGCCGCCAGCGCCTGGATCGCGACCCGGGCGACGTTGTTCTCGGGCTGCTGCGCGGTGAGCGTGGAACCGCCGGTCTGGGTGTGGAAGCGGAGCCAGCAGGAACGTTCGTTCTTCGGCCGGTAGCGCTCGCGGACCAGTTCGGCCCAGAGCCTTCGGGCGGCGCGGAACTTCGCGACCTCCTCGAGGAAGTTGTTGTGGGCATTGAAGAAGAAGGACAGCCGCGGGGCGAAGCTGTCGATGTCGAGGCCGCGTTCCAGCACCAGGTCGACGTAGCAGAGCGCGTTGGCCAGCGTGAAGGCGATCTCCTGGGCGGCGGTCGAACCGGCTTCGCGGATGTGGTAGCCGGAAATCGAGATCGGGTTCCACCTCGGCGCGTGCTCGGAGCAGAACGCGATCAGGTCCGTGACCAGACGCAGGGAGTGTTTCGGCGGGTAGATGTGGGTCCCGCGGGCGATGTACTCCTTGAGGATGTCGTTCTGGACCGTTCCTCCGATCGCCGACCAGGGAACCCCCTGCTCGTCCGCCACCGTCAGGTACATGGACAGCAGGATCGAGGCCGTCGAGTTGATCGTCATCGAGGTCGTGACCCGGTCCAGCGGGATCCCGTCGAACAGGGTCCTCATGTCGTCGATGCTGTCGATCGCGACGCCGACCCGTCCCACCTCGCCGCGTGCGGGCGCGGCATCCGAGTCGTAGCCGATCTGGGTGGGCAGGTCGAAGGCGACGGAGAGGCCGGTCGTCCCCTGGTCGAGCAGGTAGCGGTAACGGCGGTTCGATTCGGTGGCGCTGGCGTAGCCGGCGTACTGGCGCATCGTCCACAGCCGCTTGCGGTACATGTCGCGGTAGAGGCCCCGGGTGAAGGGGAACGATCCCGGCGGTGCCGTGCCGGCGCCTTCCCCGACGTCCTCGGGCGCGAAGAAGGACGGCAGATCGATGTCCGAACTCGTCGTGCGGTCGCTCACGGGAAGGGAGCTTATCGCCGCGCCGAATCCGCAGGATCTGCGGCTTCTTTCCGAACGCGCTCCGCATGGATCGATGTACAGCTATGAACTGATCGAAGTCCATATCTAGTGGTGGCCGGTGATCCAGATGGCTACATAGTGTGGTTTCGGGCGGCGATTCTCCTTGCGCGGAGAGACCATTCCGGGCTACAGTTGCTCATTCACGACAGTTCCGACGTGTAGCCACGTCAGTTAGGGAGGAGCAGATGGCGTTCAACGGTTCAGGCGCTCAGGGGAGCGGTAGCGGCAGCGTACGAGGGGCGGCTCCGGCCGGCGGTCGGCAGGTGATGGCCGCGCCCGCTGCGGCCGGCGCCGCGCGGTCGGCAAGTGCCGTCGCCGCACCGGCGCCAACCGCGAGCGCTTCCGGCCTGACCATCGAGCGCCGCTACACCGAACCGGGCGTCCACCCTTTCGACTGCATCGAGTGGGACATCCGTGACGCCGTGATCGCCAACGAGAAGGGCGAGTCGGTGTTCGAGCAGCACGGCGTCGAGGTGCCGAAGGCCTGGTCGCAGACGGCGACGAACGTCGTGGTGTCGAAGTACTTTCGCGGCCAGTTGGGGACGACCGAGCGCGAGTCGAGCGTCCGGCAGTTGATCTCCCGGGTGGCCGACCGGATCGCGAACTGGGGGCGTGAGGGCGGCTACTTCTCGTCCGAGGCGGACGCCGAGGCATTCCACGCGGAACTGACGCACATCCTCCTCCACCAGTACGCCTGCTTCAACTCGCCGGTGTGGTTCAACGCCGGCATCGAGGAGCGCCCGCAGTGTTCGGCGTGCTTCATCAACTCCGTCGAGGACACGATGCAGTCGATCCTCGGCCTGGCCAAGACCGAGGGCATGCTGTTCAAGTTCGGTTCGGGCACCGGCAGCAACCTGTCGGCGCTTCGTTCCTCCGCCGAGACCCTGGCCGGCGGCGGAACGGCTTCGGGGCCGGTGTCCTTCATGCGCGGCTTCGACGCGTTCGCCGGCGTGATCAAGAGCGGCGGCAAGACCCGGCGCGCCGCGAAGATGGTCATTCTGGACGCCGACCATCCCGACATCGTGGAGTTCATCCGCTGCAAGGAGGTCGAGGAGCGCAAGGCCTGGGCCCTGATCGAGGCCGGCTACGACGCGGGCTTCAACGTCCCCGGAGGCGCCTACGACTCGATCTTCTACCAGAACGCGAACCACTCGGTGCGCGCCACCGACGAGTTCATGCAGGCGGTCGTGGACGACGCGGAGTGGACGACGACCGCGGTGACCGACGGCCGGCCGATGGACAACCACCGGGCCGCGGAACTGCTGCACATGATCGCCGAGTCGACCTGGGTCTGCGGCGATCCGGGGATGCAGTTCGACTCGACGATCAACCACTGGCACACCTGCCCGAACACGGACCGGATCAACGCCAGCAACCCGTGCAGCGAGTACATGTTCCTGGACGACACCGCCTGCAACCTGGCGTCGCTGAACCTGATGCGCTTCTACGATCCGGGCTCGGGCTTCGACACGGCGTCGTTCCGCCACGCCTGCGAGATCGTCATCACGGCGCAGGAGATCATCGTCGACAACGCGAGCTACCCGACGCCGAAGATCGAGGAGAACTCGCACGCCTACCGGCCGCTCGGCATCGGCTACGCGAACCTCGGCGCCCTGCTGATGGCGCGTGGCCTGCCCTACGACTCGGACGCCGGCCGCGACTACGCCGGCGCCATAACAGCCCTGCTGTCGGGGTCGTCCTACCTTCAGTCCGCGCGGGTCGCGGCGGTCAAGGGTCCGTTCGAGGGCTTTGAGAAGAACCGGGACGCGATGCTGGGAGTGATGCGGAACCACCGGGCCGCCCTGCGCGAGATCAACCCGGCCCACGTGCCGCTCGAGCTTCTCAACGCGGCGAAGAAGTCCTGGGACGGCGTGGTCGAACTGGGCGAAGAGAACGGCATCCGCAACAGCCAGATCTCGGTGCTGGCGCCTACGGGCACGATCGCCTTCATGATGGATTGCGACACGACCGGGGTCGAGCCCGACATCGCGCTCGTCAAGTACAAGAAGCTGGTCGGCGGCGGCATGATCAAGATCGTCAACCGCACGGTGCCGCTGGCGCTGGAGCGGCTGGGCTACGAGAAGTCGGAGGTCCAGCAGATCGTCGAGTACATCGACGAGCACGACACGATCGAGGGCGCCCCCCACTTGGCCGACGAGCACCTGTCGGTGTTCGATTGCGCCTTCAAGCCGGCGAACGGCGCCCGGTCGATTCATCATCTCGGGCACCTGCGCATGCTGGCGGCGGCGCAGCCGTTCATCTCCGGAGCGATCAGCAAGACAATCAACATGCCGGAGGAGTCGACGGTAGAGGAGATCCAGGAGGCCTACATCGAAGGCTGGAAGCTGGGTCTGAAGGCGGTGGCGATCTACCGGGACGGTTGCAAGCGGTCGCAACCCCTGTCGACGACGAGCGACGCGGCGGCTGACGGCGACGACCTGCAGGCGGCGGTCGACGCCCGGATCGCGGCCGGCATCACCCGCCGGCGCCTGCCCGACGAGCGGCGCGCGCTGACCCACAAGTTCTCCATCAACGGCCACGAGGGCTTCGTCACCGTCGGCCTGTACGAGGATGGTCAGCCGGGCGAGATCTTCCTGCTCATGGCGAAGGAAGGCTCGACCATTTCCGGCCTCATGGACTCCTTTGCCCAGGCGGTGTCGGTGGCGCTCCAGTACGGCGTGCCGCTCCAGATCCTGGTCGACAAGTTCACGCACAGCCGCTTCGAGCCCTCGGGATTCACGAAGAACCCCGAGATCCCGATGGCGAAGTCGGTCATGGACTACATCTTCAGGTGGCTGGCGTCGAAGTTCCTGTCGCCCGAGGCGCAGGAAGTCGCAGGCGTGATCCACCGCGCGGACCCGCGCGCGGAGAGCAGGGACGCCGGGAAAGCGAACGGCGCCGCGGCGGAAGAGACGGCGGCGGACGGCGGCGGCCAACTGGCCCCGGTCACGTTCCTGTTGCAGCAGGACGCCCCGTCCTGCCACGACTGCGGATCGATCATGGTGCGCAACGGCAGCTGCTACAAGTGCATGAACTGCGGTTCCACCAGCGGCTGCAGTTGATAGCCGTAGCGGTCGGTTCCGGCGGCGGCGAGCGCTGCTAAGCTGCCCGCGTGACCAGACGGCTGGCGATCGGACTGCTCGCGGGGCTAGCCGCGCTCGGCGCCCTGTTCGTTGTGGTTCTCGGCTTTCTGGCGTGGAACCTGGCCACGGTGCCCGAGCCGCCCGAGGTCGCCGGGCTCGACCCGATCCTGACGAGCTTCCAGCTCGACACGCTGGAGGGAGGAAGCCTGGGCCCGCCCGATCTGCGCGGCGAGGTCGTCGTGATCGACGTCTGGGCGAGCTGGTGCAAGCCATGCGACGTCCAGGCGAGGATCCTGGAGAAGCTGCACGCGGAGTACGCCGATCAGGGGGTGACGTTCCTGGCCCTGAACAGCGGTGAGGACCTGGAGACCGTCCAGAAGCACGTCGACGAGAAGCCGTTCGGCTATCCGGTTCTGCTCGACCCGGAGGCGGAGGTGATGCAGACTGCGGAGCTGTACGCCCTGCCGACCCTCCTGGTGCTGAACCCGCTCGGGGAGGTCTCCTACATCTCGGTCGGCCTCACCGGCGCCAGCGTCGTGCGCAACGCGATCGAGGAAGCGCGCGGCACCCTCTCCGGCTGAGGCCGGAGGCGCTGCCGCGTTCGAGGAGTCCCGTCCGCGCCGTGATCAACATCCGCAACCTCTCGATCAAGTGCGGGCACTGCGACACGTACCAGACTCTGTGCGCGTATCGGCGGCGGGATGACTGGAACGTGTACGTCTACGAGTGCGAGAACGACGTATGCGTTCCGGAGCTGAGCCGCACGCTGGTGGAGGTCCCGAGCGAACTGGACGAGTTCGCGCGCCGGGATCCGACCTGGGCCCACGGCCGGCGCCATACCGGCGGTCAGGCTGAGTAGGTTCCCGTCGGAGACAGGGAAAACGGCGATGCGGCCGACTCGCCGGAAGTCCCTCTCGGCTGAACGCCTGGAGACGCTTGCCGCGCTGGCCGGAGTGAGCCGCCTCGAGCTGAGCATCGAGAAGGTCGTGCTGGGCGGCGACGGTCTGGCGCGTTGGCGCGGCCTGCCGATCTTCGTACCGAGGACGGCGCCGGGCGACGTGGTGCTGGCGCGGATCACCGAACGCCGGCCGAACTACGCCCGCGCCGAGATCGAGCGGGTGATTACCGCAGGTCCGCTACGGCGGGAAGCTCCCTGCCCGTTCTACGAGCGCTGCGGCGGCTGCCAGCTCCAGCACCTCGGCGACGACGAGCAGCCCGGACTCAAGGCGGCCGCCGCCCTGGAGACGCTGCGCCGGCTGGGCGGCATCGATCCGGCCCAACTCGCCAGGTGCCACACCGGAGAACCGGTCACGGACCGGCAGTGGGGCTATCGCCTTCGGGCGCAGGTTCACGTCGAACGGGACGCGGACGGGTCGGTCGGCGTCGGCTTCCGCCGTCTCCGCAGCCGCGACCTGGTCCGCGTCGACCGTTGCCCGGTGCTGGCGCCGGCCCTCGAGGCGCGGCTGGCCGGGCTGCCGCGCATGCTCGAGGACGCGGCCCGGGCCGGGCATCCCGTGCCGGGGCGCCTCAGCCTGGCCACCGACGGCCTCGAAGAAGACGCCCAGGTGGCCGCGGCGCCCCCCCTGGCCGGGCAGGCGGGCGGCGCCCTGGAGGTCCAGGTGCTGGGACATCGCCTGACCTACGACGCGCGCACCTTCTTCCAGGCCCACGGGGGACTGCTCGAGGCCCTGGCCCGGACGGCCGTAGGTTCCTTCGAAGGGGAGACGGCGGTCGACCTCTACGCAGGAGTCGGTTTCTTCACGGTCGGGCTGGCCGACCGCTACGCCTCGGTCACGGCGGTCGAAGGCGAGTCGGTCGAGGCCCGTTACGCACGCAACAACCTGCGGCTGAACGGCCTGCGCCACTGCCGGATCGAGAGGGCGGCGGTCGAGAGCTGGGTCGACGGCCGCGCGGGCGGCGAGGGCCTGGAAGACGGACTCGACCGCGTACTGGTCGACCCGCCCCGCGTCGGCCTGCCCGGCAAGGTCCGCCGGGCCCTGCTGCGCGCCGCGCCGGCCCGGCTGACCTACGTGTCCTGCGATCCGGCGACCCTGGCGCGAGACCTCGGCGAACTGACCCGGAAGTTCGACCTGGAGTCGATCACCTTCTTCGACATCTTCCCGCAGACCGCCCACCTGGAGACGGTCGTCCAGTTGCGGAGACGTGGCTGAAGCCGGGACCGGCGGGCTACAGGCTGCGCCGGTAGCTGGCGCCCTGCCCCGGAGTCTCGGTCACGGTGACCTCGACGACATCCACTCGATCTCGAAGGTGCTTCCGTCGGTCCCGGAGACGCTGCCAGAGGAACCGCGCAAGTGCCTCGACCGTGACGTTGGCGACGGGCAACAGGACGACCTCGGAGGACGGGAACTCGTAGCGCCGGGCTCCCAGTACCGCCGTCACCGTCGCGCCCCCTTCGGCGACTTCGAGGTGCGGGCAACCTGCCGGCAGGAGGACCTTCTCATCCAGAGCGGCGCATTCGGCGCGAACATCCCGCTTCGTGGCGGCGGCGGGCACGAGGAAGTCCAGTTCGTCGAGATCGGAGCCGCTCAGTTCCACCGTCACGCGATAGTTGTGGCCGTGAAGCGCCTCCGCCTCCCCGTCGTCGAACACGGTGAAGTGGGCGGCGGAGAACTTGAAGTCCTCCTTGCCGAGACGAAGCGAGAAGGTGCCGGGCACGGCCCGATCGTAGCGTCCGCGCCGGGGCCGACGCGGACGGGTGCGCGCGGGAGCCTGTGCGCCCGGTGTTCTACAGCAGATCCGCGACCGCGGCCTCGACTTCGCCGTTGTTCGGGAAGCGGCCGAGTTGCTTCTTCGAGAATACGGGACGGCCGTCGAGGGCGACCTCGAACACGCCGCCGCTGCCGTCCACGAGTTCCGAGTCTAGGTCGAACCGCTCCTTCAACTGAGCCGCCAGACCGGTGGCTCGGGGGCGGTAGTTTCACATCACGCAGTATTCGATGGTGACTCGGCTCATCTGGATTCCCGTCCGGTGGTTGTCTTGAGCGGCCTACGGTAGCATGCCGCGATGCGTGTTCTGGAGCCGGTGGAATCGCTTGCGACCCAGGAGCAGAGACAGCAGGAAGCCGCGATCCGGGTTCCGGACGAGCAGCGGGTTGAGCGTCTTGCGAAGCACGTTCGGGACATGCTCGTCGAACTCGGTCTCGACCTGGACGAGCCGAACCTGCGCACCACCCACGAGCGGGTGGCGCGGATGTACCTGGAGATGTTCCGCGGCTTGGATCAGGGTTCGAAGCCGCGGGTCACGACCTTTCCGAACGAGGAGAACTACCGGGCGATGGTCATGGAGAAGGACATCCCGTTCTACTCCATGTGTTCGCATCACCTGGTGCCCTTCTACGGGCACGCGCACATCGCGTATGTGCCAGGCGACAAGATCCTGGGCCTGTCCAAGTTCGCTCGCATTCTCGAGTTCTACGCCAAGCGGCCGCAGCTCCAGGAGCGCCTCACCGAGCAGGTGGTCAGCTTCCTCGAAGAGGAACTCCGGCCGCGCGGCGCGATGGTCGTGATCGAAGCCCGGCATCTCTGCGTGGAGATGCGGGGCGTCGAGAAGTCCGGCGCAATGACCGTGACGTCCGCTCTTCGGGGCATCTTCCGCGAACGGCCGATCCGGGAGGAGTTCCTGGATCTTCTGAAGGGTCGTTGACGGTGCGGCGCACGGCGGCCCTGGTCCTGGCCCTGGTTGCAGGGGCGGCCTCGGCGGCGGTGGCTGCCGAGAGCCTCGAGCGGCTTCATCCGGACGACCTGATCAACCCCTTCCTGGGGCCCGCCTACACGCGCTGGCTGGTGGGGCCGGTCGGCCAGCTCGCCGACGAGGAGGAGCGGACGCTCTTCCTGCTGCTCGAATCGAACGAGGAGGCAGCGGCCTTCGTCGAGGAGTTCTGGAGCCGAAGGGACGGCAAGCTGAAGCGGCAGTTCGAGCTGCGGGCCGCCGAGGCCGACAAGCGCTACTCGGAGTCGGGCCTGCTCGGCCGTCGAACGGACCGCGGCATGGTCTACGTCCTGTTCGGCGACCCCAACAAGACGGAGTGGGAGGAGCACCGCGACATCGATGACCCGCACATCGAACTCTGGACGTATCCGAAGGGCGCGGCCAAGGGTCTGAACGGCAAGAAGCCGTCGCGCCGGTACCGTTTCGCCCGTGACGGCGACGTGATGCGGCTGTTCTCCAACGACCCGGACAATCGCCGTCGCCGGATGATCCGCCGGATCAGGGAACCGCCTCGCCGCCCCTGACGGTAGCGCGACGCCGTCCAGCCTCCCCCCGGAGCCCCCCAGGCGGGCGTGTGCAGCCGACGCGAGACGCCAGCCAGCTAGCTAGGCCGGTTCGCCGATCGAGTCGAAGTCGAGCCGCCCGTCCTGGTCGGCTTCGGCCGGGAAGAGGAAGTCCTTCATGTGGCGGGAGAGCGTCGCCTGCGCGTCGGGGTCCATGAAGTTCAGGCGCAGCTCGTTGATCACCTTAATCTCCATCGCCGTCCATTCGTCCCAGCAGGCGGCGCAGACGCGGAGGCCGATCTCCTGGCCGAGGGAACCGGGGAGCGGCGGATCGCCCAGCGCTTCGCGCTCCTCGTTGCAGCGCGCGCAGACGATCATCGGCTCTCCTCGGACGTGCCGCTGGCGGCGTCGCCGGCAGCGTCCTGCGCCTCGCGATAGCGCTTCTTGATCCCCGCCTTCTGGCGGTTGCGGATCAGCCAGCGCAGCAGCCTCGATTCGTTGATGCCGACCACGAGGTCGTCGAGCGCCTCGTAGATCGCGGGATCGTTGATCAGTTTGGCCGCCGTGCCGTCGCCTTCGGCGACCTGCTCCAGCGTCGAGTTCAGGCGTTGCAGGAGTTCCTCCACCTCGGTCGTCAGCGATTCGCTGAGCTCCTCGTCGGTCAACAGCCGGGGCAGCAGCCCGTCGGCGTCCCGCAGGTCGGCGGCGATGGCGCGCAGATCGGCCGCGGCGATCTCCGTTTCGGCCAGAGTCGACTCGAAACGGGTCTTGAGTTCACCGTCGCGGAGCAGGGCGGGCGCCAGGCCGTCGCCCTCCCGCAGCAGGGCCAGCGTCTCGTCGATACTGTCCAGGGACGAGGCGAGCTGGTCGCCCATCTCTTCGTCGGTCAGCAGGCGGCCGAGCACGCCCTCGCCGGCCTCCACCTGGGTGGTCAGGCGATCGATCGACTCCAGCGTGTGGATCACCGTGTCGGTGATCCGCTTGTCTTCGCGGCCGGCGACCAGCTCGCCGAGCAGCCCCTCGCCGCGCTCCATGCGGGCGAGGATGGTCGACAGGGACTGCGCCGTGGACACCACGTAGTCGACCACGTCCGCGCCGCTGGCAATCAGGTCGTCGACGTCGGTGGGTAGGGCGGCGGGAATCTCCTCGCCGGGGTTGATGAGCACGGCGTCGGGGGAGCCGGAGGTGATCTCGACGTACTTGTCGCCGAGCAACCCCAGCGTCTTGATCCGGGCCAGGGAGTCGCGGCGCAGCCGGTTGGCGTACCGGCGTTCGACGCTGATCCGAACTTCCAGCATCTCGCTGTCCGGCCGCTCGCTCAGCAGGATGCGGTCCACCTTGCCGACCGTCACGCCGTTCAACTGGACCGGGTTGTCCTCCAGTAGGCCGGCGGCGCTGGGGAACATGATGCGGTACGTGTTGCTGGCGCGGAACAGGAAACTCTGGTCGCCGATGGCGAGGATGAAGCCGGCCAGGACGATGAGCGCCGCCAGCACGGTCAGGCCCACCTTCGCTGTGTTCGAGTCACGCTGCATCGATGTCTTCCTCCGAGGGGGGTTGTCGACCTTGCAGGAACGCTCTGAGCGCCGGGTCCGTGCTTCGTTCCGCCTGCTCCCAGGTGCCGATGAAGCAGAAGCGGCCTCCGTCCAGGAGAGCGACGCGGTCGCCGACCTCGCGCGCGAGCCGCAGGTCGTGGGTGACGACCACCGAGGTGGTTCCAAACTCGGCCTGGGTGCTCCGGATCAGACTGGCGATCGTCGCCGAGGTGACGGGATCGAGGCCCGCCGTGGGTTCGTCGTAGAGAACGACTTCGGGCTCCTGAACCAGGGAGCGGGCGAGAGCGACCCGTTTCTTCATGCCGCCGGACAGGGCCGCCGGCATGCGGTCCTCGATCCCGGACAGGCCCACCCACGCCAGCGAGCCCGCCACGCGTTCACGGATCTCCTCCTCGCTCAGCCCGCCGTGCTCTCGGAGCGGGAAGGCGACGTTCTCCAGCACGTCGATGGAATCGAAGAGGGCCGCCGACTGGAACAGCATCGCGATCCGCCGCCGCAGCGGGTACAACTGACGCTCGGTCAACTGGACGAGATCGGTTCCCTCGAACCGCACCGAGCCTGCTTCAGCCTCGTCGAGTCCGTTGAGTTGCCTCAGCGTGAGGCTCTTGCCGGAACCGGAACGGCCGAGGATGACCAGGCACTCGCCGCGCATGACGTCGAAGCTCAGGTCGTCGAGGACGGACCGGTCGCCGAACCGGCGACAGAGCCTGCGCACGGCATAGAGCGCTTCGCCGCGGCCGGGGCGCTCCGGCTGCTCAGGAGAGGACATGGAACAGCTTGGTCAGAAAGAAGTCAGACACGAGCACCATGATGGAGGCCCAGACGACGGTTCTCGTGGTGGCGCGCCCCACCCCTTCGGCGCCGCCGCTGGCGGTCAGGCCGTTGTAACAGCCGATGACCGCGATGAACAGGGCGAAGAAGACCGACTTGCCGAGACCGTTCAGGACGTCGCCCAGGGTCAGCGCCTGCAGGACGTCGTTCGTGTAGAGGCCGTAGGACAGGTTCAACTGGTTCGTGGCGATGAACAGGCCGCCGAGAATGCCCAGGAAGTCTCCCAGAATGGTGAGAACGGGGAGCATGATCAGGCTGGCGGCTAGCTTCGGCACGACCAGCTTCTTGACCGGATCCGCCGCCATGGAGCGCATCGCGTCGATCTGCTCGGTGACCTTCATCGTGCCGAGTTCCGCGGTCATGCCCGAACCGATCCGGCCGCCCACGATGAGGGCGACGAGGACCGGTCCGAGTTCCCGGGTCAGCGACTTGGAGACCACGCTCCCGATGTAGTACTTGACCCCCAGCTCGGGCAGGCTGTACGCGGTCTGGAGGGCCAGGACCATGCCCGTGAACAGGGTGGTGACCGCGGCGACCCCGAGGGAGCTGACGCCGAGATGTTCCATCTGATGAAGCCATGACCGGAACTCGTATGGCGGTCTGACGAGGGCCGTCAGACCGCGGCCGGCGAGCATCGAGAGGTTGCCGACATGGCGCAGAGGCGCACCATAATCGAGCAGAATCTTGGGAGCAGCCTGTTGCATCAGTCCGCGGGGCAACCTCTTCGTGTGTCGTGCTCGCGGCGCGTGCTTGGTGTTAGCTTCCCCTCCTGACAGCGCTGGGCAGAACCTTGTCGAATCGGAACCCCAGGAACTTGCGCCGCGGCACGCAACGCAGCAAGTCTACGGCCAAAGCTCCGGAAGGACGGGATGGGCCGAACCACCGAGCCTGGGCGGTGGCGGTCGCGACCGTCACCGGCAACCTCTACCTCGCGTTCGGCAGCGCCCTGATGGGAGTTGCCGCGGTCGTCGCGTCGTGGCTGCCGGGCCGTGACTGGGCCGGAGTGGTGGCGCGGTGGTGGGCCCGGGGGCTGCTCATCACGAGCGGCGTGCGCCTGCGCCTCGACTACGCGGGCGGCGACCACGCGGCCTGGCGCGCGGCAACCCAGGGCCGCCCGCTGGTGTACATGGCGAACCACAGGAGCCTGTACGACGTGGCGGCCCTGCTCGCGACTCTGGACTCGCCGGTGCGCTTCTTGACCAAGCGCAGCCTCTTTCGCGTGCCGGGGTTCGGCTGGGGCCTCAGGGCGGCGGGTTTCGTGCCGGTGGACCGCGAGGATCGCAGCCGCGCCGCGGAGACGTTCGCCGCCGCCGGCAAGTTGCTGGCCTCGAACGTGTCGCTCGTCGTGTTCCCCGAGGAGACGCGGAGTTCCGGGCCCCGGATGAGGCCCTTTCAGCGCGGTGGATTCCTGCTGGCCCTCAAGGGGCGGGCGCCGGTCGCTCCGATCGGCATCCGCGGCACGGGACGCATCCGGCGCAAGGGCGAGCTGGCGGTGCGTCCGGCCAGGATCGAGTTGTTGTTCGGCGAGGTGATGGACCCGGCCAGCGTCGGCGTGAAGGGGCGGCGTACGTTCATGGGGGACGTCGAGCGCTGCGTCGGCAGATTGGCGGGTCTTCAGACCGCGGGAGAAGGCGATGGCTGAAGCGATCGAGAGCAGGGTTCGCGAGTGCCTTCGGACGATCACCTTCCCTGGCATGAAGAGGGACATCGTGTCGTTCGGTTTCGTGCAGCGGGTCGGTGTGAGCGGTGGCGACGTGGTCGTCGATCTGCGGGTGCCGACCCGCGACGCCGAGGCCGCCAGGGAGATCCGGCGGCGGATCGTCGACGCGGTGGGCTCGGTCGAGGGCGTCTCGAACGTGCAGGTTTCGCTGGAAGTAGCGACGGCGCCCGCTCCGGCCACGGCACGCGATCCCTCCCTCCTGCCGGGGGTCTCCCACGTCGTGGCGGTCGCGAGCGGGAAGGGCGGCGTCGGCAAGTCGACCGTGGCGACGAACCTGAGCGCGGCGATGGCGGCGGCCGGGTTGCGTGTCGGCCTACTCGACGCGGACATCTACGGTCCTTCCATCCCGCTGATGTTCGGGATCGACCGCCGGCCCGAGATCGTGGACGGCAAGATCCAGCCCTTCGAGCGGCACGGCGTGCGCGTCATGTCGCTCGGCTTCCTCCTCGATCCGGACATGCCGGTCATCTGGCGGGGGCCGATGGTGATGAAGGCGCTGGGCCAACTGCTGGGCGACGTGGACTGGGGAGAGCTCGACTACCTGCTGCTCGACCTGCCGCCCGGCACCGGTGATGCGGCCCTCACGCTGTCGCAGAAACTGCCGCTCTCCGGGGCGGTGATCGTCTCCACGCCCCAGGACGTCGCCCTGATCGACGCCCGCAAGGGCCTGGCCATGTTCCGCAAGGTCGAGGTCCCGGTGCTGGGCATGGTCGAGAACATGTCCACCTTCGTCTGCCCGCACTGCGGAGAGACGACCGACATCTTCAAGCGGGGAGGCGTCGAGCGCACGGCGGAGCTGCTCGGCTGCGAAGTCCTCGGGGCGATTCCGCTCGACGGCGCGCTGGTGCGGGGCAGCGACGCCGGCGTACCGATCGTCGTCTCGGCGCCCGACGGGCCGCACGCGGGCATCTTCCAGGGAATCGTCGTGGCGGTCGAGCGCCGGCTCGTGGAGCTGGCCTCCTCTCGACCGACCCTGACGATCGTCTAGGGCCAGAGCCGTCGGATGCGTGTCGCTGTGGTCGCCGATGCCCACCTGGGCGGTCCCGGGGGGAGCGGGGAAGAACTGGCCGAACAGCTCCGGGCGCTCGAGACCGGGCGCTGCGCCCGGGTGCTGTTTCTCGGCGACCTGTTTCATCTCTGGATCGGCTCGCGTCGTTTCGAGACCGCGGAGGTGCGGCGGGTGGTCCCCGTGATCCGGGATCTCAGGCGGCGCGGCATCCGGGTCTCCTACGTGGAGGGGAACCGCGACTTCTTCCTCGCCGGCAGCGAGTACGACGATCTCTTCGACGACTACGGCCTGGAGGTGCGTTTCGAGGCGGGCGGCCTGACGTATCTCGCGGTGCACGGCGATGGGTTGAATCGTCACGACTGGCGCTACCTCTGCTGGCGCTGGTTGTCGAAGAACCCGATCAGCCGGTGGCTGGCCTTCCGGCTTCCGGCTGCGCTCGGCCGCCGGCTCGTGACCTCGACCGAGCGGGGGCTCTCCGGAACCAACCTGGAGCGCAAGAGCCGGATTCCGGAGGGGGCGATCCGGCGCTATGCCGCCCGGCGTCTCGCCGAGGGGCACGACGTGCTCCTGCTCGGCCACTTCCACGCCGCGCGGAAGTGGTCCGTTGGCGGCGGCGAGGTGCGGATCGCGAATGCCTGGTACGACGACAGGGAGCTGCTGTGGCTGGGATGAACGAGACCCTGCCGGATCCCTATCCGGTACGGCGCGCCGGCCGCGTGGCGGGGGTCGTCGAGCCTCCCGGCTCGAAGAGCATCTCGCATCGGGCGCTCAACCTGGCGCTCGTCGGACGGCGGCCGGCGACGATCGAGAACCTGCTCGAAGCGGAAGACATCGCCGCGTTCTCGGACGCCCTGGAGCGCATGGGCTGGAGGCTCGAGCGCGTCTCCGGCGGCGGGGTGCGGGTCGAACCACCGAGTGGCGGCCCGCCCGATGGGCCAGTGCGACTGGACTGCCGGAGCGCCGGCACCCTGCTGCGGTTCCTGGTCGCGAGCTGCGCGGTGACGCCGGGCGACTGGATCGTCGACGGGTCGCCGCGTCTGTGTGAACGGCCGATCGGTCCGCTGCTCAAAGCACTCCGTCGACTCGGCCCGAGCATCGACGAACTCGGTCGGCCGGGCTGCGCTCCGGTGCGGATCCGCGGGGGCGCCCTGGCCGGGGGGCGGGTCGAAATCGACGCCGGAGAGTCGAGCCAGTACGTGTCCGCGCTGCTGATGGCGGGCCTTCGGGCGGAGGGGCCGATCCAGCTTCTCGCGCCGTTTCTCGTCTCTAGTCCCTATGTGGACACAACTCTTCAGGTCATGGCCGATTTCGGTTGCTCCGTAGGGTCCGGATGCGCCGGCGGCACCCGCGAGTTCCGGGTCGAACCTCACCGGCCGGAGGCGCCGGGAGGCCGCTACCGCGTCGCCGGCGACGACTCCGCGGCGGCCTATCCCGCGGCGGCGTCCGCGTTGTGCGGCGGCCGCGTGCGGCTCCGGGGCCTGGCCCCGGCCTCGACGCAGGGGGACAGGGCGTTCCTGGGGATCCTCGAGCAGATGGGTGCCGCGGTGCGGATGACCCCGCAGGCGATCGAGGTCGAGGGCGGCGGCGCCCTGGAGGCGCTCGACTGCGACCTCTCCGCGATGCCCGACCAGGTGCCCACGCTTGCCGCGCTCGCCGCCTTCGCCGACGGCGAGACGACGATCCGCAACGTGGCGCACCTGAGGATCAAGGAGAGCGACCGGCTCGCCGCGACCGCAACCGAACTGCGGCGGGCGGGCGCCTCCGTTGAGGAGCTGCCGGACGGCCTGCGCATCCAGGGAAACCCCGATCTCTCCGCGGCGCCCGGTTCCCGGCGCGTCGCGATCGACACTTACGACGACCACCGCATCGCGATGAGCATGGCGCTCGTGGGCATGCGCCGGGGAGGGCTCTCGATTCGCCACCCGGAGGTGGTTGCCAAGTCCTACCCCGGCTTCTGGGCCGACCTTGAGGGGATTGCACGATGACCGCGACTCTGCGAATCCGTCACCAGGCGCTGGAGGCCCTTCCCGAGGATGTCGACGCCGTCGGTCTTTCCGAGAGCAGGCTGAACGATCGGCAACGGGCCGGTCTGCTGCTTCAGGGTGCTGCGCTCATTGCCCATCTGCAGACCGCCGGGTGGCGGTTGCCTTCCTGGACCGGAGTTGTCGTCGATGCGCGCGGCGTGCTGCGCGTCGAGACGGCCATGTTGAGGGTGGGGCGGGACGGTCGGCTTCCCCAGACCGTATTGAGACAGTTCGCTTCGTTGCTGTTCGGCAGCGAGGAGATGGTCGGCCGGAGCGCGGTGAGGGCGGCGCTCCGCCCCGTGGTCGCCGGTTGGTGCGATCTGCTTGTGCCCCTCCCCGCAAATCGGATGGTCGCGGACGTTCTGGATCACGCCCCCTTTCTGTGGGGAGACGAGCACGTAGCGGCGAGGCGGTCGCTGGTTGGCGTCCACGAACACGGACAGGGTGAAGAAGAAGTAGTGGTCGTCGGCCATTCCAGGTGGCGGCGCTCCCTGTTGCGGGCTGCTGGCGCCGACCTCGATCGGCTGCTTCTCGTTCTCGGCGGCGACGAAGCGCGGGACCATTGGCTTGGCGATAAGTCTTCGGGCGGGCCGATCGACTGGGTGGTCCGGGGTGATTGGCGCCGAGCCGTGGACGAGGTCCGGCAGGCACCGCCGGCCGGCAGGGCAGAGCGGAGCGCGTTGGCGAGAGCGCTTCTCGACATCGGCCGCTTTGAAGCCGCCCTGGCGCTGGTGGAGCGTTCTGACCGGACCGAAGACATCCTGATCCGTCTCAAGGGTCAGGTAAGGATGGGCCGGCTCACGGCGGCTCGTCGCACTCTGAGCGTCCTCGAGGACCGCCGTCTCGACCATGCGGCAAAGCTCCAGCAGTGTGAGGAAGCGATCAGGATCCATGCGGCGGCGGGGCGCTCGGCGGGGCTCAGAGCCTGGGCGGAGCGTGCCCGGGAGGCGGCGGTCGGTCCGTTTGCCAATCGCTGGCTGGCGCTCGCTGCGCTGGCGCTGCGCGAGGTCGACGCGAGCGAGGAAGTGGCCTCTCTGCTTGACCGGGACAGTGAGCCCGAAGACTGGAAGTGGTGCGTGGCGCGGGCCCGTCTCGCCTTGGACGGCGGCGGCTTCGAAGAAGCCGATCAGGGCCTGGCGACGGCGCTCAAGCTGTTTCGGAAACAGCTTCCGGCTTACGACCGCGCCAGTCTCTGGAACGAGTTGGCGACCCTTCGGCTCTCAGTGGACGACGTCACCGGCGCGGAACGCGCGGCGCGCGTTGCTGTCAGGCTCTTCCGACACTGCGACGGCCCCGCCGCGAGGGTCGCGGCGCACGGAAATCTGGCGGAAGCCCGGATGCGCGCCGGCCGCCTCGATGGTGTCCGGGAGACGATAGAGAGTCTCCGCCGCGCGAGCCTGATGGCCGGCAGCGCCGCCGGGACCATCGAAGCACGGCAACTCGAGGCGCGGCTGAACCTGACAAGGGGCCGCTGGAGTTCAGCCCTGGAGTCGTGCAGGTCGGCCCGGGACGAGTTGCGAAAACGACAGCTGCAGGGAGGTCGACGGTGGCCGCTCGGTCTGCTGGCCGCCCGCGCGCTGGTTCACCTCGGTCGCAGCGAGGAGGCCAGAGAGGAGCTCCTGGCAGCGCTCCGGCTGCCGTTCGGCGACCGCTCGGCCCGGCCA
Organism: Vicinamibacteraceae bacterium; assembly: GCA_012270995.1. Classification (GTDB taxonomy): domain Bacteria; phylum Acidobacteriota; class Thermoanaerobaculia; order Multivoradales; family Multivoraceae; genus Multivorans. The sequence continues at coordinate 2,767 of JAAXHG010000191.1, read as the reverse complement.
CGGGTTGGTGGCGAGGAGCTGCCGCCGCTGCTTCTTCTTGCCGGGCTGGCCGAGGAGGCGCGGGCTGCCGGCGCGGGCGGCGCCTGCGAGGAGTTGTGGCAGGCGGTCGGTGAAGGCCGGGCCCCCGGCGACGACGATTGGCGCCGGCTCGAAGAGCAGGGCACCTTCCGTTCAGCCATGGCGATCCACGATCTGGTCTGTCTTGGAGTGGCCGTGCCGCCCAGGCTCCTCGGGGCGGCGGTGCGAACGCTGTCGGAAACCGGCGCCGAGGCCCCCGAGCAGCGAGTGGACGGCGCCCGACTGGGGCCCTGGAGAGCTCTTCGCTCCTTTCTGGACGTGGAAGAGCCCGCTCCAGGGACGCTCCATTCCCTGCTGTCCTCGGCTGGTCATCCCGAGGCGCGCATCGGGCTTCACGAGTCGCCCGATGTCGGTGGGGAGGACGAGCCGATCGAGGTTCTGCTGGAGGGACCCGGCGGCTCGGACCAGTTCTCGGTCGGCACGCCTGCCGGCCGACTCGTACTGAGCGCGGACCGTATCGACGAACCGGCCCGCGCCCTGTTGGCCGTGATCGCGGCCCGGGCGCCGACCTCGCAACACCGCGGCCATGCCCTGGAGTTGGGAGAGGCGAGGAACGTGACGGCCGGCGGCATGATCGGTCGGAGCAAGGTGCTGCTGGCGGCCCAGGAGCGGGTCGAGAAACTGGCGGTGCACGATCTACCGGTATTGATACTGGGCGAGTCGGGTACCGGCAAGGAGATGCTTGCGCGGCAGCTTCATGAATCGAGTGCGCGGGCCTCGGGGCCGTGGATGACCGTGAACTGCGCCGCCCTTCCGGAGGGGTTGCTCCTGTCCGATCTGTTCGGACATGTGAAAGGTTCGTTCACGGGCGCCGACAGCGAGCGGATCGGTGTGTTCGAGAGCGGAGACGGCGGCACCGTGTTTCTTGATGAAATTGCGGAATTGCCAAAGGCGGCGCAGGGGATGCTCCTGCGTCTCCTGCAGGAAGGCGAGATGCGCCGGATCGGTGAGAGTCAGACGCGTCAACTGGATTTTCGTCTCGTTTCCGCGACCCATCGTGATCTTGTGGCGATGGTTGAGGCCGGTGAGTTCAGAGAGGATCTCTACTACCGGATCCGGGTGGCGAATGTCGACGCGCCGGCCCTGCGCGACCGAGGCGACGATGTGCTGTTGCTCGCGGACCACTTCCTCGAAGCGTTCAGCACCGATCGGGAGAGGCTGCGATTCAGCGAACACGCCAGGAAGAAGATCCGGGGGTACCGTTGGCCCGGCAACGTCCGAGAGCTTCGAAACGCGATCGAGAGTGCGGTGGCGCTCGCCGAACATCCGGTGATCACGGCGGAGATGCTGGGACTTCGGAAGGAACCAGAGCGCCCACGCAAGGAGGGAAGCGCGAACTATCACCGGAACCTGGAACAGTATCGCCGCGGCCTGATCCGCAAGGCGCTTGCCGAGGCCGGCGGGAATCAGGCGCGTGCAGCGCGCGCTCTGGGTCTGAGTCGCCAGGCATTGTCCTACCTGGTGAGAAAATTGAACTACGACCCATGAGGGGACACCGGTTTTCTTGCTCGATTCGCGCGTCGTTTGGCGCCTGTCGGCGCTCTCCTGAAGATCTGCACTAATCGAAAGGAGAGGGGTTTGTAGATGCGACGCGGACTCGCCGTGGAGTTCTGCTATGGTCCGGAGGAGCCGTCGTCGTTTCCGGAGGGGAAACCCTGGCTGAGGACGTGCGGCAGTGGCGGGGTGACTCGCGGGGGCACTGGGAGGGCGACGGCGGACAAGCAAGGAAGGTCGACAAGAGGGGGTAACGAAGTGAGTGCAGCGGTTGCTGGAAGGAAGAAGCTCTTGACATTGGGCGAGGTCGCTCGCCGATCGAACGTCTCGATGGCGACGGCGCAGCGCTACAAGAAGCTGTACCAGGATCGGATCCCGTCTGAGGGAGAGGGACGCAAGCAGCGGTACACGGTCGGGGCCGTCAAGGTGTTCAACGATTTGAAGAAGGAACGGGTCTCGAAGCGCCGGGGCGGTGGTCGCAAGCGGAGCGCCAGGAAGTCCGCGAAGGCTGCCGCGTCCGGGACCGGCCTGCTGACCCTTTCCAGTATAGGCAAGCAGACCGGCATCTCCTATCCGACCCTGCAACGGTACGTAAAGTTGTTCGGCGATCGGATTCCGCACGAGGGCGAGGGCCGGAAGCGCCGCTACCATCCGGATTCGGTCGCCGTCTTCCGGCAGCTTCGGGCGGAGAGCAGGCCGGGCCGGAAACCCAAGGCAAAGGCTGCCCCCAAGGCCAAGGCGCCGGCGAGGCGGCGGAAGGCGCGCGCCAAGGCCGCTCCCCCGAGCGCACCTGCACCGAAACTCCTGACGCTGACGGCGATTCGCGCGCAGACCGGGATTTCGGGCCCGACCCTGCAACGCTACATGAAGTTGCATGGAGACCGGATTCCGCACGAGGGCAAGGGCCGGAAGCGCCGCTACCACCCGGAGGCGGTGGCCGTGTTTAGTGAGATCCGGTCGAAGAGCAAGCGGGGTCGGAAGGCGAAGGCCGAGGCCGCGGCGCCGGCGAGGCGGCGGAAGCCGCGGGCCGCCAGGGTGCGGAGGAAGGCCGCGCCGGCAGCGGCGGCGAGCAACGTCGAAGTCCGCTTGGCCGCGCTCGAGGCCCAGCTCGGCGAGGTGCTGAAGAAGCTGGAGCAGCCGATCACGATCACGCTGAGGGCTGACCGCTAGGGAGTCCGTCGTCGGTGCGGCCGGA
>JAAXHG010000159.1 GCA_012270995.1 Vicinamibacteraceae bacterium | reverse complement strand
GCTCATTTCAGGATTGGATTGGACTGTGTCTTCTTCGCTGGGGTTCGCTGGGGTCCGCGTGGCGCTCCGGGGCCGACTCTACGGCTGGATCAGGTAGGTGAACTTGACCGCGATCTGGCGGTGCGTGCTCTGCCGGTAGCGCAGGTCCTCGGCCATCCAGTTCTCGTTGTAGACGACGAACAGATCGGAGCCCGGCTTGTAGATCCAGTGCAGGCGGATGTTCGCTCCGAGGTCGCCAGAGAGGTCGTTGTACTGGACGATCGTGTTGAGCCGCAGGTTCGGCGTGAAGGTGAAGTTCACGATCTGGCTGTAGAGCCCGACGTCGAAGGCGCCCTGGGGGAGTTCGACGTTGTTGAAGACCCAACGGGTTTCGGTCTGCAGGTGCTGGGAGACCCGGAGGGTGAAGGTGACGCGCCCGGATTTCTGGGTGCCATTGTAGAAGTCGCCGACGCCGATGAGCCCGCGGAAACCGAACAGGCGGCTCTGGTTGGTAAAGCTGGCGACCTCGATGGTGTCGAACTCATAGCGTCCCGGTGGGATCACGACTCCGGGCGACACTTCGAAGGGCGCGACCAGGTTCTCCGCTTCGTGGACGTAGCCCAGCCGCCACCGGTCCTCGGTGGTCATTCGCATGCCGATGGGCGAGAACTGGATGCGCCGGGTTTCCAACTCGCCGTCGTCGAGGGTCTCGTAGTAGTCGACGTACAGTTCGGTGAACCAGGAGCGGACGGGACCCCGGTCGATCCGGGGCAGCCACTGGACCAACGGATTCAGATGGCGGACGTTCCGGCGCAGGAGGAACCCGGCCCTGGGGTCGTAGTCCTGCTCGATCTCCTGGGCGTCCAGGAACACGGTCAGGGCGCGGCCCTGGTAGTCGAAGTTGAGTCCGTAGGCCGATTCGCCGGCGTCGGTGGAGTCGCCTGACGTGGCGCTCCCGGAACTGGCCGACGGCTCCTCGCTGATGCCGCTGCTGGACCAGAAGCCGCCGAAGATCACCTTCGGGCCCGGTTTGTAGACGAAGTCGACGCCGGCGACCCGGTTCGTGAGTTCGCCGTCCGGCGCCGCTTCGGTGAGCATGGCGCCGATCGAGGACCGTTCGCCGACGTTCCGCTTCAGGCGCGCCACCGTGAACGCGTTGGGAGGCAGTGTTCCGCCGTCCCCCTCGAGGCCGGCCGTCGCGACCCGGAGTGCGCCGATGTCCCAGCCGCCCATGCGCCCGGTGAGGCGGGCTCCCCAATCGATCGGTACCTGCCGCCCCGCGTCCAGACCGACCCGCCGTGAGAAGAACGCCTTGAGTACAGGCGGCTCGTAGAAGCGGCGGTGGGGCGGGCCGAAATCGAAGATCCCGGCGTTCTCGAGAAAGAAGTCGCGCTTCTCGGGGAAGTAGAGCGAGAACCGGGTGAGATTCGTTTGCAGTTCATCGACCTCGACCTCGGCGAAGTCCGTGTTCCAGGTCAGGTCTAGGGCCAGGGAACGGCTGACGCCCCACTTCAGGTCCAGACCGTAATCGCCGTCGGTCGCCGGGTTCAGGTCGAGGCGGGGATCCTCGCTGACGTCGCCGATGACGTAGGGCTTGATCTGAAGCTGCGCCGACTGGCTGAGTCCGGTCAGCCCTGTCAGTTCTCCGGCCATGGACACCCGGTGCACGGGCTGGACCTCGGAGCCGACCTGCCCGAGCACGCCGACTTCGCGTGGCAGACCGGACCAGTGGGTCATCTCGCGCTTGTGGGCAATGTAGCGCTGGACGTTCAATCCCCAGGCCGGCGCGGCCGGATCGAACCGGAGCGTCGAGATCGGGATGGCGATCTCGGCCGTCCAACCCAGGGGAGTCTTCCGGGACGCGACGGACCAGATGCCGTCCCATTCCAGATTCAGGTCGCGTCCCTCGTCCGTGACCAGAGTGTCGGTCCTTGCGCCGTTCAGGTTCGTTTCGAAGGCGTAGGCGTTGCGCCGATCGTGGAAGGTGTCGAGAAGCAGGATGATCGAGTCGTCCTGGAAGATGCGGCTGTCGCGCTCCATCTCCTTGGCGATGATCGCGTCCGGCTCCGCGTCGAAGGCGGTGATGCCGAAGTAGATCGTGCTGTCCGTGAACACGACCCGCACTTCCGTCTGCTCGGTCGCCGGCACGCCGTCCAGCGGTTCGTGCTGCATGAAGTCGGTACCCACCTCGGACTCCTGCCAGGCCCGGTCGCTCAGGTCGCCGTCGACGGTAGGGGCCTGGTCGACGCGGGTGGCCGCGAGCGTCGGGCGCTCGGCGCCGGCTTCCGGTTGCTCCTGACCGGCGACGGGGGCGCCCGCGAGGAAACCCAACAGGCCCACAGTCGCGGGCAGGCTCCGTTTCACGGGACGGAGGCTAACAGCAGCGTTCTTCGACCAGCCGCCGCTCCCGCTGCGGTAACGTCCGCGCGATGGCGGACAAGCAGCATCCCAGCCTCCTCGTTCTGGCCGAGCAAGCTTGGCGAGGCGAACTCGACCTCCAGTTCGAACACCACCCGGTTCACCGCTACTACCCCGGCTCCTTCCGGCTCATGGACGGTCTGCTCGGCTTCAAGGGCATCGCCGGCTTCTACGTCATCGACAGCGGCGACGGTCTGGTGATGCTCGACGCCGGCCACCTGCTTGACGTGAAGCGCTGCTTCGAGGAGACGAGAAGGGAATGGCCCGAGACGCCGGTCGTTGCCGCGATCTACTCGCACCACCACGTGGATCATGTGTTTTCGGTCACCGCGTTCGACGCCGAGGCGGACGAGCGGGGCTGGCCGCGGCCGACCGTGTACGCCCATGAGCGGGTGCCGGCCCACTTCGACCGTTACCAGGCGACCCTGGGCTGGAACACGGCGATCAACCGCCGCCAGTTCGCGATCGACGCGCCGCACTACCGCTGGCCCGACAGCTACCGCTATCCGGATGTGCTCTACCGCGGCAACCTGACCTTCCGGCGCGGCGAGTTGACCTTCGAGCTGACCCACGGCCGCGGCGAGACCGACGACATCACGTGGACCTGGATTCCGGAGCGTCGCATCCTGCACACTGGTGACCTCTTCATCTGGGCGGTGCCTAACGCTGGCAATCCGCAGAAAGTGCAGCGCTACGTCGGCGACTGGGCGGACAGCCTGGAGCGGATGCTGCCGCTGGCCGCCGAGATCCTGTTGCCGGGGCACGGCCTGCCGATCCTGGGCGCGGACCGGGTCCGTCGAGCGCTGGACGGCACGGCGCGCTACATGAGGTCGATCGAAGAACAGAGCGTGGCGGCGATGAACCGGGGGCTGAGCCTCGACCAGGTGGTCCAGGCGGTCACTCCGCCCGTCGACCTCGCGGACGAGCCCTACCTGCAGCCGGTCTACGACGATCCGAGCTTCCTGGTGCGGATGGTCTGGAGGCGCTACGGCGGCTGGTGGGACGGCGAGTTCGACAACCTCGTGCCGGCGACGAAGAGAGCGCAGGCAGAAGCCTGGGTTGAACTGGCGGGCGGCGTGGAGCGGGTGGTCGAGCGGGCGCTGGCCGCTTCGTCGGACGGCGACCACGCCGTGGCCTGCCACCTGATCGAAGCCGTCCGGCACGCGGCTCCCGGGAACGCCGGAGTCCACGAGGCCCGGGCCGCCATCTACCGGGCCAACGCCGGCGCCCAGGTGTCGTCCATGGCGCGCAACATCCTGAACCACGCGGCACTGGCCAGCGACCGGGGCCGGCGCGATCTCGCCTCGGATGACTGAAGCAGGAACCGCCGGCTACGAGGCGCCCGGCATCGGCCGCGCGGCGGCGACGGCCGGCGCGCTTTGGGCGGTTGGCGGCATCGTGGGTCTGCTCGTGTGGGCGGTCTACCGGCTGGCCCGGATCTCGCTCGCCGCCTTCGACCACCCGTTCGCCTGGTACCACTGGGCTTCGCTGCTCGCGATCATTCCGTTCATGGCCTGGTCGGAAGGGCTGCGCGGCTTTCAGTTGCGGTTCTCGCCGCGCGTGGCGGAGCGGGCGATGACGGTTCGCAGTCAGCCGACGCTGTTGCGGGTGGTGCTGGCGCCCTTCTACGCGGCCGGCTACTTCGAGGGCACGAGGCGCGAACGGCTCGGCGTCTGGCTCGGAACCGTCGGCATCCTCGTGCTGATCGTGCTCGTCCACCGGCTGGATCAGCCGTGGCGGGGCATCCTGGACGCGGGTGTCGTCGTGGGGCTGTCCTGGGGCACGATCGCGACGCTGGCCCTGAGCGTGCGGGCCTGGCGGAACTAGCGCGGCAGAGCTCCGGAAGCCGGCGCTTCGCGCCGGATGCCGGCGGGGACGCCGGCGCCCCCAGTCGGTGCCGGGCTAGCTCCTAGGGTTCGATCGTCTTCAGGATGAACCGCGCCATCGTCTCGCGCAGGTGCAGCGAGAGGTCGGGATCGGTCACGCCGTGGCGTGACTTGGGGTAGAGCATCATCTCGAAGGGCTTGCCGGCCTTCTGGAGCTTCCAGGCCATCTGCAGGGTGTTCTGCATGTGGACGTTGTCGTCCATCGTGCCGTGGATGATCAGCAGGTCGCCGTGGAGGTCCCCGGCCGACTCGAGCACCGAGGTCCGCTCGTAGCCGTCGGGGTTGTCGTCGGGTGTCGACATGTAGCGCTCGGTGTAGATCGAGTCGTAGGCGCGCCAGTCGACGACGCTGCCGCCGGCGATGCCCGCGCGGAAACGGTCGGAGCGGGTGAGCGCGAAGAGGGTCATGTAGCCGCCGAAGCTCCAGCCGTCGAGGCCGATCCGCTCCGCGTCGACCCACGGCTTCGCTCCGAGCCAGTCGACGGCTTCGACCAGGTCGATCAGCTCCTGCTCGCCGAAGTTCCGGTACACCGGCCAGGTCGACTCGACGCCCTTGCCCGAGGCGATCCGGTTGTCGACGACCAGAACGACGATCCCCTGCTGGGCGAGGTACTGGAACCACATGCCGCGCGACCCCTGCCAGCCGTTGCGGACCTGCTGGGCGTGGGGGCCGCCGTAGACGTGAATCCACGCGGGATAGACGCGGTCGGGGTCGAAGCCGTGCGGCCGGATGAGCATCGCTTCGAGGTCGACGCCGTCGCTGGCGCTGATCTGCAGGAGCTCCGGCTTCGATATGTCGAACCGAGCCAGATCGGGCACGTCGCCGCCGCCGAGCTTGCGGACCGCCTCGCCGCCGGCGTTGCGCAGCGTCATGGTCGTCGGCGTGTGGAGGTCGCTCGATGTGGCGACCCAGTGCCGGACCGGGCCCTCGTCCGGGAAGTTGCCGCGGTGGCTGCCGGTCGCCTCCGTGAGGAGGGTCGGCGCCGCGCCTTCGAGCGCCACCCGGAGCACGTCGGCGCCGAGCGCCGAACGGTACGTTCCCGAGACGTAGGCCGCGCCGGCGTCCTCGTCGACCGCCAGCAGCGAGCGAACCTCCCAGCGGCCGTCGGTGAGCGGCCGGACCAGCTTGCCGTCCCCGTCGTAGCGGTACAGGTGCTGGAAGCCGGTTCGTTCGCTGAGCCAGAGGAAGCCGCCGTCTTCGAGGAAGCGAAGCGGACCGAGCACGTTGACCCAAGCGTGGGACTCCTCCCGCAGCACCCATTCCGATTCACCGCTAGCGGGATCAGCCCGGTGCAGGTCGAGGAAGGTCTGCCGCCGATCCTGGATCTGGTACCAGACATCGCCGTCGGGCGAGAACGCGACGTTGACGATCAAGATCTCGTTGTGCCCGTAGAGGCCCGGATCGATCCAGGTGATGCCCCCGCCGCTGGCCTTCGCGACTCCGAGCCGGACACGCGGGTTCGGATCGCCGGCCTTCGGGTAGGGGTAGACCTCAAGCGGCGGCCGGAACGGGATGTGGTCGACCACCGTGAAGCGGGGCACGTCGCGTTCGTCGGTCTGCAGGAAGGCGACGCGGCGGCTGTCGGGGCTCCACCAGTGGGCCTGGTAGTTGCCGCGGCCGTAGATCTCCTCCTGGTAGACCCAGTCGAGCTTGCCGTTCAGGGTGTTCTCGCCGCCTTCGGTGGTCAGCCGGAGTTCGTCGCCCGAGACGTCGACGACGTAGAGGTCCGCGTCGCGCACGAAGGCGACACGGCGGCCATTGGGGGCGAAGCGAGCCAGTTCTTCGGCTTCCGGTCCCCGGGTCAGCCGCGTGAGCGTTTCGTCGTCGAAACTCCAGACGAAAAGGTCCGAGGCGAGGTCGAGCAGCAGCCGATCGACGCCGGGTGACATCCGCAGCGAACCGGGACGCGCCCTCGACGCCGCGTCTTCGGCGCTCAGGTCCAACTGCGCCGCCAGCGCGGCGGCCAGTGGCTCCGGGTCGTAGAACGGCCGGGTCTCGCCCGACGCGGCGTCGACGACCGTCCAGGCCCAGCCGTCGTCTCCGTCTTCTCCAAGCAGGTACTCCTTGCCGCCGGGCAGCCAGCGGATGCGGGCCAGATTGGGCGAGAAGTCGAGCGCATCCGGCCCGTAGATGTGGTGAATCTCCAGAGGCTGCTGCTGCGCCGTTGCCGGCTGGAGCGCGAGAAGGGCGAGGAGAACGAACGGGCCGAGGGGCCAGCGCCGGAAGATCTTGAGCATTGTCGAACAGTAGCGGAGCTGGTCCTCCGGTCCCAAAGCCCTGTCCGCCGCCGATGGCAGAACTATGCGAACGCGATTCTGAGCAGTGCGAGCATGATCGGAATTGTGGTGGCCAGGAGCAGACCCAGGAACCACTTGATGAGGACCAGTTGGCCGTTCAGGGCGGCAATGCGACCTTCCAGACGCCCCTCGACCGCTTCAAGCCGCCCGAAGAACTCGTGCCGGAGGCTGTCGATGCGTTCTCGGACTTCCTGGCGAAGCCCTTCGAGTGCAAGCGTCAGGCCGTCAATCCGGCCGTTGACCGCCGCCAGATCGATCTTCAGTGCGGCGACGTCGTTCTTGAGCAGGCCGACATCGTCCTTCAGTCCGGCGACGTCGTTCTTGAGCAGGCCGACATCGTCCTTCAGGACGGCGATGTCCCCCTTCGTGGCGCCCTGTTGTTCGCGTTGGCTGATCACGTCGGCGAGCAGCCTGGCCTGTCGGGCGTCGAAACCGACTTCTTCAAACCGGAGCTGCACCTCTCGGGGCTCGAGCGACAAGTCTATTCTCTCCATATCCGACCAAGACGAATTCTGGAGCAGAAACTTGGGTTGCCCGGTGCCGGCGCGGGCTCCTCAACCTAAAGTTCGAACTCCAGCAGCACGTCCACGCTCTGGTCATCCACCGTAACGGTGAACCGGTTCATCCCGTGGCGGAAGTGCTCGGCTAGTTCCTGGAAGTCGACCTCGCCCGACCCGTCGACGATGGCGATCGTGATCCGTCGGATCTCCTGGCCGTTGACCGCCGTGACGTGGGCTTCGTCGGTAGCCGTCGCCAGTCCCGTGAACAGGAGCGGCAGGATGGCGAGCCGGACCTCGGTGTCGATCGAGTCGTATGGGATGCTGACTTCGAATCCGGCGATGTCGGCGCGGAGAACCGGGAGATCCAGGGGCGCCACGACATTCACTTCGGCCGAGACCGCGGTCTGCGCGTCGAAGATGACGCCGCGACTCAGGTGCGCTTGCTTGCCCTTGATGAGGATGAACGGCCAGGCGATGACCTTGGCCAGAACCGCGGCGGTCACGATGCGGCCCCTGCCGGAGCGGTCGTAGCCGCCGGCGAGGCGGATCGAGGTGTCGTCCACCGCGGCGACCGTGTTGGCTTCGACCTCGAGTCGGCCCCGGATGCCTGCGATCTTGGCCCGCCGGGCCTTGCTGACTTCGGACCAGACCACGGTACCGGCTTCGATGACGACGCGTCCGTCGACCACGACATCCTCGGTGACTCTGGCGCGGACGCGGTCTCCCGGTCGGACGAAGTTGCTTGATTTCTTCTTTGTCGAGAGGCTCTCGTCGAGGACGCAGTAGACGGTCGTTCCGGCTGGAATCCGCACCATATCGGCGATTCCGGCTGTCGGCAGAGCCGTGAGCAGGACGGCAGCGATTGCTGCCTGGAAGAGTCTGGGTTGGCGCATGATGAGGCCCCTCCGGGTCGTGGGCGTCGGCAGTGGGATCTACGCGGAGGGAAGCCCCGGAGTTTCGATGTGTGAACCCCAAACCGGTATCGCCTCCGGGACCGACTGAGCGACGTAGTATCCGCCACCGGAGGAAAGCCATGCCGAAGATTCCAGAGGACGCGATGGACGTCCTGTTCCGGGAGGCCCGCAGCCAGAACAGGTGGTTGCCGCGCGAGGTGCCGCGGGAAACCCTGCAGGAGCTTCACGACCTGATGAAGTGGGGGCCGACGAGCGCGAACTGCTGGCCGCAGCGGGTCGTCTTCACCGTGAGCGACGAGGCGAAGGAGCGGCTGGCTTCGATCGCCATGCCGGGCAACCAGGACAAGATCCGGCAGGCGCCGGTGACTGCGGTCCTGGGCTACGACCTGGCGTTCTTCGAGAAGATGGACGTGCTCTTCGCCCACAACCCGGGCATGGCCGAGATGTTCCGCAACAACGCGGAACTCGCCGAGGTGACGGCGTTTCGCAACGCGACCCTGCAGGGGGCCTACTTCATGCTGGCCGCGCGCTCGCTCGGCCTCGACTGCGGCCCGATGTCGGGTTTCGACAACGCGAAGTGCGATGAGCTCTTCTTCCCCGGCACGACGGTGTGCTCGAACTTCCTCTGCTCGATCGGCTACGGCGATTCCGAGGGCCTGTTCGGGCGCCTGCCGCGGCCGAAGTTCGCCGACGTCTGCCGCGTCGAGTAGCTCAGCGGCGCCAGAACGCGGGCAGGAGGATCGCCGTGACGGCGACGATCTCGAGCCGGCCGAGCCACATCAGGAAGATCAGCAGCAGCTTCTCCCAGCCGGCGAAGAAGGCGTAGTTGAGCGACGGCCCCGCCGCGCCCATCGCCGGGCCGACGTTCGACAGGCAGGCCAGGGAAGACGACAGGGAGGTCACCATGTCGTTGCCCGCGAGGGCGAGGATGGCGGCGACTCCGAGCCACAGGAAGGCGAAGAGTGTCATGAAGCCGCCGAGGCTGCGCGCCACCTGGTCGCTGATCGTCCGCTTGCCGACCCAGAGCGCCAGCACCCGGCGCGGATTGAACATGAGATGAACCTCGCGCAGGGCCATCTTGAGCGTCATGACCAGCCGGCCGACCTTGATGCCGCCCGCGGTCGAGCCGGCGCAGCCGCCGACGAACATGGCGAGCAGCAGCAGCGTGCGCGAGGTGTCGCTCCACGAGTCGTAGTCCCTGGTCGTGTAGCCGGTCGTGGTCATCAGGGACACCGAGTTGAACGCGGCCTCCCGGAACGCCTCCAGCAGCGGCAGATCGGTGCCGCGCCAGCGGTCCAGGGTGACCAGTGCCACCAGCACGGCGGCGATCGAGGCGTAGGCGCGGAACTCGACGTCCTTGTAGAGTTGGCTGGGCCGTGAGCGGACGGCGAAGATCAGTGAGAAATTGATGCCCGCGATCAGCATGAAGACGATGATCGTCCACTCGATGAAGGCGGAGTCGAAGGCGGCAACGCTCGCGTTGTAGGGGGCGAAGCCGCCGATCGAGACCGTCGTGAAGGCGTAGCAGAAGGCCTCGTACTGGGTGGCGCCCCCGGCGAGCAACAGCAGGATGAGTACGATGGTCAGGCCGACGTAGATGCGCCACAGCACGGTCGCGGTCTTCTGCACCTGGGGCTGGAACATGTCCTGAGTCGGCCCCGGCACCTCCAGGCGGTAGAGCAGGCGGGCGCCCGGGCCCAGGCTGGGGAACAGGGCGACGAACAGGAGCAGGATCCCCATGCCGCCCAGCCACTGGGTGAGGCCGCGCCAGAGCAGGATGCTGGGGCTCAGCAGCTCGATGTCGGTCAGGATCGAGGCGCCCGTCGTGGTGAACCCTGAAGCGGACTCGAACAGGGCGGATACCGGGTTCGCGATCTCGCCGCTCAACAGGTAGGGGAGAGCGCCGAAGAACGAGGCCAGGATGTAGGCGCCGACCACCACCAGAGTCGCCTCGCGCCGGTAGATCTTCTCGTGCGGCTTGCCCCACCAGAGGGCGGTTGCTCCGGCCAGCGCGCAGACGATCAACGATCCAGCGAGGGCAGTCGCGGGCCGCCGTTCGCCGTGCCAGAGAGCGAACGAAAAGGGGATCAACTGCGCCGCGGCGAGCAGCAGGAGGAGCCGCCCGACCAGACCGGAGACGGCGCGCAGGTTCATCCGCTGCCAGAGGGCCGGCCGCCGGAGCTATGGGGCCGAGGCGGATGCCACGGCTCCGGGAAGCGCGAGGGCCAGCAACTCGCCCTCAAAGTCCGTGCCGCTGAGCGCCATCACAATGTACTGGCGTCCTTCGTGGAGGTAGGTCATCGGCGCGCCGCTGACGCCGGCCGGCAGCTCCGTTTCCCAGACGACCTCGCCGGTTCCCTTCTCGTAGGCCCTGAACTTGCGGCTGCCGGCGGCCTCGGGCTGGACGACCATCGCGTCCGAGCCGTCGGCCAGGAACACCAGGGTCTTCGTGACCAGTGCCGACACGCGGCCCTGCTGTCCCAGCGGCGGCAGGTCGAGGTGGGCGAGCGCGGGGTGATCGCGCGGCCCATCGCCGTTCGGAACCATCCACAGGTGTTCGCCGGTGTCGAGATCGATCGCGGTCAGGCGGCCGTAGGGCGGTTTCGTGATCGGCAGACCGTTCGGCAGGGTGGCCCATTCGTAGCCGTCGGCCTCGCTCAGGTCGACCCGGTAACGCACGTTGGATCGCGCGGGGTCGAGGGGCGGGCGCAAGCCCAGGATTGCCGGCACGGTGACGGACGGCAGGTAGAGCACGTTAGTCTCCGGATCGAGCGCGGCGCCGTTCCAGTTGGTGCCGCCGACTGCCCCGGGCACCTGAATGGTGGGCAGGGCGTCGTGGCCGTCCATCAGGGTGGGCGGCTGGAAGATCGGGCCGATCCGGTACTGAGAGACGTACTCGATCGCCATGGCGCGCAGTTCCGGCGTGAAGTCGATCAGGTCAGAGATAGCCAGTCCCTGGAGATCGTAGGGGAGAGGCCAGGTCGGGTGCGGCTGGGTCGGCCAGGCCTGCTCGCCGGGAACTTCGGACGGCGGCACGGGTAGCTCGACGATCGGCCAGACCGGCTCTCCGGTTTCTCGGTCGAAGACATAGAGGAACGCCTGCTTGGAAGGTTGCGCCAGTGCCCTGATCGGCCTGCCGTCGACGACGATGTCCGCGAGCACGGGCGCCGCGGGGAAGTCGTAGTCCCAGAGACCGTGGTGCACGGCCTGAAAGTGCCAGCGCCGCTCGCCGGTCCCGGCGTCGAGAGCGAGGATCGATTCGGCGAACAGGCCCTTTCCCGGGCGGTGGCCGCCGTACCAGTCGTTGCTCGGGGTGCTCGTTGCCGCGTAGGCGATCTTGAGTTCCTGGTCGCAACTGATCCAGGTCCAGACGTTGGCGGCGCCGGCCTCGGCCGCCTCGGGGCTGTCCCAGGTGTCGAATCCGAACTCGCCCGGCTCCGGGATGATGTTGAACCGCCAGCGCAGCGCTCCGGAGCGCGAGTCGTAGCCCCGGATCATCCCCGGCGGGTTCCTTCGTCGCGACCACGCATCGGCCGTCGACTCGCCAACCACGATCACGTCGCCGCACACGACGGGCGCGGAAGTCCAGAAGTACTGGCGGCGCGCCACGCCCTTCCCGACATCGAGCATGTCGGCGCGCCCGCCATCGCCGAAGCCAGGATCGAGGGTGCCGGTGTCCGCGTCGAGCGCGGTCAGGCGGCCGTTGCCTGTGAAGAAGAGGCGGCGCCTGTCTCCGTCGTTCCAGGTCACGCCGCCGCGGACGGAGCCGCGGCCCAAGTTCCGTGGCCGTTCGTCCTCGAACGGATCGTAGGTCCACAGGATCTCGCCGCTGGCGGGGTCGAGCGCGGCCGCGCCCAAGCCGGTGGCGACCAGCACCCGTCCGTCGCGCATCATTGGCGTGTTCTGGAACACGAAGGGCGGAATGACGCCCTCGTGGCGGGCGGCGATCCCGTAGTCGATCGATTTCCAGCGCCAAGCGATCTCGAGTCGGTGGACGTTCGTCCGGTTGATCTGGTCGAGCGGAGAATACTTGCTGCTCCGGCTGTCGGCGGCGTAGTTGTGCCATTCGCCGACCGGTTGGGCAACGGCGGCGCTGGCTGAAGCCGGTCGCGGATCCGTGGCCGTCTGAGCCTGAACCGCGGCTCCCAGTCCCAACGTGCTGATGGCAACGGCGCTGAGGCGCCGGCGGATCCGGGCGCCGCGGATCATTCCTTCTCGATGCCGTCGGGATCAGCCTGCCCTTCGCCAGACGGAGCCGTCTCTTCGCCCCCATCCTTCGCGTCTCCCGAGGTCCCCGGGATGGCCTTGCCGGTTTCCACCGCCTCCTTGGTCTCGTTGCCGTGTTCCGGCAGACGCGGATTTGCGAGCGCCTCGCCGAGTGACTCCTCCCAGGTCAGTCGCTTCCCCGGAGTGCCGTCGGGGTTCGGCTTGGGCTCCAGCCATTCGAGGGAGTACAGGAAGCCGTCCATTCTGGACACGGTGTCCTCGTACATCTTGTTCTTGTCGTCGCCCTCGCCGCGCCCGTAGTTGAAGAAGCCGTGACCCTGGTCGTGGTAACTGACGAAGTCGCATCGCGCCTTGTGCGACCGCAGACCGAGACAGAAGTCGTGGGCCGTGCCGTGGGGCACGGTCTGGTCGGCGGTGCCATGAAACATGATGGTCGGAGGCAGGCCGGCGCGGAGGTGGTGGTAGGGAGACATCGACTCGGCCGGCGCGCCGAGGCGCTCGGCAAGTGCTTCGAACCGCTCGCTCGCCTCGTCGGTGGGCTCGGGACCGCCCTCGACCGGCGCCAGAACGGTCGCGGGGTTGAAGAGGACGAGGGCGTTGGGGGCCGGGCTCACACCGTCGGGATCGGGATCGTGGTCCGGTAGAGTGGCGGTGGCCGCGGCCAGATGACCGCCGGCCGATCCGCCGCCGGCGGCGATCCGGTCGGGATCGATGCCGAGTCGGTCCGCGTTGGTCCGCAGCCAGCGGACAGCGCTCTTGGCGTCCTTTACGCACTCATCCGCCGTCACCCCGTGGCGACTGGCCACGCGGTAGTCGGCGGCAGCCGCGACCATGCCGCGGTCGGCGAGATAGCGGCAGTGTGGGAGGAACTGCTGAGGCGAGCCCGCGCGCCAGCCGCCGCCGAAGAAGAAGACGATCGCGGGTCTGTTGTCCTCAGCCGAATGGCCTTCGGGGTTGCACAGGTAGATTCTCAGTTCGACATCGTCGACGGTGCGGTAGACCTCCGAGGTCGTTCCCTCCATCTCGGGCGGATAGGACCGCTGCGCCGGCGCGGGACCGGCAGCGGCCGCGAGCAGGAGAACGACGATTGGAAGCGCCGCTGTGGGGCGCAGGCGTCGGTTGAGTCGGAGCAAGGTCGAACGGGTCATCGGCACCTCGTGAAGATCGGGAAGTTCGCGCCGGATTGTACCGGCCCGGAGCAGGTTACTCGCCCGTCTCGATGGGGGTCTCAGCAGCCTCCCCGACGCTTTCGCCGGCATCGCTGCGGATCCAGACCAGCCGGTACTCGTCGAGGGGCTGGAGTTCGGCCTCCAGGGTCTGTCGAATCCGGGCCGAGGAGCCGGGATTGGCGGTCAGGGGCCCTCGCTGCAGGAAGGCGGAGACTCGCCCGTTGCTCCTGCAGACGTCGTCGTCCTCGCGGCAGCCGAAGTCGTCGTTCTGGGTTTCGAGCAGGAAGACCAGCGGGTCGGGCGACACGAAGAGGCCGTCCAGCGCGCGGTAGGCGTTCCAGAGGTCGAGCGAGGGAACGCTGTAGCCATCGCCGCCCTCGACGAACCCGACCGCTTCGGCCACGGCGCCGTCGGGCTCGACGGTGACGATGCCTGGGAACGGGTCGAACACCCGGCGCGACAACTCCTGCAGCGTGAAGGCGTCGCCCTCCTGGATGTCGAAGATCTCGACGAGCGGTTCACCCGCGTCCACGACCCTCTCGATCAGTTCGACCTCCAGGTCGCGGAGCCGAGAGAGACTCTCCGAGCCGCGGCGGAAGGGCGTCGGCGCTGCCGGCGGCGTCAGTTGCCGGGGTTTCGCAATCAACTGAGACTCGGGCAGTTCATCGCCGTCCGCGGCCGCGAACAGGCCGCGCAGCGTCTCGAAGCGGCGGCCCGGGTTCTCGTCCATGTACTTCCATAGGACCGCAACCCGTCGCTGGTAGCGGGCAGCGTCGGCCGCGAAGTTGCGGAAGCCGCGGTTAACGGTGGTCGACTCGCCCGCCGTCGCTCGCGTGCCACCCGCGAACAGGAACGCCAGAGTGACGGTCTGGGGCGGCGGTCGGCTCTGATCCGGCAGCCGTCGCTCGTTGTCCCGGACCTCGAAGACAGGCTGCATCGGGGTATCGACGAAGAAGTCCTGGAGAGTGCCGTTCGGATCGGCCGCCAGCGCCCAGCGACGGTAGCTGGTGAGTGCTCGTTCGGCTCGTTGCCACTCCGCGCCGTCTGCCAGCGGCTCGAAGATGCGGTCGAACCGGATGTGCCACGGGTCGTGTTCGTTCATCAGCGCCTGGGTGCGGTCGTTCACCCGCCGCGCGACGAGGGCATCGTCCTTCGGGATCCTGTGGCGTCGGATGTCGACCTGAGCCTCGATTCGCACGTAGCCGGCCGTGTCGGCCGGCGTGGCGGGTTCGCCGCCGCCGGAGTTCGACGCGTCCGCCGACTCAGGGAAAAACTCGAGCGTCAGGGTTTCGGAGATGGGATCGTCGGTGCAGGCGGCGAGCGTGACCGTGAGGAGCAGGCCGGCGATGAGTGCCGCTCCGAAAGGCTCTGAACGCCGGTAGCTGGACACCGTCATTTCTGCACGCTCGTTCCTAGCGATTCCGGATCCACCTTAGCCGGTATTCGCCGAGCGGTGTAAGCGCCTTTTCCAGGTTCTCCACGATGTCGGATGCCTCGGCCGGCCGAACGACGAAGGGGCGAGCCAGAATATCGTCGAGTTGACAGTCCCGGTCACACTCCTCTTCGTCATCCGTCCGGGTACGCTGCGAGCCGCGAAAGAAACTCTGCAGGTCGGCGTCCGCCCAGAAGCCGACGAGATTTGGCGACACGATTTCATCCAGCACGTCGGCCACGGCCCAGGACACGTCGCCCGCCAGTACCGCATAGGCATCCTCCACCTGGTGGAAGCCGACCGCCTCAACCACCTCTCCGTCGGGCTTCACGGTCACGCTTGCCGGAAAGGCGTCGAACACCTGGTCCAAGGGTTCGTAAAGGACGAACGGGTCGCCGTCGATCGCCTCGTCGGGCCAGAGGGCGGAGAACAGGTCCTCAAGCAGGCGTTCCAGGAGTCCTTCCTCGTCGTCGGAAACGTCCGCCTCCAGGTCGGTCCACGCTTCCTCGTCGCCCAGGGCGAGAGCACCGATCCAGCTACGGCGCTTCTCCGGGTTCTCCTTCAGGTACGCCCAGACTTCGGCTACCGTGCCCTGCAACCGGACGATGGCGTTCGCAACCTTGAGTAACTCTTCGCGGGCGACAGCGAGCTCGGCGTCCATCGGGTGGGCCTCACGTGCCAGCCCGAAGCTCAGGGTCACCGTTCGCGACGCGTCCGGTTGCGTGGCGTCGCTCCCCGAGCTTTCCGAGACCTCGTAGGCGGGCACGACCTGCGTGTCGGCGAAGAAGTCGACGAGCGCGGGGCCGGGTTCGGTCATCACGGCCCAGCGCTGGAAACGTGAGATGAGCCCCTTGTCCTTCCTCAGATCGATGCCGTCGGACGCGGGATCCCGGAGCCGGTCGAAGCGCTCGTGCCAGGGACCCGTTCCGTTGGCGAGTTCCGCTGCGATCGCGGCGATTCGGTTCTGAAGCGACTCGTCGTCCTGGTCCGACGCATCGCGGTTCAACTTGACTTCGACCCGAATCTCCATCCCAACGTCGGGTTGAGGTTGGAGAGCCGAACGCGCTGGGTCCTTGCCCGCTTCGTAGTCGCGCAGGAACTCGATCCGCAGGCTCTCTTCAACAGGCTGTGGCGCGCAGCCGGCCGGTATTGCCGCGACAGCGGCCGTACACATGGCTACGAGGATGCGACGAGTCGCGTTCGGTCGGGTCGGGCGGTGGAGCCTGGGCGTGCGGATCGTGTGCATACCGTTGTGCAACGCGCGTAGGATCGGCGATCTTCCGATGGTCAACCGTTCCTGTCGATGAACCTGTACGCCTTACTTTACGAGCGTTTCGAGGAGGCGCTCGACTTTCCCAGCCTGGTGCTGCCGGGCGCTGCGGGCGGGCCGGGAGGCCCGGAGTGGACGTATCGCGATCTGGAGGGCGCTTCGGCCCGATTGGCGGGGGTGCTACGCCGGCGCGGCGTCGAGCCTGGCGACCGGGTGCTCGTCCAGGTCCCGAAGTCTGCCGAGGCGGTGGCGCTGTACCTGGGGGTTCTGCGCTGCGGCGGGGTTTATGTACCGTTGAATACGGCCTACACCGAGAGGGAGGTGGCCTTCTTCGTGTCCGACGCGTCGCCGCGGGTCGTTGTGCGTGGCGCGGCAGGTGTGGGCGGGCCGGACTCCGAAGCAGGGCCGGGCGCGGTCGGCATCGACGCGTTGTGGCGGGAGGCCAGTTCCTTCGATCCCGATCCGGCGATCGAACCCCGCGGGAGCGACGACCTCGCGGCCATCTGCTACACGTCGGGCACGACCGGGCGTTCCAAGGGCGCGATGATCACGCATCGGAACCTGACCTCGAACGCGCTGACGCTGCACCGGATCTGGGGCTTCGAGCCCGGTGACGTGCTGCTTCACGCGCTGCCGATCTTCCACGTTCACGGGCTGTTCGTGGCCCTGCATACGGCGTTTCTGAACGCCTCGAAAGTGCTCTTCCTGCCGCGGTTCGACGCCGCGGAAGTGCGCCGGCTGCTGCCGGAGGCGACGGTGCTGATGGGGGTGCCGACGTTCTACTCGCGGCTGCTCGCGGAGCCTGGCTACGGAAGCGCGGACTGCGAGAGCATCCGGCTGTTCGTCTCCGGCTCCGCGCCACTGACAGAGGCCGTTTTCGACGACTTCGCGGGCCGCACCGGCCACCGCATCCTGGAACGCTACGGCATGACGGAGGCCGGGATGATCACCTCGAACCCGCTGTGTGGAGATCGGGTGGCGGGCACGGTCGGGTTTCCGTTGCCGGACGTCGACGTGCGGGTCGCGGACGAGAACGGTGCCGAACTGCCAACGGGCGAGGTCGGCACCCTGGAGATTCGCGGCCCCAACCTGTTCCGGGGCTACTGGGGCCTGCCCGCGAAAACGGCCGAGGAGATGCGTGCCGACGGGTTCTTCGTCACCGGCGACCTCGCGAGCCTCGACGGCGAGGGCCGTGTGACCCTCGTTGGCCGCGGCAAGGATCTGATCATCGCCGGCGGATTCAACGTGTACCCCAAGGAGGTCGAGGACCGGCTTGACGAGATAGCGGGCGTGTCGGAGTCGGCAGTGATCGGCGCGCCGCACGCCGACCTGGGCGAGGGCGTGGTCGCCGTGCTCGTCGCCGAAGAGGCGCCGGTGGAAGACGATACGCTCCGCGCCGCGCTCGATTCGGGACTGGCGCGTTACAAGCACCCCCGCCGTTTCTACTGGGTCGGCGACCTGCCGCGCAACGCGATGGGGAAGGTGCAGAAGAACGTGCTGAGAGAACGGTACCGCGACGCATACGACGGATGAAGGAGAAGCCTCAATGACGCAGACAGAGAAGAAGCTCGAAGGCAAGGTCGCCCTGGTCACGGGCGCTAGCCGCGGCATCGGCAAGGCGATCGCGGAGCTGTTCGCCGAGCACGGCGCGCGGGTCGCTTGCACGGCGCGGACGCTGTCGGAGGGCGGGCACTACCTGGGCGGTTCGCTCGAGACGACGATCGACGAGATCCGGGCCGGCGGCGGCGACGCGACGGCCTTCGCCTGTGACGTCTCGGAGTACCCCAACTGCGAACGGCTGGTGAACGAGGTGCGTGAGGCGCTGGGGCCGGTCGACGTGCTGGTCAACAACGCCGCCCTGACCTACTTCATCCCGGTCGTCGACTTCCCGATCAACAAGTGGCATCGCTCGACCGCGGTCAACTTCCATGCGCCGTTCTACCTGTCGAAACTGGTGCTGCCGGAGATGATCGAACGCGGGGCGGGAAGCATCGTCAACGTTTCCTCGGGCGCGGCGATCGGTCCAGGCCGCGGTCCCTACAAGGGCCCTCAGTTCGCTGGGGGCTCGCTCTACGGTGCCGAGAAGGCTGCCCTCGAGCGCTTTACCCAGGGCCTTGCCTCAGAGGTCTACGAACACGGCGTCTCGGTGACCTGCTACAGCCCGTCCCAGATCGTGCCGACGCCCGGCGTCGTCCACCATCGGCTGATGGAAGGCCGCGACCCGAACGAGGCCGAAACGGTCGAGACCATGGCGGAGGCGGCATTGCTGCTTGCCACCGAGCCGCTCGACCGGGTGACCGGCCGGGTGACCTACAGCCAGGCGATCCTGGAGGAGTTCGGCTGGATCGAGAAGGGGCGGGGACTCGGCACGGAGCGCCAGGGCTCCGGCTACAGCATGATCTGAGGTCTACGGTCCGCTTTCGCCCTTCACCGGCTTGCCGGCGGCGATCCACTCCTTCTCGAGCTGCCGCGCCCCCCTGAGTTGGCCCAGCATCGAGTAGTTGCCCTCGTGGCAGGCGTACTCGTAGTTGTACTGGTCCGTTTTCGGCCAGGGCATCTCGCCGCCGTAGGACGCCGTGTACTCCTCGTCCTCGACCTCGAACTGATAGAGCAGAGACTGGCCGTCGATCGGGCTGAAGCGCTCGGTGACCTTCATCGGGCCGCGCGGAACGCCGGCCGACTCCCGGCCGTGCAGCATCTGGGGTGCCGCCTCACGACGGAAGTTCGTCGTCTCGACGACCAGGGTGTCGCCCTCCCACCGGCCGATCGAGTCGCCGGAGTAGGACTGGTATCCCGCAGGCGAGTGCTCCGCGTGGATCCGTACGACCCGGGTCC
Source organism: Vicinamibacteraceae bacterium (assembly GCA_012270995.1). Taxonomy (GTDB): domain Bacteria; phylum Acidobacteriota; class Thermoanaerobaculia; order Multivoradales; family Multivoraceae; genus Multivorans. The sequence goes on along the minus strand of JAAXHG010000159.1, from coordinate 6,352 downwards.
AGTGCATCCACTCGATGTGGATCATCAGATAGTCGTCGGTCTGCACCAGGGTCTTCAGGTTGTTGTAGGAGATTGTGCGGATCGGAATCGAAGCGCCGGGCTGGTAGATGCAGCGCACGCCCAGGACCATCGTCTCCGGGCTGTCGAAGGGCGTATCGCCAGACTCCAGCCACCAGGCCGTGCCGTCGTCGTTCATCCAGATGAACCGCGGCAAGGCCCCGCGGTTCTTCTGGGCTTCTTCCGTCAGCGGCGGCATCCGGCCGTTCGGAGGGTTCGTCAGGATCGACGTGCGGTACTTGCCGTCGATCCTGAACATCGTGTGGCCGGGGTCGAACCAGGCGTAGTTGTAGCTCTGCCGGTCGATGAAGGCGCCCTTCTCCGGCGGCGGCCGATCCGGCGCACTGGCGGCGTCGCCGTCCAGGACGCGCTGACGCTGGTTGGCTTCGACTTCGGCCGCCTCCTCGGGACTGAGGACGAGCTCCTCGCCGCGCTCGGGCCGGCGCTCGAAGGGCGTCAGCGAGCGGATGTCGTAGCGGCCGGTGAAGTCGGGCTTGCCGCCTGGGGTACGGGGAATGTCGTCATCGGAGGCCGTGGTGGCGCCGGCCCCCCACATGAGCAGCAGAGAAAGCAGCGCGAGGGTTTTCCGCATCTCGGTTCTCCTTGTTCGACGGTGCCGTTTAGCCTACCCGGAGCTCTCGCCCACCCAGAACGGGCTCGACCAGGCCATGCTGCCGTCGATCTGACGCACCCGCAGGTAGTAGTAGTCGCCGGACTGGACTGCGCTCTGGTCGGTGAAGGTGAACTCCTGGTCGAGGGCCCGTCCCTCGGACACGATCTGCGCGGAGAGCGCGTCCGTGTGCTCGAGCACCTGGACCTCGTGACGCTCGATCTGGCCCTTCAGGTCGCCCAGGCGGAAGTGGACCGTGTTCGCGGGTAGTTCCTGGAGCACGCGGACATAACCGCCCGAGCCGCGGGACTCGGTCGTGGTCTCCATCTCGACGGTGATCACGGTGTCCGGGCCGGCGCCTCGCAGCTCCAGGAGCAGCGACTTCGGGCGTCCGCGGGTGGGGAAGTCGAAGTCGATCCGGTTGCGGTCTTCCGCGTTGCGACTCGTCTGATAGGTCGCGGGCTGCGTGAACCAGGGATCCTCGTAGTCGACCAGTTCCGCCCCGGAGACGTGTATCGCTCCCTTCCAGGGTCGCCCGCCGCGAGGCGGTGTGCGTTCGCCGTGGATCTCGGTCGACGACTCGAAGGTGATCTGCACCCGCGCGTCTTCGGAGAGTGCGCTCTCCAGGTATCTCCTGGTGTAGACGATCGTGCCGTTCTTGATCACGTCGACCGCGTCGATGGGCGCCGTGCCGTGGACGCGGCAGTCGATCCGGCGCACGGCCGCGTCTTCCTGGCGGGTTCCCATGCGGGCGCCGTTGAGCGTCGCTTCGAGGATGATGCGTTCGCCGGTCGTCGAGTAGGCCGCCCGGTCGCGTAGCGCGCTGAAGATCGCGTCCGCGTTGTTCTCGGGCGCGTACACGGCCGCCAGACCGCCCAGTTGCCGGTTGCCGGCCCCGGAGTACCCGGGATGGCCGTTGTGGTTGTCGGAGGCGCCGATGAAGCCGACCTCGAAGCCGTTCTGCAGGTACTTGTTGCCGAACCAGTCGAAGGTGCCATGGCCGGACTGGATCTCGACCAGCCGCCCCAGGTCGGGGTCGCTGTTCGTCCAGTCGCCGGGCTGGTGGGCGTGGGGGATGACCAGCACGTCGTCGGNNACGCGGCTGCGGCCGGGCGTGTCGCGGAAGAACACGTTGTGGTGGCCGCCGAGCGGCGACCGCGACGTCCACTCGAAGCCGAGGATCGTCGTGAACTCGCCTTCGATCCGGTACTCCTCGACCAGTTCCTGCAGCTTCCTCCACTCGCTGTCGTCCATCCAGATGTCGTGCTCGGAGAGGCTCAGGAAGTCGAGCCGGGCCACGTCCCGCCCGAAGCGGTAGTAGCCGTCCGGCGAGCCCTGGCCCTCGGCGAAGGCCGTGTGTCCGTGGGTTTCGCCCCAGTAGACGCGGGTTTCCGGGGCATTCTCGACGCGGACGGGATTGCTGGTCGCCCGGATCGATCCGTCCTCGTTCCGGACGGAGAAGCGATAGACGCCGGGTTCGGCGAGACTCACGTTCTCGAGCAGCGAGATCGCCGGACTGCCGGCAGCGATCGTGCGGAACGGCTCGCCGTCCAGCAGCACGTCGAGCGCGGGCATGACGCCGGACGACGGATTCTTCATCCGATCCTCGGCGCGGACGGTGAGCGTGAAGGGTTCGCCGGGCGCCACGATCGACGGGGCGACGGCGTTGACGTAGCGGACCTCGTCCCGGCCAAGGACCTCGAACGATGGCCAGGCCGGTCGGAACAGGTCGCCCGTTCCTTCGATGTCGGCGTAGACGTGCAGGATCACCTGGTCGTTGGAGGTTTCCTGCATGGTGTATCCGGGTCCCCCGCCCGACGTGTCGCCATAGGTGACGGTGATCGTGTCGCCTTCTGCGAGAGCGGTGCCGCCGAGGCGAAACTGCAGCACGGTCCGCGGCACGCCGGGGCGAACCTGGCCGCGTCCGCTGCTGAAGTGCATGCCGAACCATTCGCCCCAGGGTTCGCCGGAGGTCAGCGTCGCGTCCGGATTCGAACTCCCGACCGTGACGTAGTCCTGGCCGGCGGGATCCTCGGCCTGAATACCTCCCCTCCGTGCAGCCCGCACCAGGATGCCGCCGCCCTCCGCCATGCCCAGCGTGCCGACGGTGTAAACCTGCCGGATCGTCACCGGGTCGCCGGCGTGGAAGGGACCCGGCGGGTCGAGCGTCAGCGTGCCGATCGCCCCGGGGTGCTCGTCCTTGATCTGGAACTCCCTTGTGTAGAGGCGGATGAACTCCGAGACCCTCGGCACCGGGATGGTCGCTCCGCCCCCCAGCCCGCGAAGTGAGCGGTTCGCATTCGCGAGAAGCTGGGGGAAGACGTCGGGGATCGGTCCGCCGGTCAGGGAGTACGCGTTCGCCCACTGCCAGAGCGTGTCGAGCCGATCGCTCAGAACGGCGATGTCCTCGGTGCTCTCGGGTGCCTCCAGCTTCAGCGCTTCGACGCGCTGCCGCAGCTCGGGGGTCAGGTAGTCGTCCGAGTCGTCGGTGGTGCAGCCCTGGGCGACCAGCGCCAGGGCGAGCGGAACGAGGAGCGCGGGGCGGGTTGCGAAGCGGCGTCGATTCAACATGGCGAACCCTCGCGGTTTGGCTGCCGGTCTCTCAGATTGGCGGGACTCTCCCCAGTACCATAGCGGGCCGAGATTCCTGGGAGGTCCGCATTACGAAACTTGCTTCAGCGTTCGCGACCGTTGTCGTCCTCTCGACCGTGTTCGCTATCCCGGCCGCGGGGCAGTCTGATGCCCCCTCGTACGACCCACCACTCGACATCGGCGTCGTCCTGTACGACGGCGCCGAGCCGCTCGACGTCTTCGGACCGGTCGAGATGTGGCTCAACGCCGGGCCGGGTCTGATCCGTGTGCACCTGATCGCGGACTCCGCCCGTCCGGTGGCGCTGACCACGACGACCTATCCGGCCGAGATGGCTCCGAAGGTGGAGGCCCAGTACGGCTACGACGACGCTCCGCCGCTCGACGTGATCATGGTGCCGGGCGGTATCGGCACGCTCCGGGAGGTCGAGAACCAGCAACTGCTGGACTTCATCGCTCAGCGCGCCGCCGAGGTCCAGCTCACCACTTCCGTCTGCACCGGCTCGGCGATCCTCGCCAAGGCCGGCGTCCTCGACGGCCTGCCGGCGACAGGAAACAAGGCGTTCTTCAGCTACATCGCCGGCTTCGGTCCCGAGACCGAGTGGGTGGAGGAAGCGCGCTGGGTCGACGCCGGCCACGTGATGACCTCCTCCGGCGTTTCCGCCGGCATCGACATGAGTCTGGCCGTCGTCGCCCGCTTCTTCGGTCAGGACGCGGCGCGGATGTTGGCCCAGGCCACCGAGTACGAGTGGAACGAGGACGCGGGCCGGGATCCGTTCGTCGGGAACCTGGACTCGGCCATGCCGTACGTGGAACGCCTGGAGGAGGCGGTTTCGGAGTCGTCCGGTTCGGGATTCTGAGCCGCGGCTCCGAACGGGCGAGTCGCTCTACTGCTCGCCGTCGCCGCGGGTCATCGCGTCGACCGTGGTCGCGGCGCCCATGTGGCAAACCACGTTGGCCGCGGAGCGGAAGACGTCTGGCACGCGGTCGATCCCCAGCAGGATGGCGAGTCCCGCCAGGGGCACGCCCACCACGTCCAGGGCCGGCGCCAGCGACACGATGCTGGCGCTGGGCACCGGTGCGACCGTCATCGCGGCGAGGAAGATCGCCAGCACCGCCGCGGCGATCATCCCCGCGTCGAGCGGCACCCCGTACGTGGCCGCCAGGAAGACGAGCGACGCGCTCTGGAATAGCGCGCTGCCGGGACGGTTGATCGACGCCGCCAGCGGCAGGATCAGCGTGTACTTGCGCTCGGAGAGGCCGAGCTTCTTCGCCTCCTGCAGCATCATCGGCAGCGTGCCCACGGACGTCGTCGTGGTGAAGCCCACGGTGTACGTGCCCACGGTTGCCGGGATGAAGCGCCAAGGCGGCAGGCGGCCCAGGAACCAGACCAGGGGCAGGAGAACGAAGCCTTTCAGGATGAAAAGGCCCACCACGACGGCAACGATGAAGACGGCGAGGTTCTGCAGCATCGCCGTCCCGGTCTTCGCGATGACCGGCGCCGCGAGTCCGAAGACGCCCACCGGCGCGGTCCACAGAATCCAGCTCATCAGCTTCGTCAGAGCGTCGCCCAGGGCCTCCGCGAAAGACGTCAACGTCCGCTGTTTCTCGCTCGGCAGGGCGGTCGTCGCCGCGGCCAGGAGGACGATGAAGATGAGGAGCGAGAGCAGGGCGCCGTCGGCGGCGACCTGGACCGGATTCCGGGGGACCAGGTTGACCAGGAAGTCGACGATGCCCACACCCGCGGTGTCCAGGTCCGCCACGGGCGTAGGCGGCGCCACGGGCGCCGTGAAGGTGAGGGCGAAGCCCATCACCCCCATCCCGATCAGGATCGCCGGCAGTGTCGTCGCCCAGAAGAAACCCACCGCCAGTCCCCCCAGCCGACCGAGCTTCCGCAGGTCGCCGATTCGCCCTACGCCGACGAAGACGACCGCCGCCACCAACGGAATGACGACCATCTGGATCGCGCGCAGGAAGACCTGGCCGAGCGGCTCGACGGCCTCGGCGGCCCACAGCAGCGCGGGCGAACCGGTCGCCGAGGCAGCGATGCCGAGGCCCAGGCCGAGCGCCAGCCCGATGAGAATGGCGCGTGTGTTCACGCCCTCACGGCGCCTCGGCCCGGTCGTACGCGCGCCTGAAGACGGCCTCGGACATCCACTGCTTGAAGCTCTCGTTGTCCATGAACTGCTTGAACAGCTCGGTGTCGTCCTTCATGACGCTGCGCATGACGCGGAGGAGCGCCTTGTCGTGCTCGAGGCGGGTGTTCTCCTTGTCGGAGTTCCGGCGGGCGTTCCTGAAGGCGGTGTCCTCCGCCACCCTGGACGGGATGTCGAAGGCGATCATCCGCTGGACGCGGTCGGCATCCTCCCAGTCGATGCCGCCGAAGTGGTCGTTGAAGACCTTGATGATGTTCGAGAGGTGGTCCAGTTCGGGTTCGGGCCGGCGGCCGCCGCCGGCCGTAGGCACCGGGCCGATCTCCGCGTCCTCGTCCGGCAGCAGGATCTTCCGGATCGCCTGCTTCTCGGCACGGTAGCTGTCCATGTCGATTGCTTCGAGGATGCCTCGGGAGAGGTCGTCCTCCCGGGGCGCCGGCAGCTTCGAGATTAGGAAGTTCAGGAAGATCGACCGCTTCTCCCAACCGGCGCTGGTCCAGGGCAGGATGGCCGAGAGGAAGCCGTAGGTGCGGGTGAAGGCCTTCGCCTTGCTCTTGAAGTCGACTTGCCCGTCTTCGTCCAGATCGCGCAGGTAGACCGCGACGCACTCGTCGAGGATCGGGTCGAGCCGGTCGCGTTCGGCGCCGCTCAAGTAGCGCGACACGAAAGCGTCGATCTGCGCGTCCGAGTAGACCTGCGCGCCGTCGAGGTCGGTCTGCAGGTCGTGCAGCTTGTCGGGGTCGGTTTCCTCGGCGAGGATCGTCCCGCGGTAGAAGTTGGCGAACGAGTCGCGGATGATCTCCGCGTCGTTCAGGAAGTCGAGCACGAAGACGTCGTGCTTGCCCGGATGCGCCCGGTTGAGCCGCGACAGGGTCTGCACCGCCTTGATGCCCGACAGCGTCTTGTCGACGTACATCGTGTGCAGCAGCGGCTCGTCGTAGCC
>JAAXHG010000080.1 GCA_012270995.1 Vicinamibacteraceae bacterium | reverse complement strand
CATCAACTCGGTCATCCAGGGCCTCAAGAGAACGGCCCGCGGCTATCGCAATCGGGACCGCTTCCGAACCGCCATCTACTTCCGTCCCGGCGGACTCGACCTCTCCCCCGATTCACTCACATTCCACACGAAGCCCTGAAGAGCCCGCCGAAGAGAATCCTCGCCAGGGAGCCCAGCGTCTGCGGACACTCCTCCAATGGAGCTGGGTTGCGAACCCAGTCCTGACGAGATGGCTTCGCTGCGAGACTGGGTACGTTCTCCGAGCCAGACCGTGTTTCCCCCCGGCGATTTTCGGGGTTGGACCGCGGCATCGGACGCCGTCGTTCTGGGGACGGTGAGGGGCCTTGTTCCGGGATTCGATCAAGTAGGCATCCCGAACACGCTCGTTCTTCTGGAAGACATCGAGCATCTTTACCCATCGCGGGAGTATCCGTACTTCGTGAAGTACGCTATCTTTCCGTATGCTCGTTTCGTTGCTGGCGACAGGGTTTTCTGTGCACCCTTCGCCACCCGGCAGCAGTACTACCCGGCGGTCGGGGACCGCTTGCTGATTGCGGCGGACCTGCCGGCTGACAAGGACGGTTTGGCGAGGACCGTAGTGAGCATGAGCCGTGTGGTTCAGGTCGAGGACGACGACGGCCTGAAGACCTACGGGCGATCGGACTTTGACCCGGTAGTCTTCGCGCCGGACTTTCCCCAGACGTTGGACGACGCAAGGGCGCGGGCTTGGCATGTCTGGCGGGACGGTTTCGTGGATCTGGCGGACACGCTGGGGCATGAAGAGTTCACGAGGCTATGGAGGGACTTGAAAGGCGGAGCCGCCAAACCGTCCGGCCCGGTTGCTTCGTGGTCGGAGTGCTTCCAAAGTCCAATGGCGGTTGGACGCTGTCCGTTTCTTGTCCGTCGCTGCCGGAAGAGACGGCAAACGCCCAGCAGGATCCCACATCGTGAGGCGGTTTGCAGTCGTTCTCGTTTGCCTCATGGTCGGCGCGAGCGGTGCATATGGACAGGCAAACTGCACTCGTACGCTCTCTCCTGACAATCCTCTTTGGGACGATTCCGCTTACTCGGAGCAGAGTATGTCCTACACTTGGGCCAGCGGCCCGAGACCGAGTTGGCTTGCCGGTGCCGTTGGGAAATGGAACGCTTGCAGCGGCTCTCCTGCCCTGTCGGTAGGCACGCTCGGCGCGAAGGTGTGGACGGTGTCGATTAGCTCCGACCTTAGCGGGTGCGGTTTCACGGATGCCGACGGAACATCATCTACCTGGCTCCAAGCGGCGCCCCTGGTTGTGGCGACCCGCTTCCGAACCTGTTTCTTCACGAAGCCGGCCACAGTCTGGGCGTCGCTCATGACGGATCGGGTTGTCCGACGACCGTGATGACAGGGGACAAGACGGAATCAATCCCCTACAAGGTCAGCCCCGTCAACTGCACGGCCGTCGAAAGGTTCAAGCAGGAGAAGATCAATCGGGACAAGGGAATCCCTCCCCCTGGCGGCGGTGGCGGCGGCCCTCCAGGCGGCGGCTCGAACCCCGGCGGCGGCGCCAATCCTGGCGATCCAGGAACGAACCGCTGTGTAGACCATCCGGGCACTCCAGGTTGTCCGTTGGACTGCGACGCGAACCCGCATGATCCGAGGTGCGGAAAGAGCGAAACTTGTACTTACGACCAGCAAGGGAATCTCTTGCCCGGCGAGTCCAGGAATTGCCCTAAACAGATGCCGCTGCTGATGTTCGGGCCGTCCTGAGCTGCGAGAGCGGCCCCTTGGCGCTCTTGCTTGCCGACCCCGTAGCTGGAGCCTCGCCACCGCTCCGCGCCCGGCTAGCGCTGACAAGCGGCTTGTCCGTCGGAGTTCAGGCGCCACTCGATGGTCTTTCGGCATGCCTTGCAGATCGCGCCCTCGCGCAGCGAGCGGCTCAGGCGCTGCCGCGACCACGGCTTGTCGCAGCCGCATCTCCCGATCCAGCGAGGTAGCGCGGCGCCCACGCTTGAGCAGCGCTCGGCGGTGCAGCCGATCTCGCGAGCCTTGGCCCGCCAGACGGCGTCGTGGCGGTGCTCAACCCCCTCGATCGCATGGGCGATTTCGTGCAGCAGCGTGTCCTCGATGTCCTCCCGTGTCGCTCGAAGGCAGTAGGACACCGACAGGTCGATACGCCTGAACTGCTCGCGGCAGACGCCGGCGCGCGCCGTGGCGAGGTCGAAGCCGAACGTCCACTCGGCGCCCAGACCGCTCCGTCGCTTGTGGCGCGCCAACAGGCGGCGGGCCAACTCCTCGACCTCCGCCAGCGTGCACTCGCGTTCCGGAACCCGCTCGACGACCCGCAGGAACTGGTAGGGGACCCTCCAGCGCCCCTCGGCGCCCGCCGCAACGACCGCGTGGTGACGCAGAAGTCTGGCTACGACGCCGGCGATCGACTCTCCGCCCGCGGTGAAGCGCACCCGGCTTCCGGGAGGAACCGCGGCGCCGGGGAAGTCGGAGGTGACGGCGCTGCGGTTCACGGTGTCGGCGCCGCCGAAGCGGCAGAGGCGGGTCTGCCGGGAGCTACGCTCGGGCTGGCCGTCGGAGGATAGCGCGGCAAAGGCCGCGGGACTCTCAGTCCGCGGGCAAGGGCAAGAGCAGCTTCCGGTCGATCAGCGTCTGGAAGTGTCTGACCATCGTCAAGGCGAGGTGGCGGTCGCGGTGCAGCAGGCCCATCTCGATGTTGCGGTCGAGGGCGGCTTCCGTGAAGTTGGCCGAGGTGATGAAGACGACCTCGTCGTCCGCCACGACTCCCTTCGCGTGAAGGACGCCCCGGGGACCTTCCGTCGCGACCGAGCGCGGGTCGTAGAAGACGGCGGGCCGCGAGGTTCCGGGCCATTCTTCCTTCCAGAAGCTGTCCGCGAAGCCGCGAACCAGGTGATCCGCGGCGGTGGTGACGCCGCGTCCGCGGTGGATGTTCAGCAGCTGAGTGACGTCGAGGCCGGGCAGCGCGTCCATCTTCTCGGCCAGAACCTTGAAGGCGCGTTCCCCGTCGAAGAAGGCGTACGTGGACGCCCAGATCGATCGCGACGCCGCGCCGATCACTTCCTCGTAGACGCGCCGCGTGTCCCGGGCGTGGAGGCCGGGAACCTCGGGACCGGACCAGACGAAGTCGGGGCTGGAGAAGCCGCCGGCGAGTCGGTTCAGGCTCCGCAGCCACGCGGCGGCCGCCGGCTCGGAGAGGCCGAGCCGCCGCCACGTGCCGAGCAGACGGAGCACCCGCCGCTCCCGGTCGGCGCCCGGGGACAGGTTCGCCCGAATGGCCGCCGGGCTGGCGTCGAGCCGGAGCAGGCCGGCGTCCAGCGCCGCCGCGAGCGAGTTCCGGGAGATGCGCCGGAAGTTCAAGCAGGGCGTCGAGCGCCTGGTCGCTCACGACTGGCGGCGCGCGGTCGGGCCGCCCAGCGGGCGAGCGGGCGGACCCTGCCGCCCGCGGCGTTGCTCGTTCGCGTTCCCGGACACGCGCTCACCCGATCCGGCCGAAGAGGCCGGCGTCGCAACCGACGATCGGCACGACCAGCCCCCGGTCGAGGTAGTCGTTCCGCATCTCGCAGGACGTCTCGGCCACCAGCGTGCAGCCGTGGCAGGCGGCGCCGTGCAGCCAGCGGTTCTCGTCGCTCTTGCCGGGAGCGTGGTGGGCGCAGACGGGGTCGTTGGAGCACGGGCGGGCGATGTGCAGCGCCTGGCGCAGGTGCCCGGCGATGTCGCGGGCCTGCTGCACGAGACCGCCGAGCGTCGCCTCGGCGTCGGAACTCGCGGTGTAGAGGAGCAGACCGTAGCGCCTGGCGGCGGGGTCGACGTAGACGCGTTCCCGAATCGAGGCCGCCGGGTAGCCGCAACGCAGGGCGAGCGACTGGATCAGCAGGTGGGACAGCGTGTGCAGGAGGATGTAGGGGCCGCCCGGAAAGGGCCGCTTCTCCAGCGTGATCTTCCGTTCGTCGAGCCAGTGACGGTGGCCCGCCGCAAGCGCGGCGCAGCGGTCCTCGACCTCCGGCTTGCGCAGCCAGTCCGAAACCGCGTCGCCGTCAAGCAGCAGGAAGACGCCCTCTCCCCGGTTCTCGACCGCCGGAAACCAGGAGGGCTCGAGGGCGATCTCGGCGCGGGCGACGTCCGTGTCGACCTCGCCGTCGATGTCGGGCGTCGGCGCCTCGAAGCGAGTGAAGTCGGCGAGCGCCGACACTTCCCGCAGGCGGTGGACCTGAACGACGGCCTCGATCCGGCCTCCGAAGAGGTCGCCGGCCCGGTCCCACGCGTTCGTCGGCAGTCTTCTGGCATGGAAGCCGCGATCCACGGGCACGTCTTCGCCGTAGCCCGCGGGCGCGTCAATCAGCGCGTCCAGTTCCGCGAGCTTCACGGGCCGGTCTTCCGGTTCTCCCGCGCGGCGGCGCTCGATCGCCGCGAGAACGTCGGCGTCGTCGAACTCGTGGAGGGCCGCCATGACCTTGGGGATGCCCTTGAGCAGTGCCAGACTCTCCTCCGTCTTGACGACCTGGAGCGTGTCCCACAGTTCGCCGACCGCCCGGTCGACGGCTTCTCCCTTCCGCGGCAGCGACAGCACCGTGACCACCTGCGGGAACCAGGCGTTCGTCGCGGTGCGGATCAGGAGCCGGGCCGGATGCTGGCAGTCCTCGTTGGCGTGGCGGCCGAGCCAGGGGCGGGCGCCGGTGCAGTAGCCGAGCGGCGGGTTCTGGCGATCGAGTTCCTTCGCCTCGTGCATGCCCCGGCTCTTGCCGCAGCCGCAGCGGACGAAGATGTTCGAGAGATCGCCCGCCGTCCCCCGTTCCTCGAGCCGCAGCTCGCCGCGGCAATCGGACTTGCCGCCATGGACGAAGCCGTACCAGTCGATGTCGTCGACGTGGCCCCTGACGCAGCCCCTGACGAACCGCGTGGCCACTACCGGTTGGCCGTTGAACTTCCGACGGTCGTCGAGCGATCTCTGGTGAACGAGCCGACGAGCCCTGCTCCGTCGCTTCCGGCGGTCGCCCGGGCCGGCCCCGCCCTGGACCACGAACCACTCCGGGAAGCGCGGCGAGGCGATGCCGGGAGACTGGAACCCGGGGCGGTCCGAAGCCGCCGGCGGCGCGTACAGCTTCGGCGCCGCGCCGCCGGTCAATCCCCGCAGGCGCGCCGCGAGCCTGGGCTCGTCGATCTCCTCGAGTTGGCGCTCGCCCGGCCAGTAGTCCAGGCCGCCGACGATCGCCGAGTCGCGCGGCAGGTCGATCAGGGCGCCCGGACCGTAGGTCGTGATCACCTGACCGCGGCGGACGCTGCCCCGGGCGGCGCTCCCTCGCTTCCCCTTCGCCATCAGGACGAACCGCCGGCGGAGGGGTCCTGGAGGAACAGGTTCACCTGGGGTTCGACGTCCCGGAGCGAGCGGTTGACCCGGAACTTCGCGTGGTGCTCGGACTCGAAGTCCGTATCCAGCATCTCCCGGAGCAGGGGCTTCTTTCCGCGCGGCTGTTCGTATTGCTGGTACGTAACTTCGGCGCCGACATCCCGATAGCCGTCGACCACGTGCCGCCAAGAGTCGAGCAGATCGCCGACCCGGCTTCGAACGCTCCGCAGCCTCTCGGCGAGATCGTCGTCCGCCAGGCGCTGGTCCTGGAGCCGGTCGGAGAATGCCGCGATCAACCGGCGTTCCAGGGCGGCCCGGACAGAGGCGATCCCCCCCACGCCCCGCGCGGGAGTCAGCGACGGCTCGCCGTGACGGGCCAGCGCCACGACGGCGCCGGCCATCCCCCGGTCGAGCGCGCGGGCGGCGAACGGCGTGACGCTGCCGGCCTCGACGGAGCGGTAGAACGTCTCGTGGTAGTGGCGGAACCGCTCGTAGTACGAGCGGTCGCGCGGCTTGTGAACGTTGAGCAACGTGATGGCGAGGCCGGGTCGCTCGTCGTCCCGGCCGACCCGGCTCGTCGCCTGAATGTACTCGGCGTTCATCTTCGGCTGGCCGACGACGACCATCAGGCCGAGTCGCTGGATGTCGAGACCGACCGAGATCATGTTGGTCGCCAACGCGCAATCGACGCGATCCTCTTCATGGAACGCCCGCCCGAGCCTCCGCCTGGCGCGGGCGACCTCGGCGGTCGAAACGCGCGACGTGAGCTCCAGCGGTTCGAGATAGGTGCGGCGGTCCTGGAAGTACCTGCGCTCCTGCCCGATTCGGCGCCTCGCCCCGTAGGCGCGCAACGTGTGCTGGACCTCTTCCTCGACGATGCGGCGGGCGCCGCCGAGCTCGCGCAGACTGTTGAAGTAGGTCAACACGGACATGTACGGATCGGCGGGGTTGTTCTCGTTGTCCCCGCCGCCGGCGTCGCGCCAGGCCTTCTGGGCGGCGGCCATGAGCGGCAGCAGCACGCGGCGCATCTGGACCTTCGCGTTCCTGCCCGGCGAGGCGATTCCCAAGTAGAGCCGGGCCGACTTCTCGCGGGCCGGCACGACCCGGGCGAAGAAGGAGTCTCGCCGGTCTGGCCCGGGAGGCGGGAAGATCTGCGTCATCGGCCGACCGAAGAGGGCCCGGATCTGGTCTTGCGCCCGGCGAGTGGTGGCGGTCGACGCGACGATCTTCGGTCTTGCGCCGTCGCCGTTCGAGCGGTGAAGCGAGAGCGCTTCGATCGCCGTCTCGTAAAGCCCGGTCATCGAGCCCAGCGGCCCGGAGATCAGGTGCAGTTCGTCCTGGACGATCAGGTCCGGCGGCGGCAGCGGCGAGGGCAGGGGCCGGCCCCGGCCGGGCTCGGCGGCGCCGTAGTAGCCCTCCCCGTCGTAACGGTCGGCGCCGCCCAGGAGCGCGCCGGACCGCGCCTCCCAGGGCAGGGCGGCGAACTTGTCCACCGTGGAGATCAGGAAGCAGGGCAGGCGGCGGTAGAGCGGTTCGTCGACGGCAATGATCGGCAGGGGGCGGTCGCCGGCGAAGTCGCACTCCCTTGGCGCAGACGATTCGCAGGTTCCGGGCTTCGTCCGCGTCGGGTTGCAGCGAAAACGAGTCCGGCGTGAAGCTCTCGCCGCACCACGGGGTCGCCCGCGGCCGCGCGGGGATCGGGGCGGGGCGGGAACGGGCGGTCGCTCCGCGCTTCGAGCTCCGCCTGGAAGGCGTAGGTGGCCTCCCGTTCGTCGAGCGACCCGGCTGCGTCCCGGTTGTTGACCAGGAAGGCCGTAACCGCCCGCGAGCCCGCGGGGACGCCCTCGATCCCGGCCGGGAAGCGCTGCTCGACGTGGACCTGGAGCCCGCCCGACGCGGGGACGTCGTGGACCGTCGCGCCCTCGGCGTCCCCGAGTTCCACATCGATCGTTTCTTCCCGCTGCGTCCGGCGCCAGTGCCGGCGGCGGTCTTCGGACCTTTCGGCCTCCTCTCCGGTTGCGTAGTCGCCCTGACTTTGAGCGCGTTCCCCGCAGTCTGGAAGCTCAGGCCCATCGAGGAGGGAAGAACGCCTTCTTCGCCGCCTTGCGGTCCTCCGGCGACTCCTCGGGCAGGCCGGCCCGGTCCGGCACTTCGTCGAAATCGTCGTCGTCCTCTTCGTCGTCGCCCGCGCGCAGTTCGGGCGGCGTGTCGGTGGGAATCAGGAAGCCGGTCAGGTACCAGTTCGACGGCGGCTCGAAGATCGGCAGCCGTTCGTCGGCAAGTTCATGGCCGGGGCCTGGGCCGACGAGGTCGAGTTCGATGGCTTCGACGAGACGTTGGCGCACCTCGACGGGTGTAGGCATCGTCGTGTCCTGTCTGCTGGGCTCGGTCATTCGGCGTTTCCTGCCGGCGGAAGGAGCAGTGAGGCAACGTCACGCCACAGTTTGTCGAAAGAGGGTGCCGAGCGTGCGGCGTCAAGGTCCAGTGCAGCAGTGAATCGGGCTTGGTGGCGTGTGGGGCGGTAGGTCCCGCGCGACAGGGCGTTTCGGCTCAACCAGCCCTTGGCGTCCTGGATCGACTCTGGGTCCATGGGCGGTGTGATCGCCAGGTCCGGTCGCCCGACGACTGACTCGACTGCGGCTATGAACCACGATTCGTACTCCGCTTTCGCCAGGACCGTTCGGATGGAGCGGTCCGGCCGTGCTCTCCTGGCGCGCTGGAGCAACTCGGCCCCGAGTGTGGCGGGGCAGTCCTTCTCGGCATCCAGGAGGATCAGGATTGCTCCGCCATCGCCGGCGCGGACGCCGGCAAGCTGGACGTACCGCTCCAACTCGCCAAGCTTCACCACCCGTTGGCGCTTTACGCGGATTGGCCGTGGGACGAGGATGGGTGTGGCGGGCGTGACCGTTTCCGCGATCCGTCGCAGCAGGATCGGCAGGGCCTCGACTTCACCGTGGCCCTCCACAATGGAGGCGATCGTGAGCACGGTTCAGCGTTCGGGGCCGAAAAGCCTGATCTGTCCGGGCTTTGAAAGCTCCGGGTCTGGATCGAGTTGGTCCATGCGCAGCAGTTCGCCGGCCGTGAAGAGGTGATCCCTGAGCGCGGTGCGTGCTGTCTCATCCACTGGGCCGATCCGGCTTTCCCCGTACTCGGCGCGAACGGCGAGAATCGAGTCCGAGGGGATCTCCTCGTCGTCGAGAAGCTCGGTGCTGTGGCTTGTCACGAGGATCTGGAGATGTTCGGCAGCGTCGCGAAGGCTGTCGATGAGAACTCCCGTGGCGGCGGGATGGAGCGCCAGTTCAGGCTCTTCGATGCCCACGAGACCCGGCGCGGTTCTGCCGTTTGCGACCCCCTGAAAGACCGCCATCAGTACGCCGAACGCCCGAAGCGTGCCGTCCGACATACTGCCGGCCAGGAAGCGCCACGGGTGTTGAGCCCCTCGCACACCCTGCCGGAACTCCAGTGTCTCCCGGGAGCCAAGCACCTTCCGCCGAACGCCCTCGATTCCCGGGACGACCTTGCTGAGGTACTGCTCGATCCGTTGCTTGGAATCGGGTGATCGTGTGGTGAGATTCGCTAGGACGCTCGCGATGTTGCTCCCATCCCGGTTCAGGAGTTCGCCGGGGTTGGGCGGCTGAAGCTCCCGGATCTGCTGTGGATTCAGGCTGTAGAAGCCGGCGCCGGAAAGAGCGTCGTAGACCGGGCGAAAGCTGGGGGTCCCTGAGAGGTTGACGAGATACAAGCGATCCGCTGCCGCCGCGAGGGCGGTGGGCAGGGTGCTCCGCACGACCCGCCCCCGTTCCACCCGGTAGTGATGTGAGCCCTCGCCATTGTGAGGCAGCACGAGGCCCTCTTCGGCCTGGATTTCGTAGCCGCCCTGCTTCTTTGCGCCGACGGTGAACGCAAAGTAGCCACGCGATTCCCGGAGATCGAGATCGAGGCGAATACCGAAGTGAGTCGGATGCCCGCCGGACCGACGCCGTACTTCGTTGATGCCGCCTCGATCGCGAAGGGCGTGGTCGATCGAGAACCGGAGCGAGTCGGCGACAAACCGAAGCGCATCGAGGAAGTTGCTCTTCCCGGAGCCGTTGGGGCCGACGAGGAAGCAGAGCTGGGCCGGCTCGACATCGCAGGCCGCGATGCTCTTGTAGTTGCGAAGCGCGACCCGGGTCAAGAGCCTCCGTTCAGCCGCCACGGGGAGTCTCCAGACGTGGTGTGTCGGCAGGTGGTGGCCCCGAACGGCCCAAAGATGGTAGTCGGTGTGGTTGGTGACGCCGCGTCAGTCCCGGCGGAAGAAGCCACAGGATCATCGGGCGAGTCTAGTCGTTCCCCGGTGCAGGCGGCTTACTCGTGCGCCGGCCCCAAGACCACCGCTTCGGCACGGGCCGCTGTCCAGGGGTGTGTACGGAAGCGGCGCCTGCATCGCGGCGTTTGGCTGTTGGCGAACGGACGGCGAAGCAGCAGCCGGGCAAGAGCAATCGGCCTCTCGCGGTTGAGGCGTAGAATCGCTCCATGAACCGGGTCGCTCTCGCGGCGCCGACCGTGGCGCCGGCTCTTGTCCGCTTCGCCGACGCCTTGCGCGAGGCGTATGGCGACGAGGTGATCGACATTCGCCTGTTCGGCTCCCATGCGCGCTCGAGCGCCCACGAGGAGTCCGATGTCGACGTCGCGGTCGTGCTCGACGAAGCCGGCTGGGAGATCCGGCGCGACGTGATCGATCTGGCGACCGACGTGGGCGTGGCCCATGGTCTCTCGCTGTCCCCCACGGTGTTCGACCGGGCGGCATACGAGCGTTGGCGCTTGCAGGACCGCCCTCTGGTCCGGGATATCGAACGGGAGGGGATTCCCCTGTGACGGGCGAGGGCCGGCGCGAGAGTTCGCTCGAGGAGCTTGCGCTCGCCGACGAGGAGCTGATGGCGGCCGACGCGCTGCTTCAGGCCGGCTATCCGCGCACGCCCTCACGCGGGCGTACTTCGCGGTCTTTCACGGCTGTCGAGCGCTCCTCTACGCCGCGGGTTTCGAACCTCGAACCCACGCCGGCGTTCAGCATCTGTTCAACCTGCACTTCGTCAGATCGGGCCGGTTCGACGCGGCGGCGGGCCGCCTGCTGGCCCGGCTGCAGAAGTACCGGGAGGAAGCGGACTACTCGCGGGCCTTCGTCGTGGACGCCGACGGCGCCGGAGAGGAACTCGACGCGGCGCGGGTCTTCGTCGACGCGGTGGGGCCGCAGGCGGCGGCCGCCGTCGGCGAACCCGGGCCGGAGGCCGACGGCTGAGCCGGCGAGTCGCCGGCGCCAGGAGACCGTCAGGCGTTGCCCGGTCCAAGGCCAACTTGAAGCGTCTGAGTTGGCACGGGGACGACGTGTTGCTTGATAAAGGCCCGCCCGGTGTGGTTTTCGACGATCTTCACGGCCGGCGTGGCGGCGAACGTGTGCGCGGTTGCGTGAAACACCGAGAGGCTAAGGTCCTGGAGCAGCTCGTCGTCTTCGAGATTGGAGACGGCAAGTCCGTGTTCCCGAAGGACGGACCTGGGGAGGTGCCGGCTGTGGCTCTTGAAGGTGGCATGGTCGGAGAGCCAAGCGGAAACGGCCCGCGCTCGTTCCACGCCATCGGCTAGTTCCCGGAACATGTAAGCCTCCAGCCATGTGCTGACCAGTTCCCGGGACAGGCTCAAGGCCGACTCGCACTGAACGAGAAGATCCGGGCCGTACTGGCCCAGCATCGGCAGCCACGCCGCCAGCTTCGCCGGGTCAGCGCATTCGTTCGTGGCCTTGTCGAACTGGTCAAGGACCGCCTGCGCCGGAACGGAGCGTGCGCCCAACGGGGTTGACACAAGGAGCCGAGGGTCGATAGGTCCCAAGAACGAGTGCTTTCCCATCATGATCTCGTTCGCCGCACACGAGATCATGGTGGCCGCGGACATGGCGAGTTGGGGCACGATGACTCGGACGTGCTCGAACCTCGAGCGCAGGTAGGACACGATGCCCTCGGCAGCTTCGGGTGACCCGCCGGGACTGTGGAGGATCAGGTCGAGGTTGCTGTCGTGGAGGCCGGACGTGACCTCCATGAGGGCGTGAATGTCCTCGTCGCTGATCGACGTCAGGGCGGGCGGCGCGTCGGTCTGCAGCCAGCCCGACGCATAGAGAACCGTGTTGCGTCCGGTGTGCTCGTGGAGCTTCGCGAGGTACCGGCGACGCACGCCGTCAAAGTTCGGAGGACCTCCCTCTCCGGCGCTCTGCCCGAGTTCCCGGAGGATCTCGCTCCAGATCGGCACGGCGGGTCACCGCTGGTTGGCGTGGTCGGTGGTCTTGATGTTCTGTGGCCCGCGGTTGACCGCTCGGTGGGATTCGAGCCCGCGGTCGACCTGACGCCAGTCCTCGTAGACGCGCATGATGTCGCGGATTCCAGGACGGTCAAGAGCCTCCTGGAGCAGTTCCGCGTGAGTCTGGGCTCGAGTGCTCGGCGACGACGGTTCGCGGTGTGGCATGGCTCCTCCTCCTACGGAAACAGGAACTCGGATTGCAATGGTACTCCTTCCCTGACCAAGGGAACGAAGGCCGGATCGAAGGAACCCAAGGGCGTTCGGCACCCTTCATGGAGAGGCGGCATTGGTTGCCGGCCACCGCTTCGAATGGAACAGGGGCCTCCGCCTGCGCGTGGGGTCCATGGTGGCTAGTGCTAACGAGGCTTCGCCTCAGACCGACGAGCATGTCGTCCTTGCCGGCTCGGCCGGCGGTCGCCGACCGATCGAAACATGGCTCTGATCGAAACTTGCCTCAACTGTAAAGGCCACGCTTGTTCAAGAAAGTCTAGTCGTCCTATTGCACGGCTCGTTGACCGCAGCACGACCGTAGCAGATCGTGGGGACCGAGGTCGCCGGCGACTGTCCCAGGAGCGCGGCCCTCCGCTACCGAGCGATTCCTGAACGGCGTTCGTCGGCGGCGCGCTCCGCGTTGAGCTCCAGCAGGCGGGCGAGGACTTCGTCGCGGACGTCGTCGGGCCAGCGGCGGCGGTACGGCTTCTTCTTCCGGCCCCAGGTCTCTTCGTCGATCTCGTAGTCGAGGAGGAAGGAGCAGTCGGTGGGGATGTCGGAGAAGCCCCAGGCGTCGAGGACGGCGCGGTCCATGGCGGCGTGGAGTTCGCGCAGGCGGGCGATGCCGGGGTCGTTCTCGTACGGGTCGTGGAAGCGGTT
Organism: Vicinamibacteraceae bacterium; assembly: GCA_012270995.1. Taxonomy (GTDB): domain Bacteria; phylum Acidobacteriota; class Thermoanaerobaculia; order Multivoradales; family Multivoraceae; genus Multivorans. The sequence continues at coordinate 28,785 of JAAXHG010000080.1, read as the reverse complement.
GTAGGTCTTCGTCAGGCCCTCGTCGTTCTCGATCATCAGGGCGGCGCGGTGGTCGTCGTACGCCTTGCCGGCGGCTTCGAGGTCGGGGCGGGTCTCCCAGTTCTCGGGGAAGGGGAAGGTCTCGAAGCAGTCGGTCGGGGTGTAGCGAAGCCGGTCTTCGAGCGAGGAGCCGAAGAAGCGGGCCCAGAGTTCGTGGGGGCGGGACTGCAGGGCGCAGAAGGCGGCGTGGGCGGGGAGGGGGAAGACGATCGTCGTCTCGGCGTAGACCATTCCGTTCGGCAGGAAGGCGAAGGCGGCGTGCTGGCCGACGCGGGAGACGGCGAGGACGCGGTCGAGGCCGGCGATGGCGGCGCGGAGTTCCTTGGCGGCCGATCCGTAGCGCCACCAGAACGCGGCCCGCTTTCGCCCAATGGCGTTCTTCGTCAGCTTCGCCCCAGGCGGCGCGGCCGCCGCCGCCGCGGCCCGGAACCGCGGCCCGGACCGGGGCGCCGGCGGCCGGGGAGGCGGTCCGCCGCCCGCCGCGGAATCGGCGGCGCCTCGACCGGCGCGCGTCGTATCTTCGCGCCGCAGCGGCCAGTCGCGGAAGTCGATGACGTAGCGGTGATGCGCGTGCGTCGGGCTGGCGTTGACCTCCTGGCCGCCGATGTAGGGCAGGATCGCCTCGGCGTTCTTCGGGTCGGCCTTAATCAGCCGCTCCATCTCGGCGAGCGGGGAGGCCGCGCCCTTCTTGTCCGCGTCGTCGAAGGTGAAGCCCATGCCGAGGACATAGCTGCCAACGAAGCTCTTGCCGGCGTTGGCGCGCAGTCGCGCCGGGTCGAGGTTGCCGCCGCGGTGGAAGAGGAAGGCCGTGATCTTCTCGACCGGCTTGCCGTCGAGCCGTTTCGCGGCCGGCGTCGGTACGGCATCTGAAGAGTTGGTACGGGGCTTGAAGAGAGAGAGAGAGAGAGAGAGAGAGAGCCTCTGGTCTTGGCGACATGGACGACGCTGACGATCACGGCGGCCTGACCGGGCCACTTGAAGCGCCGCTCGGCCTTGTAGATCTCGCTGCCGTGTTCGCAGATGAGGGCGAGTCCGGAGGCGCGGGTGTCGCCCTGGGCGATCGTGTTGGTGGCGATCAGGCCGAACGCCCCGCCTTCGCGCAGAAGATCGTAGGCGCGGCGGAAGAAGTGGGCGACCAGGTCGGCGTTGCCGTGGCTGCCTCGGTGGACCTGCTTGAGCCAGCTCTGGTAGCCGGGAACGTTCGCCGCGCCGACCGTGTTCTTGCCGCCGAACGGCGGATTGCCGACGATCGCGTCGAAGCCCGGGTTCTCCCGTTCCGAGGCCAGGAAGACCTCGGGAAACTCCACCGGCCAGTGGAACGGCGCCAGGGGCGGGTTCGCGTGGCGGAGTTCCTCGAGCCAGGCCGCGTACCGGCGGCCCGCCCCGCCCGGGGGCGGCGGGTCGTCCCGCGGGCGGCCGCGACCGCGAATGCCGCGCCGCGCCGGCTGCGTCGTTGCAACGGGGCTCGCCGTTGCGCTCGTTGCGCGTTGCGCGCCGGCATGGTCGTTGTCTTCGTTGCCGTCGTTGTCTTCGTTGCCTTCGTTGTCTTCATTGCGTTCGCGGTCTTCTTCATTGCGTTCGCGGTCTTCGTCGGCCCGAGTCTCGTCACCTCGCGGCCTGGTTGCAACAGATGCAACGGTTTGTTGTGTTGTCGCGTCGCCGTTGCTGCGTTCGGCGGCTTGCATCGCCGCGTCACGGGGTCCGGTTGCAACGGCCTTGGCGTTTCGTTGCGCCTCCGCGCCTTCTGTCGCGGCGATGGACTCCGCCGTGCTCCGGTAGCCGATGTCGCCGTCTCGCTCGCGGCGCGCTTTGCCGGCCCCGGCCCCGGCGCCGGGCGGCGTGGCGCCGGCGGCGTCGCCGCCTTCCGGCGACGACGCCAGCTCCAGCGCGAAGCCCCGGCGCAGTTCCTCGCGCTGCCTGGCCTTGCGGCCCTCGAAGAAGGCGGCGACGAGAAGGTCGCCGTGGCGCTTGACCAGGGAGAGGGCGTGGTCGGCCTCGTCGAGGCGGTCGCGCAGCTTCCAGTCCGGCGCGTCCGCGGGCGCGTTCCGGATCTGTTGGCGCAGGCGCAGGGCGGCGTCGGCCCGTTCCGCGATCCACACCGTCTCGATGCCGGCCTGAAAGCGCTTCTCGGCGCCCTTCCAGTGGAACGCCCGGATCCGGTCCAGGTCGAGTCCGACCAGGGAGTCGCCGTGGCGGAGCGCGTGATCGAGGAAGGTCAGCGGCTGATCCTTCGACAGCGTGGCGAGCCACAGGGAGAGCTTGGCCAGGTCGACGGCGACGGGATTGCGGTCGACGCCGTAGGCAGTTGCGGGCGATGAGGCGGCGGGCGTGGACGGTCTCGTCCTCGTCGGACGGGAGCTCGGGCGGGCCGCCGTGGGCGCGCAAGGAGTCCACGAGCGCGTCGCCGAGCTGGCGGCAGGCTTCGACCAGGAAGGTGCCGGAGCCCATCGCGGGGTCGCAGACCTTGAGCTTGAGGATTCGTTCCGGTCGCGGCACGGACGGCGGTTCGACGCGGCCGGACGAACCCCGGTCGACCGCTTCCGCCCGCGGCGGAGGCGGGCCGGAAGGCCCGCGCGGCGCCGGATCGGGCGGCTTTGCCGCGGCTTCCGCGGTCTCCCGGCGCAGCCGGTCGAGGATCGGCGCCAGGGTGTCGCGGACGATCGGCTCGGTGAGCTCCCGCGGCGTGTAGTGGGAGCCGGACTTTCGGCGCTCCTCGCTCGGCTGGAGGATGAGGTCGCCGGCGCGGACGAGGTCGGGGGTGGCTGCGCGGTCGATCGCGCGGTCGAACGGCGCCGGCCCGGTCGAGCGCCGGCGCCGACACCACGAGGCCGGTCGGTCGAACGAAGCCCAGCCACTCCAGGTGGGCGCGGACGTTGCCGCTCGACTTCGGCGCCATCGCGGTCGCCGCCCGTCAGTTCGTCTCGGGCCAGAGATAGACGATGCCGAGCGGTTCGACCGGCGGCGCGACCTTCACCTCGTAGAACTCGCGCACCCGCCGGGGTTCCCGGTCCAGGTCGCGGTCGAACCGCTCGAGCCGGGCGCGCCAGGAGCGCATGTCGGCCCGGAGCTGGCGTTCCTCCTCCCGGCTGAAGGAGAGCGTCCGCTGCGCGAAGTCCCGCTCTCCCGCGTCGAGTTCATCGCGGACCCGCTGGCGCTGCCGCTCCAGAATGGCGCGGAGTTCGCTGGACTCGCGTTCGCCGCGTTCCCGGAGGCGCTTCGTCGCGGTCGCGGCCAGCTCCCGCGCCCGCGGTTCGAGCCGCGGCCGGAGTTCGAGAATGTCCCGCGTCGCGGCGGGAAGCAGCCTTCGCTCGACAGCTTCGCCGACCGGCCGCGGGCCGCTTCCCGAAAGGGAAGCCTCCAGGAGGTCGAGGGTTCGCCCTTCGGCTTCGCGGGCGTAGGCCCGGAGCGGTTCCTGGCGCCGTTCCGGTTCGATCCAGCGGGCGGTCACCGCGACGACCTCCTCGTGGAGGCGTTCGGCGCGGCCGCCGTAGAGCGCCAGGCGGCCGAGCAGGACGACCCGGGGGATCGAGTCGGCGGCCTGGGAGAGACACGCCCGCGACAGGTCGTGGTGGAGGAAGCCCTGGGAGCGGAAGCGGGCGAGGAGCCGCCGCGCCAGCCGCTGTTCGAGATGGAGGTGAACCGTCTCGTCGGTCAGGACGCCGGCGTCCTCGAACACGACGGGCCGGGGCGGTTCTTGCTTGCGCCAGTCGGCGACTCTCTGGTCGCGCCGCCGCGGCCGGCGGAGCGAGTCGAGGGTTCCGGCCCAGGCCGGGTCGCCGCGCGCCTGGCCGTCCAGGTCCGGGAGCGTCCAGACGGTCTGGCCGCTCTCGGTCAGGGCGCGCCGCAGGGGCTCTCCTCCCATCAGCTCGAGCGAGCAGGAAAGCGCGTTCCGGAACGGCTCGACCTCGAAGCGGACCCAGTCCCGCGACCTTGCAAGCAGGGTTCGGCAGCGCTCGATCGTCTTGCCGAGTCCCGTGTCGTCGGCGATGAAGAGGTTGACCCGCGGCATCCTGAGCGCCTTGCGCAGCGGCGCCATCTGGTAGGCGTCCAGCTTGATGCCGGCCCGGAAGGGCGCCTGGAAGAGGTTCGGGTCGGTCGCGGTGACGCAGTTCCAGCGCAGCGCGTGCAGGAAGGCGGCGAAGCGGCGCGGCGTGTCGAAGCCCCTGGCGGCGAGTTGGCCCCAGCCTTCCTGCTTCAGGACGCGGCGGTCGAGTTCGACGTCCCAGAAGACCTCGATCTCCTCGCCCTGGGCGTCGTCCTCGGCGCAGGCGAGGCGGACGACGGAGGACTCGCCCGGCTTGTCGCCGGGCCGGACCTCCTCCACCAGCCAGCGGCGCGAGCGGACGTGGACGAGTTGGCCCACTTCCGGGTCGCGTTCGGGGAGTTCGTTGCCGGCCACCTCCGGCTCAGCCGTACATCACCGCCGCGACCTCTTCCCTGAGCGCCGTCGGATTCCCCAGCATCTGCCGGTCGTAGCCGGCCCGCTTGTAGAAGACGTGCATGTCGCACTCGTGGGTGAAGCCGATGCCGCCCATGACCTGGGTGGCCATCGTGACGGCTTGGCTTGCCACGTCGGTGGCGTGGGCCTTGAGCAGGGGTGCGAAGCGGTCGATCTCGTCCGATCCCTCGTCCCAGACAGCGGCGGCGTGCCAGAGCAGGGACTGGACCGGATCGACTTCGGCCAGAACCTCGGCGCAGATGTGCTTGACCGCCTGGAAGGAGCCGATGACGCGGTCGAACTGCTTGCGCTCCCTGGCGTACTCGACGGAGATGTGAAGGCCCTTCTGTGCGGCGCCGAGGGCGTCGGCGGCGAGCGCGATCCGGGCCGCATGAACGGCTCGCCGCGTGCTGTCGGCGTTGCCGCCGAGGCTGTGCGCCGTTCCCAGGTCGACGCTCAAGAAGGTGACGTCGGCGACTCGCCGGGTGTCGTCGACGGTCTGGAGGGGCTCCACGGCGATGCCCGCCGTCGTCGCGTCGAGCAGATGCAGGCTGCCCTCGTTTTCGAGCAGGAAGGCGTCCGCCCACGCGGCGTCGGGCACGTAGAGCACGGAACCGTCGAGCCGGCCGTCCTCGATCGGCGCGTCCAGGATCGGCGTGACCAGGGTTTTCCCTTCAGCGATCCCCTCCAGCAGGTCGCTCCGCCGTTCGCCGCTGTCGGCGCCGGCAATCAGCAGCGGCGCCAGGACGCAGGACGAGTGGAAGTTCACCGGCGCCGCGGCGCGCCCTATCTCCTGGGCGGCGATCGCCGCCTCCTGCATGCCGAGCCCGGATCCGCCGAGGTCCATGTCGATCAGGAGCCCCGTGATCCCCTGGTCGCCGAGCTGGCCGTGAATCGCCTCGTCGCGGCCCGACTCGGAGTCCATCACGCGGCGGACCCGCTCCAGCCCTACGTCCTGGGCCAGAAAGCGGGCGATCGAGTTTCGGAGCAGCTCCTGCGGCTGCGTCAGTCCAAAGTCCATGTTCGAGGACTCCCTGAGGTCCCGGCCGTCAGGCCGCGGCCGGCTTCGGCTCTCGCGGCAGGCCGAGGCCCCGCTCGCCGATGATGTTCTTCTGGATCTGGGCGGTGCCGCCGCCGATGATCAGGCCGAGCGCGTACATGTAGTTGCGCTGCCAGTTGCCGTAGTCGCGCACGTGCTTGGAGCCGCGCTTCAGGACCCCGCGCTCGGCCATTCCGTCGATGGCGAGCGCGCAGATGTCGTAGTTCAACTGACAGTTGTTCAGCTTGACGATCAGACCGCCGGCGCCCGAGTCGCGCTTCTTCAGCATGTCGGTCAGCAGGCGCAACTGGTGGTACTTCATCGCCTGCACCCTGCCTTCGAGCTTCAGCAGGCGGTCACGGTAAACGGGGGATTCGATGAGGCCGGTTTCGCGCAGGATGTCCACGCAGCCGTCGAAGTAGTTCTCCGTCGCGTTCGAGCGGCCGAGCATGTTCCGCTCGTAGCGCAGCGTGTAGGTGCCGACCTCCCAGCCCTGGCCGGGACGGCCGACGACGTTCATGGCGGGTACGCGGACGTCGGTGAAGAAGACCTCGTTGAACGAGGCGTCGCCAGTCATCGTCATCAGCGGCCGCACCTCGATGCCGGGCGTGTCCATCGACAGGACGATGTAACTGATGCCTCCGTGCTTCCCGGCGTCGGCCTCGGTGCGGACCAGGGCGAACATCATGTCGGCTTCGCGGGCGCCGCTGGTCCAGATCTTCTGGCCGTTGATCACGTACTCGTCGCCGTCGAGCACCGCGGAGGTGCGCAGCGACGCCAGGTCCGAGCCGGATCCCGGCTCGCTGTACCCCTGGCACCAGATCATCTCGCCGCGGATGGTGGGCCGGATCAGAGCCTGCTTCTGGTCTTCGCGGCCGTAGTGGAGCAGGGTGGGCACGAACATGCTGATGCCCTGGTTTTCCATTCCGAGGGAGATCCCGGCTTCGGAAAACTCCTCCTCGATGACCAGCTTGGCGAGCGGGTCGGGATCGTGACCGGCGCCGCCGTATCGCGTGGGGATGGTGCGGGCGGCGAATCCGGCGTCGACGAGCCGTTTCTGCCACTCGACCGTCCGTCTGCGGACCTCGGACGCCTCGCCGCCGAAGCCGGGGCCGGCGGGTACGGCGGCGTCCTGGTTGGCGGCGAAGAATGAGCGGATCTCCTCGCGGAGTTCGTTGTACTCGGAACCGATCGACGTATCCATGATGGCGGGACTGTATCGCGCTCGGCGCCGTCGCTTGAAGGGCTTCCGCCGTGCCTCGGACTATTCGGAGTAAGCTGTTCGGCCCGACGATGGTGACGCGGACGGCGCCACCCGGGTTCCGGAGGGAAGGCAGCGAATAGTGGCGGTGGGGGCGAAATGAGCGACGACGCGGTTGGAGGAGACATGGCGGCGGAGCAAGACGGCGCTGGCGAGCGCGCGCCGGCCAGCCGCGACGCCCTGCGTTTGGAGCAGTTGCGCCGGGCGGCCTCGGCGGCCGGCGTCGATGCGGTCGTCCTGACGCCGGCGGCCACGATGACATGGCTCCTGGGCCATGACTTCGCGGCCCACGAGCGTCTCTTTCTGCTGATCGTGCCGACGGCCGACGCGCCGCTGGCGGTCGTGCCGGCGCTGGAGGAAGCGAATTTCCGCGGCGCGGCCCCCGCCGTTGAATCGGTCCACCTGTGGGATGACGCGGACGGCCCGGAGGACGCCGCCGCGGCGGCCCTCAAGAGCCTGGGCAAGACGTCGCGGGTGGCGGTGGAGCCGCTGAGCCTGCGCTATATGGAGTTCGAGCACCTGCGACGCGAGCTGCCGAGGGCGAAGATCGAGAGTGCCGAAGAGATCGTGAGCGAGCTCCGGCTCAAGAAGAGCGACGAGGAAGCGGCGCTGATGAAGCGGGCTTCGAAGATCGCCGAGGCGGCGCTCGAGTTCACGCTGCGCGACGTGCGGCCGGGGCGCAAGGAGATCGAGATCGCTTCCAAGCTCTCGAGCGAGCTTCTGCGCCGGGGTGGAGGGGGCATCTCGTTCGGGCCGATCGTCCTCAGCGGCCCCAAGTCGGCGTTGCCGCATGGCGTCCCGGACGAACGCGAGATGCAGGAAGGCGAGTTCCTGCTGATCGACTTCGGTACGTCGTTCGGCGGCTACCACTGCGACATCACCCGCACCTTCGTCGTCAGCGGTTCCCCGACCGACCGGATGCGGGAGGTCTATGAGGCGGTGCTGCAGGCCAACATCCGCGGCGTGGCGGCGTCGCGGCCGAGTGTCACCTACGACTACGTCCACAAGAACTGCCAGTCCAATCTCCACGCGGCGCGCTTCAAGGAGTTCATGACCCACCGGACCGGCCACGGCCTCGGCCTCGAGATCCACGAGCCGCCATCCGTGATGGCGGGCAACACCGACGTTGTCGAGGAAGGCGCTGTCTTCACGATCGAACCGGGCCTCTACCTCGACGGCTGGGGCGGCGTCCGGATCGAGGACAACATCCGCGTCACGGAGCAGGGCTGCGAGCTGCTGACCTCGTCGCCTCGGGAGCTCCGCATCCTCGGCGCATAGGCGGCCGGCTGGCGCGGCCCCGCCCCTCCGCGTCAGCGGGCCTAGTGGAGGTGGAGGTCGATCTGGCCGCGGCGGCTGTCTCCCAGGCCGCTGCGGATGGTGCCGTCGAAGTTGAAGAGGAGGGAGCCCTGGGAGGCGTCCAGGCGGTTGTCTGCGTTCGTCAGGTTGAAGATCTCGAAGACCGGTTCCAGGGTGACATCGCGGCCGAGGGTGAACGGGCGTGACAGGCGGATGTCCCAGGTCAGAAAGTCGTTGTCGCGGCGGAGGGTGTTCCGCTGGAGGATGCTGCCGTCGGCGCAGATGCGGTCCGACGGCTGGGCCGCCCTCTGGCCGGCGGCGGCACAGGACTCGGACGCGGGTGACGCCGACAGGTAGCGGAACACGTTCACAAGGTCGCTACCCGGTCGAGCCCGACCGGGCAAGGAGGCGCAGTGCGTTTTCGGAGGTAATCAGTTCGACGTCATCCTGCTTTTCCAGGAACGGACTCACGTCCGCAATCGCCTGCTCCCAGTCCAACGCCTCCAGCCGTTCCACGACGGGCTCGGTCCACGAACGGGCCGTCAACTCGCCTCCCGTCCAACCGGTCTGGCGCAGGGCCGCGTTCAGCAGTGAGAGGTTGGGTGCGGGCCAGTCCGGATCGCTCAGGTACCAGATCAGGTCGTACAGGTCCCGGCCCTTCGCGTAGCCGCGCTGGAGGACGGCATGGAGCTTCCCGGCCAGCAGGGAGGCGCGGTCGTGATGGAAGAGCCTGAGCGTCACGTGCCGGCGCACCAGGCTGATCTCGCAGGCCGCTCCGTGCGGGGGTTTCGTGTCGACCTCGATCCTGATGGCCAGCGCTTCGGAGCGGTGGGGAGAAAGGCCCAACTCGTGCAGCAGGCTGGGGAAGCGCGCCATCGCTCCATGCACGGCGCGGTGCTCGCGGAGCCTCAACTCCACGTGGTAGTTCTCGGCGCCGAGGTCGGCGCGGACGGCTTTCAGGTACTTCGGCAGATCGTAGGCCTCGCGGTTGCCTTCCAGCGCGAAGTCCAGGTCTTCGGAGTAGCGGGGAAGCGAGTGGAGGAACCGCAGGCAGGTCCCGCCCTGAAACGCCAGGGCGGTCATGGCGCCGGCTTTCTGCATCGCCAGGAGGACGCGGGCCTGAAGGTACTCCCTAACCACGTTGCGGGCCCGCAACGGATCGTGCCGTCGGATCAGCGCCTGAAGGTGGTCCTTCACAGCAGGTCGTACGCGGGCGCCTCGGCGGCGAGCTCGCGGATGCGGCTGGCCGCTCGGGTCGTTTTCGGCGCGCCGAATCGCGCCGCCGCCCGATCGAGGGCGTCCAGATCAAGAGCGTCGAAGTCAAGTCGGAGTTCCCGCAGGAACTCCCTGTCGTCGCCGCCTGGCTGCAGGTAGACGGAGTCGAGCAGAGCCTTCTCCGGGGTCGCCACGAATGCCCGTTGATCGCCGCCCAAGTCGAGCAGTCTGTAGCCGAAGAACCGGTCAGCCTTCAGGTGGCGGAAGGAGAAACGGATCGAAGGCAACCGCCGGATGTGCGGTCGTCCGGTCGTCACGCTGGTCACTTCCGGCGCGTACTCGGGGATTGCATGGGCGAAGGCCAAGGCTGCCGGGCCGCTGACGTAGGAACCCGGCGCCAGGCGGTTGGCGAGCAGGAACGGATGCGGGACGCGACGCTGCCAGGGCGGCGCCAACGCATACAGGCCGCGCCGCATCTGCTGGACTTTGCCGCCGCGGACCCAGCGCGACAGTTGCCGCCTGACGTTGCCGGCGTCGCGCGGTCCGGCGAGCAGCAGGCCGGTCTCGAAGACGGGCTCGTCGGCGACCTCGGCCACGAGCTCCTCGAATTTCATGGAAGGAACTTATCAACTCTGGCAATCTCAGACAATGATGAGAGTTTCGGGTACCGCGATGCGGTCCAACTCAGGCGGGAAGAGCCGCCCGCAACCGCCGGACCACCTCCGGCTGCTTCGCGGCCAGGTTCTCCGTCTCCATCGGATCCGCCTCCAGGTCCCACAGGATGTCCTCGTCGCCGAAGCCGGTGACGAGCTTGTAGCGGCCGTCGTAGGCGAGCCGCCAGTCGCGGAGGCCGGAGAGGACGACGTCGCGATGACTGTCGGTCTGTCCCTCGAGCAGGGGCCTCAGCGATCGGCTGTCCATGTCGGCGGGAGTGGCGAGGCCGGCGTAGTCGAGGAAGGTGGCGGCGAGGTCGAGGACGGTCGTCGGCAGGTGGCACTCGTACCCCGCGCGGATGCCGGGGCCGGCCGCCAGGAGGGGTACGCCCGCGGAAGGCTGGTAGGGGACCGACTTTCCCCAGCGGGCGTGATCGCCGAGCATCTCGCCGTGGTCGCTCGAGTAGACGATGATCGTGTTGTCGAGTTGGCCGGTTGCTTCCAGCATGTCGATGTAGCGGCCCAGCCAGGCGTCGATGTTCTCGATCATCGCGGCGTAGTTCTGGCGGGTCGCCGCGTGGTCGTCCGGAGTCAGGGCGCCCTGGTAGGCGTAGGGCTGGCCCAGCCCATCCCGGCCGCGGACCCACGCTTCCATCTCGGCGGTAATGTCGACCGGCGGATGCGGGCCGACGAAGTTGATCACAAGGTGCCAGGGGTGGCCCTTCGGGGCGGTCTCGATCAGGTCGAGGCCGTTCTGGGCGATCCAGTTGTCGCAGTAGGCCTCGGGACCGAGGGGTGAGGTGATCACGTCGCCCCACCAGGTGTCGGGGAAGCCGGAGCGCCGCCGGCGGAAGTCCGTGGCGCAGGCGCGGCCCTGCGGCGGCTCGAGCGAGTCGAGGTAGGCGTAGTACGGGTCCTTGGGCCCTTCCGGTTCCTTCAGGTAGGACTCCATGCCGTCGCCCTTGCCGCAGTTGTTGATCTGCGCCGAGAAGCCCCAGTCATAGGCGTTGTTCGCGCCGTCGATGCCCCAGTTGCCGCTGTTCTTCGACATGTCGAGCTTGCCGACCGCCATCGTGTGGTAGCCGGAGTCGCGGAGTCGGCCGTAGAAGGTCGTCTGGCCGAGCGGATAGTCGAATCGGTTGCTGCTCACGCCGCAGCGGTCGTACTCGCGTCCGGAGGCCAGGCAGGCGCGCGAAGGGGCGCAAACCGGCGACGGCGCCAGGGCGCGGGTGAAGTTGACGCCGCCCTTGGCGAGGCGGTCGATGTTCGGTGTTCGGAGCGCGGCGAGGCCGCCGCTGCCTGAGCCGAGCCAGTCGGGCCGGTGCTGGTCGGGGAAGAAGAAGAGCAGGTTGGGACGATCGTCCGCGACCGCCTGTTCCTCCGGCGCGTCGCAGCCGGCGAGGCCGGCGAGGGCGCCGCCGGCGATCAGGCGGGACGACTGTTGGAGGAAGTCGCGGCGGGTACGTCGGGTCATCGGGCCTCCTGCCAGCTAGGGATCCGCTCGTTTGAACCGTGCTGTAGCCTCGAACGGCGTTCGGGTAGATTACCTCAACCATAGAGCCATGGGAGCGGCCGCGCCGTCCCGGATCGCCGCGTCGGTCGGTCGAGCCCGAACCTGGAGGAAGAGCTATGAACCGACGTTCCGTTTGGCTCGGAGGGCTTGTCGTCCTGACGTGCGTCACCCCGCTGCTCGCCGACGGTCCGCAGACGGGCACGATCGACGGCCGCGTCCTGGACGCTCAGGGTGCGCCGCTGCCCGGCGTCACCGTCACCCTGACCGGACCGCAGAACACGCGGACGGTGATCACCGACGCCGACGGCGTCTACCGCTTCGCGCTGCTGCTCGCCGGGCGCTTCACGGTACGCGCGGAGCTGGAAGGGCTCGGTTCGGCCGAACTCGCGACGGACCTCGACCCGGGTCAGCGGCGGGGCGTCGACCTGACGCTGGTCTCGGCGGCCGAGGAGGAGATCACGGTTACCGGCGAAGCGCCCCTGATCAGCAAGTACGAAACCGCTCTGGCGGCGACGATCCCGGCTGAGATCACGGACAACGTCGCCTTCGGCACGCGCGCCTACAGCGCGGCCGTGCGGCAGTTGCCGTCCGTCGTCAACCGGGCCGACGTCGACGCCCGGCCGTCGGTGAACGGCGGCATCGCGACCGAGGTCGGCGTCTACGTCGAGGGCGTGGACACCTCGATGCACCGCCGCGGCGGCGAGATGCGTCTACTCATCCCCAGCACCGCGCTGACCGAGACGAAGCTCGAGTCGACCGGCTTCGGCGCCGAGTACGGCCGGGCGACGTCCGGCATCATCAACTCGACCGTCAAGACGGGGACCAACGAGTTTCACGGCGAGGCGATGTACATCGGCCAGAACCCGAAGTGGCGGGCGCCGGACATTCTGGAACTGGAGCGTCCGGACGATCAGATCAACAGCTACGAGACCAGCATCGGCGGTCCGCTCGCCCGCAATCGGGCGTGGTTCTTCGTCTCCTACGGCAGGATCTCGGACAACCGGATCGACCGGCTGTCGGACGGGAGCGTCGTCAATCTCAGCCGGCAGGCGGATCCCCTGATCGCCAAGGTCAACTTCCAGCCCACCGATAACCAGCAGATCGCGATCACCGCGATCGATGCTCCGTCGGACGCGATCGGCCTCTCCGGCAACCCGGGCGACAAGTACGCGATCATGAACTTCCCGCTGAACGGGCGGGTGCAGACGCTGAACTGGAGTCTCGGCCTGGGCGCCTCGAACTTCCTCGAGTTCAAGATCGCCAACCGTGAGGAGTTCGTCGGTCGCAACGCCGCCGAGCAGCACCCGATCGATCCGAACGCCTCCCCGGACGACCCGCCCGGGAACAACTTCCGCTATCGGGATCTGGTGACGGGACTGCGCCACAACGGTCCGGCCGTACGCCTGGCCGAGGGCTTCAACGACTTCCCGCGCGACCAGGCGAACGTGTCGCTGACGAGCTTCCGGGGCCGCCACGAATGGAAGTTCGGCGTCGACGCCCAGGCGATCGAGTTCAGCAACCTGACCTCGATCATCACCGAGTTCCGCGGACGAACCTACGACCCGAATCTCCCCGGTGGTTACGTGACGCCCATCAACAAGCGGGTGTTCGACCCATCGGACGTGATCACGGAGACCAGCGACTTCCTGGCCGTCTTCGCCCAGGATCGTTTCGAGGTCGGCGACAACTGGGTGTGGAGCCTGGGCGTCCGCGGCGACCAGCAGACGATCGACAACGACGTCGGCGAGCGGGTCAACGAGTACACCGAGTTCGTCCCCAGGGTCAGCGGCGTCTACGACGTCAAGGCCGACGGCAGCATCCTGCTCCGCGGCACACTGGGCCGCTACTACCACGCGATCGGCATGGGCATCGTGCTCCAGGAGTTCTCCCGCCAGAACAACGGCGAGAACATCTACGACCAGTTCGCGTGGAACCCGGCCACACAGCGCTACGACCGCTTCCAGCGGCGCGTCGAGCCGACGTTCGACCAGGCGATCCAGGATGTCGATCCGTACTACAAGGACGAGATCTCCTTCGGCGCGGACTTCCAGGTGTCCGAGAAGTGGGTCGTCAAGTCGCGGCTGGTGGCGAGCGAGGCGGACAACATCTTCCACGCCACGCTCCAGTTCGACGATGCGGGCCGTGTAGTCCGCGATCTCCGCAACTGGAAGGACGCCCGCCGCGAGTACCGGGGGCTGCAGATCGAGGCGAACCGCCTGTTCCGCGACAATTGGACGCTGCGCACGAACTACACCCTGAGTTCGACCAAGGGGAACATCAACTCGCTCAACGACAATTTCAACCTCAATGAGGGGTTGGGAGGGATCGAGGTGGGCACCGGGCTGACCAACGCGACCTCGAGCGACTGGTGGTTCGGGCGGCTGGCCGAGGACCGGGAGCACCTGGCGAACGTGGTCGGGATGAAGCGCTTCGTCTTCGGCCGGCACGACTTCGTGCTGGGCGGCTTTTTTCACTACGCGTCGGGCCGGCCGTGGGGAACTCACGTTGCTACCCAGGTACGGCATCCGGTATCGGGACAGACGATCACGACGTCGACGTACCGCGAGCCGTCGGATGCGCACCGCCTCCCGGACACCTGGACCGTTGATCTGTCCCTGATGTACTCGATTGCGATGGCGGGCAACGTCCGGGCCAAGATCGGCTTCGATCTCGCGAACGCGACCGACAGCCAGGAACCGATCGCGATCAACACCCAGACCGGGCGACCCAACCCGCAGCTAGCCTTCTACCAGCGGCCGCGGGAGTTCCGGCTGAAGGTGGGCTTCAGCTTCTGATCCGGCTCGGAAGGCACGGCTGGGGCCGGGCGCCGCTCCTCGTGAGCGGCGCCCTGGCTCTCGTGCTGTCCGGCTGCGACGTTGCCGGCCCGGGCGCCGTCTACGACCGCGATCTGGGCGCGGCGATCGAGCAGCTCAAGGCCGACGTCGCGGCGGCGCCGACCGACGAGTCCACCGTCACGATCGAGACGGACGCGGCGGCCGCGCGGTTCGAGACGGACGTCTACGCCGCGATGGCCTGGTCGAGCCCGGTCTGGGTCGGAGGGCATCCGTCCCAGTAGCCGAGTCGTCCCGGCTGCTACGCGGGCTCCGCGATGAAGACCGGGATCGTGCGGGACGTCTTGTTCCGGTACTCCTCGTACGGCGGGAACGCCTCCACGGCCAACGCCCAGACGCGGGCGCGTTCGTCGGCGTCCTCGACCTCCCGCACGCGCATCGCCTGAACCTCCGTGGCGTCCCGGAGTTCGACGTCGGGGTGGGCGCGCAGGTTGTAGACCCACACGGGATTCGTGGGCGCGCCGCCCCGCGAGGCCACCAGCACGTAGCTGTCGCCGTCCTTGACGCGCATCAGCGGCGTCTTGCGGATGGCGCCGGTCCGGTTGCCCGTGTGGGTGACGATGATGCAGGGCAGGCCGGTGTCCCGCAGGCCGACCCCTTCGGTGCCGCCGCTGCCTTCATAGAGCTCCACCTGGTCGCGCACCCACTTGATGGGGCTTGGGATGTACTCGGCCATGGATGCTCCTCGCGTCTTCACTTCCGTGCGGAGCGGCGAATCTACACGAGCGTCGGGCGCCGGACGCCGAGGCGTCGGACGCACCCGCCTGGGGCGGTCCGGGGGAGGGGGTCCCAGCGATCGCTCGCCCTTTCTGACTGGGGTAGAGGGTGGGGCTCGCTGCATTCCGTTCGCTCCGGTCGGCATCGGCTGATTGAGGAGACGCGGGCCGTCGCTCACTCCAAGCTCGCTGGGACCCCCTCCCCCGGACCGCCCCAGGCTGGCTGCCGTCGCCGAGGGTCGAGCCGGCGGTGGTTGGGTTGCCCGTGGATGGAGCGGTCCAGACGGGGGCAGAATAGATTGCGGTCATGAGCGGCCGGCGGATGGCGGTGACGATGGGGGATGCTTCGGGCGTCGGCCCGGAGATTGCGGTGCGACGGTTCGCTGAGGGGCTGCTGGGCAACGATGCCCTGGTGTACGGCGATACGTCGGTGCTGATGCGTGCGGCTGACGTGCTGGGGTTGAGCGTGTCGATTCACTCGATCGATCGGCCGGGCGAGGCGGTGGAGGGAGTACTGAATGTCCGAGATCTGCGACTGTTGAGCGTGGGGCAAGTAACTCCGGGCGTTCTGAGTCAAGAGGCGGGAGCGGCGGCTTTGGCCTATGTTGACTGCGCGATCCGCGACGCCCTGGCCGGGAACGTAGCGGGAGTCGTCACCCTGCCGATGAACAAGGAGGCGACACGTATGTCGCGGCCGGACTTCCAGGGGCACACCGAGTTCATTGCCGGACTGTGCGGCGCCCGTGACTTCGCGATGATGTTGACGGTGCCGGAGTTGGCGGTGACCCACGTCAGCGCTCACGTCAGCCTGCGCGAGGCGATCGAGCGCGTGGAGCCCGTGCGGATCCGGAAGGTGATCGACCTGACTCACGCCGCCCTGTCGCGCTTCATGGAGCGGCCGCGGGTCGCCGTCTGTGGGTTGAACCCGCATGCCGGCGAGCACGGCCTGTTCGGCTCCGAGGACGAGGAGGTCATCCGGCCGACGATCGAGGCCGCAGCGGCCGACGGACTGCACGTGTCGGGCCCGCATCCCGCGGACACGATCTTTCGCCAGGCGATCCACCTCGACCGCTACGACGCGGTCGTCTGTATGTACCACGACCAGGGCCATGCGCCGATGAAGCTCTACGGCTTCGAACGCGGCGTCAACGTGACTGTCGGCCTGCCGATCGTCCGCACTTCGGTCGACCACGGCACGGCCTTTGACATCGCCTGGCAGGGCAAGGCCTTCACCGACTCGCTGGGCCACGCGCTGGACTACGCGTGGAAGCTGGCCGGTTCTACACCGATCGGATCGTGATCAGGTCATCGAGGCCCTTCACGTCGGCGGCGTTCCGGGTGTAGAGAGGCAGGTCGTTCGCCAGCGCGGTGGCGGCGATCAGCAGATCGGCGAAACGTCCGCGTCCGGTCCGGCCCCTTGCCACGAGCGCTGAGTAGATGCGACCGTACGCGCGGGCCGCCAGAGCGTCGAACGGCAGCGGATCCCAGGTCGCCGCAGCCCACTGCAGACGGTCCTGACGACGAGCGCGTTCTTCTTCGTCCCTGCCGGCGGCCAGTGGGCCGACCGTGAGTTCGGCAAGCGTGATTGCCGAGACGGTGGACTGCTCCGGGAGATGCGCGTCGTCGATCTGGTCGAGGTCGATCACGACCGACGTATCGAGAAGCCCGTGCCTAAACATCGACCCACGGATCGACGACCGCGTCGATGTCGGCCCGGAATCGGCTCGCGTCGATCCTGGGAGCGGTTCGGGCCGCGTCTTTGAGCACGGCACGGGATGCGTAGCGGCGGGCGGCCACGGGTCGGAGTTCGGCCACCGGCGTACCGTTTCGGGTAACGGTCATGGACTGTCCGTCCTGAACTGCCCGGAGGATCTTGGCAGAGTCGTTGCGCAGTTGCCTTTGGGTGATCGTGATCATGGGTGTCACCGTAGCATCTGTAGCGTTTCGTAGCAAGATGGTCTCATGTAGAGTCTACAGACTAGGACGGAGAAACTGACGGAGAACACGAATGGGCGGACGAGTACTTGTTCCGGTTGCGGTTGTGCTCCTCATGGCGGTGCTGGCGATTGCATGTTCCACGGACGGGAACGGCGGCGAGCAGCCAGCGTCCGCGGACGCTCCACCGCCGAACATCGTCGTCATCCTGGCCGACGACCTCGGCTACGCCGACGTCTCGATCTACGGCGACCGGCTTCAGACGCCGAACATCGACCGCATCGGTCGGGAGGGAGCGGTGTTCACGCAGGGCTACGCGACGACGCCGGTGTGTTCACCGTCCCGGGCGGCCCTGCTGACGGGCCGCTACCAGCAGCGTTACGGTTTCGAATACAACGCGCGGCAGGCGCCGGAAGTGCCGGATGTCGGGCTCGTCGCGGGCGAACTGACGATCGCCGACCACCTGAAGGCGGCCGGCTACGCGACCGGCATCGTCGGCAAGTGGCACCTTGGCTTCAAGGACGAGCACTACCCGACGAACCGCGGTTTCGACGAGTTCTACGGTCATCTCTCGGGCGCCACGCGGTTCATCAACCGCGGGACGCAAGGCGCCGTCTCGATGTCGGCCGACGAGGAGTTCAGGAGGCAGCCGCCGGAGCGGAGGCGTCGGCCGGCCTCCAGTTCGATGGCTACGACCTGATGCCGCTGCTCGACGGGTCGGCCGAAGCGACAGGCGACGGCCGGTTCGTATGGCGCAACTACCCGACAGTCGCCGTCCGCAGCGGCGACATGAAGCTGATCAAGCCGAACCAGGATGCCGCCGGCGGCTTTCTCTACGATCTGTCCACCGACGTTCGGGAACAGACGGACCTCGCGGCCGAGCGGCCGGAAGAGGTCGCCAACCTCGAAGCGGTCATCGAGGACTGGCGTTCCATCACCGTGGAACCGGCCTGGACCCGCCGCCGCCCGGTCGCCTACTCGATCTGCAACATAGAACCCATCGGCTTCGAGAACTAGACGACCGCAGGCCGTTTAGTCGCCGTCCGGCCACGAGAGGGCCGGACGGCCATCTAGCCCGCAAATTGCACCGATGTCCTACTGCGGCCGCGGATCCGCTCGCTGTAGCGGGCCGTACTCCCTCAGGCCGCTTCGACGTACTGCAGTACGCCTTCAGCGTTCCCTCAGTCCGTGCGCCCCGCTACAGCGGCGTCTACGCGCCCTCGCTACGAACCTCGGTGAAATTTGCGGGCTAGTCACTGGAACAAATCGCGCGGTTCGCGGTTGTATAGAGTGAGTCCCAGTGCATCGATGTGGCTGATGAACGTGGTCCCGGAGCGCCTGCCGCTCCTGACGCCGGACGAAGAACTGGAGGTTGGGAGTGACCACCTGGATGGAAACGGAGTTCAGTCGGTGGGGGAAAGCCGCGATCGTGTTGTCGGCGCTGGCCGCTGTGCTCTGGAGCGGAGCGAGCCAGGGCTTGATGGCCTTCGAAGAGTCGAGCGTCGAGGAGGACATGGCGGACCTGGTCGCGAAAGTCGGCCCTGACTGGGACGTTGTTGAGGCCTATCTCGAACATGAGCGCACGTGGATGGCCAGGATCCTCGCGTCTGGCAAGGTCTCGGAGGGCGACTCATCCTCGAACCTCGGAGAGGCGGGCAGTGCAACGCCGCGGGTGTTCGTGGTTCGCGCATCGGGTGACGGCGCCCCGCCGCGGGCCGAAATGGAGCAGGCGTTGCGAGCGGCGCTCGAGGCGGAGAACGGCGCCGACGCGGAGCAACGGTTGGGAGCAGCGCTCAAGGACCTCGACGGCGCCGAGCTGGTGGACCCGCGGTCCGAAGACGCGGACTCGCCTTCGAGCACTGTGGTCAACGACGTTCTCCGAGCAGCGCTCCAGGCGCAGCTTGGTGGCGAGTCGGCGGCCCCGCGGTCCGGAGACGGGGACTCTCCAGAGAGCACGGATGGCTCGGCGCCCGACGCCCCCGACGTTCGTCGCGCGGCCGCCGCGGCAATCGCGATTCTGGAGGTTGGCGGGACGCACGAGAAGACGGTCGAGGCCGCGGAGTTCCTCGTGAACAATGCAGCGATGACACCCGGAGGCGAGGAGTACGCCTCCAGGGGCGCCAGGGCTCTGCTCGAGTACGCACCCGACTACGAGGGCTGGGGGTCGATGCTGCGGCGAATGCACCTGTTGAGACGTTTCGGGCCGGCCAGGGGCGCCGCGGCGGATGCCTTCTTCGAGGAGTTGGCTTCCGAGGCCGAGGATCCCGTGCTGGGTGCCGCCGGGAGGTACTACGTCGCGGCCGGACGGGTGGAGGCCGCGAACGCCCCCGGGTTGTCCGGGAACGATCGCGCGGCAGAACGCCAAAGCGCGGTCGACCTGGCGACCGGCTTGAGCGACGGCGTAGAGGACGAGAAGCTGCCGGGAGACGCGCGGACCTTCGCGGAGGCGGAGGCCGACCTCATCCGCGGCATCCGCCACGGCACGGTGGGCAGCAAGGTCCCGGACCTCGGCGGCAGCCGGCTGGACGGCGCCCCCGAACGCCTCTCGAACTACAGGGGCCGCGTGGTCCTTCTCGACTTCTGGGCGACGTGGTGCGCGCCATGCGTGGCTGCGCTGCCGCACAAACGGCAACTCGTTGCCGACCTCCCCGCGGACCGGTTCGCTCTCCTGTCGATCAGCGTCGACGCGGAACTCGAAACCGTAACCGGATTCATGGAGGACGAGCCGATGCCGTGGTCGAACTGGCATGTCGGGATGCAGAGCGACATCACGCGGACTCTGCAGATCGGCTCCTATCCGACCTACGTTCTGATCGACGAAGAAGGCGAGATCCTGGCCAGGACGAACCACCTCCCGGAGGACTTCCTGGCTCGTGTCGAAGAAGCGGCTCGGAGCGGTCCGGAGGCTTGAGTCGGCGCGTCATCCCTTGCCGGAACGTCGGCTCGGTCACTCGTCCCGCCGCCGCGGCCGTCGAGCGCATCCCGCCGGCGTGAGGCTTCCGCCAGGCCGTTTGGAGCGATCGGGCGACTGCCGCGGCTAGGGAGCGGGAACGAGGGAGTCGATGGGGGTATCGTAGGGCTCGTTCATGCTGAGCCTCCGGTCCCTGTCCGTCGCCGCCGTCTTTCCGTTCGCCGTCCTCGCGGCCGCGACGGCCGGTTCCGCCCAGGATCTCGCCGACGCCATCGCCGAGGACTACCAGGCCGAGCTGAAGTCGCTCTTCGAGCACTTCCACCGCAACCCGGAGCTCTCCTTCCTGGAGCACAAGACGGCCGCCCGCCTGGCGGATGAACTGCGCAAGTCGGGCGTCGAGGTGACGGAGGGGATCGGCCGCACCGGCATCGTCGGCATGATGGAGAACGGCGAGGGACCCCTGGTCCTCGTGCGGGCCGACATGGACGGTCTGCCGGTGGCGGAGAAGTCCGAGTTGCCCTATGCCTCGACGGCGACGCAGGTCGACCTCTCGGGTGAGGAAGTCCCGGTCATGCACGCCTGCGGACACGACATGCACATCACGACGATGGTCGGCGTGGCGCGGCGGCTCGCCGCGATGCGCGACCAGTGGGCGGGCACGGTCATGTTCGTCGGCCAGCCGGCGGAAGAGCGGATCATGGGCGCCCGCGAGATGCTCGAGGACGGCCTGTACGAGCGCTTCGGCGTGCCGGACTACGCGCTGGCTCTGCACGTCTCGGCGGGCCGGCCGGCGGGGAAGATCGAGGTGCCGCCGGGTCTGCTCGCGTCGTCCTCGGACAGCGTCGACATCACGGTGTTCGGGGTCGGCGCGCACGGGGCGTCGCCGCATCGAGGCAAGGACCCGATCTACATCGCGGCGCAGCTCGTCGTGGCGCTCCAGGGCATCGTGAGCCGCGAGCTCAACCCGCTCGACCCCGGCGTCGTGACGGTCGGTGCGATCCACGGTGGCTTCAAGCACAACGTGATCCCGGACCGGGTGGAACTGCAGCTCACGGTGCGGGCGAACAACGAGGAGACGCGGGAGCAGTTGCTGTCGGCGATCGAGAGGATCGCGGAGGGTGTCGGCAGGGCGGCCGGCCTTCCCGCTTCGCTGCTGCCGAAGGTGGTGCGCACGAAGGAATCGACGCCGGTCACCATGAACGACCCGGAACTTGCGGTCCGGGTGCGGGCCGCGATCGCCGCCGGCATGGGCGATGACGTGTTCTACAGCGCGCCTCCCTCGGGCATGGGCGCCGAGGACTTCGCCTACTTCGTTCGCACGGAGCACAAGGTGCCCGGCACCTACTTCAACGTCGGCGGCACGGACCCCGCGGACCTGGAAGCGGAGGCGGCCGGCGGACCGCCGGTCCCGGGACACCACTCGCCCTTCTTCCGCATCGAACCGGAGCCTTCGATCCGAGCCGGGGTCGAGGCGATGACGCTGGCCGTCCTCGACCTGCTGCGGCCCTAGATGGCCGAAGCGGAAGGGGCCTTCGAACCGATCCCCGAACCGGCGCTCCAGGAGGTGCTGGCCGAACTTGAGCGGCTGTACCCGGACGCGGACTGCGAACTCCGCCACGAGAACGCGCTGCAGCTCCTCATCGCGACAATCCTCTCGGCCCAGTCGACCGATGTGAGGGTCAATCTCGTGACGGAAACGCTGTTCGAGCGCTACCGGACCGCCGAGGACTTCGCAAGCGCGGACTCCGCCACCTTCGAACAGGAGATCCGAAGCACGGGTTTCTTCCGCAACAAGACGAAGAGCGTTCTCGGCGCGGCGCGGAAGATCGTCGCCGAGTTCGGCGGCGAGGTGCCGGACACGATGGAGGACCTGATCACCTTGCCGGGCGTGGCGCGGAAGACGGCGAACGTGGTGCTCGGCACCTGGTTCAACAAGCCGGCGGGCGTCGTCGTCGATACCCACATCGGCCGCCTGGCCCGCCGCCTGGGCATCAGCCCCGAGAAGGACGCAGTCAAGGTCGAACGGGACCTGATGCGCCGGCTGCCCCAGGACAAGTGGATCTTCATGGGCCACGCGATCATCTGGCACGGGCGTCGCGTCTGCGCGGCGCGACGGCCCGACTGCGCGAACTGCACGCTGGCGGACTGGTGTCCGCGCAACGGCCTGCCGGACTGTTAGGCTGCCGCGGTTCGCCATGGAGTTGATCGCCACGACCGGAAGGGCGCTTCGTTTCGCAATCGCTGGAGTGCTGGTCGCCCTGCCGCTCCTTGCCGGTCCTCCTCCGGAGCCGCCTCCCTTCTACGCCATCGAGGGCGTGCGGGTCGAGGTCGGCGACGGTACGGTCCTGGAGCGCGCGACCGTCGTCATCGAGAACGGCACGATCACAGCCGTGGCCGAGGACGCGGCGATCCCGGCTCACGCCTGGGTCATCGACGGCGAGGGACTGACGGTCTACCCGGGCCTGATCGACGCGATGGGAAGTCTGCCGCAGCCCCGGCGGCCTCCCGGCGGTCCGGGTGCCGGCGCGCCGACACCCGGCGGCCAGCGGCGCCGGCCGGACCCCGACCGGGCGGCCCTGCCTCGCGGCCCGGAGGATCGCCCGCTGACGACCCCCTGGAAGCGGGCGGCCGACGACCTGACGCTGGACGCGGAGGCGGTCGAGGCCTGGCGCAAGGCCGGCTTCACCTCGATCGCGGCAAGGCCGGGCGACGGGCTGTTCCCGGGCCGGCTGTCGCTGGTTCGGCTGGGCGCTCCCGGCCGCGATCCCGAACACCAGGTGATTGCTCCCGAACTGGCCCAGGTGGCCTCCCTCAGCAGCGGCGGCGGCTTCGGTTCCTATCCCGGCGCTCTGATGGGCCGGGTCGCCTACTTCCGGCAACTGCTCCTGGACGCGGCTCACTACGCCGCCGTGACGGCCGCCTACGAGGCCGATCCCTCCGGCTGGCGGCGGCCGGAGTTCGATCGAACCCTGGCGCCCCTGGCTGCCGTTGCCTCGGGGGAGGAACGGATCCTCCTGCCGGGCTCGAGCGCGGTCGAGATCAACCGGGCGCTTCGGCTCGGCGAGGAACTCGGTCTCGAGTTCGCGCTGTACGGCGGCCAGGAGGGTTATCGCCTGGCCGGCGAACTCGCGGATGCCGGCGTGGCGGTGCTGGTGGATGTCGCCTGGCCGGAGCCGCTGCCGGAGCGTGACCGGGATCCGGACGCGGACCGTCCGCTCCGCGAGATCCTCCACGAGCGCCTGGCGCCGACGACGCCGGTCGAACTGGCCGAGGCCGGCGTGCAGTTCGCGCTCAGTTCCGGCGGCACGAACGGCGCGGATGACTTCCTGACCGGCGTGCGCCGGACGATCGAGGGCGGCCTCGAACCCGCGCGGGCGCTTCAGGCGCTCACCCGGGACGCGGCGGCGGTCCACGGCCTGGAGGACCGCATTGGCACGGTAGCCGCGGGAATGGCGGCGGACCTCGTGCTGGCCGACAGCTACCCGTGGCAGGAGTCGGCGCGGGTCGAGGCGGTGTTCATCGACGGCGTCCGGTACGACGTCGCCGACGGTGGAGAGGCCGACGACGACGGTGAGGACAGCGGGAGCGAAGAGACCGCCGCGGAAAGCACATCCGAGGCGGAAACGGCCGAGGAGGCCGAAGAGGCGGAGGAACGGGAGGAACCGCGGCGGCGGGGAGGCGGTCGTCGCGGTCCGGGTGGCCCACGTGGCGGGTCGAGCGACGCGCCCGCGCCGATGCGGCTGGCCGAAGTGGCTGAGAAGTACGAGGAAGTCGCCGGCGACGGGATGGTGCCGGTGACCGGTCCCTACCGCGAGGACGACGTGCTGGCGATCACGGGCGCCACCGTCCTGACGATGGCCGGCGAGACGATCGAGAACGGCACGGTGCTCGTGCGCGACGGCCGGATCGCCAGGGTCGGCAGCGGCGTCAGGGTGCCGAGCGGCGCGCACGTGATCGACGCCGATGGCGGCTACGTCATTCCGGGCATCGTCGACGCCCACTCGCACATCGCGACCGCGGGGGGCGTCAACGAGGGGAGCCTGGCGGTGACCGCGATGGTGCGGATCGAGGACGTGGTCGATCCGACCGACGTCGCGATCTACCGCGCGCTCGCCGGCGGCGTCACGACGATCAACGTTCTCCACGGCAGCGCGAATCCGATCGGCGGCCAGAACCAGGTCCTGAAGCTCCGCTGGGGGCAGGACGCCGACGGCATGCGCTTCGAAGGCGCTCCGTCGGGCATCAAGTTCGCGCTCGGCGAGAACCCGAAACGGTCACGGTCCTTCGGCCCGGGGCCGCGCCGCTATCCGGCGACCCGGATGGGCGTCCTCGACGTGATCCGGGAGGCGTTCACGGAGGCCGCCGAGTACCGGGACGCGTGGGCGCGTCATCGCGCGGCGGAAGCCGCCGGCGAGCGCAGCCGGCCGCCCGCGCGGGATCTGGAGCACGAGGCGCTGGTCGAGATCCTGGAGGGTGAGCGCCTGGTCCACGCCCACAGCTACCGAGCCGACGAGATTCTCCAGTTGCTGCGGCTCGCGGAGGAGCTTGGTTTCCGGATCGCCACGCTGCAGCACGTGCTGGAGGGATATCGGGTAGCGGACGAGATCGCGGCCCACGGCGCCGGCGCTTCCACCTTCTCCGACTGGTGGGCCTACAAGGTCGAGGCCTACGAGGCGATCCCCCACAACTCGGCCCTGATGACGGAGCGCGGCGTCGTGGTCTCGATCAACTCGGACGACGAGGAAGACATGCGCCACCTGAACCACGAGGCGGCGAAGGCGGTCAGATGGGGCGGCCTATCGGACGACGCCGCGCTGGCCCTGGTCACCATCAACCCGGCCCGGCAGTTGGGCATCGGGGATCGCGTCGGCTCGATCGAGGTCGGCAAGGACGCCGATCTCGTGATCTACGACCGGCATCCGTTGAGTTCCTACGCCGTCGTGCAGACCACCCTGGTGGACGGCAAGGTCTACTTCGACCGCGAACTGGACCAGTTCCGGCGGCAGCAGTTGGCCGCGCTGGAGCAGTCGTTGACCGAGCCCGCGGACGACGACGGCGGAGACGAGCCTTGATCCGCTCGCGCTGCGGGATCGTAGCGGCGGGGATGCTGGCGCTGGCCCTGACGGCCCTGACCGCGCCGGCGGCGGCCCAGACGCTGGCGATCGAGGGCGGCACGGTGCACCCCGTTTCGGGTGCTTCCTACACCGGCACCGTCGTGGTACGGGACGGCATGATCGAGGCGGCCGGTCCGGATGTCGCGGCGCCGGCGGGCGCCGATGTGATCGACGCCCGCGGCCTTCACGTCTATCCCGGGCTGTTCAATGCCTGGACCATCCTCGGCCTGGTCGAGATCGACTCCGTTCCGGCGACGTTGGACCAGGCGGAGCTGGGCGACACGCCGCACCTGCTGGCGGTCGAGGGGGTCCATCCGGCGAGCGAGATCATTCCGGTGACCCGGGAGAACGGCACCACGCACGCGTTGACGGCGCCCATCGGTGGACCCTGGGCCGGCCAGGCGTCGGTGATCCTCCTCGACGGCTGGACGGTCGAGGAGATGGAAGTCGAGAAGAGCGTCGGCGTCGTGCTCGAATGGCCGAGCCTCGCGACCCGGGAGTTCGACTTCTCGACCTTCAGCGTGCGCGAGAAGAAGTTCTCCGAGGCGAAGCGGGACTACGACCGGACGGTCGGCGAACTCGGCGACTGGATCGCGGCGGCGCGCCAGTACGACCACGCCCGCTCGAACGCCGGTTCCGCCGTGGCGGTGGAGCAGGATCACGCTCTCGAGGCGATAGCAAGGGTGACGCGTGGCGAACTGCCGCTCCTGGTCGTCGCCGATCGCGCCCGGGCGATTCGTGACGCCGTGGCGTTCGCGGAAGAGCACGGTTTGCGGCTCGTCGTGGCTTCGGGACGTGACGCGGCGAAGGAGGCGGACCTGCTCGCCGAGAAGAAGGTGCCGGTCATCCTCAACTCGGTCCAGGCGTTGCCGGTGGAAGAGGACGACCCGTACGACGGCCCCTTCGCCGCGCCGGGCGAACTCCATCGCGCCGGCGTTCCGATCGCGTTCGGGACCTTCGACGCGTCGAACGCGCGGGCCCTGCCGTACGAGGCGGCCACCGCGGTCGCCTTCGGTCTCGACGCCGAGGCGGCGCTACGCGCCTTGACACTCGGCGCGGCGGAAGTTCTCGGCCTGGACGACCGCCTGGGCTCGATCGACGCGGGCAAGTGGGCGAACCTGATCGTCACCGACGGGGACCCGCTGGAGGTCCGGACGGCGGTCCGTCACGTGATCGTCCGTGGCCGCGACGTCGACCTCTCGAACCGGCACAGCCGGTCGTACGAGTTGTACCGAAGCCGGCCGGATCCCCGGTAGGCGTCCGGCTCCGGAGCTACGGTTCGGGGCTTATCTCGGACTGGGCTTCCTGCGCCTGGAGCATCTCGATCACCCGCGGCGTGAGGTCGACCCGGGCGCTGGCGTGGAGCACGCCGCCGATGCTGGCGTTCAGGATCAGGTCGTAGCCGCCCTCGGCGATCAGTTGCTGAATGATTGGACGCAGTCGCTCGTTGATCTGTTGCAGCGTCTGCTCCTCCCTGCTCGACGCCCGACGTTGTGCGTCGTCGGCCAGGCGTTGCGACTCGCGCTGCAGATCCTCGATCTGATGCTGGATGGTGCGCAGTTCGTCCGGTCCCTTGCCGGGAGCGCTCTGGCGCAGCGTCTCGACCTCCCTGGCGTTCGTTTCCAGGGCGGCCCGGGTTCTCGTCTCGACCTGCAGCAGGAACTCCCGGAGCTCCTTGCCCTCGATGGACTCGGCGACCACGAGCTCGACGTTGACGATCGCTACGCGTGCCGCGTCCTGGGCGAGAGCGGAGGGAGCGGCCGCGATCAGCAGCAGGACGGGTAAGGAGAAAACGAGGAGGCGACGGGTCATTGGGACTCTCCACCGGGCGTGTAGATCGGCATCGGAAAGGGCGTGATCTTCCGGTTCTCGCGCCGTTCGACGTCGTGGATACGGGCCGTGCCCTGCTTGGTGACCTGATCGATGCGCAGAACCGAGTGCATCGGCAGGTAGGTGCGCCGGACGCCGCTGAACTCGCGCTGCAGGCGTTCTTCCGAGGGATCGACGACGACCTGCGTCTTCTCGCCGAACACGAGTTCGCCGATCTCGACGAAACCGAGCAGGCCGCCCTGCGAGACCGAGCGGGCGTACACCTCGTAGACCTCGCCCTGGCTCAGGAACGTCACCCGGTAGATCAGGTCATCGGACACGGGTTCACTTGGACTGCTGGAGCTTGGCGAAGGCTGCGGCCATCACGTTCAGGCCGGCGGGCTTCTTCTGGCGCTTGCGGTAGTTCTTGTAGTCCGCCTTCGTGCCGACGAGCTGCGATCCGACCGGCGCCAGTCCCAGACGGCGGCGCTTGCGGTCGATGCTCTCGATGATGACCTTGATCTGGCGCCCGGGCGGGTAGGCACGCCGCGCCTGGCCGCCCTCCGGAAGAGTGACCGCAGACATCGGCAACAGACCGGTCAGGCCGGGTTCGAGTTGGACGAAGACGCCGAAGCGCGACACCTGCTCGACCGTTCCCTCGACCTCGGCACCCTCCACGTACTGCTTGTCGAGGTTCTTCCAGGGGTCGTCCGTCGGCACCTCGCGCAGGGACAGCGCGATGCGGCGCTTCCTGGGCGCCGCCTCGACCACCCATCCCTCGACCTCTTCCCCTGGCGCGAACGCGGGATGGCTCATCTGCTTGCCGATCGGGAGTTGGGACGTATGCACGAGGCCGTCGAGGCCGGGCGCCAACTCGACGAACAGGCCGAACTCGCTATGTCGCACCACCTTGCCCTTGAACTTCTCGCCGGCCGTGAAGTTCCTCGCCGTCTCCTTCCAGGGGTCCGCCTCGAGCGCCTTCATGGACAGCGAGATGCGGGCGCTGCGCTTGCCGTTCTTCCTCTCGACCTTCGTGACGACCGCTTCCACGTGCTGCCCGACCTTCAGCAGGTCGCCAGGCTCTCCCGACCGGGTCCGGGAGATCTGGGTCCGGTGGACCAGGCCGCCGAGGCCGCCTCCGAGATCGACGAAGGCGCCGAAGTCGGTCACCGAGGTCACCTTGCCGCTGACCGGCTCGCGAGACTCCTGCTTGGCGCGAATCTCGTCGAGCGCGCGCTTCCGCTCGTTGCGGATGGCCGGTCGGCGGGTCAGCACGATCCGGCGGCCTGCCTCCTTGATCTCGAGAACGTGGAAGACGTACGTGTTGTTCACGTACTGGGCTGGCGGCTTGGGCCGGTTGCCGAGTTCCATCAGCGACCGCGGACAGAACGTCGTGGCGCCTTCCGAGACGACGTGGAAGCCGCCCTTGTTCCAGCCGATCACCTTGCCCTCGATCGGGTTCTTCGCCTCGAGCGCGGCGGCGAAGGGGATGGCCGCGGCGGCAAGCTCGACCTGTGGCGCCGGTTCTTCGACCTGCAGCACCGGCTCAAGAGGCTCCTCGACCTGCGGCGCGACCTCCTCGACCTGTGGCGCCGGTTCTTCGACCTGCAGCGCGACCTCCTCGACCTCTGGCGCCGGCTCAGGGGGCACCTCGGCCTCCGCCGACGGCTGAGCGAGCGGTGGATCGTTCGTCTCAGTCATGGTGTTGGAGGAGGAAAGAAGGCCGCGGCTTCGGGGCGCGGGTACGGCGGGCGGGCCGAGCCATGGATTGTAGCAGCCTGCACCGGAGCGCATCGTGTGAGCGCCTTGTCCCATCTGAGCCACTTCATCCTCAAGCGTAATCCAATCCTGAGATGAGCCTGAACGGGACCGTGGTTTGGAAGTGATCTGGTTCGGTTCGGGGAGGGTTCTGGAGCGGCAGACGGAGCGCTAGCGGAGTCTGCCGCCTAAGGGTACGCCGGTGCGGCTGGCGGCGGTGGCGGGCTGCTGTACCG
>JAAXHG010000117.1 GCA_012270995.1 Vicinamibacteraceae bacterium | reverse complement strand
CTCATCTCAGGATTGGATTACGCTGGACGTCCAGGTCGTCCAGGGAGAGGTAGCGCCGACCGCGGAAGAATCGCTGGGCCAGCGTGCTCTTGCCGGTCTGCCTCGCACCCGTGACGACGACGGCCGGCATCACTCGAAGGCGCTCGCGGAGACTCGCCGTGACTGAACGGGGGACTTGAGCAGATTCACTCACGCGATGCATGGTGTCCATTCACGGCGAGAATGAAGACTGCCGTGGCCTGTTGCCGTTAGTCCAGTCCCTCCAGTACTAGAGTAGGTGCGTGACGCGACGTTTGCTGATGTGCGTCCTGCTGCCAGTTCTCGTCGGGCCGCTGGGTGCCGCTCGGGCGTCCGAGCAGGAAGCTGCTTCCGGCGAGGACGACCAGGCGGCGACGCAAGGCGAGTTCGACGAGGAGATCGACGTCATCGGTCTTGCTCCACTCGACCACGTGGGGGAATCGCCCGACCGGGTACCCTGGACCGTTCACCGGGTGGCGCCGAAAGCGCTCGACTTGTCGGCCGTGGCCGGCGTCGGCGCCCTGCTCGAAGCGGAACTGCCCGGCGTGAGCCTGGCGCCGGCGCAGGGAAGCGCCCTGCAGTCAGACGTGCTCTACCGGGGCTTCGGGGCGTCGCCGCTCCTGGGTGCGAACCAGGGCCTCTCGGTCTACGAGGACGGCGTGCGGGTCAACGAGGTCTTCGGCGACGTCGTCGCTTGGGACCTCGTGCCGACGTTCGCGGCGGAACAGGTGGAACTCCTGCCGGGCGCCAACCCGATGTTCGGCCTGAACACTCTCGGCGGGGCGCTGGCTCTGAACACTCGGAACGGCTTCGATTCAGAACGGCTCCACCTGACGATCGAGGCGGGCTCGTTCGGCCGCCGCGCCGCGGAACTCGGTGCCGGTGGCAAGTTCGGTTCCGGGGACAACCTCGGCTGGTTCGTCGGAGCGCGTTCGTTCGAGGAGGACGGCTGGCGCGACTTCTCGCCCAGCTCGCTGCGGCAGGCGCTGGCGAAGCTCTCGCTTCGCGGCGAGCGCGAGCGGATCGACTTCGCGGTTGGCGTCGCGGACAACGACCTGGTCGGGAACGGCGTGACGCCGGCGGAACTGCTCGAAGTCGACCGCGCCGAGGTCTTCACGCACCCGGATCGGACCTGGAACGAGCTGTTCTTCCCGCGGCTGCGGATCGGCCGGCGGTTCGATACAGGTCTCGAACTCGACGCCCAGGTCTATCTCCGCGGCAGTGACGTCGACACCTACAACGCGGACGCGTTCGAGGGTGACGACGATGACGATGACGACGACGGCCAGGACGAGATCGACGACGACGAACACGACCACGGCGACGACGATCTCGACGAGTTCGACGCGGTCAACAACGAGAGCCGCACCGAGCAGGAAGGTTGGGGCGGCTCGATTCAGCTCTCCGGTCTGACCGAATCGGGCCGGTGGCTCGCCGGCGCCTCGTGGGACGGCGGGCGCGCCGACTTCGCCTTCGAGACGGAACTCGCCTCGCTCACCGACACCAGGACGACGATCGGCAGCGGCATGCTGCTTCCCGGTTCCGAAGTTGGACTGAGAGCCGACACCGGCCACGCCGGCCTGTGGGCGCTGCGGCACTGGACGACTGCCGGCGACCGGCTGACCTGGACCCTCCAGGCCCGCTACAACGACAGCCGGATCGAGCTCGACGATCGACTGGGCACGGCGCTGGACGGCGATCACGGCTTCTCGCGGCTCGTGCCCTCGGCGGGCTTCGTCCGGGAGTTGCGAGGAAACGGTAGTTCGTCGATGCTCCTGTTCGGCAACGTGTCGCAGTCGTCTCGGGTGCCCACGCCGGTCGAGCTCACCTGCGCCGACCCGGACGACCCGTGCCGGCTGCCGAACGCCTTCGTCGCCGATCCGCCGCTCGACCAGGTGGTGACGACCAGCGCCGAGCTCGGCCTGCGCGGAGGCGGCCCTTCGCTGCGCTGGAGCGCGGCCCTGTTCCACGGCGAGAGTCGGGACGACATCATCTTCGTCTCGAGCGGCGCCGGCACCAGCGCCGGCTACTTCACGAACGTCGACGCGACCCGCCGGCAGGGGCTCGAACTGTGGATGCGGGGCAGCCGCGGCCGGCTGAACTGGGATGCCTCCTGCACCCTGCTCGACGCGACCTTCCAGGATCGCCTGACCCTGTCGAGTCCACCGCATCCCCTGGCCGAGGACGGGGAGATCGAGGTCGAGCCGGGGGACTTCCTGCCCGGCGTGCCGCGACGCCAGTTCCGGGCCGGCGCCAACGTGAGAGTCGGCGACCGGGCGTTGCTCGGTGCGCGGCTGCTCGGCGACTCGACCCGCTACCTGCGAGGCGACGAGGCGAACCT
The DNA here is from genome assembly GCA_012270995.1 of Vicinamibacteraceae bacterium. Taxonomy (GTDB): domain Bacteria; phylum Acidobacteriota; class Thermoanaerobaculia; order Multivoradales; family Multivoraceae; genus Multivorans. Next base: position 74,826 of record JAAXHG010000117.1, on the reverse strand, counting down.
GCTGGCGCCTGTCGGTTCGGCGTGGCGAGGCGACGTCTGGACCAGGATCGAACTCACACCGTCGCTCGACCTCGATCTCGAGGCGTCCAACGTGACGGACCGCGAGTACGCGACGTTCGGCGCCTTGGGGGAACCCGACGAGGTGCTTGGCGACGGTTACGAGGATCCGCACTTCCTGAGCCCGGCCGAGCCGCGTGCGTTTCGCGCGTCGCTCCGGTTTCGACCCTGACGGCGGCGCGCCACGGGCAGACCGGACTCCGCTGATAGTGTGCCACCGGTGCGCGAGAAGGACGGTCGTTCAGTGGCGGGCAGAGTGCTGGCCCTTGCTTTCGCGTTCGGGGCGTTCGCCGCACAACCCGGCACGGCGCGGGACTGTCGCCCCGAGAGAGCTGCCGGACCTCGGCGAGGAGTTCGTCGCCTGTCAAGCGGCGCGGCAGTAACCGTTTCGCCGGAGTAGTCGCGTGAGCCGTCGCCGGACCATGACCAGGGCGGCCCTGCTTGCGCTGGCCGCGCTGTTCCTCTCGTCCGGCCTGTGGGCGCACGGCGTCGCCGACCAGGACGAGCTCTTCCTGACCGACAACGAGGGCCTGGCGGTCGGGCCCTACATGTACCTGGGCGCCAAGCACATGGTCACCGGCTACGACCACCTGGCGTTCCTCGCGGGAGTCATCTTCTTCCTCTACCGGTTCCGCGACGTTGCGCTCTACGTCACTCTGTTCGCGGTCGGCCACAGCGTCACCCTGCTGGTCGGGGTGCTTGGCGGCATCCACGCGAACCCGTTTCTCATCGACGCGATCGTCGGCCTGTCCGTGGCGTACAAGGCGTTCGAGAACCTGGGCGGCTTCCGGGCTCTGGGGGTCAGAATCGACACCCGGGCGGCCGTGCTCGTGTTCGGCCTCTTCCACGGCTTCGGCCTGGCGACCAAGCTGCAGCCGGTGGAGATCTCGGGCAGCGGCCTGGTGGGCAACATCGTCTCGTTCAACGTCGGCGTCGAGCTCGGGCAGTTCGCCGCTCTCGCCATCATCCTGCTGAGCTTCAACCTCTGGCGAGCCAGCGGCCGCTTCCAGTCTCACGGCTACGCCGCGAACGCGGTGCTGATGACGGCCGGCTTTCTCCTGGTCGCCTACCAGTTGACGGGGTACTTCATGTCATGAGTATGCGGCCCGGGCCGTAAGGGAGGTCATCCGCCGCGGCCACGAAGATCAGCCCGCAGGCACCGTCAACCGCAACCATGAGAACGCCGACGTGACGTCGAATCCGGGTCTCGATCCTCAGTCCCGCCCGTTGGCCCGATCCTCGATCGCCCGGCAGGCATCCATCAACACGCCAAACGGCTCCGCTTCGTCGAGTAGCCACCCACCCTCCACCATTCGCGCGTAGTCGTCGGCCAGGGCCGACAGTGCGCCTCCCGCGGGAACGAGCCGCAAGCCGCCGGCCACTGCCGCTCCGTAGTCCACCCAATTGCCCGACGCGTCCTTCTCGGGGAAGAACGCGGCCTTGTGTGCCGCAACCCCCTCCGCGATCCCGCGGTCCGCCAAGGCGCTGGCCACAACGCCGACATCATCGAGCCGCGCGAGATCGTGCCAATGCCGGGCGAACCCATCGCCGCGCAGCCGCCGCTGCACACAGTACACATGCGCCGCCGTTGCCTTCTCCCAGAACGTCCGCTCCGCCTGCAGGACCTGCGGCTTCGCCGTCGGGAACTCGACGCCCGGCACATGGTCTGCCGCGTCGCAGCGAACCCCCATCGTCGCATTGGGCTCCCCGGTCGCCCGGCCACCGAACTCGAGCTTCACTTCCGGGCGCCCGTAGCCCGTACCCTCCTGTAACGTGGCGTACCGGATGACCACGTCACCACCTTCAACCGTGACCTCCCCGTCGGGCTCGACGACCTGCAACGCCCGAGCGAGTGCCGGCGCGGCGACATCGTCTAACCAGGTGCTCAGAGCGCGACCCACAGCCTTGGTCCACCGCTTCTCCTGACTCCGGTTTTGCGGCAGCGCATCCGGGCGATCGCGGACCAATTCCGGCGCAAGCGCTCGAATGTCGTAGCTGATGTCGACGTCCTCCGAGAAGCGCCGAATGGCGCGGTAGGCCTTGGAGAGCGACGTGCCGCCCTTGAAGACGAGCGGCGCCCCGAGCGGGCCCGCGAACAGGGTATCGAGCGACCATACGACCCAGACATCCTTCTCCAGTAGATAAGCGGCCGGCCCGATGCGCGGGCACCTGTCCGGTCAGGCCGAGCACGCTGGCCGCCATCGCGCCACTGTTCGCGATCCGCTCCCCGCGGGCCGCCGCGAGTGCCGTGACTGTCTTCTCGACCGACGGCGCGCGGCGGCCGAAACGGCTCTCTACCGGCAGGCGTACACACCCCGTCCCGCCCGCAGCAGCGCGCCGCGCCGCACAAGACGCGACAGGGCCTGGTCGACCGCCGCCCGATTGCCGAGATGCAACAGCCCCTTCGCCAGCACCGGGACGCCTTCCGGCTGTTCTTCCGCGTAGCGCATTACCGTTTGGCTCAGTCGTTCCATGGCGAGATCGTGGAATGTTGGAATACTAGCTCTCTTTCTGACACCCTTCAAGGGGTCGGCGAACGGGGGAGCACGGATTTCAGAGTAGAGTCCTGTCATGACCGACTCCACCCCCGCACCGGGCGGCGATCTCGGAACGCCGGCGCTTGGCAAGCTGCTGAAGACCCTCGCGATCACGCTCGCCGCCGCGGCGGTCGTGTTCGTCGTCGTCATCCTGCCGGCCGAGTACGGCATCGACCCGACCCGCATCGGCGGCCTGCTCGGCCTTGATCGGCTCTACGAGGCGGCCGCCGAGCCGATGGCCGAGGCAGAGGAGGGGCTTTCGGCCCAGATGACCGGCAATCGTGAGCTCCGGGCCGAGACGGTGACGATCGAGATCGGCGCCAAGGAGCAGATGGAGTACAAGCTGCAGATGATCGAGGGGATGACGATCGTCTACTCCTGGCGGACGAACGGCGGCGCGCTCTACTCGGACTTCCACGCCGATCCCTTCAACGACCTCGACGACGAGCCGGTTCGCTACGCCGAGGAGTTCGACGTCACGGGCGGCCGCGGCGGCCTGACCGCCGGCTACTCCGGCAACCACGGCTGGTTCTGGCTCAACGAAGGCGATTCGCCGGTCATCATTGAACTCGACGTGCGCGGTTTCTTCACGAACATGAGAGAAATCGGCCGGGCGCCGGCCGGCACCGAACACCTGGACTCGGAGGCCTACGAATGAAGCTCTACTGGTGCCCCCAGACGCGGTCGAGCCGCGCCGTCTGGATGCTCGAGGAGGCGGGCGTCGACTACGAGCTCGTGCATGTCGACATCACGAAGCCGGAGCGGACGTCCGAACACCTGGCGGCGAGTCCGATGGGCAAGGTGCCGGCGCTCGAGGACGGGGAAGTCAAGATGTGGGATTCGGCGGCGATCTGTCTCTACGTCGCCGACCGCTACGCCTCCGGCCGGCTGGCGCCGGCGCTGGACGATCCGCTGCGCGCCCGCTTCGTGCACTGGCTGATCTACTCGCCGGCGATGATCGAGCCGGCGATGTTCGAGTCGGGCCTCCGGGCCGTCGTGCCCGAGGAGCACCAGGCGGAAGCGTTCCACCCCGGTCGGTTGGGCTGGGGCAGTTTCGAGAAGACGATTCGCGTCTGCGAGGACGGCTTGGGCGATGGCCCGTGGATCCTCGGCGACGAGTTCAGCGCCGCCGACGTGATGCTGGGCAGCAGCGCCGTCTTCCTGCGCATGTTCGGGATGCTGCCCGAGTCGCCGGCGCTCGAGGCCTACGGCGACCGCTGCATGGCCAGGCCGGCGTTCCAGAAGGCGCAGGCGGCGGAGGTTCCCGGCTGAGCGACCGAGGAGCGAGGCCGGCGACCCGACAGTCCGTGGCGGTCCGATCGCCTTTATGGCGAGCAACCCGATTGCCGCCAACCTCCTCATGGTCTTCCTGCTGTTCGCCGGCCTGCTGGCGGCGGGCGAACTCGTCCAGGAGATGCTCCCGGGCGCATCGCTGGATCGCGTTCAGGTCATGGTTCCGTACCCGGGCGCCGCCCCGCAGGAGGTCGACGAAGAGATCGTCCGCAAGATCGAGGAGGAGCTCGGGTCTCTGGACGGCGTGAAGCGGATCGAAGCCTCCGCCTCCGAGGGGATCGGATCGGTCACCGCCGAGTTCAAGAGCGGCACCGACATCCGTTCGGGAAGAAGATCTCCAGCAACTGGAGGTTGTTCTGCTTGAGGCGGCGGGTCGTGTACTTCACCCTTCCGGTGATGTAGAAGGACCTGGCGATCAAGGTCGAGAAGCCTTCGACCAGCACTCCGGTGACGAACGCGCCCAGCATGAGAACCGCGTTCTTGTAGAACGTGCGAATTCCCGGTTCCAGGCCGTCCCAGTCCAGCCAGGTCGGTTCTTCGAGGGTGTCGAACAAGTCGCGGAGCGCCCGAGGCGCGGCGCTCAGAGTCTCGCCCTCCCACTCGATGATGGCGCGAATGTAACGGTGCAGTTCAGACGGCGACAGATCGGAGAGCTCCTCGAGGACCGCGTCGAGTTCGGGGTCTCCGATGCCTGTGTGGCGGATGTACCTGTCCGCGCCCTCCGGATCGGACGGCCGGACCTGCGGGTACGACTCCTAGGCCTAGTACGCCGACGGCACTCTCATGGAAGTCGGCATCGTAGCAGCGCGTGGCGGGGGCGCGGACGGCCGGTCGAGTCCCCGAGGGGGAGCGGCACGCGGGAACGCAGGGTGGCGGGCGCCTTCAGTCGCGCAGCTTCGGGCGATCTCGCCCGGGGCAGGTCGGCCGCTACGTTCGGTTTCAACGGTGCCGGCTGGATTTGTAGATGTTCCGGCGATGCCCGACGATGTGGACGACAATCCGTCTTGCAACCGAGTCGCGAGTGTAGAGAACACGATAGCTCCCTACTCGAAGCTTGCGGACGCCGCGCCACCTGCCCGCCAATGTCTCCACTCTGACGCTGTCGGCGTTCTCCGCCAGCCACTGTATCTTCGCGACGATCCGGTCCGCTGCCGCAGCGTCCAGTCGATGAAGATCGGCCTCGGCGTCCGCCGTCCAAACGACGTCGTCGATCACCGGGACGTTCGGAGTCTCTCGGCGACCTCCGCGTGGCTGACGGTGATTCCGCCGGCGTCCACGTCCGCGAGCGAGCGTTCAAGCCTCCTCGCAACCTCGTCATTCAGTGCCAGACCGCGATCCGGATCATCCAGAACCTCCTCCACGACCTGCGCGAACGTATCCCGGCAGAGTTCCCTGAATTCGCTTACCGTCAAGTCGGCCACTCTTGAGCTCGTCATGTTCCATGTCCTCGGCAACTCGCGACGTGTAAGTAGCGGGCGGTTCTCGGTGGTCTCAGGCGACCTCGTCGCCACCCAATACTGTCACGTCGTCGGGTACGGGGGCGAAGCACGGGGTGCTCTCGTCGAGTGCTCTCCGCGTTCCAATCAGACGGACACCACCGATCATCGTCTGGCGGAGGCGATGTCGCCGCCGTGTTCGATGGGAACCGGCACGACGATGTAGCCGAAACGCCTGCCCCCATAAACAAGAGTGGGTCGGCCGTTGGGGGCGCCGGCGGCAGCGGTAATCTGTACGGTACAGTTTGACTTGGCATGATCGAACACTTTCAGCCGGCCGAGCGCCGCGGGAGACCGTCTCGCAGCGAGTTGTATCGTCGCCTGCGCTCCGATGTCGCCGAGTTGCGGGGACGGCTGGGCGGCCTGCCGACGGCCGCCGAGGCGGTCGGAACCTGGCGCGGCATCCTGTACGAGGAAGCCCATCACTCGACGGCGATCGAGGGGAACACTCTTTTGTTGAAGCAGGTGGAGCAACTGCTCGCCGAGGGCCGGGCGGTCGGCGGCAAGAAACTCCGGGAGTACCTAGAGGTGCAGGGCTACGCCGCGGCGGCTGAGTGGGTCTACGGGCGGTCGGTCGGTTCGTATGGGCGCGGCCGGCCGGACGTTCTCCTGACGCTTGCCGAAGTGCGACGGGTTCATCACATGGCGATGGCGCCCGTCTGGGAGGTGGCGCCGCATCCCGATGCCTCCGAGCGGGAGGCGCCGGGGTCATTCCGCGAACACGAGATCCGGCCGTTTCCCGGCGGCATGATCCCCGTGACGTGGCCGCTCGTACCCGCCGAGATCGAGACCTGGATCGGCCGGGCGAATCTGCTGGATCCGGAGCTTCCCGCCTTTCCGGAAGCCCTGGCGGAGCTTCATTGCCGGTTCGAACAGATTCATCCCTTCCTCGACGGCAACGGCCGCGCGGGGCGGCTGCTCCTGAACCTGTTGCTCGTTCGCCTGGGCTATCCGCCGGCCATCGTTTACAAGCGGGATCGCGCCAAGTACCTGGCGGCCCTTCGCCGCGCCGACGCCGGCGAGTTCGGGCCGTTGGGCGAGTTGCTGGTCCGCGCAATCCTGGACAACCTGTATCGCAACGTCATCCCGGCGGCGGCGGGTTCAGCGCGGCTCGTGCCCCTGGCGGCGCTGGCGACCGGCGACCTGCGGGCATCCGCGCTTCGAGTCGCCGCGATTCGCGGGAGGCTCAGAGCGGTCCGCGACCCCGATGGCCGGTGGCGCAGCTCCCGTCGCTGGGTGAAGGAGTACAGGAAGATGCGTTATCGGCGGCAGCCGACGTAGGCCCTCGAGCGGCGCCGCCGGCATCGACGCCGAAGTAACGGAACAGACGGAATCAACATGCTTTTCGTCTTTGCAACAGACTGAATTACCAGTAATATGGTCCGTTGATGTCCGGATACGTCCCTCAGGCACAACTGGAGAACCTCAAGGGCGCTCTCGCCCCGAACAAGGTCGTCGTGCTCTACGGCCCGCGGCAGGTCGGCAAGACAACGCTGATCCAGCGCTTCGTGCGCGAAGACGCCCCCGACGCCCTGGTCGTGTCCGGCGAGGACATCAACGCCCGCGAGTTCCTGGCCAGCGAGTCGGTCGAGACGCTCCGGACCCTGGTCGGCAGGTGCCGCACGCTCGTCGTCGACGAGGCGCAGCATGTACCCCGGATCGGACTGAACCTGAAGCTGCTGGTCGACCATGTCGAGGGACTGCGGGTGGTCGCCACGGGTTCGTCCTCGTTCGAACTGGCCCAGCAGACCGGCGAGCCGCTGACGGGGCGGAAGGTCACGCTCCTGCTGTTGCCGCTCGCCCAGCTCGAACTCGACCGAATCGAGGCGGCGCACGAGACCCGGGCCCGCCTCGACTCGAGGCTCATCCACGGCGCCTACCCGGAAGTCGTCCTCGCCGCCGGCAATGAGGACCGGGAGTCGTATCTGAAGGAGCTCGCCGGCGCCTACCTCTTCAAGGACATCCTCGCACTCGAAGGGATCCGCCATCCCGACAAGCTGCTCCGCCTCCTGCAACTGCTCGCCTTCCAGATCGGTCGCGACGTTTCGGTCGCCGAACTCGGCGGCAAGGTCGGCCTGGGCAAGAACACGGTCCAGCGCTATCTCGATCTCCTGGAGAAGACGTTCGTGATCTTCAGCCGGTTGGGGTTCAGCCGCAACCAGCGCAAGGAAGTGGCCAGGAGCCGCCGCTACTACTTCCATGACAACGGCATCCGCAACGCCGTGATCAGCAACTTCAGTCCCCTTGCGCTGCGCGACGACCTAGGCGCCCTGTGGGAGAACTACATTCAGGTGGAGCGCCTCAAGTACAACCTCTACACCGGACGTCTGGCGGCCAGCTACTTCTGGCGGACATACGACCGCCAGGAGATCGATCTGGTGGAGGAATACGGCGGGCGACTGCACGGCATCGAGATCAAGTGGTCGGCGAAGTCCCGCGCCCGCGCGCCTCGGGCGTGGTCCAGAAGCTACCCGGGAAGCTCGTTCAGCGTGGTGCATCCGGGGAACTACCTGGAGTACATCGCGCCGAGGCAGGCGTCGTCGTGAACCGGACGTGCCTGGTTGTCACTCCGGCTGCGCGCTTGCCGTCCGGACCTCCATCCCGTCCGTGCCGACCTGGAGCCCGCCGACGACGGCGGCATCGCCGGGCTCAAGAGCGCCGGTGACGTACACCTCGTCGTCGGCACGCTGCAGGACCGTGACCGGCACGATCGTCACCCTGTCGTCGCGCACCACCCAGACTTCGTTGTCGGGCCTGAGCGCCGGCCGCCTGATCCTGAACCAGGCGTCCGGCGCGATGCCCTCGAGTTCCACGTCGACGAACTTGCCGACCAGCAGCGGCGGTCCGCCGGCGCCGGGGTCCGCGTCGCCGTCTTCGCGATCGCCGGCCTTCGGTGCGCCGCTGCCGTAGGGCGCCGGAACCCGCACGATCAGGTCGAGGGTGCGGGTCTGCTCGTCCAGCGCGCCTTCGACCCGGTCAACGTATCCGTCCCAGCCGTAGCGCTGGCCGCCGTAGTCCGCCACGACGAGAACCGCCACTTCCCGATTGCCGTCGCCGGCCCGCAGATCCCACAGGCCGGGAACGAGCGCCGCTTCCCGGTCGGATAGCGGCACGACGACTTCGACGGCGTCGGACGCGTAGAGCCGCGCCACTCCCCGGCCCGCGGCCACGAACTGCCCCACGTCGACCGACTCGGATCGCACGACGCCGGAGAAGGGCGCCTTGACGGATGTTCGCGCCAGGTTCAGCTCGGTCTCGGCGAGGGTGGCGCCGTCCCGGGCCAGGGCGGCTTCGGCGGCTTCGAGTTGAGGCTGCCAGAGCGCGAGCGGACTCGCTTCGGAAGCACCGCCGCTTTCCGCCTGGCGTTGCTTGAACTGCTCGTACTGCTTGCGCGCGACCTGCGCCTCTTCCCTTGCCTTGAGGGCTTCGACTCTCTGGAGCGCGACGTTGGCTCGCGCCTTCTCAACCGCACTCCGGTAGTCGACGTCGTCAATGCGGAAGAGCACCTGCCCCTCGCGCACCCGCCCGCCGCTCTGGAACGCGGGATCGACCCAGACCACCTTGCCGCTCACCTCGGCGGCGATGTCGATCTCCGCCCGCGGCCGCACCGTGCCGGCCCCGAACACGGGGATCGCGCCCTCGCCGGCCTGCGCCGGGGCGGTGATCACGAAAGGAATCTGCGAGGGTGGAGGTACGCGTTCCGGTTCGGGCCGCTGGGAGACCATGAACACGGAGAGACCGGTGGCCCCGACCAGTATCGCGCTGGCAACGAGAAACCCGGTTAGTCGACTCATAGCCGGTCCTACTCCGTTTGTGGCGCCGGTTGCGGCGGCGCCTGGGCCGCCAGCGCTTCGCCTGCCGAATCCCCGGGCGTCCAGGCGCCTCCCAAGGCGCGGTGGACGGTCAGCCGGGAGAGCGCCAGATCGCGCTCGGCTCCGGCCAGGGCGGACTCGACGTTCAGGCGGGTGAGCAGCGCGTCGAGGAAGTCGGCGTAGCCCCCGATGCCCGCCTCGTACCTCTGTGAGCGCAGTTTCTCCGTCGACCGGGCCTCTTCCAGGCGGGAGGCGAGCAGGGCATGGCGCCGACCTTCGTTCCCATGCACGGCCAGTGCGGTTTCGACCTCGTTGACGGCGGTCACGACGGTGCGGCCCCAGGTGGCCGCGAGTTCGCCGAACCGGGCTTCCGCCAGCGCCACGTTGCCGCGCAGCCGGCCGCCCTGAAAGACCGGTGCGAGCAGGTTGGACGCCAAGTTGGTGAACCACTGGTCCACCTTGAACAGGCTGTCGACCTTGGAACTCTGGAGCCCGATCGAGCCGGAGAACGAGAGGGTCGGAAGAAGCTCGGCGCGGCGGGCGTCGACCTGGAAACGGGCCGCTTCGAGCCGGTGTCTCGCCGCCCTTACGTCCGGCCTCTGCATGAGCAGGTCGGCCGGGATCCCCGGAGGAACGGGATCGGCCGCGGTCTCGGGCGCCAGCGCCTCGGGCAGCAGTTCGGCCAGATCGTCCCGGTAACCGCCCAGGAGGACGGCGAGACGCCCCTCCGCGCTCGCCAGTCCGTTCTCGAGCTGGGGCTGGATGGCCTGGGTGTTCCGCAGGTCCTGTCGTATCCGATAGAGGGGCGAGGAGTCGGCGAGACCGCGGTCGTAGCGGGTGGAGGCGACGTCTTCGCGCTCCATGAGAACGTCGACCATCTGTCGGCCGATCGCGATTCGCCGGCGAAAGTCGACGATCTCGAAGTAGGTTCCGATCGTCTCCGCGAGGATCCCGATCCTCGCGGTCTGGTAGTCGGACTCCGAGGCGAGGTACTCGGCGCCTGCGGCGAGGGCGGAGCTGCGGGCGCGTCCCCAGAAGTCCATCTCGTAGGAGAAGTCGGCGCTCAGGGACCAGGTCGTGATCGCGAGCCGCTCCGGCAGGGTGAAGCCGGGGGCGAGCCGTTCCAGTCCGAGTTCCTGAATCTGGGCGCCGAAGCCCGCGTTGGTGGGGTTCGTCAGGTCGTTGATCCCCGCGCCGGCCTGGGCGACCGGCCGGATCGCGGCCCTGGCGATCCGGGCTCGTTCCCGTGCCTGCCCCACGCGGGCGACCGCGGCAGCCATGTCCAGATTCGAATCCAGCACGGAGTCGACGATCCGGTCGAGCGCCGGATCGGCAAACGCCTTCCACCACTGCAGCGGCTCATGGGCGCCCGCTGCTGCCGCGGGGGTTCCCTCGAAGTCCGACGGCATTTCCGGCGCCGGATCGGGCAGTTCCGGCGGCGGCGCCAGGGAGCAGCCGAGGAACAGAAGCGCAGCGGGTACCAGCGAGAGCGGGGCAATCGCGTTGGACTTCATGAGGCGCTCGGGCGTGACTCCGCTGGCGGGAAACAGGAGCGACGATACCACGCGTCCGCGACCGGGCATCCTGCCCGCGGCGCCGGTAGACTCGTGCGCCCGCCGATGGCAGACCTCGAAGATCTTCTGGTCAAGACGAGCAGAACGTTCGCGCTTTCGATTCCCCAACTCGAGGGTGCGACGCGGGACCGGGTGACCCTCGGCTACCTGTTGCTGCGGATCGCCGACACGCTCGAGGACGCGGCGGTCTGGAGCCGGGAGCAGCGCGTCGAGGCGCTGTTCCGGTTCGCCGACCTCCTGGCCGACACGGACGAGGCGGCAGGCGCCGCGCCGGGAGATCTGGTCGCGTCCTGGCTCGCCGAGCCGCCTTCGCCTCACGAAGGCTACCTGGAGCTGCTCGAGGCGACGGACGAGGTCCTTGCGGCGTATCGCGCTCTCGATCCGCCGGCCCGGGCGGTGGTCGGTCGTCACGTTCGCCGCACCTCCGTGGGCATGGCCCACATCGTGCGGCGCGCCGATCGGGGCGGCGAACTCCGCCTCGAGGGCATCCCCGAACTCCGGGACTACTGCTACGTCGTTGCCGGCATCGTCGGCGAGATGCTGACCGAGCTGTTCCTGCTCGGCGCGCCGCTGGAAGAAGTCGCGGAAGCGCTCCGGCGCCGCGCGGCGACGTTCGGCGAGGCGCTGCAACTCGTGAACATCCTCAAGGATGCGGCGACGGACGAAGATGAGGGCAGGTCGTTCATTCGAGACGGCCGCGACCGAACGCTCGCTTTCGATCTGGCCCGCGCGGACCTCGAAGTGGCGGGAGAGTACGTGGCTCACCTGCAGCGGGCCGGCGCGCCTCGCGGCTACCTGGGGTTCACCGCGCTTCCCGTTCGCCTCGCCTGGGCCACGCTGGCCCGAGTCGAGGAGCGGGGTCCGGGGTCGAAGCTGACCCGTACCGAAGTGGCCACGCTCGTCGGCGCCCTGCACGCCGACCTGGACGCGGGCCGGGCACCTTGATCTTCTCGGGACCGCCCGGGGTTTGAACGCGGCGCTCGCGGCGACCTGTGGTACGGTGCGGCAGCTGGTATTCAACCGAACCCGACCCGAGGAGACCCTATCCATGAAGCAGGCGCTCGTTTTGCTCCTGATCCTCGCGCTGGCCGCTCCGCTTGCGGCCGCGAACAACAACAACAACAACGATGCCCAGGCCACGCCGACCTACTACGGCGACGTGCAGTCGATCCTGGAGCAGGAGTGCCAGGTCTGCCACCGCCCGAACGGCGCGAACCTGGGCGGCATGGTGGCGCCGATGGCGTTCACCAGCTACAAGGAGACGCGGCCCTGGGCGCGCTCGATCGCCCGTCAGGTCGAGTCCGGCCTGATGCCGCCGTGGCATGCAGCGCCGCGGCATGCCGGTACGTTCGTGAACGAGCGCTCGCTGACCGAGGAGCAGAAGGCCACGCTGATCGCCTGGGCCAAGGGCGGGGCGCCGATGGGCAACGCGGCCGACGCGCCGCCGGCCAAGGTGTGGAAGCGTTCCGACGGCTGGACGATCGGCGAGCCGGATCTGATCATGGACATGGGACAGGACTTCTTCGTCGAGGATGACGTTGAGGATCAGTACGTCGACTTCGAGACCGTGATCACGAAGGAGATGCTGCCCGAGCCGCGCTGGATCAAGGCGGTCGAGTTCCGTCCCGGCAGCCCGGCGGTCCATCACATCATCGCGCGTCCCTTCGGCGGCATCGCTCCGGGCAATGACCCGACGGTTTATCACGACGGCTTCGGCACCCTGGTCAAGCCGGGCGCCACGATCCGATGGAACATGCACTACCACAAGGAGCCGGGACCAGGCACCGGTAGCTGGGATCGTTCCTCGGTGGCGCTCCGGTTCTATCCCAAGGACTACAGGCCGGACTACGTGATGCAGACCAAGTCGATGGCCAAGTTCGACTTCGAGATTCCGCCCGGAGACCCGAACTACGTCGCCACGACGACGGCGAAGTTCGATCGTGACTCCCTCCTGCTCGGCTACACGCCGCACATGCACCTGCGCGGCAAGTCGGCCCGCTACGTGGCGAAGTACCCGGACGGCACCGAGGAGGTTCTGCTCGACGTGCCCCGATACGACTTCGACTGGCAGACCCACTACAAGTACCCGGTGGGCGGCAAGAGGATCCCGGCGGGCACCGAGGTCGAGCTGACGATGGCCTGGGACAACTCGGCGGACAACCCGGCGAATCCCGATCCGACCGCGACCGTCGTCTACGGCGGCCCGACGACGGCCGAGATGATGTTCGGCTTCGTCGCTTTCGCCGATGCCGAGCCCGGCTACGACCCCTCCAACACCGGCTTCCTCAGTCAGCAGGGATCCAGTCAAGAGGACTTCGAGAAGCGCATCGAGGAGCGCTTCGGGGTCGACTGGGATTCGCTGAGCGAAGAGGAGCGGGGTCAGTTGTTCCGCCGCATGCGCCGGGAGCAGCGTCGCGACGGCGGCGAAGGCACGGTCAGCGGCGGCGAGTAACCCCGTCGGCAGGTCGCATCGCGGAATCGACAACCCCGTCCCGGCTTCGGCTGCGGCGGGGTTTCGTCGTTGTGATCTGAAGTCGTGTCCCGGTCGCTCCATTCGATCCACTTGTGGTAACGGTCGCTCGGTCTCACTTGTTCACCTCCTCGACGGCGCGTCGAACCTGCTTTTCCTGATACGGCTTCGCGTCGTCACCTTGCCTGCCGCTCACCGTGACCGCGCCCGGGGTGAGCGGCTCCTGCCGCAAGTCGCTTCGCCTGAACCGACAACCCGGCCTCGGCGGGTTCGGGCTTAGCCTTAGCCTTAGCTTTAGCTTTAGCACTTAGCGGAGCCGATCCAGCAACCCGGTGGAGCGCGACGTCGTCCGCAACACGGCCGCGCGGACCGCGTCCTCGTTCGCCATGACGGTCACCCGCTCCCGCGCCCGCGTCACCGCCGTATAGAACAGCTCGCGCGTGTTCACCCGCGACTCCGCGGGGCCGGGAATGATGACGAGGTCGTCGTACTCCGAGCCTTGGGCCCGGTGGACGGTCAGAGCGAAGAAGCTCTCGTGCTGCGGCAGGCGGGCGAGCGGGACGAGGTGGCGCTCGCCGTCGCGGTCGAGATCCGGGAACCAGACCTGGGGCCGCCCTGAGGCGCCGGGTACGACGACGCCGGTGTCGCCGTTCGAGAGGTTCGTCTGCCGGTCGTTGCGGCTGACGATGATCGGACGCCCGACGTAGAACTCGTCGCGATGCGACCGACGGCCCATTCGAGCGAGACGGCGTTCGACTTGGCGGTTGAAACGCTCCGTCCCGAACGGCCCACGCCGGTGGCTGCAGAGCACCCGCCGCGAAGGGAACGGGGCGGCGGTTTGGGGATTTGCCCCAAGCGCCGCCATGTGATCGGCCCAGGCCGCCGCGTACTCGCCGACGAAGCGGTCGAAGGCGTCCTCGTCCACGAGCGGTTCCATACAAGTCTCCCCATCGGACCCTCTGCGGAGAACGGAGGCCGCGTCGGCGGCGTCGCCGGCGACGACGGCCCGCGCCAGACGGCCAATGTCCGAGTGCTCGGCGAACCGGTAGTTCTTCCTCAGAGTCGTCACGGAACGGGCCAGCGGCCCCGCTTCGCCGGCCCGGCAGAGGTCGCTGAAGACCGAGCCCGGTTCCACCGAAGACAACTGGTTGGCGTCGCCCAGGAGGATCAGCCGGCACCGCCGCGGCAGGGCCGCGGCAAGGCGATCCATCAGGCGCAGGTCGGCCATCGAGCACTCGTCGACGACCAGCGCGTCGAGGCGGCTCAGGCGGCTGGTCCGGCTCGCCAGCAGCCGATGGATCGTCCAGGCCTCGGCTGGGAAGTCGCGGATTCCCGCCACATCGTCAAGCGGCGGCTGGCCAAGCTTCCCGCGCACCGACTCCTGAATGCGCGAGGCCGCCTTGCCCGTCGGCGCCGCCAGGCCAATGCGGCGCGGGTCGGCGACGCCCTCGGCCACCAGGATGGCGATCAGCTTGGCCGCGAGAGTCGTCTTGCCGGTGCCGGGGCCGCCGGTGACGATGCACAGCCGGCGTTCGAGCGCTGTGCGGAGCGCGACGACTGCTTCCGGGGTCCGATCTTCCGACTCGTCGAACATCCGGTCGATCGCCAGTTCGATGCCGGGGATCGGCTCGGCGTCCGTCGCCAGCGCGACCAGCCGCTCGGCGAGCCGGCGCTCTGCGTCGTACAGGCGGTGCAGGTAGAGGCGGTCGCGGTCGAGGACGAGAGGCCGCTCGGGGTCGGGACGTTCCCCGGCGGCGACGACGGGGCTTTCCAGCAGCCCTTCGATCAGGACGTCTCGCCCGGGCAATCCGATCTCCAGTACCTCCGGGTCCGGCGCGTCGCTTGCGAGTCCCGCTTCCGGTTGCTCCACCAGCTCGGCGATCGGGCGGCTCGCGTGCCGCAGGTCGAGGCAGGCGTGCCCGCTCCGGTGCACCGCGCTGGTGACGGCGGCTGCCAGCGCCGCGTCCTCGCCGGCGCCCAGGTCCATCAGCAGCAGGGCGAAGCAGCGGTCGATCTCCGCCAGGACGCCGGCTTCGGTCAGCGCCTGGATTTGGGCGTGTCGCCTCACGGCGCGCCTGCTCCGCGGCGCGCTCCGTGGTTCACTCCGCCGCTTCCCCGGCCGCTGTGGGCCGCGTCGGTCGCTCCGCCGCCGCCGCCCAAGTCGTCGGGCGCTGCTTCGGCCTCGCTGCCGCCCAGGCAGGCATCGAGCGCCTCGATGCAGTCGCGCGTCGGCCGGTCCCGGAACACGCCGCTGCCGGGAACGTTCGGTCTCATGCCGCGCAGGAAGAGGTAGAACGCGCCGCCGATGTGCCGATCGTAGTCGTAGTCCGGCAGCCGCAGCCGCAGCAGACGGTGCAGGGCGGTCAGGTACAGCAGGTACTGGAGATGGTAGCCGTGCTCCCGCATCGCATCCGCGAGCGCCCGGTCCGAGTACGCGGACAGATCGGGGCCCAACCGGTTCGACTTGTAGTCGATGACGTACCAGCGCCCTTCGTGGCAGGCCGCGAGATCGATGAAACCGTGCAGGAAGCCCTCGATCCTTGCGTCGTCGTCCTGGGCAATCCGGTGGTTGTAGCCGTGCTCCTTCAGGCAACGGCCGAGCTCCGGCCGCCCGAGGGCTGGAAGCGGCAGGTGGAACTCCATCTCGGCGATCGCCGCCTCCAGGTCGGAGAGCCGGAAGACGCCGCCCGCCTCGCCGGGCCGCATGAGTGGTGTGTCGAGCGCGTTGGCGACGAGCGACCGCGCGACCGGCAGCCACTGCTGGCCGAAGCCGTGTCGGGCCAGGGCGTCCGCGCAGGCCTCTTCGAGCTCCGGCGGTTCGGGACTGCCGAGCAGCCGCTCGAAGATCTCGTGCAGACACCTTCCGGTGCGGCCGCCGGCGGGGAGCGAGAAGATCGACGGACCCGCTTCCTCCGGCGATGCCTCCGTCTCCGGCGCCTCGACGGCGATCGTCTCGCCGGGTTGGACGAGGTCGACCTCGTCGCGGTCGCGCACGGGCATGCGGGGGCTCGCCGGCGGCGCCGGGACGGCGGGCGCCGACCCCTCCGCGTCGTGCGCTGGCACGCGCGGGATCGCGTCTGCCGACAGAGCCGAGTAGCTCGTCCGCTGCCGGATGAGCTTCAGCTCGCGGCCGAGCTCGCGGACCGCCAGTTCGTCGGTGTCGGCCGGCTCGGGGGCCGCCGGCGCCGGGGACGCCTCCGCATCGATCTCGCGGATCGAGATGAGCCTCGGCGCCCGCGCGGCGAACCCGTGGACTTCCTCGCGCCACTCGCTCGGCTCGAGGTTCTTCACGTGTTTCGCGTTGTCGGTCAGAGCCTGCGCGGGGTCGTCCACGACCGACCGGGTTCGATTGTGGAGGAGCCATGCCATCGGCGCGTGCTCGGCCCGCTGTTCGGCTGCCCAGGTCACGACGTTGCGGAAACGCGCCCGGGTCAGCGCGACGTAGAGCAGCCGCAGTTCGTCGGCGTGCTCTTCGACCCGTTCACGGTCGTAGGCCTCGTCCGACGGCCGGAGATCGAGCACCGGCGTCTTGCGGTCCGGGTCGTAGTACTCGGCCGTGGGCTTCCTGTTCCGTCCTTTCTTGGGTTCGCGGCCGTCCCAGGCGAAGGGGTAGAAGACGATCGGAAACTCGAGCCCCTTGGCGCGGTGGACGGTGACGATCTTCACCAGGTCTTCGTCGCTGTCCAGCCGAAGCTGTGCCGTCTCGTCGCTCGTCCGGGAGTCCGCTCTCGACTGGCGGAACCAGTCCACCAGGCCGTGGCGGGAGGGTCGGCGCCGGATCTCCGCCTCGTGCAGCAGGTCGCTCAGGTGGAGGTAGTTCGTCAGCCGGCGCGGGCCGTCCGGGTAGCGCAGGAGGTTGGCCGAACAGTCGGGCTCGCCGCCGAACAGGATGCGCCGCATGAGCGTGGCGATCCCCTGCTGTTGCCAGACGTCCGCCCACTCCCGCGCGAGCCCCCGCCAATGGTCCCACGCGTCGTCGTCGTCCCGGAGCCCGGCCAGCTCCCGCATGTCCAGGCCGAACAGGTCGGCCGCGAGGGCGCCTCGGAGCAGAGACGCCGCGTTGTACTCCGACCCGTCCAGGCACAGGGCGCGGAGAAGGCGGTGGAGCGCGTCGGCCTCCGCCGAGTCGAAGATGCTGTCGGTGCCGAGTTCGACGCTGCCGATCTCGAGACTTCGAAGCGCCTCGGCGACGGCCTTGCCCTGGGCGCCGGTACGGACCAGCACGGCGATGTGGCGGCCGGCGAGGCGTTCCCTGCTGCCCTTGTCGGCGGGAACCAGCGCCGCTCCGCCTTCCGCCCCCAGCGCGATCAGCCGGGCGATCTCGCTCGCCGCCTGCCGGGCCGCCAGCCTGGTCAGGTCCGATTTGTTGCGTTTCTCGGCAGGGCGCTTCGGAATCAGGACGAACTGGAATGGCGCGGAATCGCCCTCCCCGTCGACGTCGAGCCCGGCGTGCTCGCGTGGAGCGGGCTTCGAGGGTTCGAACGTGAACGCCGGCAGCACGAACGGCGTTGGGCGGGAAAACAGCTCGCCCACGGCGCGAATCAGCCCCGGCGTCGAGCGGTAGTTGTGTTCCAGGCGGAGGGGCGCCCGCGAGGCGCTGAGCCGGTCCTGGGTCTCCAGGTACGCGAACACGTCGGCGCCGCGGAAGCGGTAGATCGACTGCTTCGGGTCGCCGACGACGAACAGCCGTCCGCTTGCGGGGTCGCCGCGCAGACTGCCGTCACTCGGGTTGCCGTTGTCCGAGTTGCCCTCGCCCGCTCTTCCGTCCCCGGAACCGACGTCGCTCGGTTTGTGGCCGCCCAGGTAGATCCTGCTGAAGATCTCGGCCTGGAGGCGGTCCGTGTCCTGGAACTCGTCGATCAGTCCGATGGGATAGCGGCTGCGAATCCGTCGCGCAAGTTCCGGACCCCGTTCGCCGTCGAGCGCGCGGTGAAGCTCCACCAGCAGGGCGTCGAAGCCCAGACGCCGGTCGGCCCAGGCGTTGTGGTGAAAGGTGTTCCTGACGCCTTCGAGAAGCCGGCGGCGCTGTCCGGCCAGCCAGGTCTGCGCGTAGGCCTCCCACCGGTCGCCGACGAGTTGGAAGATGTCGAAGATGTGAGCGTCGTCCGGGGGCGGGTCGTTCTTGAAGAGCCGGGGGGTCAGCTTCTTGTGGCCGAACCGGCCCACGAAGTCCGGCGCCAGATCCTCGGCGGCGCCGGAATCCAGGGCGGAGACGAGAGCCGCGATGTCCTGGTCGGGCCGTTTGCCCTTCCTCCACGAGTGCTGGTGGACCACCTTCAGAAGGGCGCTCCGACCGCCCGCCGCCCAGGCTTGCTCGACTGCGCGGAGCGCTCCGGTCCACTCCTCCTTCTTCGTGCGCAGGTCCTCTTCCAGATTCCCCGGAACGCCGCGGATCTCCTGCGGCCTGGCGTGTTGGCGCGCGACCCATTCCGTCGTCCTCTCCGTCCAGGGCGTCGTCGGCTCGCCGGGAACGAAGCTCTTCGACTTGGCGTACTCGAGCAGCGCGATCGATTCGCCGACCATCCGGCGCCTCCAGAAGTCGCGGACCCCGTCGCCCACGGCCAGCGCGTCGTCGCCGCTGACCTCGAACGAGAACGGAATGCCGGCGGGGAGGGCGAACTCCCCCAACGCCTGCTGGCAGAAGCCGTGGATCGTCGTGATCGTCGCCCGGTCGATGTCGCGAAGGGCCCGGACGAGCCGTTCGCGCGCTTGCTCGTCCTTGACGTCGGCTCGCCGCCATGACTGTCGGAGCCGGGCCGCCTGGTCGTCGTCCCCGCTTCGCGCGTCGGTTCCGGAGGCGGCACGGCGGGCGGTGTGGAGCGTGCCCCGGATCCGCGCTCGCAGCTCGCCGGCGGCCGCCACCGTGAAGGTGACGACGAGGAGTTCGTCGATGCCGCGGTCCTCCTCGACGATCAGTCGGGCGACCAGGGTGGTCAGGGCGTACGTCTTGCCGGTGCCGGCGCTGGCCTCGATCAAGAGGTCGGCGTCGAGAGGCGCCTGGAACGCGTCGCCGCGTGCGCCGGCGGCTTTCACGAGTCGGCCTTCCCGGACGCCCCGAGTCGCGCGGCGGTTCCGCCGTCGAGCCCCTCTGCGCAGGCCGCGGTCACGAGCTGGCCTCCTTCAGCGGACCCAGCAGGCGGCGGGCGAGGTCCTCGAACTGACCCTGGTCGAGCGCCGCACCGGCGTCATCGTCGGCGCACTCCGCCTCGCCGCCGAAGATGAGCTGGTGGGAGGCGGTGTTGCCCTCGCTGAAGCTCCGTCCCGACCACGCGCGCTCGACCTTGTCGTTCCAGGCCTGCTTTTCCAGCCACTCCCAGGATGTCCTGGCGAAGAAAGGCAGGGGCCGCCGTCGGCTCTCCCGCCAGACAGCGGTCCAGTCGACCAGCAGCGATCGTGCCGTCTCTGGGTCCGGGCCCTTGACGACGACCTTCTCCAGATCCCTGCCGCAGCCCAGCAGGTGTGCGTTGGCTGCCTCGTTCCGACTGCCGATCACTGCGAGCAGCCGGAGCCAGGTCGCGATCCGGTCCTTCGGCCGCACGCTCCCGATGCGCCAGAAGAGGAGTTCGTTGCTCGCCGGGTCGAACTGCTCGACCGCGCCGATCAGCCGGCCGCCTTCGAGACCGACCTCGACGCCCTGCACCCGCGCCTGGCGATGGGCGTCGAAGCGCTGGAGTTCATTGTCGAGCTCCGCCACCTGCGCCGCGGACTTTCGATGCTCGATGCGCCCCAGGTTCCGCGCCGGCAGCAGGCCGCGGGCCGCCGCGAGCTGGAGCGTCGCTTCGTCGTCGAGATCGTCCTTGCCGGTCAGGTCGCTCTTCAGCCGCCAGACCTCGAGCGCGTTCAGGTCGAGCGGCTCGTCGTTCTCCACCTCGTCCTCGCGGGTGCTGAGCGCCATGCCGAGCCGGTTTCGCAGGAAGTCCTTCGACGGACTCTCGGAGAAGCGGATCAGGTCCTCCAGTTCGAGTTCCAGCGGCGCGCCATCGTCCGACTCATCCGGCTCGGCCGCCAGTTCGCCGTCGAAGCGGCGCGGCGTCTCGCCGCGCGACCGAAGGGCTTTCGCGGCCTGGAGCATCGGCTGCGAGAAGCTGAACAGCTTCCGCTCTGCCGACGGGCTCGCCACCTCCGGGCCGCGCTCGCTTGCACCGTCGATGGCGAAGTAGCGGCGGCTGAAGGGCTGGAGCGGATGCTCCGTTCGCCATCGGTCGCGCGGTTCGGCTTCCGGGGCGGGGGAGCGCTCGGCCGAAGCGCCTTGCATCGTGGCGCTCAGGGTGTTGTCCCGCGGTTCGGATTCGGAGGCGGGGAACCGCTCCGTCAGGTAGTCCAGGAGTTCGCTGACCAGGACCGACGGCGGAATCGCCTTGTCCTCTTGCAGGTCCCTGCCGGTGCAGGTGACGACGAAGCAGTTCCGGGCGGCGAGCAGGGCCTCCAGGAAGGCGAAGCGGTCGCCGTTGCGGCGGTCCGGGTCGCCTGGCTTCGGCTGCTCCCGGTCGAACAGTTCTGCCTCGAAGTCGAAGACGTCCGGCGGGGAGCGGCGAGGGAAGGAGCGGTCGTTCATGCCGACCGTGCAGATCACCTTCGCCGGGAAGATTTGCCCCGAGGCCAGCGACGCGACCGCGATGCCGTCCGCGAGCCGGGGCGCCGACCGGACGGACTGCGCGGCGAGGTCGTTCAACGCCTCGCGCAGCACCGGAAACGGGATGGGACCGGTGTTTCCGGCCTGCCGGCACTGGTCGTCGAAGTCCTCGATCAGCCGGGACACCGTGCGCACCTCCCGGGCGGCTTCCGAGCCGGCGCCGATGCCGGCGTCAAAGAACCCGTCCAGGACGTTGCTTCGCAGACGGTTCGTCCAGCCGGCGGCCTCCTGTTCCGCCGTCATCCAGCCGCCCAGCCCGACGGCGAGCTCGCAGTAGCGGTGGAAGCGGCCGAGCAACTCGTAGTCGGCGGCGCCGTCGTGGAAGCCCCGGTCGTCGAGCGCGCAGGGGTTGATGCCGCCGGCCAGCACGTCGCCTTCGTCGAGCGCGTAGCCGAGCACCAGCCGGTCGAGGCCCCGGCGCCAGTTGTGGTTCCCGGAAGCGGGAACGTCGAGGTCGGTGCGGTGCTCGCTATCCGTGCCCCAGCGGATCCGGGAACGGGCGACGGCGCCGCGGAGCGTCGCGAGGTCCGTGTCGGAGATGCCGAAGCGGCGGCGCACGGACTCGGCGAGCAGCGGCGCCAGCAGGTCGCTTGCCGTGTAGCGAGAGCCGGGCAAGGCCAGCAGGTCGAGGAAGGCGGTCATGGCGGCGCCTTCCTTGAGCCGCCTCGCGCCGATGCTGAAGCCGATGCGGCCGTCGGCGCCGAACACGGCCTCGATCAGCGGGCCGTAGGTGTCGATGTCCGGCGTGAGCACCAGAACGTCCGCGGGTTGAATGTCTTCGTCGCCGTCGAAGATGCCGAGCAGGCGGTCGTGCAGGATCTCGACTTCGCGGGTGGGCGAATGGCAAACGTGGACCTGAAGCGAGTCGTCCGGACCGACACGTTCGGCGAGGCTGTCGCGGGCATCCGGGGCGACGCCGAGAACGTCGCGCTGCACGGCGGCGAGGCAGGTGGCGGCGCGCGGCATGTCGGCTTCCCGCGGACCGCTGGCGACGACGACGGCGTCCGGCTCGTCAAGGAGCTGGTCGCGCAGGTCTCTCGCCGACCGGCCCCAGGCGTCCAGCAGTTCGTTCGGTTCTCCGGCGTCCTCGGCGCGGCCGGCCGGCGCTGCGTCCCGGGCGGGTCCCGCGTTCTCGGCGTGTGCGGCCGGCGCGGCGGGTTCGAGCGCGCCGCGTTCCGATGAAGTGGCCGGGCCGGTCCAGAAGGTCCGACTCGGGCTCAGGACGTACAGGTCGACCTCCATCACTGACGCGGCGAGGCGCAGCGCCTCGACGTAGGTGGGCGACATCTCGGCCACATGGAAGAAGCCGACGCGTTGCTTCGGCATCGCCGCCGCGCGCGATTCGAGCGCTTCCCGGTAGTGGTCGATGGCGTCTACCCAGTGCCGCGGCTCGGTGTCGGCCGCGGCGAGTTCCGCCCACAACCGCGCGTGCCAGCCCTCCGCGGCCCCTCGCTGCCAGGCGCGGATGCTCCCCGGCCGGTACACGCGGCAACGGTCGAAGGCGACGGCGAGCCGGTCGGCAAGCTCGAAGCGCTTGCGCGGGTCTCCGTCCTCCAGGTAGCAGGCGATCTCGTCGTCGCCCGCCCAGCTCCCGAGCTGGTCGAAGATCCGCCAGCGCAGGAAGGGCGGCCCGTACACCGAGTCGCCCGTCAGGGTCTTCACTTCCTCGCGCATCGCGGCCCAGGCGAACTCCGCCGGCAGCTGGACCCGCAGGTGAGCGGCGACGCCCAGTTGCGTGGCCAGTTCGAGTCGAAGCCACTGCCCGAGCAGCGGATCCGGCACGACGATGCGCTCCGGCTCAAGCGGTTCCGCGGGCGCCCGGCGCATCGCATCGGCCAGCCGCTCCGCCAGCGTCTCCAGGCGGTTCGAAGCGTGGACGCGGAACACGGCTTCCGGCTCGTCCATGAGCAAGGAGAGTTGCTCACCCGTCGCGTTCCGCATCGCGTGATTGTAGGCCGCATCGAGGGCTTCCGCTGAACAACACGCTGTTGTCTTCGCGTCAGCGCGGCGGCCACGCTGCGAACGCTGCTAGAGTGCCGCTTCGCAGCCCGATTCTTCAACGTGACGAGGATCACCGAAGAAAGAGTCCGAGCACACATCGAACGCAGGCAGTTCAAGGGAAGGGAGTGAGACTCTCCCGCCGCCCCGCGACTGTGATCCGGACGAAAGCCGGCGATGACCACTGTTCCGCACGGGATGGGAAGGGCCGGCCAACAGGACGAAGGTAAGCCAGGAGACCTGGCTGTCTGCCGAGGCACACAACGCTCCGCCGGCCTCAGGAAGGGTCGCCCGGAGAGGAATCCCGAGGGGGAGGAAGGCCCGAATGAACGACAAGAGAAGTTTCGACGTACTACGTCCCCGGGGCGGCGCACGACGCCGCCCGTACCTGCCGTGGCTGCCCGCCGCGGCGGCCGTCTTGCTGGTGGCGCCGGTAGCTGGCCGGCAGGACGACGAAGCCGGCACGGAACCGCCGACCGTCACGGAGGAGATCGTCGTCAGCGCCAACCGCTACGAGGTGCCGGCGCGGGAGGTCGGCAGCGCCGTAACGGTGATCGAGGCCGACGAGATCGAGCGGCGCAATCCGGTGGCCGTGCTCGATCTGCTCCGCACCGTTCCCGGCACGGAAGTGACCCACGCCGGAGGACCGGGCAAGATCGCCACGGTCCGGGTGCGCGGCGGCGCCGGGGCGCAGGCCCTGGTCCTCGTCGACGGCGTGCGGGTCAACTCGGTCACCGGCGGCACGGTCGACTTCGCGCACCTGCTGGCTGCCAACATCGAGCGCATCGAGGTGCTCCGGGGTCCGCAGGCGACCTACGGTTCGGAGGCGATGACGGGGGTCGTGAGCATCACGACGGGCCGCGGCATGAAGGGTTGGCGGCCAAGCGGGACCGGTGAAACCGGGACCCACGACCACCGCCGGTTCGAGCTGGGCCTCCTGGGTGCGACGGACCGTTGGGACGTCAGCGTCTCGGCGACGAGCCTCCGAACCGACGGCGTGTCCCACCGCGCGATCGAGGGCGGTGCGGTCGAAGACGATCCCTACGAGAACCGGACCTGGAGCACCCGTCTCGGCGCCGCCTTCGCGGGTGACGGCCGGATCGACCTGCGGGCTCGCTCGTACCGCGGCGACACGGCGCTCGACGGCTTCGGCCTCGAGGACCTGAACGCGATGGCCGCCCAGGACGAGGACACGCTCGCTCTGACCGTGGAGAAGGACCTGGGTTCGTTCTGGCGTCAGACCGCGCGCGTCGGCCGGACCGATGCGACCTTGCTCGGGACCGACCCGGACACGATCTGGAACAACTACGAGATCCGTTCCGAGATTCGGCAAATCGACCTGCAGTCCGACATCAGGCTGGGCGCGGACAACGTGCTGAGCCTGGGGCTGGGGACGGAGAACCGCCGGGGGGCGAGCGTCGGCACGTTCGACGAGGAGGCCGATCTGGACTCCTGGTTCGTGCAGGACCAGTGGACGCTGGCGGATCGCGTTCACGTGACGGCCGCCCTGCGCGGCGACGAGCACTCGACCTTCGGGTCCGAGACGAGTCATCGGGTTACCGTGTCGGGCGGCTGGGGCGACGGCCGCGGCCGCGTCCACGGCAGCTACGGCACGGCGTTCCGGGCGCCCAACTTCAACGAGCTCTACTTCCCGTTCTCGGGCGATCCGAATCTCCTGCCGGAAACCAACGAAGGCTTCGACATCGGGGTGCAGCAGCGGCTGGGCGATTCGGGCGTAACCCTCGATCTGACCTGGTTCGACATCGACTTCGATCAACTGATCGAGTTCGATCTGACGAGCTTCACCTTCGGCAACGTGGCCCAGGCGAGCTCGAGCGGCGCGGAGTTCACCCTGCGCTACCGCCCGGATGTCAGGGCGAGCCTCGAGTTCTCGCACACGTTCAACCAGACTGAAGACAAGGCCACGGGCAATCCGCTGGCCCGGCGGCCGAAGAACCGCACGACGGCGGTCGCGCAGTTGCAGCCGACGGACCGCTTCGCGGCGGCCGTCACGGCCGCCTTCGTGTCCGACCGGATCGACTCGGACGGGGCGGCCATGGACGACTACACGAAGGTCGACGTCCACCTGAGCTACAGCCTGTCGCTGCTCAGACCCTTCGTACGGATCGAGAACCTCCTCGACGAGGACTACTTCGAGGTCCCGGGTTACGTCACGCCCGGCCGCACCTTCGTCGTCGGAGTGCGGGTGCTTCGCCGCTAGCGCCCGCGGCGGGGTCCGGAGGGGTGGGTCCCGGACGGACGTGCCATCCGTGCGTCCGTCCGGCGGTGTCCTTCGGCAGCTTCCCGGCCCCCCGACGACTTGTCCGGGCGCATGTGGATGTGTAACCATTACACACGGCGTTCCGGACACCTTTGGGAGGAGGACCGACATGGCCCGACGGGTTAACATCATGATGGACGAGGACTCGTGGAGGGTGATCCGTAAGCTGCCGCGCGGCGCCCGCAGCCGCGCAGTCAACGCCGCGATCCGGGAGTGGTCGGGAGCTTCCAGAAGGCAGCGTGCGTCCGCCCGGATGGATGCGTTGCGAGAGCGTCTGCCCGCGGTTGAGACGGATCAGATCGTTCAGTGGATACGTGAGGGGCGGGAGCGGATGCCGCCGTGATCGTCACGCCGGACGCGTCGGTAATCCTGAAGTGGGTGCTGGCGGGCGAGGACGAGCAGGACACGGACCAGGCACTCGCACTGCGTGACGAGGCCGTCGCCGGTAGCCTCGAGCTCGTCGTTCCCCAGCTCTGGATCTGCGAGGTCGGCAACACGCTGGCGAGGCGGTTCCCCGACGATGCCGGTGAACTGTTGGCGACACTGGCGGACTTCGGTTTGACCGAAGCCAGGCTGGACGCGAGTTGGAGAAGCCGCGCCGTGTCCCTGTCCGTGACGTACGGCGTCGCGTTCTACGACGCGGCGTACCATGCCGTGGCGCTCGGATTCGGAGGCGTGTTCGTCACGGCGGACGAACGATACGTACGTCGCGCGTCCGGAGCCGAAGGCATATCGTCCTTGCGGCGTTGGCGAATGCCCTGATCCGAGAAGGGGAGCTTCAAGGTAGGAGTGCACCTCGCCCCTCGGGTCACCGGACGGGCTATCGTCGGCGTTCGATGGCCAACGTGCTGAGAGCGATCTACCGGCGATCACACGCGGCCCTGTTCGCCGCACTGCGGAGGCTGGGGTGGAACGTGGCGCGCACGGCCGACTTCTACTCGCCGTTGCCGGTCCTTGCGGAGCTCGCGGCGTCTCGGAAGTTGTGGGACCGGCCGAGCGAGTTGGTGGGAGTCGACTACGACGTGGACGCGATGAGAAGGCTGCTCTCGGCGTTGATCGACGTACATGGCGGCGAGTTCGACGCGTTGCCGCGGCACAGCGAGATCAGGGCACTGGGCTATGGCCCTGGCTTTCCGGTGGTCGACGCGCTGACGACCTACCTGATGGTGCGGGATCTGCGGCCGGCGCGATACGTCGAGATCGGTTCCGGCCTCTCGACCTACTACGCGTGGCTGGCCGCGGCGGCGAACGGCCGCGACGGCACTCCGTGCGAGATGACCTGCGTGGACCCGTTTCCGACCGGCCGGCTGAACGACCTGGTGCAGCCGACCGTGAACGCCGTCGTCTCAAAGGTCGAGGCGACGGACCTCGGACTCTTCGAGGCCCTGGATGCGGGCGACGTCCTGTTCATCGACTCGACCCACGTGTTGAAGCTCGGCGGCGACGTGGCGTTTCTCTTCCTCGAGGCGCTGCCGCGTTTGCGGCCCGGCGTCGTGGTCCACGTCCACGACATCCACTTCCCCTACAACACCCCCTACCCGCCCGAGCAGTACGTCTTCCGGGCCAAGTGGCCGCTCTACCGCACGGAGGCGATGGTCCTGCAGGCCTTCCTGAGCTTCAACCGGGAGTTCGAGGTGCTGCTCTCCGCGCCGATGATCCGCCACTTCGACGAACCGTTCCTCGAACGGACGATTCCCGGTTACCGCCCGGTCGAGTTGGAGGACTACGACACCCACTTCGGTTCGATCTGGCTGCGCCGCCGGTTGCCTGCCGGCTGAACTGCCCTACCCGGTCGGCAGGGGCTCGATGGCAAGGCCGGCGAGCGCCGGGCGAAGGCGTTCCAGACGCTCGTTCTCGATGTAGACGATGAGCCGGTACGGCGCGCAGGGCGGCTGCTGGTTCACGAACCAGGCCGAGTAGTCGCGGCCGAAGCGTCCGTCCGTGCCGCGGTCGATCTTCCCGGGGGTCACGACCGAGCCCTCGTGGAGCACGAGGACCGCGGGGCGGACCTGATGGAGGTGGTCGTAGTCCGTCTTGCCCCAGTTCAGGTGGTACTCGCCGTGCTGGGCGTGATGGCTGGAGGTCAGGCCGAGGGGATCGTGGATCGTCGTCTCGTCGAGGATCCAGCCGAAGAGCCCGACCGCCTCCGCGGCGGCGATGTCGTCGGGCGCCAGATGGGGCTTCAGGCGGGTCGCCATGAACTGGTAGCAGCTCGTGATCGGGTGGAACGCAAAGTGCGGGCCGGGCGTGGGCTGCCAGGGACTGCGGCTGAGCATGAAGACGGCGCTCACGGTCAGCACGGCGAGCACCCAGGCCGAGCGCCGTCTCGCGGCGCCAAGCGTCGCCCAATCCTCGAACGCACTCGACAGGCAGACGGCCAGCGGCGCCGCCAGCACGGGTGCGAACACCGTCAGCAGCCGGTAGTGGGGCATCCAGTCGCCGCCGTTGACGAGGACGGCCGGCAGCTCCGCCGCCACGACGAACAGGCAGAACCAGAGGGCCTTGGCCTTCGGAGCGAGGATGAGGGCGAACGCGGTTCCGAGGATCAGCGGCAGGTGCGCGACTTCGAAGCGGACGGTGTAGGAGAGCCCCGAAGCGAGGTTCGCCAACAGAGCCTCCGGACCCGCCGAAAGCACGGACTTGGCGGTCACCGAGTTGGGAAACGCAGCGCCGTAGTAGGCGAGTCGCCAGATGGTGGTCGCTCCGACGACGGCGAGCGCCGCCGCCGCGGTCAGGCCGGCTCGGCGGCGAGTGCCGACTCTCCCGGCGCCGCCGCCCTTCGCGAGCACCTGGTAGCCGAGGACGACCGGCAGGACGAGCAGGCTCTCCGGTCGGGTCATGAACAGCAGGCCGAGAAGAACGCCGATCAGCCTGGGATCGGCCCGCTCGATCGTCTTGCGGGCGACGAGAACGGTCAGGAACGCGAACAGCCCTCCCTCCAGTCCGTTGCCGGCGACCAGCCAGAAGCGGCCGTGGACCGCCACCAGCGGGACCGCGGCCAGGCAGGCGCCGGCCGAGGCGCCGAGGCCGCGGCCGAGGCGATACGACTCGCGCAGCGCCAGCAGCGCGAAAGCTGTGCCCAGCACGAACGCCGCCGGCTCGACCGGCAGACGAATGGTCTCCACTGCCGCAAGCAGCAGCGTCCACGACAGGCTCGTGACCCCTTCGACGCGCTCGCCGAGGTTGAAGACGAGGCCGGCTCCGTGGGCGAGGTTGCGGGCGTAGCGGAACGTGATGAATGCGTCGTCGATCGTGCGGATCGGAAGGAACAGGAGCGTGAGCAGCGGCAGCGCCGCCACCGACGCGCCGAGGAGTTGGATCGTCCGCCGATCCGTCACGAGGTCGTTCCGATGTCCGCGTCGCCCGCGTCCGACGCCGCCCCCGCCCGACGGAAGAACCGCCGGTAGTCGGGCAGGAAACGAAGCAGAAGCGCGCCGGCGCCGAGCCCGGCCGCTGCTGCGCTGGCAGCGAACCGCGACCAACTGTCCGCCGGCAGGAGAGCCGCCACGGCGAGGAAGAAGGGCAGTGGCAGAAGGTAGACCTGAGCCAGGCTCAGGACCAGCTTTCGCCGCTGCCCGGCGAAGATGCCGAAGATCTTGATCAGCATGAGCATGCTTCCGAGACGGGCGAAGTTCGCCCAGGCCATCCCTATCGGTCCCCACTGGTAGGTGAAGAGGAGGCCGAGGGCGATCAGGGCCGTCATGTTCAGGACCACGGTCGTGAGCCACAGCCGGTCCCGGCTCTGCACCTTGAGCGCCTCGCCGCCGGTGGTCGTGAAGACGTCGACGAGCGGTACCAGGCACAGGACCCGCAGCAGCGGACCGACCTCGGCCCACTTCTCGCCGAAGAGCAGGAGGACCGCCTTTTCGATGTTGAAGAACAGGAAATAGGCGGCGAGGACGATCCCGGACAGGAAGACGAGCGTTCCGAGCCGCAGCGTTTCGGCGAACTCGGCCTTGTCGTGCCGGAACTCGACCAGGGCCGGCAGGAGCGGACGGACGGTCAGCGTGAGCGGAACCAGGAAGGCGAGCCAGTAGGCCTGGGCGTAGTAGCCGACGACCTCGCTCGACGAGAAGTACCTGACGATGTAGTAGTCGACGTAGTTGAAGATCTGGAACGCGACCCACACCACGAACAGGTAGCGGCTCGCCCGCAGCAGTGCGGGGATTCGCCGCATTTCCAGGGTCAGGGGAATCCGCCCGCGGGCCCGCCACAGCAGGAACAGGGCGAAGGTGGCCGAAGACGCCAGTTCGCCGCCGACGAAGGACCAGACTCCCGCGCCGTTGAGCGCCAGCAAAGCTGCCAGGACGCCGAACAGCAGCGCGCGAAGGACTTCGAAGCCGGCGATGTCGCGGATCAGAAGCCGGCGTTCGAAGTACGTCCGGTAGACCATGATGACCGCGTCGATCACGATCCAGATCGACATGGCCCGCAGCACCTGCGGCAGGTCGGGTTCGTAGGAGAAGAGGCCGGCGCCGGCGACGAGGATCAGTGACAGCAGGGCGCCGATGCCGGCGCTCCAGGCCAGCACCGTGCCGTAGGATTCGCGCGGGTCCCGCATCAATTGGTGGGTAAGCCCGAGATCGCGAACGGCGGAGAGGAACACCACCAGGCGTAGCGCCTGCTCGTAGATCCCGAGGTCCGAGGGCAGGATCAGACGGGCGAGTACGTACCGGGTCCCGAAGGCGATGATCAGCCGGACGAACAGCGTGGCGTAGGCACTGACGGTGGAGTGCAACAGCCGCTGCTTCGCCTCGGGCTCGGCGGCGCCCGTCACGACCCGGCGCCGACGGCGATCAGGCAATGCCGGCCGCGGAACCGCGCGGACACGGCGAGGTCGCTTCCGGGAGGGCCTCGGCACGCTCCAAGATGTGTGCGGGTTCCGGAAGCGGAACGTCCCGTGGCGCTTCGGTCATGTCCCCTCGATCTCGTGGCGTGCCGCACTCGCCAGGAACGCCGATCGGGTCATGCGGCGCTCCCTGGCTTCGTCGTCGATGGCCTCGAGCAGACCGCGGTCGAGAGATATGTTGACCCGCCGCGAAGATCCGCGGTCCAGCAACAGCGGAATCAGTACGAAGTCCGCCCCCTGACGCCAGTCGGCGAGTTCCGCGTCTGCCTTGATCGCGTCGATCGACCTTGGGGGCGGAATCCGGGCGCAGTCCGCTACGAGGCCCTCGACGTGAAAGGCGAGGGCCTCGCAACCGCGCCGCACGGCCTCGTCGACCGTGTCGCCGACTGAGACGCACCCCGGGAAGTCGGGAAAGCTCACACCGTAGCCGGCGCCGTCCCGGTGGATGAAGGACACGTAGCGCATCTGTTTCCTCCTGCTCAAGCTCTCCAGCCAGCTTAGAGCGCAAGCGTACGGTAGCGGAGGCAGCCCCGCAGTCGCCCCAGTCGCCAGCCGGCGAGCCAGATCCACCGACCCCGAGCCGATCTGGACAGGAGTTGTGGACTCCGCAGCAGCAGCGAGCCGAGTCGCAGCAGCCCCGGCAGTGCGGGAAGCCGCGGCATGCCGCGCGATCGGTACCGCGTGTAGATGTACACGTTGTACCGCCCGTACTGGGCCGCCTGGCGGAAGGCGTCCGCGAGGGTTGCCGGGAACCGCACGTGGACGACCGCCTCGGGAGCGAACACGAGGCGGCGGCCCGCGAGCTGCAGGCGCCAGCACAGATCGGTGTCCTCCAGCGCGACGTACTCCTCGTCGAAACCGCCGAGTTCTTCGAAGACGTGGCGCCGGACACCGAGGCCGCAGCCGCCGGCGTGATCGAGGAAGGGCGGGTTCGTGTAGGCGGGCAACCCGTGCTGCTGTGCGGCGTCGCCGTGCAACCGTCGGGCCTGCTCGCCGTTCAGGCGCTCGATCTCGTGGCGGCTCGCCGCCGCCTCGTGGCGCTCCAGCTCGGGTACGAGGCCGGCGATCCAGCCCTCGGCGACTTCGTCGTCGGCGTCGCAGAACAGGAGGACGTCGCCGTTGGCCGCCGCCGCGGCGACGTTTCTGGCGTGCGCCGGTCCCTTCCGGCCGGCGGCGTGCAGGACGCGCAGGCCGGGCAGCCGGTCGCGCCAGGACTCGGCAAGCTCGACCGAGCCGTCGGTCGAGCCGTTGTCCGCGACCAGTACCTCGATCTCGCCCCGCCAGGTCTGCCGGCTGAGCGCTTCGAGCTGCGCGCCGAGAGTCGCGGCAGCGTTCAGGCAGGGGATGATGACGCTGACCCGCTCGATCGCGAACGGCGGAGGCTCCGTCACTGGGAGCGTCCCGAAGTCGGCGCTTCCGGGGCGCGGGGGGCGGACATCACTCTCGGATCCCGGGAACGCGGGCATGCTGGCCCGCGTTCGGTGCAAGCGGAGGCGACTCCGTCACTCCAGGTAGCCCATCGCCTCGAGCGCCTTGCGCGCGGCCTCGGTGTGCGGCGTGACGTTCTGCGGCGAATCGCGGATCCACCTGCTGAGCTGACGTCCCAGGCGGTCCTTGACCTCGGGGAACTCGGAGGCCACGTCTCTTTGTTGCAGCGGGTCGGACGGCAGGTGATAGAGCTCGATCGTCGGCTTCTCGCGGTCCCGGTTCGGCGGACGCAGGACGAGCTGCCACTCGCCGTCCTGAATGCTCCGCAGGTGACGCTGGTAGGCGCCGGCGTCGGCGAAGGCGGTTGGATCCGCAACGGCGCCGGTTTCGGCTTCGTCGGCTTGGGGCTGTTCCCGCAACAAAGGCGCCCAGCTCCGGCCCTCGAAGCCCTCGGGCATCGGTTCTCCCATCAACTCGATCAAGGTGGGAAAGAGCCCGATCAACTCGACCGGCTGCTCGACGCGCCGGCGGGCGTCGGCCCAGGGATCGCCGACGAGGACCAGCGGCACGTGGACGCTGCTGTTGTAGGGTACCGGACCGTGTTCGAAAGGCACCCCGTGCTCGTTCAGCTCCTCGCCGTGGTCGGAGGTCAGCACGAGCAGGCTCCCGTTCTCCATGCCGAGGGCGGCGATCTCGTCCAGGATGGCGCCGATCGCGCGATCCGTGACCCACACATTCGCGTCGTACTGGGCGACGTAGTAGCGGAGTTCCCGCTGATCGCCGAGCGCTCGCCCCTCCGCGCCGGTGAGGTCGACGAGCTCGTTGCTCGTGTAGTGCTCGTCGTCGATGAACGGGTTTCCGGTTCCTGGCTGGAGCAGGTAGGGGGCGTGCGGGTCGGTGTAGTGCAGCCAGACGAACAGCCGCTCCTCGGAGGCCAGCGAGGCGAGCAACGGCCGGGCGAGTTCGTTCACGCGGTCGGCCCACACGTGACGCCGGAACGCCATCGGCCGCTGCTCCAGCGGGAGTTCGTCGACGGCGTCGAGCGTCGCCTGGTCGACCCAGGTCTGCTCGTAGCGGTCGAAGCCGCGGCCCCAGCCGAGTTCCCGGCTCAGCACCGGGTTGGAGATCACGGCCGCGGTCGTGAAGCCACGTTCCTGGAACCAGGCCGGCAGCGCGAGGTAGTCGTCGGGGATCGTCTGCGCGGCCGTGTTGATCAAACCCGTCGTGTGCGGGTAGAGGCTGGTGAACATCGAGGCGAAGGACGGTCCGGTCTTCGGCCACTGGACGATCGCCCTCTCGAAGACGACTCCCCGCTCGACCCATTCGTCCAGCCGCGGACTCGTGTCCCGGGGGTAGCCATGCCAGCCCAGATGATCGGCGCGCAGCGTGTCGACCGTGATCAGGAAGACGCGCCGCGGTGGGTCCGGCGTGCGTGCGGCGGTGCAAGCCAAGGCGAGGGCGCAAGTCGCGAGCAGGGCTGAGCGGCGCATGGCACGGATAGAGGCGAACGGCTAGTGGACGATTCGGCGGCGGAATGAGGCTAGCCTACGGCACATCCATAACCGGAGGGCCTCCATAACCGGAGGGCCTCCAATGAGGACACAGAGTTGGTCTCGCGGCGCGCTGTTGGGCGCGCTGTTCTTCGTACTGATCGGCGGCGCACCGAGGCTGGTCGCGGCGGAAGAGGTGCATGACTGAAACGAGTGCGAAGAGACGCTCATCATCAAAGGGGAGGCATACAAGTTCCCCAAGTCATGGCTCTACTCGCCGGGCGGCTACGGCTGGGACATTCATGCCGGCGGTGCCGGCATCGGGCCGTCGGACATGGGGAACACCATCGTCAACTTGCCGACTCCCTACGAGATGCTGCTGATAAAGGAATCAGCGCGGAAAGCAGCCTGCAAGAGCGCGATGGGGATAGTCTGTCGCTATGGCTGGCTTGGCGGGTCTTATCTCTCCTGTAGCGCGCCGCGTCGCCGTTTCGAGCCGTTCTTCGCCTTCGAGAAGGTGCGTTTCAGCCGGTTTCGCGCAGAATCGGTCACCTGCTTCGCCATCCCGCACGCGCGGACAGCTGCCCGATGGTACATCTCGGACGCGACCGTAGGCCGCATCCTGGCCCACCTGGTGGCTTGCGGGCGCGCCCGGCCCGTCACGTGCTTTACCGCCGCGGCGCGCCAGCGGCGCCAGCGGCGGACGAGGCGGGTCACGCGCCTCCGAGGAGATCTCAAGGCCAACAGACCGGGCGACGCAGTGCAAGTCGACACTCTTCTCGATCTGGTTCCCCAGCAACCGCACAATCAAGCAGTTGACTGCCGTTGACCGCTGTTCGAGGTGGGGATTCGGCATGGCCGTCAGTCGAGCCACCGCCGCCTCCGCCAAGCGCTTCCTCGACCGTCTGATCGAGCAGGCCCCGTTCAAGGCCTGCTACTACTGAGGGAACCGGAGGGGCTCTCCACCCACCGAAGCGGGTCTGCCGGCCGTTACGGCAGCAGTCGGAGCAGGGCGATCACGATCCCGGCGATCACGCCGGTCTGGATCAGCAGGGCGCGGTACAGCGTTCGGGTCAGCCGGGTCTCCATCTCCGCTAGGTCGGCCCGCGTCGCCAGATCGCCGCGGGACTCCGCGACCGCGAGGTCGATCGCTCTCGCGGTGGCTGCGGCCTGCCGCTCCGGGACCCCGGCCTCGCGCAGGATCTCGGCCGTGCGCAGCGTGTCGGTCGGGGTCATGTCCGGTCTCCCGGCAGGTCGAAGAGTTTCCGGTCGGGATCCTTCACGAGGAATCCGTCGAGCGCGGTCCGGACTCTTTCCCGGTAGTCCGGGTCGTCCTTCACCCGCGTTTCCATCATCGTTCCCATGAGGATGAGCCGCCGGGTCCTGAGCTTCCTCTGCTTCGTCTTCTCGGCCTGCTGGAGCCGTTGCAGTCGGGCGGTGAGTTGATCCCGTCGCTGTTACAGCTTTGCGGTACGCTGGTTCGCGGCCTCGACGTTCTCCATGCCTGCGAACCCTAGCAGACGGTGCGGCTCCGGTTCCGGTATCCGGAGACCGAACGCAGAGAAGGCGTACTCATGCAAACTCTTGGATTTGCCGTGCGCCGGAGCAGTGGTTGATGAGGGTCACTTCCATTCGCCGAACGAACCGGAACCAGAGGTGTCCCTGCCGAACTGGTTGTTTGCTCCTGCGATCCGCAAAGCCTCACGGCTCTTGTTCATTCTGTGGTTCTGTGGAGTGGTGATGCTGGGGTTGTGGCTCGTCTCTCGGGCGGCCCTGTAGCGGAGTCTGGCGACCGCGTTGCGGCGCTGCGGGACGTCTGCGCGGCGGCCGTCGCGGGCCTCGTCGAGCGAGAGCACCTTCGAGCGGAACTGGCGGACCTTTGCGACCAGCTCACCTGGCGCATCGTGCTGGTGGTGGGCGGGTTCACTGTTGGAACCGCCAGCCTGGTGGTCGCCGTGCTGTTCCGGCTGCTCGGCTGAGGCCGGGCCCCCGAACGCGTGCGGCTGACCTTCTGATCCGCATGGACGAACGGTTCACGGACCTCCCACTCAGGACTGTCCTCGACCGGGCGCCGGCGAGTGGCTGAAGCGCTTCCGCGAGACCAGCCGCACCGAGGTCGAGGCGCGGTCGATTCAGACCCCGAATACCTTCATCACTTCGTCGCCGAGGTGGTTGATGACCTTGACGGCGATGCGGCCGGTGGTGGGTTTCGGGAAGGGGCGGGAGGTGTCGCTCCGCAGGGTAGCCCAGGCTTCGGAGTCGATTTCCGCCTTCAAGGTGGTTCTGAGGGACTTGTAGGGGTCCCCGGCGCCGAGGAAGTAGGCCTGGCGGACGAAGAAGCTCTCTTCGTTGTAGTCGGTGTCCACGAACCAGCAGGCGATGCCTTCGGGACCGTCGCTGCGGACTTCGCCGGCGGATGGGTCGAAGACGTCGACGCCCTTGATCCTGACCCGGAGCCAGTCCGGCTCGCCGTTGCCGCCGGCGGCGGGTTCGATGTCGATGTCGGGCTCGCCGAAGATCACGAAGAGGTTGGCCGTGTCTGTCTTCCTGAGGTCGTCGGCCATGTGCAGGTCGGCGTTCATGCGGGCCTTGAGCACGGGGACGCGGCCGAGCTTCGTGAACTCGGCGGCGTGCGCTTCGAAGTTGAAGGCGCAGGCGATCAGGACGTCGAAGCCGGCGTCGGCGGCCTCGCGGGTGGCGCTCACCAGGTCCGGGCGGGAGACGGTGCCGAACTCCGGACCGATGAAGACGCCGGCGCTCCGCTCCTTGCCGTCGCCGTCCAGGTAGCGGCCCTCGGCGCAGACGAGCTCGCCGGGCCACGGCTCAAGCGACGAGAAGGCGATCCGGCCAGCCTTCCTGGCCTGCTGAACCCCGGCGGTGCGGAGGTTCTCGAGAATCACGTGGGCGAACTCGTGGCGCGACACGTCGGCGCCCGGGTCGTAGCGCGCGCGGGGCTCGGCGACGAGGAGCTCATCGTGCTCGTCCAGGGCGGCCAGGCGATGCGGCGAGACGCTCTCGACGGTGAAGGGGCCGGCGACGCGGACCTTCCTGTTGTCCTGGTACGGCTTGTCGTAGAGGTGCTCGTACTCGGCGCTCGCGGCGATGCAGGCGTCTATCTCTCGCTGGCGGGCGATCCGGGCCCGCCAGAAGCGCTCGTGGGCTTCGCGAGCGGCCTCGTTCCAGTCGTTCTCCGGCTCCCGGGGCACTTCCCATTCGAGCAGGCCGTTGGCGGGCGCCGACTCGCCCGACGGAAGATCGACCGTGCTTCCCGGCGGGGCGCCGAAGTCGATCTCCTTGCCCCTGCGTCCGCCGGTCCCGACGGTGAACGGCACGGCGTGATCCCGCAAGGCGCGATTGAGGTCGCTGAGCGCGGCTTCGACGTCCGGCTGCATCCGCTCGTGGATCACGTCGATCTCGGCGTTGTTGGCGATCAGCTTGAGCGTGATGTGGGGGACACGCTCGTACACGAAGCCGTGGCGAATGTCGTCGTACGTCGGCGCTTCCGAAGGAGCCTTGCGGGCAATCGCGGCTTCCTTGAGTTGGCCCTCGCGGCTGTCGGCGAGCAGGTAGTACGGGTAGCGGGCGCCCATGATCCGGGCGCGAGCGAGAGCGAGCGCGACGCGGGAGGTGTCGATCGTGATCCAGCGCCGTCCCCACTGCTCGGCGACGTAGGCGGTCGTACCGGAGCCGCAGGTCGGGTCGAGGACGAGGTCGCCGGGGTCGGTGGTCATGAGGAGGCAGCGCTGTACTACTGGAAGTGCGGTCTGGACGACATAGGTCTTGCTACCGCCGAACTGGTTCTGTCCTACCGTGTCCGTCCAGCGATTGACAAAGGGCGTTACCGCGAAGTCGTCCATGAACCGTACGTACCCCGGTGTTCTTCCCTCCGCAGCTATTCGACTCGCAGCACCGAGTCGCCTGAGACCCGAAGATGTCGTCTTCCAGTGCAATCCCGGGAGCGGAAGAAACGACCTCCCGCAGACGAACACGTCACCGTCCTTCGCCGTCGCGCCTTGCGACGTTAGATCAGATAACGTCGCAAGGCGCGACGGCGAGAACGGATAGTTCGTCAGCGTTCGGTACGACTCCCAAGTCTTGTATCCGGCTGCCCCCTCGGTGCCAGCGACTTTCTTCCGCCAGAGCGGCCGGTACTTGCCAGAGGCCCGGTCCCGTGCGTACCAAAGAACGTAGTCGGCGACGTTCGCCAAGTACTGGCCCACGAACCCCGTCGTCTTCGCGAAATAGATCTGCGAGACGAAGTTCTCCGCCCCAAAGACCTCGTCCATCACCGCCCGCACCCGGTGCACGTTCTCGTCGCCGATCTGCACGAACACCGACCCGCTCTCGGTGAGCAGATCGCGGGCCGCGGTCAAGCGATCCCGCAGATACGTCAGGTACGAGTGGATGCCGTCCCGCCAGGTATCCCGGAACGCCTTGACCTGTTCCGGTTCCCGCGTGATGTGGTCCGCCTTGCCGTCCTTGACGTCCCGGCTCGTCGTCGACCACTGGAAGTTCGAGTTGAACTTGATGCCGTAGGGCGGGTCGATGTAGATGCACTGCACCTTGCCGCGCAGGCCTTCCCGTTCGGCGAGCGACGCCATGACCTGCAGGGAATCGCCGAGAATCATGCGGTTCGACCAGTTGGCGTCGTGTCGGTAGAACTCGGTCCTGGCGTCGCCGTCCGGGAGGCCGTTGAAGTCGCCGAAGAGATCGGGTTGGACGGTCTGGTCGCCGGCTTCCCGTTCGCGCGCCTGGCGGCTCACGCGGGCCAGGTCGTCGATCAGCACCTTGGGGTGCATCTTCTCCTGGATGAAGAGCGGCGGCGCGGGTACGACGAGCTCGGACCAGTCCCGCATGTCCTTGCCGCGCCAGACCAGTTGCGGATCGAGGTCCGGGTTGCGCCGCTCGTAGGCGACGCGGATCGGGTCCCGGTCGTACGCGTGCATCACCGGCTGGTACTCGGCGGTGGGAATGTTGCGGCGCGACGCTTCGCGGTGGATCAGCGTCTCGACCTTCCTGGTCTTCCTGGCCATCGGGCTAACGGTCCTCCGGGTCAGGGACGTGGACGATGCCGAGTTCCGCCGCGAGCCGCCGCAGTTTCCGGTCGGTCGTCCACAGGGTCGCGTTGCCGTCCGCCAGCACGGCGCCGAGGAGGTTGGCGTCCACGTAGCCGATGCCTCGCCCCGTGAGTTTCCGTTCTTCAATCAACTCGAGCACTTCCTTTCCCGCGAGTGCTTCGGCCTGGGGAAGAGCCTTCAGGTCGTGAAGCGCGCTGTCGCGGGCCTGCAGATTACCCAGCGCGAGTTCTCCGATCACCATTTCGTGGCACAGGACGTTGCGTTCTGCGAGCTGCGCGTTGAGCGCCGGGATCGGCCGGTGAAGGTGGTCGATCCAGACTGATGTATCCACCAGGATCATCCTGCTTCCGCGCTGCGGCGCCTTGGGATGTACTCGGCGTTCGGATCGGAACCGCCCATCGCGATCAATCCGGCAATGGCCTCCTTCATCCGCTCTTCTTTGGCGAGCGCCTTCAACGCGTCGCCGACCGATTGGTCGAAGTCGCTCTGCATTTCGTGCGGATCCCCAAGTTCCAGGAACGCCCATCGGCCGTGGCGTCCAAGCGCGTTGACCGCGGGCAGCCAGTAGGAGTCCATGGCTTCTTTCTTCGCCTTCGCGTCCTCCCCGCGCATGCCCTTGACCTCCACCACGACGTGCAGGGGCTCGTCTTCGCCGAGGCCATAATCGAGAATCGCGATGAAGTCGGGCACGTAGCGGTGGGCGGCGCCGCCGAACCGGTACGGCACGTCGAAGCCGAGGCCGCGGTTCTTCACCCAGGCGAGGACTTGGGGGTGCGAGTCGAGAACGCGGCAGAACTCGCCTTCCCACGTGCTGTCGAGGATTGCCCAGTTCAGGTGGCTTCGCCGCCCGGTCGCGTAGCGTTGGGTGCGCGAGGTAGTGAAGTTCACGCCGCGGGTCGTGCCGATCGGGTTGTAGGGATCGAGCAGCGCCTTGACCGGCTGATGGTGCAGCTGCGCGCGGGTGACGGCGGACGCGATCTTCTCGCAGGCGCGGTCGGCGAGCTCGGCCATCATCAGTTGGGCGGGGAAGGTGCCTCCCTTGCACCTGAGGCAGTCCCTGAGCCAGGTGTCGGTGATGCCTTTCAACTGGCCGAAGAGGTGCAGTTTCGGCTCCTCGTTCGCGTCGCGCCAGTGCTTGAAGAGCAGCCGCCTGGTCAGTTCGTAGAGCACCGTGGACCGGCGGACGTCGTCCAGCCGCTCGGGCGTGAGATCGTGGCCCTCGCCGATGATGCCCTGGTCGTGCACGATCGTCGGG
This sequence comes from Vicinamibacteraceae bacterium, assembly GCA_012270995.1. GTDB lineage: Bacteria > Acidobacteriota > Thermoanaerobaculia > Multivoradales > Multivoraceae > Multivorans. The sequence continues at coordinate 35,575 of JAAXHG010000117.1, read as the reverse complement.
CCCACGAGCTCCGGCGTGAGCTCGAGCAGGGAGTCCTCCGTGAATGAGGCGAGGAGGCGGTCGTTCGGCAGTTCGACGCGGTAGCCGGCGACTCGCGGGAATCGGATCTCCGCGTCGTCTCGTTCCGGCGAGAGCGCCTTGACCTGCACGGTTTCGGCGGGCGGCTGCGGCGGCGCCACGACGGGCCTGGCGGTGAAGTCGAAGGGCACGCCGAAGACGTCCGCGTACTCGACGTCGAAGAGGCCGCCGTCGTTGAGCTCGTAGGACTGCCGGCGCAGGGAGCGGCCGATCACCTGTTCGCAGAGAAGTTGCGTCCCGAAAGCCCGCAGACCGAGGACATGAGTGACGTTGCTGGCGTCCCAACCTTCGGTCAGCATGGCGACGGAGACGACGCACCGGATGTCGCCGCCCAGCCGGCCGGCCTTGCCGACCGTGTTCATCACCTCGCGCAGCAGGTCCTGGTCCGTCAGCTTCTCGGCTTGCTGGCGGTCGCCGGTGCGTTCGACGATCTCCCGGCGAAAGCGGTCGATCTCGTCCGCGGCGGCCGCGCGGAAGCTCCTGTCGAGCGCGTCGCCGGATTCGAGCTGGTGGCTGTCGATGAGCAACGTGCGGGGCCTGGCCAGCGGCATTCCGGCCGCGTCGAAGTTGCGAAACAGCGGCAGGCGACCGTTGTGGAAGGTCCCGGTTCCCCCCGTGCCGTTTCCGGACGCGCGGTGGAAGCCCGCGACGTAGTCGTAGACGAGCTTCGACGTGGCCGTGTTGTTGCACACGACGATGAAGCAGGGCGGTACGTCGATGCCGGATTCCTCCCAGAGGAGAAAGGTCTTGTCGTAGTGGCCGTAGAGGGCCTCCAGAGCGCTTTGCAGCACGGTCGGCAGCGACATCGGGTCGGGCGGCGCCCCGCTGCCCCGGCCCTTCTTCGGCATCTTGTTGCCGACGTGCTCCCACAGGTTCCGATACATCGGCATCTCGGCGCCGGGGACGTTGTCGACCACCGGCACGCGCGGGAGCTTGACGATGCCGCACTCGATCGCGTCCATCAGGGAGAAGTCGCTGACGGTCCACGGAAAGAGCGTGCCCTCGGCGTAGCCGGAGCCGCGCAGGAAGAACGGCGTGGCCGAGAGGTCGATGACCCTCCTCAGGCCCAGTTTGCGTTGGGCCGCCTCGAGGCCGGAGATCCACACGCGCGCCGCCTCCTGGTTGCGCTTCGCCTCAAGGCGATCATCGCCCTTCAGCTTGCCTTCTTCGTCTTCCCCGGCCTTCTCGCGATAGCAGTGGTGGGCCTCGTCGTTCAGGACGAGGACGCCCTTCATGGTCATCAGTTCCGGCATCACGCGGGCCAGCATCTCGCCTTCCGTCTCGCGGGTCGCGAGCTCCGGGCCGCGACCCTGGAGCAGGGCGCGGTTGCCCCTGGCCAGCTTCATCGTCTCCCGCCGCCCGAAGGCGTGGTAGTTCGTGATGACGATCTTCGCCTTGTCGATTTCGCGCAGCATGTCCGGCGGCGCGAGTTCGCGGCTGGCGTAGTAGCTGTCGGGGTCGTTCGGCTGGAGCACCCGCAGGCGGTCGCGGATGGTGATGCCCGGCGCGACGACGAGAAAGCCGCGCGTGAATCGCCGGCTGGCGGGGCGGCGAACGGCGTTCACCGTCTGCCACGCGATGAGCATGGCCATGACGGTGGTCTTTCCGGCGCCGGTGGCGAGCTTGAGCGCCATGCGCGAGAGTCCCGGGTTCGCCTGCTCGCTGGCCGCCTGGATCCGGTCCAGGAAGCGACGCCCACGCTTGCCGACGGCGGGCGCGACTTCGGTCAGCCAGATGGCGGTCTCGACGGCTTCCACCTGGCAGAAGAACGGGCGGATGCCGCTGAACCGGTGGTGGCGCCAGTGCTTGAGCAGGCGCGCGGTTTCGGGCGTCACGCGCCATTGCGACTCCGGCAGCGTGCGCCAGGCGGCAATCTCCCGGCGCAGCCCGCCGATGAGTTCCGTCAGTTCGTACTGCTGACCATCTGGCGTCTCGAGCGCCTCGATGTCTTCGTCCAGGGTGAGCCGCCGTTGCGCCTTGCGCCCGGTCTTTCTCGCCCTGGGAATGGGCGAGACGAAGGACACCGGGCGACGGCCCTCGCCGATTCTCTCCGTCGGCTGACCGCTTTCGTCCAGCACCCAGTGTCGCCCCGGCAGTTCGTAGGGCGAGTTGAGGATGGGGGAGCGGTGGAAGGTCGTGGCGTCTTTCATGGCCGCTTGGAGCTTAGCCGGAGATGATCGTCAGAACCTGGCGCCAGGCGCCCCGGGGTTGTTGGCGCCAAGCTCCCGCAGCGACCGCTCGATGCCGTTCAGTTGATCGCAAAGCGCGGTGTTCTGTTCGAGCGCCCTGAGCGAGGCGGCGGCCTGGGTGGAGACGTTCAGCGCTCTACTCGCTGCTCCGGCCGCTTCGCGGAGCGCTTCGGTTTCCCGAGAGACCACCCGTTCGAGGATGTGCGCTCCGGTGTCGATCTCCGCCCGACGGATCTCCCAGGTCTGCTGGAGGTTGAGCCAGAGGCGTTCGCTGGTGCCGAAGTAACGGCCGAGCCTGAGCGCCGTATCGGCGGTGACGCCGCGATTGCCGTTGAGGATGGACGTGACCCGATGGACGGGAACGTCGATCGCCCGAGCCATCTCGCTGGCCGACAGACCGATGCTGTCGAGTTCCTCCCGAAGCACTTCGCCCGGATGCACCGGCACCATCCGATTCCGAATCATCCGAACCGCTCGGAGGCTAGTGGCCCTTCCGCCTTACGTCAAGCGTAACGCTCCGGGTTGTCCGCGGTCCAGCGCTGCCTGGCACTGGCTCGACCGCTAGAGTCCTCCGCGCGACTATGACTCCGACCGTCGAGCCAGGCCCTGCGGGCCCTGCAGCGGAACCGGAGTTGCCGCGCCGCGTTGGCGTGATCGTCGTCGGCGGAGGCGTGATCGGTTGTTCGGTCGCCTACCACCTGGCGCGCTCGGGAGAGTTCGATGTGCTCCTGCTCGAACGCCGCCAGATCACTTCCGGCACGACCTGGCATGCCGCCGGCCTGCTCGGCCAACTGCGCCAGTCGGCCACGATGACGAGCCTCGCCCGCTACACGAGCGAGCTCTACGCCCGCCTCGAGCAGGAGACGGGACAGTCGACGGGCTATCGCCGCTGCGGCTCCTTCTCGGTCACCGCCGACCCGGAGCGGTTCGAGGAGTTCAAGCGCGCCGCTTCGCTGGCGAAGGTGCTCGGGCTGCCGGTCGACGTGGTGACGGCGAAGACGATCGGGGAACGCGTCCCGCTGCTCGAGACGTCCGACCTGCTCGGCGGACTGCACATCCCCGGCGACGGCTACGCGAACCCGACCGAAATCACCCTGGCGCTGGCCGCGGGCGCCCGAGCCGCAGGCGCCCGGATCGTCGAGCAGGCGCCGGTGACCGCCGTTCGCACCGTCGGGGGGCGTGCCGTCGGCGTCGCCACGGAGCAGGGGGACATCGATGCCGACTGCGTCGTCCTCTGCGCCGGCATGTGGACCCGAGAGCTGGCCGCCTCCATCGGCGTCAACGTCCCGCTGCATGCCTGCGAGCACTACTACGTCCGTTTCGACGGCGTCGAGGGACTCGACGCGAGCCTGCCTGTCGTGCGGGACTACGATGCCATCTCGTACTTCAGGTACGACGCGGGCAAGCTGATCGTCGGCGTTTTCGAGCCGAACGCGCGGCCCTGGGGCATGGACGGCATCCCCGAGGACTTCTGCTTCGACGAAATCGCCGCCGACCGCGAACACTTCGAGCCGTTGCTGCGCGGCGCCAGGGAGCGGATGCCGGCTCTTGAGTCGGCCGAGGTTCTGCAGCTTTTCTGCGGCCCGGAGAGCTTCACGCCGGACGTCCGCTACCACGTCGGGCCGGTGCCCGAGTGCGAGAACTGCTTCGTCGCGGCCGGCCTGAACTCGATCGGAATCCAGTCCGCGGGCGGGATCGGCAAGGTCGTTTCCGAGTGGATCCTCGAAGGGCATCCGCCGGCCGACCTCTGGGAAGTCGACGTGCGCCGCAACATGCCCTTCCAGGGCAACCGCAGGTACCTGCGCGAGCGGGTCTCCGAGAGCCTGGGGCTCCTCTACGCCATGCACTACCCGTATCGCCAGTTCGAGACGGCGAGGGGCGTGCGCCGGTCACCCCTGTACGACCGCCTGGAGGCCGCTGGCGCCTGCCACGGGGAACTCGCCGGCTGGGAGCGGCCGAACTGGTACGCGCCGAAGGGCGTGCCGGCCCGCTACGAGTACAGCTACGGACGCCAGAACTGGTTCGAGTACTCGGCCGCCGAACATCGAGCCGTGCGCGAGAACGTCGGACTGTTCGACCAGTCGTCGTTCGCGAAGTTCCGCCTGGAAGGCCGGGATGCGGCCAGGGTGCTCAGCCGGGTCTGCGCCAACGACGTCGATGTGCCGCCCGGCCGCATCGTCTACACCCAGTGGCTCAACGAGCGCGGCGGCATCGAGGCGGATCTCACGGTGACGCGCCTGGCGGAAGACAGTTTCCTCATCGTCACCGCCGCCACTTCCGAGGTGCGGGACTTTCGCTGGCTCAGGGGCCACATTCCGGGCGATGCGCACTGCATGCTCACGAACGTGACCTCGGCGATGGGCGTGATCTCCCTGATGGGGCCGACTTCCCGCGCTCTCCTCCAGTCCCTGACGCCTGCGAACCTGGCCAACGAGGCGTTCCCGTTCGCGACCAGCCGCGAGATCGAACTGGGCTACGGTCTGGTGCGGGCATCGCGCATCACCTATGTCGGCGAACTCGGCTGGGAGCTCTACGTTCCGACGGAGTTCGTGGTCGGCGTCTACGACGAGATCGTGGCTGCCGGCGAGGCCTTCGACCTCGTGCACGCCGGCTACCACGCCCTGGACTCGCTGCGCATCGAGAAGGCTTACCGCCACTGGGGCCACGACATCACCGATCAGGACTCGCCGCTCGAAGCCGGCCTCGGGTTCGCCCTCAGGCTCGACAAGCCCGGTGGCTTCATCGGCCGCGAGGCGTTGCTCAGGCAGAAGGAGAGCGGCATCGCGAAGCGCCTGGTCCAGTTCAGGCTCCGGGATCCGCGGCCGCTGCTCTACCACTACGAACCGATCTGGCTCGGGGACAAAATCGCGGGCTACGTCACTTCCGGGAACTATGGCCACAGCCTCGGAGCGGCCATCGGTCTCGGCTACGTCCCCATGTCGCTGTTGCCGGACTTCCCCAAACTGCCCGGTGGCTTCGAGATCGAGGTCGCGGGCGTTCGCGTCCCGGCCGAGGCTTCCCTCAGACCCATGTACGACCCTGGCGGCAAGCGCGTTCGCAACTGAAACGGAGTAGTCTCGCTTGCGCGCCGACGATCGAGCCAACAATGCACTTAAGCCCGCGTGTTTTATCGACGTCCGTAGCGAGGGCGCGGAGGCGCCGCTGTAGTGCGGCGCTCGGACTGAGAGGCGCCGCAGGCGTAGCGGACACTACGTCGAGGCGACGTGAGGGAGAACGTCGCGCTACGGCGAGCGGATCCGCGCCCGCAGTAGGACGTCGGTGAAACATGCGGGCTAAACCTACCCAGGCCGTGATCCTGGCCGGCGGCCGGGGCGCCCGCCTGGCGCCGCTGACGGACACGCTGCCCAAGGCGTTGATTCCGTTCCACGGCAAGCCGTTCCTTGGCCACGTGATCGACATGCTGCGCGAGCAGGGCTTCGAGCGCGTCCTGTTGCTGCTCGGCTATCGAGCGGACGCGATGATCGACCACTTCGGCGACGGCTCGGCCTACGGTGTCGGGATCAGCCACCGGGTGACGGCCCCGGATGACCTGACGGCGCACCGGGTCAAGGACGCAGCCGACGAACTGGACGACATGTTCCTGCTCCTCTACTGCGACAACTACTGGCCGATGCGGTTCGACCGGATGTGGCGCGCCTACGTCGACTCCGGGGCGGCGGCCCAGATCACCGTCTACGGGAACCGGGACGGCTACACGCGGGACAGCGTGATCGTGGGCGACGACGGCTTCGTCACCGTCTTCGATCGCGGTCGGACGACGCCAGGGCTCAGCGGCGTCGAGATCAGCTACGCGATCCTCGAGAAGTCGGTGGTGTTGCCTCTCTTGCCGGATCGCCAGTTACTGTTCGAGGAGGCGGTCTATCCGGCCCTGACCGCCCGGGGCGAACTCCACGCCTACTGGAGCGAGCACCGCTACTACAGCGTCGGCGGCCACGAGCGGTTGCCGCTGACCGAGGCGTTCTTCGCCCGTTCGCCGACGATCATCCTCGACCGCGACGGGGTGCTCAACGAGCGACCGCCGCGGGCGGAGTACGTCTGTCGGCCGGAGGACCTGCGCTGGCTGCCGGGCGCTCGCGACGCGCTCGCGGCCTTCAACCGGGCTGGTTGGCGGGTGCTCGTCGTGTCGAACCAACCGGGAGTCGCCCGTGGTCGGATGACGCTGGACGACCTGGCGGCGGTGCATCGACGCCTGTGCGGCGAGGCCGAGGACGCGGGCGGGCGGATCGACCGCATCTACTTCTGTCCCCACGGCTGGGACGAGGGCTGTTCCTGCCGCAAGCCGGCGCCGGGGATGCTCTTTCAGGCCCAGCGCGACCATCATCTCGATCTGACGCGGACGACGTTCCTGGGCGACGACGAGCGCGACGGCCAGGCGGCGGCCGCGGCGGGCTGCCCCTTCGGCCTGGTGACCGACGAAGAGCCGTTGCTCGCACACACGGCGCGGCTCCTCGGATCATCCGCCGCCGGGTGGGCAGCGGAAGGCGCCGCGGCCAGAGGCCCCGGCGACGCGGCCCCGGCGGCATCGGCTGCCGCGGCGGAAGGCGTGGAACGGTGAGTTCGCCCCGCCGCCCGGTCCTGGTCACGGGGCATCGCGGCTATCTCGGCTCGGTCATGGCGCCGTACCTGGTCGAGCGCGGCTACGACGTCGTCGGGCTCGATACGGGCTACTTCGACGACTGCACGATCACGCCGGCCCCCGCGCCGATTTCGTCGATCCGCAAGGACATCCGCGACCTGGAGCCGGCCGACCTGCGCGCGTTCTACGCGGTGATCCACCTCGCCGCGCTCTCGAACGACCCGATCGGCAACCTCGACGAAACCTGGACCGAGGAGATCAACCACCAGTCTTCGGTGCGCCTGGCCGAGCTGGCGCGCGAGGCCGAGGTGCGCCGCTTCCTGTTCTCGTCTTCCTGCATCATGTACGGGCAGTCCAGCACGGAAACGGTGGACGAAACCTCGCCGCTCGACCCGCGGACCCTGTACGCGCGTTCCAAGGTCCGGAGCGAGGAGGCGATCCGGGAGCTGGCACGCGACGGTTTCTCGCCGACGTTCCTGCGCAACGGCACCGTCTACGGCCTGTCGCCGCGCATGCGTTTCGACACGGTGCTCAACGACCTGACCGGCGCGGCCTTCGCCAACCGGCGGGTCGTCGTCTACGGCGACGGCAAGCCGTGGCGGCCGGTCGTTCACGTCGAGGACGTGGCGGCGGCGTTTCACCGCGTGCTCGAAGCGCCCCTCTCGCTGGTTCACAACGAGGCCTTCAATGTCGGCGCCGACCACCTGAACCACCGCGTGATCGAACTCGCGGAGATCGCGGCCGATCTCGTGTCCGGCTGCGAGATCGAGGTGCGAGGTGAACCCGGCGCCGACCAGCGCACGTACCGCGCCTCGTTCGAGAAGTTCGCGCGCGCTTTCCCGGACTTCGAGTTCCGGGACGCCGCCGCCGGCGCGAAGCAGTTGATCGAGGACTATCGCCGCGTCGGCCTCGACGCGGCACTCTACGGCGACCCGCGCTTCGTCCGCCTGCTCTGGCTCAACCGGCTGCTCGACTCGGGGCGGCTGGACGGATCGCTGCGCTGGGCCGCCGGCGCCGGCGAGGCAAACCCGGAGGCAGCAAACCCGGAGGAGAAGGGATGATCCACGGCGTCAAGGTGGTTCCGCTTCGTCAGATCGTCGACGAGCGGGGCAAGATCATGCACATGCTCACGGCCACGGACGAGCACTTCCTCGGCTTCGGCGAGATCTACTTCTCGACAGCCTGGCCGGGGACGATCAAGGCCTGGCACATTCACCGGTCGATGACGGTCAACAACGCGGTGATCAGCGGCCGGGCCAAGCTCGTGATGTACGACCTGCGCGAGGACTCGCCGACCCACGGCGAGCTCCAGGAGGTCTTCTTCGGCGAGGACAACTACGTACTGGTCCAGATCCCGCCCGGGATCGCCAACGGCTACAAGGCGTACGGCGACAAGCAGGTCATCATGGCGAACGCCGCCACCGAGCCGCACGATCCGGACGAGATGGAGCGGCTCGATCCGTTCAGCGACCGGATCCCCTACGACTGGGCGCTCCGGCACGGCTGAGACGACAGGAAGCCTCGCAGACGTGGACGCATCGCGCCTGATCGTTACGCGTACTCCGTTGCGCGTGTCGCTCGTCGGCGGCGGCACCGACCTGCCGGCGTTCTACCGGCGGGAGGGCGGCGCGGTGCTCTCGACCACGATCGACCGCTACGTCTACGTCACGGTGAAGCGGCACAGCGAGCTGTTCTTCGAACCGGTGCGCCTGAACTACTCCCGGAGCGAGCAGGTCGAACGTACCTGTGAACTGGACAACAACATCGCCCGCGAGTGCCTGCGCTTCGTAGGCGTCGACCCGCCGATCTACATCTCGACGGTGGGTGACGTGCCGGCGTCCACCGGCCTCGGCGGCTCGAGCGCCTTCGCCGTCGGCCTGCTGAACGCGTTGCACTCGTACAAGGGCGAGCGCGCTTCGGCGGGCCAGTTGGCGGAGGAGGCCTGTCACATCGAGATCGACGTCCTGGGTGCGCGGATCGGCAAGCAGGACCAATACGCGGCGGCCTACGGCGGACTCAACCTGCTGTCGTTCAAGCCTGACGGCGGGGTGACCGTCGAGCACCTCCGGATTCCCGCGGACCTCTTGCGCGAGCTGTTCCGTTCGGTGCTCATGTTCTGGACCGGACACCAACGGGACGCGAGCGCGGTGCTCTCCGAGCAGGACGACCGCACCGAGTTGAACCTGGAATCGCTGCGCAGGATGAGGGACCAGGCGAGCGACCTGCACCGGGATCTCGGCGCCGGCGACGTCGACGTCAGAGGCATCGGGCGCCTGCTCGACGAGGGCTGGCGGATGAAACGGGAGCTTGCCGGGTCGATCACGACGCCGCTGATCGACGGCTGGTACGACGCTGCCATCGCGGCCGGCGCCCTGGGAGGCAAGCTCTGCGGCGCCGGCGGCGGCGGGTTCCTGCTGTTCGTCGTCCCGCCCGATCGGCATGCCGCGGTCCGTTCGGCGCTGGCCGACCTGTACGAGTTGCCCGTCGGCCACGAGTCTCACGGTTCGCAGCTCGTCGCTCCGTTCCACCATGGCTGACGTCGCGACCGAAAGTCCGACTGTCGGTGCGCCGGCCTTCTGGCCGGCACTCCGGATCCGTGCGAGGGGCTAGGTGACCGCGAGTTGCCTGGTCTGTTCCGAGCCCGAGGTCGAGGTCTTCCTCGACCTCGGCAGCACCGCGCTGGCCAACAAGTTCCCGAGCGCCGAAGACCTGAACCGCCCCGAACCGCGCTTCCCGCTGCGCGTCGGCTTCTGCCGCGGCTGCGGACACGTCCAGCTCGTCGAGCGCGTGCCGCCCGCCGCGATGTTCACGGACTACCTCTACGTGTCGTCCGCCTCCGACACGCTGCGGGCCCACTTCGACGACCTGGCGGCCACGCTGACGGCCCGGCACCTCCTGGGAGCTCGCTCCGCGGAACGCGGCGGAGCAAGTCCGCGAAGCGAGCTCCCAGGTGAGGACGGGATGGGACGAAACGCCGAGCCAGCGAGAAGTTTCGGGGCGCTCGCCGACGGCGGTCTCGTCGTCGACATCGGCTGCAACGACGCTTCGCTCCTCTGCTGCTTTCGCGACCGCGGCGCCAGGACCCTCGGCGTCGACCCGGCCGAGAACCTGGCCGAGTTCAGCCGCGAAACCGGGATCGAGCGCTACCGGGGCTTCTTCGGCGCGGACACCGCCGGCGAGATTGCCGACCGCTGGGGCCGGGCGGCGCTAGTCACCGCGACGAACACGTTTCCGCACATCCCCGACTTGGGAGGCTTCGTCGCGGGCCTCGACGCGGTCCTCGCGCCCGGCGGCGCCTTCGTTCTCGAGGCGCACTACCTGGTCGACCTGCTCGACCAGCTCGCGTTCGACACCGTGTACCACGAGCACGTCTCGTACTGGGCGCTCGGCCCGATGATGCGGCTCTTCGAGGACCACGGCATGGAGATCGTGCGGGCGGAACGGCTGCCGATCCACCATGGCCAGCTCCGGGCCACCGTGATGCGCCGCGGTGAAGGCGAGGTGGACGGCAGCGTCGCCGAGGTCCTCGCCGCCGAGAGGCAGCTAGGAATCGACCGGTTCGACACCTGGCGCACGTTCGCCGGGCGGGTCGGCCGGTTGAAGGCGGAGGTGATGGACTGCTTGGGCGGCCTCAAGGCGGAGGGCCGCCGTCTCGCCGGTTACGGCGCTCCCGCCAAGGGCAGCACGCTGCTCGAGTTCTTCGGTGTCGGCCCGGGAACGCTCGACTTCATCGCCGACCGCAGCCCGCTCAAGCAGGGCCGCTACACCCCGGGCTCCCACATCCCGATCGTCGCGCCGGCGCGGCTCCTGGAGGAACCTTCGCCCGACCACGTGCTGCTCCTGGCCTGGAACTTCGAAGAGGAGATCCTGGCCCAACAGGCAGAGTTCCGCCGCCGGGGCGGCAGGTTCATCCTGCCGGTGCCGATAGTCCGGATCGTGTAGCCGCCAGGCCAGCCCCCGTGTTCCGGTTGCGACAAGGCTCCATGCCTGCCACCGTCCTGTCGCTCGGCCTCGCGTGCGCCGCGCCGGAGCCCGTGCCGCGGGAGCCGCCGTACCGCGGCACCGCCTTCATCGATCCGGACCTGATCGTCGCGTCCGATCCGTCGACCCTGCGGAGTCTCGACTACACGGGGCTGGACACCCGCAGGATGTTCGACCGGCGCGTGGATGCCTTCGTGTTGACCGATGCCTACCTGTTCGACGCCACCTTCGAGGACGCGATGGTCGTGGAGGTCCAAGTCAACGCGGAGTTCGGCGATGCGCCCACCGCCGAGCGTCACGCGGCGTTCTACGGCCGGGCGATCGGCCAACTACCGGCGGGCCTGCGAACCAGGGTCGAAACCGTGTGGATCCACCGGGGCGACATGCCCTTCGGCGGCGGCAACGACAACATCCTGATCCATGTCGGCAAGGCCGCGGAGTACCTGCGCGACGGCGTGCTGGAGGAGATCCTGATGCACGAGGCCGCGCACACCTCCCTGGATCCGGTCCATGCGGCCGCCGAAGACTGGTTGACCGCGCAGGCCGCGGACGGCGGCTTCATCTCCGACTACGCTCGCGAGCATCCTCGGAGGGAAGACGTGGCCGAGAGCTTCGGGCCCTTCTTCGCGGTCCGGCACCGCCCGGAGCGGATCTCCCGCGACATGGCCAGGACGATCCAGACGACGATGCCGAATCGCATCGAGTTCTTCGACCGCCTGGAACTCGATATGAACCCCGTCCACGAGATTCCCTGAACGAGCGCTGCCTTTACAGTGTCGATGGGTCCTTTCGTCTTGGGGCTCCCTCGCCAACACAGAAGGATTCTCCTTGTAGAAAGGAGAACTTTGTGCCATATTCTCCCTTGTGGAGGGAGAATACTGTGGAGGCACCAACCCAGCTACGACAGGAGCTCTCCGAGCTGCTCGCGGAGTCGCTGCGGAACCCACTTCCTCCTCACACGCCGCGGCGTGTGAGAGGGCGCACGCGGTTTGCCGGGAAGGTAACCGCGGTGGTGGGGATGCGGAGGGCCGGCAAGACGACGTTTCTGCACCAGCTCAGGAGGGAGTGGACGCGGGAAGGCGAGGCGCCGTGTCATGCGCCCTATCTGTCGTTCGAGGACGACCGGTTGACGGGCCTGGAGACGCGCCACCTAGACTTCCTTCTCAACGAGTACGACCGACTAGCGCCTTCGGGACCGGACGGCGCGGGGGTGATGTGGTGCTTCGACGAAGTTCACCTCGTGCCGGGTTGGGAGCGCTTCGTGCGGCGGGTGCTCGACACCCGGCAAGTGGAGGTGTTCGTTTCGGGATCGTCGGCGGCGCTGCTGTCCCGAGAGATCGCCACGGCGCTTCGTGGTCGCGCGTGGCAAGTGCTGATCCATCCGTTCAGCTTCGAGGAGGCTCTTCTCCACCAGGGCATCGCCGGTCCGGGTGAAACGGAGGGACTTGCTCGCGAAGAGCGGATGCGCCTGGAGCGAGCCTTTTCTGCCTGGCTCGGTACTGGCGGATTCCCCGAGGCGCAGGGCCTCGAGGCCGCCTCGAGGCAGCAGCTGCTGAGGGACTACGTGGATGTGGCCATCCTGCGCGATGTCGTAGAGCGTCACAACGTCAGCAACGTCACCGGGTTGCGGTGGCTGGTCAGGCAGTTACTCGGCAATGCCGGCAGTCTGTTCAGCGTCGAGAAGTTCCATGCCGCGGTCAAGTCGCAGGGGCTCGCGATTGCGCGGGACACGGTGCATCGGTTTCTCGGCTACCTGGAGGACTGCTTTCTCGTCCGTGTGGTGTGGATGGAGGCGCGCTCGGAGCGGCAGCGCATGGTCAACCCGCGCAAGGTCTACCCCGTCGATACGGGTCTGATTCCGCTCTTCGATCGCACTGGGCGTGCGAACGTGGGCCGTGCTCTCGAAACAGCCGTTCTGGTCGAACTCGAACGCAGGCGGCTCGACGTGACCTACGTGCGCACTCGAAAGGGATACGAGGTCGACTTCCTCGTGCGCTTTGCCGACGGGCGTCGCGAGCTCATCCAGGTTTGCGCCGACGCATCGGACCCGGTGACCGCTGAACGGGAACTGCGGGCGCTCGAGGCGGCGGGGGAGGCTTTTCCCGATGCGCGCAAACTCCTGCTCACCCTCCATGGAGACGGCATCCCACCGGAGTTGCCCGATGACGTGGCGGCCAAGCCGGTCTACATCTGGGCGCTCCAGTAGCGCCGGTGGGATGCGCCCTTCGCGCGTCAGCGTTCCCGGAGGCTGTACAGCTTCGACCGCGTTCGCATGACTAGCCGGTCGCCTGCCAACGCCGGCGACGCGAGGGTCATCTCGTCGAGCGGGTTCGCGTGGAGCTGCTCGAACTCGTCGCCGGTTCCGAAGACGAACGTCGTGCCGGCCTCGTCGGTGGCGAAGATCCGGTCCCGGTAGGCCCAGGGCGAGGTCGTGAAGTGGCCGTTCGAGTCCTCGATCCGCGCCCGGTACAGCCGCTGTCCGGTGGCCGCGTCATAGCGGGCGAAGATGCCGTGGTCGTAGACGACCCAGAGGGAGCCCTTGTAGGGAATCGGCGTCGGGATGTAGGTACCGGCGCGGTTGTCGTTCCAGACGACGAACTCATTGCTCGTCTCGTCCTCAGCCAGGGTGAGATCGCCGGCGGCGCCGGGGCGAATCGCGGTAATCGGGCGGTTCTGGTCTCCGTGAACGCCCGACGTCACGTAGAGCAGGCCGCCGTAGGCGAAAGGCGTCGGCACCGGCAGCAGCGAGTGCCTGGTGAGTCGCCACAGCTCCCGGCCCATCGTGTCATAGCTGATTGCCGTGTAGGGGCCGAGAGCGACGATCTCGGTGCGCTCGTCGTGACGCCAGACGAAGGGTGTGCTCCAGGATGTCCGGTGGTTGGGCGCGTGCGGCGCGGCGAGCCGTCCCCGGGCCGCGCGCCAGAACTCGCGGCCGTCCTGTTTGGAGAAGGCGGCGAGGAACGGGTGCTCCTGGTTGTCGTTCAGGATGACGACGAGGTCGTCCGTGAGGGCGGGCGAGCCGCCGGTCCCGAAGTCCATGTAGATCTGGAACGAGTCGAGCCGCCGCTCCCAGCGCAGCTCGCCCTCGAGTGAGTAGGCCCACAGGCCGAGACCGGTCGTGTAGACGAAGACCGTCTCGCCGTCGGTGACCGGTGTCTCCGAGGCGAAGGTGTTCTTCGAGTGGCGGCCTCCAGGTGGCGGTCCGGCGAAGAAGGTGCGGCGCCAGAGTTCAGCGCCGTCCTCGAGCGAGTACGCGATCAACTGGTAGTCGAGATCGACCTCGTCGGGGAACTCGATGAAGCGTTCGTCGTGGCGCTTGAGGACTTCCTCCCAGGGAAGCCCCTGTTCCCGCAGCTCGCGCATGAACTCGTTGCTGTACTCGGTGCCGAACTCCGGCCGCTTGGTCGCCTCCGTCGGTCTGGCCGCCGTGGTCAGGAAGACGGTGTCGCCGACGACGATCGGCGACGACCAGCCGGAGCCCGGCACGTCGATGCTCCACTCGACGTTCTCGGTGGTCGACCAGTGGAGCGGCAGACGATCGTTGTCCGAAACGGGAACGCCGTCTGGTCCACGGAAGCCCGGCCACGTGGCCGTGGCCGCCTGTTCAGCGTTGCTTCCGTTCGAGGACTCGGCCGTGACTTGCGTTGCCGCGGGCGCGGCGCCAACCGGCACAGCGAGCGTTCCGGCGAGAAGGAGGCGCATGGATGCGGCCGCATACCGGTTGCGCCGGCGCCCTCGCCGGCTGCCGCCGCGGGCGGCGGGGAAAACGCGCCGGCCGGCCGGCCGGCGTCCACTTCGGCGCATGGCGCGGATGTTAACCGCCGTCTCTGCGTTACGCTGCCCCGCGTGGCTCGGAAGAAAGGACCGACGGTCGCCGCCATCGTCCTGAACTACAACGGGCGCGACATCACGCTGCAGGCGTTGGCGAGCCTTGAAGCGATGACCTATGCCGCCTGCGAGTTGATCCACATCGACAACGGCTCCAGCGACGGCTCGTTCGAGGCGGTCGCGTCCGCTCACCCGAACGTCATTCAGATCCGGGTCGAGGAGAACCGGGGCGTCGTCCACGGCATGAACCGGGGGATCGCACTTGCCGTCGACCGCGGCGTCGACTACCTCCTGCTGCTCAACAACGACATCGAGGTCGAGCCGGACTTCCTCGACGAGCTCGTGGCGGTAGCCGAGGCGGATCCCGCTATCGGCTGCGTGGGCCCGAAGATCCTCTACCACGGGGAGCGCGACCGGCTGTGGTCAGCCGGCGGCCGCATTCGCTTCCGCGAGTCGATGACCCGGGAGCGCGGCGAAGGCCAGGTCGACCTCGGTCAGTACGACCGCGACGAGGAAGTGCCCTACGTGAACGGCTGCGCGATGCTGGTGCGCCGGAGCGTCGTCGAGGAGATCGGCCTCTGGGATCCGTTGTTCCACCTGGCCCTCGACGACGCGGACTGGTGCATGCGGATGAAGGCGCGCGGCTACCGCTGCTACTACGCGCACCGGGCGGTGCTCTACCACATGGTGGCGCGGACGGTCGGCGGTTACCGGGCCTCGCGGACGTACTTCAACGGCCGCAGCGCCGCGCTGTTCGTGCGCCGCTACGGCGGGCCGGCGCAGTGGTGCTCGTTCCTGCTGCTTCTCTCGGCGGGCCTCTTCCTGGCCTTCTTTCGCGAACTCGTCCACGGCAACCAGGGCGCCGTCATCGCCAAGCTCCGAGGCGTGATCGAGGGTCTCCGGGCGCCGATGGCGCCGCCGCCGGGGATCGACCTGCGCGAGGACCACGCGCAAGCTGCAGGTTCGGAGCAGTTATGACAGTATTGTCACCTTATGGTGGTGCGCGCGACCTACTCACTCGACGAAGCTACCGTCCGGCGCCTTCGGCGAACGGCGGACCGGCTCGGCAAACCTCAAAGCCAGATCGTCCGCGAAGCGATCGCCGACTATGCGGCCCGTTGCGACAGGCTGAGCGAGGTCGAGCGGCTCCGTATGCTGGAAGTGCTCGGCCGACTGCGCAGTGCGCAGGTGACGGGCTCGGCGGAGGCGGTCGAGGCCGAGTTGCGTGAGATCCGCGAATCCCGTCGCGTCGGCTGGGACCGCGAATCCGATCGGCGATGATTCACCTTGACACCTCGGCTCTGGTGGACGCTCTGGTGTCTCCTCACCGTTCGTTCGACCGGTTGATGTCCTTCGTTGAGGACGGCCACCGTTTGGGCATCTCCACACTGGTTCTGTACGAGTGGCTGCGCGGTCCGCGAACGGTGGCGGAGCGACTGGCGCAGGAGCAGATTCTGCCGGCCGCTGCCGCCGTGCCGTTCGACGGGGAGGCCGCGGCCCGGGCTGCCGAGATCTACGAAGTCGTCTCGCGGCCCCGCCGCCGCCAGGCGGACATCGCGATCGCGGCGTGCGCCCTGGTTCAGGGCGCGGCGCTCTGGACGCTCAACGAGCGCGACTTCGCGGATGTACCCGAGCTGGAGATCGTTCAGTAACCCCGTGTTGAAGAATCTGCGCGAGGACACGCGCCGCCTGCGCGCGATCAAGACCAGGCCGTTCCCTTTCTACGTGCTCGAGTCGCTGCTGTTCGAGAACGGCTACCAGGCCGTCGTGCTCCACCGGATCGCCCACTGGTTCAAGAGCCGTCGCGTCCCGGTCCTGGGGCCGTTCTTCGCTCGGTTCTCGCTGTTTCTCACTAGTGTCGACATCGCGCCGGGAGCACGCATCGGACCTGGTCTGTTCATCAGCCACGGCATCGGCCTGGTGATCGGCAACGGCGTGCGCATCGGGCGAAACGGAACGTTGCTCCACCAGGTCACGATCGGCGCCCCGACCGGCAGGCGGCTGGACCAGATGCCGACCCTCGGCGACAACGTCTTCGTCGGCGCCGGCAGTCGCCTGATCGGGAGCATCGAGATCGGCGACGACGTCTTCATCGGGGTGAACTGCGTCGTGACGGAGGACATCCCGGCCGGCACGAAGGTCACGGCGACCGCGGGCCTGCGACTGGCGCCCCGGGGAAGCCTGAGCGAAGGCGAGCGTCTGCGCATGCTCAGTGACCTGGAAGACGTTCGCCAGGCGCCGGTGACGCGCACGGGCGAGGCCGTTCAGGCCGAGATCGATAGAATCCGTGCATCCCGGCGGGAAGGTTGGCACGGAGACGAGGATTGACCGTCCACTGAACCTTGAACGAAGACGACTTCGGGACATTCCGGGGATCGAGTTCGTCCAGGGCCGCACGGAGGTCACCGGACCCGCGGCTGGTAGGGTTCGCTGGTCGCAGGTTCAGGAACGGTTCTCGCCGGAGGAACTCTCTCGCTGGTGCATGAAGTCAGTCGCTTCTACGGAATCGCCGTCGAGATGGAGAAGGAGGACACACCTCCGGCCCACTTTCACGTCCGATACGGCGGCGCGGTCGTGTTGATCGGCATCGACAGGCTGACGGTGTTGAAGGGCCGGTTCCCGGCGCGCGCCCTCGGCTTGGTGATGGAGTGGGCCGACCTGCACGGGACGAGTTGCGGCGGGCTTGGAAGCGGGGGCAGCGCTCTGAGGATCCGGGCACGATCGTGCCGCTGGACTAGCGGAAGATGTCGCCCGCGGCCCGTCGTGGCGTGATTCCGGACGGCGACGAATCGGTTTCGCGGAGCGCCTGGCCGCAGTTTCCGGATTGAAGAGGAGTCATGACCCAATGCCCGCTCGCGTCACATACCAGCTCAAGATCGGACTGAGGGGAACGAGGCCGCCGATCTGGCGTCGTGTTCTCGTATCGCCCTCGATGACCATGAATGGTCTGCACGAGGTCATTCAAGGGGTTATGGGATGGGATGACAGTCATCTTCACATGTTCGTCAAGGACAGGACGATCTACAGCGTTCCGAGTCCGTCGGGTGACGGCTTCGCGCTGCCTGGGGGACCCCGGGAACTCGATGAGAGGAAGCACCGGATTGGACAGGTCCTGAGGCACGAGAAGGACCACGTGGCCTACGAGTACGACTTCGGCGACTCATGGGGGCACCGCGTAACCCTTCAGAAGATCCTCCCGTACGATCCCGCCGTCAAGCTGCCGGTCTGCATAGGCGGCAAGCGGCGCTGTCCGCCCGAAGACTCCGGCGGTGTCTGGGGTTACTACGACAAGCTCGAGATCCTCAAGGACAAGGACCATTCGGCGCACGAGGAGATCGTGGACTGGATGGGAGACAGCTTCGACCCGGAGGAGTTCAGCGTGGAGGAGGCCGATCTGGCTGTGAAGTGGTTGCGCGAGTGAGATCGTGTCATAGGCGCGGTCGATCGCGTTCATGAACTTCTCCATCCGAAGCGGGCTTCCGGCGGATGGCCAGTCCGCGAGCACGGCTCGACTCTCCGGAGCGACCATGGCCAGCGCCTCGTAACGCGAGATGTCGTTCCGTACGCCGTTGCGGGTGTATGCCGCTCCCAAGCTGGCGAAGCGGACCGCTCGGCTCGCGTGGCGGTCCGCTTCCCCCGCTCTTGGTGAGGCCGCCGCGCGGGAGTTCGCGCCGCGGCTTGCCGGCTGAGAGGCCGGGCGGACCTTGCGATTGGTTGGACAGGTCAGTCGGACGACCGCAAACTCGGTTACCCGCCGATGAAGAGTCGCTTCGCAGCGTTGCCAACGGCGCCTGTCGATAGACCCAGTCAAGCGCTGCCTCGATCTTCTCCCGGGTGAGCTTCATCGGCGGCAAAGACGTTCGCGCTCAACGTCCTGGCGAACCTCTCGCAGGGCTGGCGTGCGGCCGGACAGGATCGCGCCCAAGTCGCCGCTCAGTAGTTCCGGGATGGGAGGCAACCGGACCAGCCCGGCGAATCGCAACGACAGCAACGCGTTGGATTCGTAGATCTTCGATGCATCGCTGATCAATCGAGCCGCGGAAACGTCTGACTGAGAGCCCTCGGGAGCAACGACCATGACGGCGATGACCGGGATCTCCTGCGCCTCCGTCAAGCTTCCCCACAGTGCTGTCGGCAGGAGCATGATGGTCGCCAGCCAGACCAGACGCTGGCTCCGCTGGCCGTAGTCCCGCCGCCCGTTCGTCGGTCCTCGAGTCATCCCAGGCATGTGTTCCTCTTCGAGGACCTCCCCGGTCGCGGAGAGTAGCAAGTGCCATCTCCTGCCGACGACGGTGGGGGGAGCTCGGAGTGGCGTCGGCCCGCGGAGCCGGGCCCGTCGGCAGTTTGTCTGCCCGAGGGCTGCGCGACCATGTATTCTCGGCTCGCGCGTGGGGCCATTGCCCGCGTGTCTCCGCGATGGTGGCGGTCGAGCATCACGTAACCGACCAGAAGGCCCGAGGGGCCTACTACACGCCGCCAGAGACTGCTGCAGCTCTCGTTCGATGGGCTGTTCGGGACCCGAACGAGCACATGCTCGACCCGTCCTGCGGCGATGGCCGGTTTCTCGCGTTGCACCCCCACAGCACCGGTGTCGATTGCGACGCCACGGCCGTGTCCAGTGCGGCCGAGGCGGCACCTCGCGGAACGATCGAGTGTGCCGACTTCTTCGACTGGGCCGCGTCTACGACACAACGCTTCGATTGTGCGGCTGGTAACCCGCCGTTCATCCGCTACCAGCGGTTCACCGGCGAGACGCGACGGCAGGCTTTGAAGCTCTGCGCCACCTTGGGCGCCAAGTTGTCGGGACTCTCGTCGTCCTGGGCGCCGTACCTGATCGTGACCGCCTCTCTGCTTCGGCCCGGCGGCCGGATGGCGTTCGTCGTGCCCGCTGAGATCGGCCATGCCCCTTACGCGGCCCCGGTCCTCGACTGGTTCGCCGGTCACTTTGACGAGGTGCAACTGGTTGCGGTCCGGCAGAAGCTGTTCGCAGACCTGTCGGAGGATGTCTGGCTGCTCTACGCCGACGGCTTTGGCGGCAGGACGGGCCACTTTGACCTCGCGCTCCACGAGCGTTTCGTGTTGCGGTCCGAACCGCCGATAGCCGACACGCGCGTGTCGGTCCGAGAGTGGCGTCGCTGGGGCTCTCGGCTCCGGCCGATGCTCTTGCCGAGCCGGATTCGCGACGCCTACGAGAGGCTCAGAGACTCCGACCTGACGACCCCGCTCGGACGCGTGGCAAACGTTGGGATCGGCTACGTCTCCGGCGCCAACGACTTCTTTCACCTCCGCCCATCCGAAGCGGACGAACTGGGAGTCCCGGGGGACCTGTTCCGCCCAACGGTGCGTAGCGGCCGGGAACTCCAGGCCGGAGCGATCACCGAAGAGACGGTTGCAGGTTGGAGAACGGACGATAGGCCGAACTTCCTGCTGGCGCTCGGACCCGAGACGTCACTGCCCGTTACGGTCAGCCGTTACCTGGATTCGCCTCGTGGCCTCGAAGTCAGGAAGCGCTACAAGTGTCGCATCCGAACTCCCTGGTACGCGGTGCCCCATGTGTCCGTGCCCGACCTCTTTCTCTCGTACATGAGCGGAGAGGGGCCCGCCCTAGTCGAGAACCAGGCCCGTTGCACCTGTACCAACGCGGTCCACGGAGTCCGGCTGAACGACAGAGGCGTCACTGCGTCTCGCCTCCGCCGGCGGTGGGAAACGACTCTGACCCGTCTCAGTTGCGAGATCGAGGGTCATCCGTTGGGCGGCGGTGTGCTGAAGCTGGAGCCGCGTGAAGCGCTGAACGTGCTGGTCAGCCTGAATGGTGACCTGGAAGTCGACGACGAACGCGACCTTCAGGAGGGAGTCGAGATCCTCCGCCGCTGGCGGCACCGTGGCTAGACAGGCCAACCGTTGCCGCTGGATCGGCCTGTCCGAGGCTCTCGACGCGTTTGTCTCCGTGCCCGGCAAATCCCAGAGCCAGACGCATATCAGGCCGCTGCACTGGCACGTGGCTTGCCGACTCGCCGTAGAAGGTGGCTTTCATCCTGATGACATCGTTCCGCGACCGCCTTTCTCGGTGCGTCGCTCCCGTGGCGAGCATGTCCTGGTGTACGACCCGGACAGCGCGGCGGGAGGGGAGTTGACCGTGCTGGGAGGCTTGAAGACGAAGGACGTGGACGTCGTCGTCAGCAAGCCAGGCATCGGCCCCTGTGTGGCGGTGTCGATCAAGGGCACGCTGAATGCCTTCCGGAATCTGACCAACCGTATGGAAGAAGCGGTCGGCGACTGCACGAACCTGCACATCTCGTATCCCAATCTCGTCTACGGTTTTCTGCACGTCGTTCGCGCCAACCGGGAAGGCCCCTTGGCGCCCGATGCGGCGCACTTCCTCAAAGCCGACGGTGCGGGCAACGTCGCCGCCAACGACATCGCCATCCGGGGTGACGGCGGAGTGGCCGAATCAATCGTTCGCTACCACGATGTTCTGCTCGGTCTCACCGGCCGCGACGGCGTGCGGAACGACATCTCGCGGTACGAGGCGCTGGCCTTGGCCATGGTTGACCCGGAGAATCGAGCCGTGCTCGCGGACTGGCCGTCGGCCGTAAGCCCGCTTCGGATGGAGAAGTTCATGGACGCGATCTACCGCGCGTACGACCAGCGCTACGTGTACGCCGCTCCCAAGCTTGCGAAACGGACAGTGAGGCTGGCGTGGCGGGACGATTCACCAGCGTTCTCCGAACCGTTAGCGGCGGCGTTTTCGCCGCGGCTGGGGCGCTGAGATCATCAGGTCGCGACATGCCGCAGCGCGTCACCTACCAGCTCAGGATCGATCTGAAGGGAACGAAGCCTCCTATCTGGCGGCGAGTCCTCGTGCCGCATTCGCTCCCGCTTGACCGCCTGCACGACGTCATCCAGGTGGCCATGGGGTGGCTCGACGGACACCTCCACATGTTCGTCAAGGGCCGGCAGACCTATGCCGTACCGAACCCTTGGGGTGACGATTGGACGCTTCCCGGAATGCCGGCGACCCTCGATGAGAGAGAGTTTCGAGTCAGCCAGCTCCTCAAACGCGAGAAGGACTGGCTCACCTACGAGTACGACTTCGGCGACGGTTGGGAGCACCGGGTCACGCTGCAGAAGATCCTCCCCTACGACTCCGCCGTCCGTCTACCGGCATGCACCGGCGGCAAACGAAGTTGTCCTCCGGAAGACTCCGGAGGGGTCTGGGGCTACTACGACAACCTGGAGATCCTGCGGGATCCAGACCACCCGGAACACGAGGAGATCAAGGAGTGGATGGGAGTTGGATTCGACCCAGAGGAGTTCGACCTTCGTTACGTGAACGAGGCTCTTGCCGCGATGGGCGATTGACTCCGCCACGCAGGCGAGTGTGGCGTGGTCTCCCCTCCAGGTAGCTCGATTCGGCCCTCGCGAACTCCCGTCCAGTCGTGGTGGCTGGCTATCAGGCGCTGTACAGAATCCGCTCCCCGGCATCTTCCCGCCGCAGTTCTCCCAGGTCCTCCAGCCAGCGCAGGTGCGCGATCGCTTCGCCGGTGGCGAACCAGCGTTGCATGATCGGGAAGTCGTCCCAGGACTTGGCGCGGATGTCCCAGGTCATTTCGCTGGCGGTCTGGTAGGCGTTGCGGCTGCCGTTCGCGCGCAGGATGTCGAGGATCTCCTGGCCGCGGACCTCATGGTGACGGCGTAGTTCCGCGCAGCGACCCTTGAAGTCGTGGATCAGGCTGCGGTGGCCAGGCAGGCAGAGCTCGACGTCCAGCGCTTCGACCTTGGCGACACTCTCGAGGTAGAGGCCCAACGGATCATGGTCGTCGGCCCAGGCCTGGATGTTCGGGGTGATGTCGCCCAGGATGTGGTCGCCGGCGATGAAGAGGCGCCTGGCCCGGTCGTAGAGCGAGATGTGGCCGAACGTGTGGCCCGGCGTGTCGATGACCTCCAGGCGGTAGCCGGCGATCTCGATCGCATCGCCTTCATACAGCGGTGCGTACTCGATCATCTGGCCGCTGAAACGCGCGCCCGGGTGGCGCCGGAACGACTCGGCCAGTTCGTCGGGCGGGAAACCGCTGCGCCTGAGGTAGACGCCCATCGGACTGTTCTCGGACCAGCCGCCGTGGGTCCGGCCCATCACCGCGGCGTCGATGGCGCCCATCGACGCGGTCCGCCCAGGCCGCAGCAGTTCCGGAATCAGGCCGTGGTGGTCGGCGTGAAGGTGGGTCGCCAGGAAGTCGGTCTTCTCGAGGTCGACGCCGATCTCGTCGAGCCCCGCGGTCAGGACCTCGCGGCACTCAGGCCGGTTCATTCCCGTGTCGATGACGAGGAAGCGGTCGTCCTCGGTGAGGATGTAGCTGTTCACTTCCTTGAGCGGGTTCCGCGGCAGTGGCACGACGACCCGGTAGAGCGAGTCGAGGATCTTCTCGGCGACTGGTTCGGTCATGGGCGCGGAGGGTAGCAGGCCCCTCGAGGCCTCCTCAGACGCGAAAGCCGAGCGCCTCGGCGACGTTCCGCTGTCGTCTGTCCAGCGTGAGGAACGTGACCTCTTCGGGCTCTCGGGGAATGAAAAGAGCCGTTGCCAGGTGCCAGAGATCCGCGCCTCGCAGGTACCCGGCATCGAGAACCGTCTCGATTTCTTGCGTCAACGGACGGTGAGGGTGGATCCACT
Source organism: Vicinamibacteraceae bacterium (assembly GCA_012270995.1). Taxonomy (GTDB): domain Bacteria; phylum Acidobacteriota; class Thermoanaerobaculia; order Multivoradales; family Multivoraceae; genus Multivorans. The sequence goes on along the minus strand of JAAXHG010000117.1, from coordinate 12,234 downwards.
CCACTTGATTCAGCGTGTCCCGAGGAAAGGGAATCCGCTCTCGGGCGAAGGCGCTCCGTACCTCTGCCTCCAGCAGATTCGCCGAGACCAAGCTCTCGAAACCGGAAAGGCGACGTTCCGTTTCGGGTGCGTCGTCTTCCCCGAAGACCGCTCGGATGATCGCCGACGAATCGACGTAGGCGAGGGTCACCGGTTGCGGTCTGCCAGGAAGCGTTCCAGAGCTCCGGGTACCCGCGCGACCATCCGGATGGGCTGTTTGGGGTTCCTCCCTCGCGTCAGCGTCCCCTCGCGCTCCATCTGCTCCAGGCACTCTTCAATCGACTGCTTCCGGCGCTCGATCGGCCGGATTTCGGCGGTCGGCTCTCCCCGATACGAGATCGTCACCGTCTTGCCCTCGCGCACCTGCCGGAGGACTTCCGAGAAGCGCGCCTTCGCTTCGTAGGTCGAGTAGGTGATCGGCATGGGCCGACTCTATCTGACTAGTCAGACCAGGTGCAATCCGGAGGCCCGCCGACACGCCCGCGACCGGCTACGATTCCGGGTTCAGCAAGCTTGGCGCGGCAGAAGGTCCGGAGGGCGCTTCGCGCCGGATGTCGGTGGGGACGCCGGCGCACCCGGTTTCTGCCGCGCAGCAGCCAGAGGAGACAAGCGATGGCGCTGACCGACAGCTACGTTCCCGCCGACACGAGTTCACCCGTCCTCGAGACGACGGTCGGCGGCATTCTCCGTGACGCCGCGGCCAGGGGCCCTGACACGGTAGCGCTGATCGAAGGCGTGCCTGGAGAGCGGCGTTCCTGGACCTACGCGGAACTCCTGGCGGACGCGGAGCGCGTGGCGCGGGCGCTGGCCGCTCGCTTCGAGAAGGGCGACCGGGTTGCCGTGTGGGCGCCGAACATCCCGGAGTGGGTGCTGCTCGAGTACGGCGCGGGCCTGGCCGGCGTGGTCCTGGTGACGGTCAACCCGGCCTACCAGCCGAAGGAACTCGAATACGTGCTGCGCCAGTCCCGCTCGTCCGGCATCTTCTACCTGCGCTCGTTCCGCGGCAATCCGATGGAGGAATCGCTGAAGCAGGTGGCGGATGGCCTGCCGGAACTCAGGGAGATCATCCCGTTCGACGAGTTCGAGGAGTTCGTGGCCTCGGCGCCGGACAACGTCGAGCTTCCCGAAGTGAGCCCGGACGACCCGGTCCAGATCCAGTACACGTCTGGAACCACGGGTTTCCCCAAGGGCGCATACCTCCACCACCGCGGGATCACGAACAACGCCCGTTTCGTCGTCGAGCGTCTGGGCGTCACGGCCGGCGACGCCTACGTGAACCCGATGCCCCTGTTCCACACGGGCGGCTGCGTGCTGGGCGTTCTCGGTCCCTGCCAGCGGCAGGCGACCCTGGTCAACCTGGTCATGTTCGAACCCGGGCTCATGCTGGCGCTGGTCGAGGAGCTGCGCGCCACCCACCTGCTCGGCGTGCCGACGATGCTGATCGCGGTGATGGAGCATCCCGACTTCGCCAGCCGCGACCTGTCGTCCGTCCACGCGGTCTGCTCGGGCGGGGCGACCGTGCCGGCCGACCTGGTACGGCGGATCGAGAAGACGCTCGGCGTGCAGTTCTCGATCATCTACGGTCAGACCGAGGCGTCGCCCGGCGTCACGCTGATGAAGCCGGACGACAGCGAGGAGGACAAGGCGAACACGCTCGGTCCGGTGCTGCCGCAAACCGAGATGAAGGTGGTCGACCCCGCGACCGGCGCTACCTTGCCGATCGGCGAACAGGGCGAACTCTGCTGCCGCGGCTACCTGGTCATGCTGGGGTACTTCGAGATGCCCGACAAGACCGCCGAGACGATCGACGAGGACGGCTGGCTCCACACCGGCGACCTGGTGACGATGGACGACCGCGGTTACACGACGATCACCGGCCGGCTGAAGGACATGATCATCCGCGGCGGCGAGAACATCTACCCGCGCGAGATCGAGGAGTTGCTGTTCGAGCACCCACGGGTCGCGGACGTCGCGGTCGTCGGCCTGCCGGACGAGCGCTGGGGCGAGATCGTCGGCGCCTTCGTCCGTGACGCGGACCCGTCGAATCCGGCGAGCGACGGTGAACTCCACACCTGGTGCCGCGAGAACCTGTCTCCGCAGAAGACGCCGAAGGCCTGGTACCGGGTCGACGAGTTCCCGCTGACGCCGTCCGGCAAGATCCAGAAGTTCGTGCTGGTGGAGGAGTGGCGGAAGGGGGCCCACAGCGCGGCCTGAGTCGGCGTTGGCGCGGCAGCTACGCGGCACTTCCACCAGGCGGATCCGATCTGACATGATCGCCGCTCGCAACAGAGACTTCCCGTCGCTGCCTGGCTGCTAGCGGCGTTTTCCCATGCAGGCTCTCAGATCCAACGTCGACGTCCGGTCGGAGCAGTTCAAGAAGAACCGCGCCGACATCCTGGAACAGCTGGACCAGGTGAACGACCTGCTCGAGCAGGTGGCCGGCGGCGGCGGCCCGGAGGCGATGAACCGGCTGAGGAACCGGGGCAGGCTGCCGGTGCGCGAACGCGTGGCGAACGCCCTCGACCGGGACAGTCCGTTCCTCGAGATCTCGCCGCTCGCGGCCTGGAACTCGTACTACACGGTCGGATCCGGGTTCGTGCTGGGCGTCGGTGTGATCTCGGGCACGGAGTGCGTGATCCTCGGCCACGACCCATCGGTACGGGCCGGCGCGTTCAACGAGTTCAACTCGAAGAAGCTGATGCGCGGCCTGGAGATCGCGCGGATCAACCGGTTGCCCTACGTCCAGTTCGTGGAGTCCGCGGGCGCCGATCTGCGCGGCAACACGGGGGACGATCCGGACGCGCAGACCAAGCGGACGCTCGGGCACTTCGCCGAGTCCGGCCGCCTGTTCTACGAGATCTCCGAACTGTCCAAGATGCGCATTCCGACCGTGTCGATCGTCTTCGGCGCTTCGACCGCGGGCGGCGCCTACCAGCCGGGCATGAGCGACTACAACATCTTCGTCAAGAACCAGGCGATGGTCTCGCTCGGCGGCCCGCCCCTGGTCAAGATGGCGACCGGCGAAGACGCCGAACCGGAGAGCGTCGGCGGCGCCGACATGCACTGCCGCGTCTCGGGCCTCGGCGACTACCTCGCTCAGGACGAGATGGACGGCATCCGCCTCTGCCGCGACGTGATCGGCCACCTGAACTGGCGCAAGGAAGGCCCCGGTCCGAGCCTGCCCGCCGACGATCCGGTGCTCGATCCGGAGGAACTGCTCGGCCTCGTCTCGCGTGATCTGCGCTCGCCGCTCGACATCCGGGAGGTCATCGGCCGGATCGTCGACGGATCGCGTTTCGAGGAGTTCAAGCCGCTCTACGGGCCGACGATCGTCTGCGGCTGGTCCTCGATCCACGGCTATCCGGTCGGCATCCTGGGCAACAACGGCGCGCTCTTCTCCGAGTCGGCGGAGAAGGCGACCCAGTTCATCCAGCTTTGCAACCAGATCGACGTGCCGCTGCTCTTCCTGCACAACATCACCGGCTACATCGTCGGCACCGACTACGAGCAGGGCGGGATCACGAAGAACGGCTCGAAGATGATCAACGCGGTCTCGAACTCGACCGTGCCCCACCTGTCCGTGATCGTCGGCGCGTCGTACGGGGCCGGCAACTACGGCATGAGCGGCCGCGCGTACGGCACCCGCTTCACGTACATCTGGCCGACAGCGAAGATCGCGGTCATGGGGCCGGAGCAGATGGCCGGCGTGATGACGATCGTCACCCGGGCGGCCGCGAAGCGGCGCGGGATCCCCTTCGACGAGGAAGCGGACAGGAAACGGGCCGCCGGCGTCATCCACTGGGCAGAGAAGCGCTCGCTGGGGCTCTATGCGACCTCCCGGGTGTCCGACGACGGGATGATCGACCCGCGCGACACCCGCACCGTGCTCGGTCTGTCGCTGTCGGCCTGCCACAGCCGGGCCGTCGAGGGGGCGAAGGGCTATGCCGTCTTCAGGATGTGAGCGCGCCGTGATCCCCGGGGTTCCACGACCACCCGCCGCGGCCGAGGAGGCACGATGCTCCGTTCGCTTTCAGGACGTGAGCGCGGCGTGATGAGGGCGGCGTGATCACCCGGCTCCTGGTCGCCAACAGGGCTGAGATCGCGCGGAGGATCTTCCGCTCGGCTCGCGACATGGGCATCGCGACGGTCGCGGTCTACGCCGACGGCGACGCCGACGCGCCCTTCGTGGCCGAGGCCGATGAAGCGATCGCACTCGACGGGCGGTCGTCGGCGGAGACCTACCTGGACATCGGCAAGGTGCTCGCCGCGGCCGAGCGCACCGGCGCCGACGCGGTTCACCCCGGCTACGGTTTCCTTTCCGAGAACGCGGACTTCGCCCGCGCCGTGACCGAGGCCGGACTGGTCTGGGTCGGCCCTTCGCCCAAGGCGATCGCGGCGATGGGCGACAAGCTCTCGGCCAAGGAGCTGATGCGAGAGGCTGGCGTGCCCACGCTTCAGGCCGTCGAACTCGGCGACGACAGCGATCTGGCCGCGGCGGCGGCGCAAGTGGGCTTCCCGGTCCTGGTCAAGGCGGCGGCGGGCGGCGGCGGCCGCGGCATGCGGGTGGTCGAGTCTGAGCGCGAACTGGCCGACGCCGCCCTTGGCGCGCGCCGCGAGGCGGAGTCCGCGTTCGGCGACGGCACGGTGTTCCTCGAGCGTTGGCTGGCCTCGTCGCGGCACGTCGAGATCCAGATTCTGGGCGACCTGCACGGCAACCTCGTCCACTGCTTCGAGCGGGAGTGCTCGATCCAGCGCCGCCACCAGAAGATCATCGAGGAGGCGCCGTCCCCGGTCGTGAGCGAGGACCTGCGGGCGCGCATGGGCGCCGCCTCGGTGGCGGCCGGCCGGGCGATCGGCTACAGCTCGGCGGGCACGGTGGAGTTCCTGGTCGAGCAGCCGGCGGACGGCGCCGTTCCGACGGACTTCCGGTTCCTGGAGGTGAACACCCGCCTGCAGGTCGAGCATCCGGTCACCGAGGAAATCACCGGACTCGATCTGGTCCGCGAGCAGTTGCGGATCGCTCAGGGGGAACCTCTCGGCTTCGGCCAGGACGACCTGGCGATCGACGGCCACGCGATCGAGGCGCGACTCTACGCCGAGGACCCGGCCAACGATTTCCTGCCCCAGACCGGACGGATCGAGCGCTGGCAACCGGCGTCGGGTACAAACGCTCGCTTCGACTCAGGTGTCGAGAGCGGTAGCGACGTCGGCATCGAGTTCGATCCCATGCTGGCCAAGGTCATCGTCGGCGCGCCGAACCGGCGCGAGGCGGCGCTCCGGCTCGCCCGGGTGCTCGAGACGACGCGGGTGCAGGGCATCCGGACGAACCGCGACTTCCTCGTCGCGACCCTGCGGTCGCCCGAGTTCCTGGCCGGCGACACGACGACCGACTTCATCGAGCGGGTGGCGCCGGAACCCGCGCGCCGGCCGTCGGCCGACGAGCTGGCCGCAGCCGGGATCTGCGCGGCGATGGCCGCTCAGCACGATCGCAGGCAGGCGGCACGCATCCATCCGACGATCGTGAGCGGCTGGCGCAACACGGTCATGCCCTACGAGCGGTCCGAGTTCGAGACCGGCGCCGGCGATGCGCTGCGAATCGAGTACCGGATCCAGCGCGACGGCCGGTTCGATACCCGCGCCACGTCGGGAGACGGCGAGCCGAGCCGACACTCGGTCGAGCTCCGGCGGCGCACCGGGGACGGTGTCGAGATCGTCATCGACGGACGCAGGTTGCGATCGACCGTCACTTCCCGTGGCGACCGCTGGCTCGTGCATGGTCCGGAGGGCGACGTCGAACTGCGCGAACTGCCCCGCTTCCCGGTTGCCGGCCTGGAGGCCGTCGCCGGCGGTCTGACCGCCCCGATGCCCGGAAAGGTGATCACGACCCACGCCGCGGCCGGGGATCGGGTCGAGTCGGGTCAACTCCTCCTGGTTCTGGAAGCGATGAAGATGGAGCACCGCGTGACGGCGCCGGCGCCGGGCACGGTCTCCGAGTTCCGCGTCGCCGAGGGCGAGCAGGTCGCGAACGGCGAGCTGCTCGTCGTGATCGACGAGGACGCCGCCTAAGGCGCGGGGCGTTGACGCGAGAACGCTGGGAGGAGGATCCGCATGTCGAACCAGCCTGGTACGGAGTGCACGCTCTACGAGGTCAGGAGCGGCGCCGCCTGGATCACGCTGAACCGCCCGGAACGACGGAACGCGCTGTCGCCGACGCTGGTCACGGAGGTCCATGACCACCTGGCCGCGGCGCAGGCCGACGACAACGTGCGCTCGATCGTCATCACCGGCAAAGGCCCGGGCTTCTGTTCGGGCGCCGATCTCAAACGCCGGCCGGGCGAGAGCGAGCCGGAGCGCGTCGTGCCCTATCCGGACGTGCTGACGGCGATCTGGGAGGGTGAGAAGCCGGTGATCGCCGCGGTGAACGGCCACGCCTTCGCCGGCGGTCTGGGCATGGTCGCGGCTTCGGACCTGGTGATCACCGCGGAAGAGGCGATGTTCAGCTTCAGCGAGGTGCGGATCGGCGTCATTCCCGCGATCATCGCCGTCGTCTGCCTGCGCAAGCTGGGGCCGCACCACGGCATGCGGCTGTTCCTGACCGGCGACCGGTTCAGCGGCCGCCAGGCGGTGGAGTACGGCCTCGCCCACAAGTCGGTGCCGCGCGACGAGCTGATGGCGACGGTCCAGGAGGAGATCGATGCGATCAACCTGGGTGGCCCGAACGCGGTCGTCGAGTGCAAGAAGCTGGTCCGCGCGGTCCCTGACGTCTCGCTCGCCGAGGGCTTCGAACTGACCCAGGGCTGGAGCCGGCGGATGTTTCAGAGCGAGGAGGCGGCCGAGGGCATGGCGGCCTTCCGCGAGAAGCGCAAGCCGAGGTGGGCGGCGGCCGTCGATCCGTCGGGTAGTTCGTCGTGACGATTCAGCTCTACCACTGCCGGGGCGCCCGCTCTTTGCGCGCCGTCTGGACGCTGGAGGAGATGGGCATCGACTACGACCTGCATGTGTTGCCCTTTCCGCCCCGGGTGTTCAAGAAGGACTACCTCGGCACCAACCTCCTCGGCACGGTTCCCTACATGATCGACGGCGACGTCCGCATGACGGAGTCTTCGGGCATCGCGAAGTACCTGGTTGACCGCTACGGACCGACGCCGCTCGCCGTCGACGTGGACGACCCGGAGTACGGCGCGTACCTGAACTGGCTCTTCTACAGCGACGCGACGCTGACCTTCCCGCAGACGCTGTTCCTGCGCTACACGCGGCTCGAGCCCGAGGAGCGCCGCGTCCCGCAGGTCGCGGAGGACTACCGGAAGTGGTTCCTGGGCCGGCTGCGGCTGGTCGAGGCGGCCACCTCGGACGGCCGTGACTTTCTGTGCCGCGGCCGCTTCACGATCGCCGACATCTGCGTCGGTTACGGCCTGAAGCTGGCGGCCTCGCTCGGCATCGACGACTTCGGCGACAACGTCCGCCGCTACTGGGCGGGCCTGCAGGAAGTCCCCTCGTACCAGCGGATCCGCGAGGTCTGAGGCGCGGCTGGGGTGAGACGGCGTCGGTTGTACGCACCGGGCTGGATGGCGTCGTCGCCTGCGGAGCACACACGTACGGGTCCCGATCGCGGGTGGGTAACGGCGGTACTGGTCGCGGTTGCCTTGGTCCAGTTGGCTTGCGGGCCCAGACAGAATCTGCCGACCCCCGAGCAGCCGATCGCCTACGACCACCAGGTCCACATCGAGGCTGGGCTGGAGTGCGTTCGTTGCCATCGGGGCGCCGAAGAGGGGGTTCGCGCGGGGATGCCGTCGGTGCAGGCCTGCGCGGGTTGCCATCGGCGAGAGATTCCGGATCACCCTGAAGTCCAGAAGGTGATGCTCGCCAACGAGAACCGGGCGCCGATCCGGTGGGTCAAGGTCAACGTGATTCCGGACTCGGCGATGGTGCACTTCAACCACCGGGCCCATGCCCGGGCGGGGATCGAGTGCCTGACCTGCCATGGCGACGTGGCTTCGATGACGGTTGCCGAGCCCGTCCGCAACGTCGCCGACATGGGTTGGTGCGTCGAGTGCCACCGCGACAACGAAGCCAGCGACGACTGCCTGGCGTGCCACCGGTGATGGACGAGTTGGCGGCGACTTCGGTCGACGGGCCGCGGCCGGCGGCCGTTGCCGGACGAGAACGCGCCTTGAGGGGTCCAAACCGATGAAGGAAGCGTCGTACTGGGATCGGCAGCGCATCCCGCCGACCGTCGGGTTCGAGGACCTCGACGGGTCTCAGCGGGCCTTCTGCTGCTCCGAACCGGGAAACGTCCGGGTTCTGGCGCCGGCGGGCAGCGGCAAGACGCAGACCTTGCTCCAGCGCTGCGCCTACTTGCACAAACACAGTCCCGGGGACCGGTTCCTGGTCGTGACGTTCACCAGAGCCGCATCCGCCGAACTGAACAAGCGTCTGAACGCCGACGATTTCGGGGGCCTGAGCGCGGCCGTGGAGGTTCGCACCCTGAACAGTTGGGGCTGGCACCAGGTGCATTCGCGGTCCAGGCGCGCGTCTCTGGTCACGAGTGTGGGCGAGAAGGCGGCCTGCGTGCGCGACATGCGAGCCCGGTTGCGGGACTATCCGTTCGTCGCGAAGGCGCTGAAGAGCGGCGGCCAGAGGCGGATGGCCGGGATCCTGGATCACGTGGACACGCTGAAGAACTTCGGGTTCCGTCTGGAGGCCGACTGCACCGTCCTTGAGTTCCTGGACCATTGGGAGCGTCTCGCGGAGGTCGGCAGCGAGCCGCGCCTCGAACGTCTGGTCGAGGATCTGCGGAAGATCGGCATCCTCAGCGATCCGGCCAAGGCGGCGATCCTGCGCGACGCCGGCGGCGGCCATGCCGCCTCGGCCGATGTCCCCCGGAAGTCCCCGCCGGTCGAACTGTTCGAACGCTTCTTCGGCTTCGGCGTCGCCCTCTTCGCGCACATGTTCGAGACGGAGCGGTTCACGCTCGAGGACCAGAAGTACGTCGCCCTGCAATACCTCAGGAGGGACGGGGACCGGAGCGGAAGGGCCGGGGCCTACGACCACGTTCTGGTGGACGAGTTCCAGGACATCAGCCCGCTGGACCTCGAGTTGACGCGCCAGATCGCCGACCGCTACGCGGCCACCCTGACGATCGTGGGCGACGACGATCAGGCGATCTTCGAATGGCGCGGCGGCTCGCCGAACTACCTGCTGGCGCCGGAGGGGGAGTTCGGCCGCTCTTTCGGCACGTTCGTGCTGGAGCGGAACTACCGGAGCCCCGCGAACATCGTCCGGTCGGCGGACCGGTTGATCCGGAACAACACGCGCCGGCACCCGAAGAGGATGGAGGCCGTCCGGGCGGAGGACGCGGAGATCGTGTTTCTGACAAGGGCGGACGCGGAGGGCGCCGTGTCGGCGGTCATCGACCAGGTTCATCGTTTCCGGGACGGCTGCGGACCGCGGGATCGCATGGCGCTGCTGTCGCGGAAACGGGCCCAGCTCGTTCCGTTTCAGATTCTCCTGGCCGACGAAGGAATCCGGTTCGACGTCGCGGACGACCTCAGCCTCTTCCTGAGCCGCGCGTTCCGCAACCTGATCCGGTTGCTCGAGATCCGGGCCCGTCGGGACGACGCGAGCGTGCCCGCCGCGCAGATCGTCAAGGACACCCTGCTCCTGTGCCGCGAGGTGACCGCCGGCGATCGCGACGAGCGGACTCTCGAGCGGATCGAGACCTGGTTGAAGAGACGATCGCCGACCTCCTACGAGGAGGCTCACGAAGCTCTCCGCGGGATTCAAGGGAGGATCGGCTCGTACCCGGCCTACCAGAGCGCGGTGTGGAAGCTGTTCGCCGCCTCGACCGTGAAGCAGGCCATCGGCGTGATCCGCCGCCGCTTCGAGGGTCTGAGCCAGGACTTCGGCAAGGGGGCGACCGACATCTTCTACCAGGACCCCCCGTTCTTCCATCTGGGCGCGATCGCGAGGCGCTTCGGGAAGGACTTTCCGGCGTTCCTTCGGATCCTGGAGCGCGCCAAGACGTCGGCGTCGGAGCTGAAGGGAGAGGACGAGCGCGGCGTCGAAGAGCCTTACCGGCCCATCCTCCTGGCAACCGCGTTGCGGGCCAAGGGGAAGGAGTTCCACACCGTCGTCATTCTCGACGCGAACGACGGCGTCTGGCCGTCGCAGATGGCGAAGAACAAACTCGAGAAAGCCTCGACGAGAAGTGAAGAGTCGGCGGCTCTTGCCGGCCTGGAGGAGGAACGCCGACTGTTCTATGTCGCCATGACGCGCGCCAGGACGCGCCTCGTCGTGTCGTGGAGTGGGATCGACGCGGACCAGACACCGCTCGCCGGGTCGCCCTACCTCGCTGAAGCCGGACTGCGCCCTCGGGACCTGCCGCGGGCGCTTCGGGAGACGGCGGCCTCCGGGCGCGAGGCGATCCGAAGGCGGGCCGCCGACCCCGACGACGGTTCCCCGCGGACGTCGATCGTCGGGCCCCGGCTGACGAGCGAGTGGCTCGGCCGCGTGCGCCTGAGAAAGAAGCGCGGGAGGTTGAAGTTCGGAAAGCTCCACCCCGCGCGGATCGGGCCGGCAAGCCTGGCGCCGGGACGGCGCGGGAAGGGACAGGCGGTCGGGGACGCGGAGCTGGCCGAGGTGATCGGCGGCGGAGAGTCGCCCGCCCTGGAGTTCAAATCGACGTTGCGCGTGAACCTGGTCACGAAGCAGAGGGACGGGCGCATCGAGCATGCGGCGCTCAAGACGGTGGCCGCGTTCCTCAACACCGAGGGCGGCGCTCTCGTGATCGGCGTGGACGACGGCGGCAGGGCGCTGGGGGTGGCGGCCGACGACTTCGCCAACGAGGACGGGATGCAGCAACATCTCGTCAACCTGGCGAGGGACCGTCTCGTCGGAGCGGCGGCGATGACGTGCGTGACGCCCTGTTTCGCCGAGCATGAGGGCCGGCGGGTGATGGTCGTGACGTGCAGGCCGTCGCGGGAACCGGTGTGGGTTCGGGACGGGAAGTTGCAGCGCTTCTTCGTCCGTGTCGGCGCAACAACGCAGGAGTTGCAGCCGAGCGATGTGTATCCGTACGTCTCCGCCCGGTTCGGAGGCGAGTAGCAGTCTGGCGCGCCGCCGGCGAGGGCGCTATCCTTACTGGCTCTCCGACTCGGGCAGTCCATCGAGGCACGGCGCCCGGAGAGTCTGAAGCCGCGGTCGTCCTGGAGGGAGGGGGAATGGAATGCAGCGTCTCACCGGGCGGCCGCTGAAGCTCAAGGACGGCACGTGGGGCGCCTGGGTCGAGGGCGACCACGGCAAGGACGACCTGCCGGGGAGGGAGGTCGAAATCAAGGCCCGGAGCGGCAAGTCGTGGACCCGCGAGGTGGAACGCGTGCTCTGGAGCGGGACCAGCAGCCGCGGCGACACGGGAGCGATCGTGAGCCTGGCGGGAAGCAAGTCCCGCGGGTCGGCGAGCTGGGTCGAGAAGACCGCCCGAATGGTGGACCGGCTGGAGGGGCCGTGGCGGAGCGATTACTGACTGGCCATGCGCCGGCCGGCGCCAGAGGTTGGACCCGCGCGGCGACCGGCGGCCGGTCGGCGATCCTGATCGCCCGGAAGGCAACGGGCCGATCCGTGTTGTCATAGCAGCAAGGAGATGATTGCGACGGGTGAAGGCGCTGCCTGGTTGTTGTCCCGTTGCTGTTGGGTTGTTGTGTGGCGACAAGTCCGGGCGCGGTTTGCGCAGCGGGCGGGATGCGGCGGGGCGACGGGCCTCGGAGCCCGGTCGATGGCAGAATGAGGGCCGTCATGAAGGCGGAAGCCGCAAAGGCCGGCGACGGCGACATCTCGGACGCCTTCGAGGACCGTCGCGCGGCGGTGCTGGCCGAGTGGGGCGAGGAAGTGGTCGAAGACCGCGACGAGTACATCGCGGAGAACGTCTTTCTGGGTGCCGCGGGATGCCCGTTGGGTGCGTCTCAAGGCCGGGGCGCGACAGCCCGACATTGGGCAGACGGTGGACCGGGCGATGACCGCTATCGAGCGCGACAACCCTGCGCTCAAGGACGTGCTGCCGAAGGACTACGCGCGGCCCGCCCTGGACAAGCAGCGCCTCGGCCAGTTGATCGACATGATCGGCAACATCCGCGTCGGCGACGCCGAAGCCCGCTCGCGCGACGTGCTCGGCCGCAAATTTCACCGAGGTTCGTAGCGAGG
>JAAXHG010000029.1 GCA_012270995.1 Vicinamibacteraceae bacterium | reverse complement strand
TAAAGACCGTGCGGCGCCGCCGGTAGGTCTTCGACTTGCGCAGGTTGTACAAGTGGCCGTTCGAGATGGTTGCCAAGCGCTCGAAGCGCTCGTCGCCGTAATCCTCGTACATCCGCCGCATCACCGCCCGCGTGGCGTGACCGCACATCTGCCCCAGCGCCGCGTCGACCTCGGCCAGAAGGCCCTTGTCCGCCTTGGTGAACCGCGCCTGACCCTGTGGTCGATGACGCGCCGCGAGCAGCGCGGGGTGCGCCGCGGCGGCATCTGGGAAGAGTTGCTCGCGGCACCCGATGCGGACTGACTCGATCTGGCGCGGGCACAACCGGACGAGCCGGAGGACTGGCGCGCCTTGGCGCGGCGGGGCGGCTACCCGTCGCCCGCCCTTCGCTTGCGAACGGACCGCGAAAGAGCCGTCTGGTTCGGAGGATACGAGCAGACATACCTGGAACGCGACCTCCAGGCCATTTCCACGATCGCCTCGCTTCCCGACTTTCGCCGGCTGATGCGCGCCGCCGCGCTTCGCCTGGGTCAGATCGTCAACCAGACGGAACTCGGTCGCGACGTGGCGATGCCGCAGCCGACTGTGCATCGCTACCTCAACCTCGTCGAGACGTCCTATCTGCTCCAGCGCCTCCCGGCCTTCCGGGTGAACCGCACCAGCCGCCTGATCAAGTCGCCGAAGATGTACTGGGGGGACACGGGTCTGGCCCTTCACCTCACGGGCAGCGAGCCGTCGGAAGCGCACCTGGAGAACCTGGTCCTTCAGGACCTCATGGCCTGGCGCGACGCCCGGGTCGAGCGTGCCGACGTGCTCTACTGGCGGACCGCCGCGGGCGAGGAAGTCGACTTCGTGGTCGAGACCGGGGAACGCCTGCTGCCGATCGAGGTCAAGGCGACGCGACGGCCCAGGCTTCATGACGCGGCTCACCTGCGGAAGTTCCGCGCGGAGTACGGAGACGTCGCCCGCCCCGGTCTGCTCCTCCATGCCGGGGAAACGGTCGAGTGGCTCGCGCCCGACGCCCTCGCGGCACCCTGGTGGCGGATCCTCTAGCGCGAACACCGGACGCCGAGGGCGAAGCTCTGACCGCGCACACCCGGCAATCACCGCCAGCGGCGGTGACCCCAGAGGTACTGGTCCGGGTCGCGGCGGATCGCGGCTTCGAGACGCGCGTTCAGCGTCGCCAGAATCGCCTCGACGTCCGCATTCCGGTCACCGCTCCTCTGCTGCTCGATCAGCGGCGACAGGCTCAACTCGAAGGTCATCGGCGCCGTCCGGCGGCAGACCGCGAAGGTGAGCGGCGTCCGGGTCACCAGGTGCAACATCGCGGCGGTCGCGTGGGTCTTCGCCGGATGACCGAAGAACGGCACAAGGGTCCCCTGGCGGGCGTGCTGATCGACCAGCAGAGCCAGGATCTCGCCGTCGCCCAGCAACTTGAGGAAACGCCCCGGATCCGGGTCGTACTTCGGGATCATCCGGAACGCGCGCCGCTGTCGCCGCTCGAGCGCCAGTTTCTGTACTCGCGGGTTGTTCATCGGCCGGGAGATGCCCGCGACCGGCTTGTACCGGGACAGCCACTGGCCAGCGATCTCCCAGTTCCCGAAGTGACCGGAAACGACGATCAGGCCGCGGCCCGGATCCTCCAGCACCGCCGCCACGTCGCAGGGAATGTCGACCCGCATCCGCTCCGGGTCGTCGAGCACGAGCGACGACTTCATCGACTCCACCAGCACCATGCCCATGTGGCGAGCGGCGCCGCGGCCGATCCCCCGCGCCTGCCGCGCGTCGCCGGCGACGCCCGCGCGCAGGACGTTCGAGATCGCTACGCGACGCCGCGGCCGGTCGGCCGCCCACCACAGCGAGCCCAGCGCCGCAGCCCAGCGGCAGGCGGCGGCCGGCGGCAGCAGATCGACGCCGAACAGCAGGAGCCGCGCCGCCCAGTATTCGAGAAGGTGAAGCACCGGCTGAAGGTGAGGCGTTCGACGTGGCCGGCGTGCGGTTCGCCCGGGCTTGGCTCAGGGCGTCAGAGAAGGCAGCGCGCCGCGGCCGGCTAACCATCCGCGCTCAGGATGTGTTCTCCTCAAGCAGCGCGATGATCTCGCCGATCGTGCGGGTCTTCACGACCTGCTTCGGATCGAGCGCGATCCCGAACTCCTCCTCCACGTCGTAGAGCACGTCGAGGATGGTCAGTGAATCGAAGCCGAGCGACTCGATCGGCGTCTCCGCCACCACCGCGTCCCAGTCATGCTCCTCGACCGCGCTCTCGCGCAGCACGCCCCGCAATCGGGCAAGTACCTCCGCGGCGACGTCGACGTCCATGGGCGCAGGTTATCGCCGATCCACCGAAAACGCGCGCTGTCCCTACTCTCCCGGACCCAGCACCAACACGCCATTGCTCCCCCCAAAGCCGAAACTGTTCTTCATCACGAAGGGCCGTTCGAGCGGCTCCGGATCACCGCCCACCAGCCGGACGCGGCACTCCGGATCGGGGTTCTCGAGGTTCAGGTTCGGCGGTAGCAGGCCCCGCTCGATGCCGAGCAGGGACGCGATCGCCTCGATCGCGCCGGACGCCCCCAGGGTATGGCCGAAGTAGGACTTGTTGGCGGAGACCGGCGCCCGTTCGGCCGCGCCGCCGAGCACCGTGCAGATCGACCCGCTCTCGCAGACGTCGTTGGCCAGCGTGGCGGTGCCGTGGGCGTTCACGGCGCCGAGGTCGGCCGGTTGGATTCCGGCGGACGCCAGAGCCGCCCGCATCGCCGCCGCCTGGCCCTCGGCGCTCGGGCTGGTGATGTGACTCGCGTCGGACGACTCGCCGTAGCCCACGATCTCGCCCCGGACCGGGGCGCCCCGGCCGCGGGCCCGGTCCCAAGATTCGAACACCAGCATGCCCGCGCCTTCGCCGAGGACGCAGCCGTCGCGGTCGGCGTCGAAAGGCCGGCAGGCCCGCGCCGGATCGGGGTTCTTCGACATCACGCCCAGGTTGTTCCAGACGCCGTAGTAGAACGGGTCGAAGAAGCCGTCGGCGCCTCCGGTCAGCACGGTGTCGGCGTAGCCGTGCCGCACCATCCGGTACGCCGTGCCCATCGCGTTGGTCGCCGACGTGCAGGCCGAAATGACGACGAAGTTGGCGCCCGTCAGCCGGAAGTGGATCGAGATGCCGCCCGAGATCGCGTTGTCCATGACGCGCGGCACGCTGGTCGGCCGCAGGCCGCGGACACCGCGTTCCGCGAAGCGCTGCTGCAGCGTCGTGTTGCTCTCGGCCGCGCCGACCGCCGTACCCAGGATCACCGCCACCGGCTGGGCCTCGTAGGGCGGAGCGCCGTCGATCAGGCCCGCGTCCTCGAGCGCCTCGGCGGCGGTCACCAGGCCCAGGTCGACCGCTCGGTCCGCCGGTCGGCGGCGCAGTCGCTTCAGCCCGGCCGGGACGAAGTCCGGATCGACCTCGCCGCCGATGCCGACCTTCATCTCCGAGGTGTCCAGCGAGCGGAGCCTGGCGATGCCGCCCCGGCCGGCGAACAGGCTGGTCCGGAACGACTCGATGTCCGTGCCGATGGCGCAGGCGACGCCGAGACCGGTGACCGCGACACGGCGAGGGCTCTGTTCAGCCATACATCGACAACCCGCCGTTGACGTGAATCACCTGGCCGGTGACGTACGACGACAAAGGCGACAGCAGGAAGACCGCGACGGCGGCAACCTCGGCCGGCGTCCCCAGGCGCCCGAGCGGCACCCGCAGCCGTTGCCGCTGGTCGTCCGAGAGTTCGGTCGTCATGTCCGTCTCGATGAAGCCGGGCGACACCGCGTTGCAGCGGACCCCGAAGCGGGCCGCCTCCAGGGCGAGGCTGCGCGTGAGGCTGACCATCCCGGCCTTCGACGCGGCGTAGTCGGCGCCCATCCAGCCGCCGGGGCCGTGGGCGGCGAGCGAGGCCATGTTGACGATGCTGCCGCCGCCCGCCTTGCGCATGACCTTGTAAGCCGCGCGGGAGGCAGCGAACGTCGCCTCCAGGTTGACGCGCTGGGTGGCGCGCCAGGAGTCGAGGTCGAGGCCACGGAAGGCGACAGGACGGCCGCCGCCGGCGTTGTTGACCAGGCCGTCGATCCGGCCGCAGCGCTCGACCACCTGTTCGACCAGGGCCGCGGCGTTCTCCGGGTCGTCGAAGTCGGCAGCCAGCGGCAGAACGCTCTCCGAGCCGATCCCGGCGCAGACCGCCTCGACCTGGGCTAGTTCCCGCCCGTGAACGGCCACCGTGGCGCCAAGCCCGGCGGCGGCCGCGGCGGTCGCCCGGCCGATGCCGCGGGTCGAACCGGTAACGAGAATCACCTGACCGGAGAGGGAGGAAGTCATGGGTCGGCCGCAATCGTAGCGCCGTCGGAGCGGTGCCGCCCGTACGGCTCGGGAGGGGGTCAGCTGCCAGGATGACGTGCGCGCCGGCGAGCAGCGGATCGCCCCACCGCGACCGGGCACGAACGATCCTGAGGAAACGCGCGGCGCGGCGCGCCTCGGACTGGCGTCGCGCCACATCGGACGGAGAGCATGAGTGAGGTTTCGGGCCACCGTGGTCCCTTTCAAGCGGCCCCCGTGCGCCGCGACCTCCACGCTGATACTCTGAGGCAAACCGCCGAACAGGAAGAAGGCGCCAGTTAGCGGATTCCGGCCAGATTCACGCAAGACCGGCCAGATCCGGGCACGCCCTGGGATTCGGCCTCCGGTCGAACCTGGTTCGCGACGCCGCGTTCTTTGCTGTAAGCCTGTCGAAGAGGGAGGATCCACCATGCACATACCCGAAACTCCTGGCGCCATCAGCGCCGTCTTGGTCGCTACCGTCGCCGCCATAGCCCTTCTGGCGTGCCAAACCGACGCCGCGGACGATGTGGCCACTGAAGGCGAGCCGGACGCTGAACACGAAGAAAGCGCGGAAGGCCACGAGGTCCACTGGTCCTACGAAGGCGACACCGGCCCCGCCATGTGGGGCTCCCTCGACCCATCCTTCGCGGCCTGCCACGACGGCGTGCGGCAGTCGCCGGTGGACATCGCCGGGGCGGTGGACGGCGGCGAGAGCGAACTCGAGATCCGCTGGCAGGCCGGCGACGCCGAGGTGATCGACAACGGCCACACCATCGTGGTCAACGTGGCGGAGGGAAGCGCCATCAGCCTGGAGGGAAGGGAGTTCGCGCTGCTGCAGTTCCACTTCCACCATCCCAGCGAGCACACGGTGGAGGGAAGCGCCGCCCCGATCGACATCCACTTCGTGCATGCGGCCGCGGAGGGTGATCTGGCGGTGATCGGAGTGTTCCTGGAGGCAGGCGAAGCCGACCCGACCATTCGGAGCATTTGGGATGCGATTCCGTCCGCCGGCGAGGCGCCCGGAGCACTGGCGGCGTTCGATCCGAACGCCTTGCTGCCGGAAGGAGGCAGCCACTACCGCTATCCCGGTTCGCTGACGACGCCGGGCTGCTCGGAGATCGTCAGTTGGGTAGTGATGGCCGATTCGATAGCGGTTTCCCAGGAGCAGGTCGACGCGTTCGCGGCCATCTATCCGATGAACGCGCGGCCGGTACAGCCCCTGAACGAGCGGACTATCGAGCTGAAGCAGTAGAACAGGATCTCGCTGCGCCGATCCGCCATGACCGGGTAGGTCGGCCCGCGCATGAGGGCCACGAAGCTGAACCCCGCCGAACGCCGGGGAACGCTCCCTGCTAGCCCGCAAATTGCACCGATGTCCTACTGCGGCCGCGGATCCGCTCGCTGTAGCGGGCCGTACTCCCTCAGGCCGCTTCGACGTACTGCAGTACGCCTTCAGCGTTCCCTCAGTCCGTGCGCCCCGCTACAGCGGCGTCTACGCGCCCTCGCTACGAACCTCGGTGAAATTTGCGGGCTAGCGGCGCCCTCCGAAGGAGAAGTAGACGCCCATCTGGAACAGGTGGATGTCCTTGCCGCCCGAGACCTCGCCGTGGTGCGCCATGAAGCGGGCGCCGTAGCGCCGACCGAACGTAAGACTCAGCCCGGCCGTCGGCGATGTGTCTCCTCCGTCGTACTCGATCCCCGCCCGCAGTGCAGGACGAACGAGCCAATCCGATGGCCCGGGGCACGCAACGCTGTTGCCGCCCACCAGGCCGGCCTCGAAGATCAGCCGGTCGGCTGGCTCCGGCGCCATCGGCGCCTCCTGGGTCTCCTGCGCCAGCAGCGGCATCCACGCCAGACACAGCAACGCGAACATCCCGATTCTCAATCGTCCCCCCGCTCGCAACGCTACCTTGCCAGCGAGCAACCGTCCGCGCGTCCGGATCCGTCGTACCATCCCACCCGGATGGCGACCCTTTTGGTGGACGGGCAGCAAGTCGGGGCCCAGGCAGGCGACAGCCTGCTCGTTGCCATGCTCCGGACCGGGCTACACCCGACAGGCGGGGGGTGCCTGTGCCTCGGCGGAGACTGCCCGAACTGCCTCGTGACGGTTGACGGCGTCGCCTACACGCGGTGTTGCCAGGTCCCGGCGCGAGACGGGATGGTGGTACGGCGGGATCTTCTGGGAGGCGAGGAACCGACCTTACTGCCCGACGAGTCGTTGTCGGCCGGGAAAGCGGCGCCGGTGCGTCATGTCCACTGCGACACGGTCGTCATCGGAAAGGGCGATTCGGGGCGCGAGGCCGCGCGGGAGGCCAGGAATGCGGATCTCTCCGTCGTAACGCTGGATGCGCGCGACGGGCAGCACGTCACGGGGGTCTATCCCGGGCCGCTGGTCGTCGCCTCCGACCAGGCGGGGCGCGTGCTCCACGTCCACCCGCGGCGCGAGATCGTCGTCGCCACCGGCGCCGCGGAGATTCAACCGGTCGTTCCCGGCAGCGATCTGGAAGGGCTCGTCACCGCACGGGCAGCCGCGGAGCTCGTCGCCGCCGGGATCGACCTGGGCCACGCCGTCGTCGTAGGCGAGCGGCCGGCAGGGCTGCCGGAAGGGACGCTCGCCAAGCACTTCCCGATCGGCCAGGACAGCTGGGAGCTCCTCCGCTTCGAGGGCGACGGCCGGGTCGAGGCGGTGGTCGTCCGCCGGCAGGGCGACGCCGACGCCACCGAAGAGCGGATCGAATCCGATACGGCGGTCCTCGGCCTCGGCCGCAATCCGCGAAACGCGCTGGCCCGGATGGCTTCGGACCTGCCGGTGCGGGCGGTCGGCAGCGCGGCGGCCGAACCCGACCTGCCGCCCTGCCCCACGGAAGGAACGGTGTGTCCGTGCAGCGGCGTCACCGTCGCCGACCTCGACGACGTATGGGAGCGCGGCTTCCACGAGATGGAGCTGCTCAAACGCGCGACACTCGCCGGCACCGGTACCTGCCAGGGCGGCGTCTGCCTGCCCTACTTGCGCAGCTTCCTGCTGGAGCGAGGCGGCCGCCTTCAGCCCGCCTTTACCGCCCGGCCACTCAACCGGCAACTGACCGTGCGCGAACTGGCCGCCGGCGCGCACACCGCCGTGACCGCGCGCTCACCCCTCCACGACGAGCACCTGAGCCTCGGCGCCAGGATGGACCGCGCCGGCGGCTGGTGGCGGCCCTGGACCTACGGCCGGAAGGACGACGAGTACCGCTCCGTTCGCGAGCGCGTCTCGCTCGGCGACGTGAGTTCGCTCGGCAAGATGGCGATCTCCGGACCGGACGCCGAAGCGTTCCTGGAGAGGATCGTCCCCACGAAGGTCGCGACGATCCGCCCCGGCCGCTGCCGCTACGTCCTCATGCTGGACGAACGGGCTTACCTGCTCGACGACGGGATGCTCTGCAGGGAAGCGGACCAGGACGGCGGCGACCGGTTCTTCCTCACCTCGACCTCCGGCGGGTCGGGCTTCTTCGAGCTGTGGTTGCGCGACTGGGCCGAGGCATTCGGCTGCGATGTGCGCATCCTGAACCAAACCGCGTCGCTGGCGGCAATCAACGTCACCGGACCGCAGGCGGCCCGGCTGCTCGCGCGCGCCGGCGCCGGGGAGCTGCCCTCGTTCGGCCGCCACCGGCAGGTGCGTATCGCCGGAGTCGACTGCCGGGTCGTTCGCCTGAGCTTCACCGGCGAACTCTCCTACGAGCTCCACCATCCGGCCGCCGACGCCCGCACGCTGTGGCGGCGGCTGCTGGCCGCGGGCGCCGGGTTCAACGTCCAGCCGCACGGGCTCGAGACCCTGCTCCGTCTGCGGCTCGAGAAGGGCCACATCGTCATCGGCCAGGACACGGACTACGACTCGACCCCGCGCCGCCTCGCTCACGAGTGGGCGGTCAACCTGAACAAGGGCGACTTCGTTGGCCGTCAGGCCCTCCTGCGGACGAACAAGCTACCGCTAGACAAGCGGCTGGTTGCACTCCGGGTGGAGGAACCTCCGGCCGGGCAAGCGGGCGATCCGTCCGCCGAGGGCGCGGCGATCCATGACGGCGAGCGTTACGCCGGCTACGTGACGTCCGACGCCGGCACGGCGGCAGGCGGCGGCGCACCGATGCTCGGCTGGCTCTACCTGGACCCGGAGGGCAACCTGCCCCGCGACGTCACCGTCGACGGCCGAGCGGCCCGTCGCGTCGATGGCCCGATCTACGACCCGGAGGGAGCACGCGCTCGAGCAGCGGTCGACATCGTGAGCGAGTCGCCGGAGAACGTCCGCGAGTTCCCGCTTGCCCGTCCGGAGGCAACCGACCTCGCCGACGAAGCCCCGACCGGGCCGCCGCGGCTCCGCCGGCTCGAAGCGACCCGGGTGTCGGCCACGACCGCGGCTCTCGACGCGGTGGTCGACGATTCGCCCTGGCCCGCCGGCGCGCTTGCCTTCCGCACCGCCTCCGACGAACTCCTGGTGACGGCGACGCCGGACTTCGAAGTCGCCGGCGACCCGCACGCGATCGTCGAACCGGAGACCGCGTTCAGCTATGTCTGGCTCGACGAAGCCACGGCCGAGCGCTTCCTCGACCGCGAGTGCGAGTGGCGCCGTCCCAATGCGCGGCGGGCTCTCGCCCAGGGCGAGGTCGCCGGCATCCCGGCCAAGCTCTGGTTCGAGGCCGGCAGGACCCTGATCCTCGTGCCGGCCCCGTTCGCGGCCGTCTTCGAGCGCCGCCTGACCGGCTCACTCGGCGAAACCGACGGGGGCGCACCATGAACGAGTTCGTCGAGCGGCAGATGAAGCTGACCTGGCGGCCGCCGAAGAAGAGCTACGACGTCGTGATCGTCGGCGCCGGCGGCCACGGGCTGGCCACCGCGTACTACCTGGCGACGCGCCACGGGATGTCGAACGTCGCCGTCTTCGAGCGCGGCTACATCGGCGGCGGCAACTCGGGACGGAACACGACGATCATCCGCGCCAACTACGGCATTCCGGCCGCGGTCCGCTTCTACCAGCGCAGCGTAGACCTCTACCGGGGCCTGGAGGAAGAAACCGGCCGCTGGCTCATGCACCAGCAGAAGGGGATCCTGTGGATGGCGCACTCGCAAGCCGCCGTGCGGGCCGAACGGATGCGGGCGAAGCTGAACACCGAGTTCGGCGCCCAGACCGAGTGGGTCGAGCCGCGGCAGGTCCGGGAGCTCTGCCCGGAACTCGACATCGAGGGCGGCGGCCGCTGGCCGGTGCTGGGCGCGTCCTACCACCCGCAAGGGGCCACCGCCCGCCACGACCGGGTGGTCTGGGCGCTCGCCGAGGGCGCGATGGAACGCGGCGCCCACGTCCACCAGAACACGCCCGTGGAAGGTCTGGTCCTCGACGGCGAGCGCGTCACCGGCGTCAGGACCGCGGCCGGCGACGTCGCCGCCGGCGCCGTCGTCTCGGCGGTCGGCGGTCACGTCAGCCGGATCGCCGCCATGGCCGGCCTTCGCCTGCCCATCCGCACCCACCGGCTCCAGGCGTTCGTGACGAACCACTACCAGCAGCAGTTCGGGCCCATCGTCGCCTCTTCCGAACTCTTCTTCTACGCCTCGCAGACCGCCCGCGGCGAGATGCTGCTGGGCGCCGAGATCGACCCGCAGCCCAGCTTCTCCTACCGCTCGAGCCACGACTTCGTCCAGGACGTGTGCCGGCGCGCGCTCTGCCTGCTCCCGTTCATGTCGAACCTCCGCGTGCTGCGGCAATGGACCGGCGTCTGCGACATGAGCCCCGACTACTCGCCGATCATGGGACAGACGGGTGTAAACGGCTTCTACCTCACGACCGGCTGGGGTACCTGGGGCTTCAAGGCGATTCCCGCCGGCGGCGAGCAGATGGCGGAACTCATCGCGACCGGGGAGGTGCCGGAACTGATCGCGCCATTCGGGCTCGATCGCTTCGCCCGCGACCGCACGATGGCGGACCGCGGGTCGGCGGGGACGCACTGACGATGAGCCTGCGCATCCCCTGCCCCACCTGTGGCGACCGTTCGGTGCACGAGTTCGTCCACGGCGAGATCCGGCGCGTACCGGACCACCTGACCGACCCCGACGAGCGCGACCTGGACTTCGCCTTCAACCACGACAACGAGGAAGGCGTCGTCGCCGAGCGCTGGTTCCATGCCCAGGGCTGCCGGCGCTGGTTCGAGATCCGGCGCGACACGACGACCGACCGGATCGTCGAAGCGGAAGAATCCTGACCGGCCAGCCAGTTTCCGGCTACAATCCGGAACACAGTCCGCAACCAGAACCCGGAGGACGCCGCACATGGCACGACGCACTCTCATTCTCACGACCCTGCTCGCCTTCGCGGCCGCCGGCGCCATCGTTGCGTCCGACGACATCCCCCGCCGGCACGACGGCAAGCCCGACCTCTCCGGCACCTACGACATCGCCACCCTGACGCCGCTGCAGCGGCCCGAGCAGTACGGCGACAACCTGACCCTGACCCCCGAACAGGCGCAGGCGATCGCCGACCACTGGCGGCGGAACTTCGAGAAGGACTACGCGCCGAGCGACCCGAATCGCGAGGCGCCGCCGGAGGGCGGCACCGGCATCTACGCGCCCGAATTCACGGGAGCTGCAGGCAAGGTCGGCGGCTACAACGCCTTCTACGTCGACATCGGCGACGGCACCTTCCAGCTCGAGGGCCAATACCGCACCTCGATCATCACGGAGCCCGCGAACGGCCGGATGCCGGCGCTCACCGACGGCGCGAAGAAGCGGTTCGCGGAGGCTGCGGCCTTCCGCCACGAGAACACTGGCACCGCCTGGTGGATCGACCGCGAGTTCGGCCCCTACGACGACCCGGAACTCCGCCCGCACGCCGAGCGCTGCCTGCTGGGCTTCGGCTCCACCGCCGGCCCGCCGGCACTGCCCGTCATGTACAACAACATGAAGCGGATCGTGCAGACCGACACCCACCTGATGATCCTGGTCGAGATGAACCATGACGCGCGGATCATCCCCATCGACTCCGCCCACGACGACAACGTCGAGAGCTGGCTCGGGGAGTCGGTGGGCCGCTGGGAAGGCGACACCCTCGTCGTGAAGACGAAGAACTTCGGCGACGACTACAGCTTCACCCAAGGCTCGAAGGAGATGGTAATCACCGAGCGCTTCAGCCGCATCGACGAGGACACCCTCCTCTACGGCTTCACCGTCGACGACCCGAACACCTGGACCGAGCCCTGGAGCGGGGAGTACCCATGGCCAGCTAGTACCAATAGGGTCTTCGAGTACGCCTGTCACGAAGGTAACTACGCACTCGGCGGCATTCTCCGCGGTGCCCGGCTGCTCGAGGAGGAGGCGCTCGAAGGCGACGCCGCGTCCACCGGCGGCGGAGGCTCCGAGTAGACGCCATTGCCCGCTGCTATGGTCGGCGGCTCAATCTCCCTGGAGGACAATCCATGCGCCGCACGCTCTTCGTTCTGCTGATCGCTAGTCTCCTGTTCGTGACTGCCGTTGCCGCCGACAACCACGGGCCCAAGGTGGAGGACCTGGCCTGGATGACCGGAACCTGGAGCGGTGCAATGGCGCAGGGCGGCTCCCTGGAAGAGAACTGGGCGGCGCCCAAGAACGGCTCGATGGCCGCGCTGGTCCGCGGCTTCTCGCCCGACGGCACGACCAACATGATCGAACTGATCTCGATCGAGGAAGAGAACGACTCGCTGGTTCTGCGCCTCAAGCAGTGGAACCCGGGAATGGAGCCCCGCACCGAGGATTTCCAGAAGTTCACGCTGGTCGAGTCGAAGGACCGCATGATCATGTTCGAGAACGCGGGCAACGCACAGTTCGCGAAGCTCGGCTATAGCCGGCCCGCCGACGACAAGTTCGTGATCTCGATCGAGCTCGGCAACGGCCAGAAGATCGATCTCCCCCTCGAAGCGGTCAAGTAGCACCACCTCCTGGCGTTGAACCAGGTGGTTCTGAGCCGGTTCGGAATCGCGGCGTCCGCGGCGATCCTCGTCGCGGGCGCCGAGTTGTTTGCAGGGGCCGGCATCACCACCGCCCAGGACCGGCCGGCCAGCCCGGCGGGCGCTGCCGCGACCCAGATCGGCGGCACCTTCGACCCGCGCTCCGGCTACGTCAACGGCGGCTGGATCGAGGTCAGGTACGGGCGGCCGCTGCGCCGCGGCCGGGACATCTTCGGTCCGCCCGACTTCATCGCGTTCCTCAACGACGGCGCCCCGGTGTGGCGGGCAGGCGCGAACCTGACGACCCGGTTGATCACGGAGCTGCCGCTGGTCATCGACGAAACCCGCCTCGAACCGGGCGAGTACACGATGTTCATCCAGCTCGGCCCGGAGCGGTGGATTCTCATCATCTCCCAGTGGCCGGCACAGGAGCGCTACGACTACCACGACCGGACGGCGCTCTTCGGCGCCTACGGCTACACGCCGGACAGGGACGTGCTGCGCACCGACATGACGCTCCAGCCGCTGCCCATGTCCTTCGAGCAGTTGTCCTGGCAGTTCCTCGACGTGACACCGGAAGGCGGCCGCCTGGCCCTGATCTGGGACAAGCAGATGGCGTCGGTGCCGTTCCGCGTCGCCCCGCCTAAGACAGGAGGAGCAGATGAGTGAGTCCGAATCAACCGCCGACCGAATCCACGGCCAGTGCCTGTGCGGTGCCGTTGAATTCGCAGTCGACGTTCCGGAACGCACCTACAGCGTCTGCCACTGCGGGCTGTGCCGGCGCTGGTCCGGCGGTCCGCTGATGTCGGTCCACTGCCCCGCGCCCGACACCGAATGGCTGAACGACGAGGGCTTGACCTGGTTCCAGGGCACGCCCTGGGCACAGCGCGGGTTCTGCTCCAGGTGTGGATCGAGCCTGTTCTGGCGGCTGGCTGAGCAGCCCGAAGGCATGCTGATCGTCAGCGTCGACGCGCTCGACGACGGCGGCGAGTTCGCGCTCGACCGCCATATCTACAGCGACGCCAAGCCCGACCGCTACGACTTCGCCGACGACCGGCCGCGGGTAACGGAGGCGGAGCTGATGAAGGAGTTGGGCCTGTAGCGGGGAGCGGTTCGGGACCTATTCGAGGTCGGCCAGCCGCAGCGCCGCGGCGCGAACGATCCCGTCGCGCCAGGAGAAGACCAGCCGGTCGCCGCTGCGCACGAGCTTGGGAACGCCGATGGCACTTCGACCCGGCGGTGCCGGCGCCACGGTGAGCCCCCGCCCCGTGCTGCCGTCGCGGCCGACCCGGCGAACTCGCAGATCGCTGGAGCCGCCCTCCCGGCGCTCCACCCAACTGACGGCCGCGCTGCCGTCCTCGAGCATCGCGACCCCGGCCCAACCCCGCGGTGAGCCGCCGTCGATGCGGACCGGGTCGCCGAAGCGCTCCTCCTCCCGGTTCCAGAAGGCCGCCAGCACTCTCGACTCGCCCCCGGCCGCGGTGAACCAGGCCACCGCAGGCCCCTGACCGCCGGACGCGATCGCCGGTCCGTTCGTCGGGCAGCCCCTGATGTGCCAGCCGTCGCGGTGAACGAGCCGTGGAGTCGTCCATCGCTCTCCTTCAAGAAGGGCATACGAGATGTCCCGGAACTCGCCGGCCTGCCGGTCGCGGAACGACACGAAAACCCCCGCCGGGTCCGCCGCCATCGCGGTCGTGCAGCAACTGCAGACGTCGGCATCCACCACCCGGTCGCCAAGAAGAACGCCACCCATGTCGAACCGGGCCGAGCGGAGCGTCATCCGCGGCTCCACCTCGCCGTGTCCCGAGCCTCCATCCCCGTTCGGCAACGCGTTGCCGGCGACCCCCTCGACCACCGGTTCGTCGCCGACCGACGACAGGTAGGCCACCTCGAAGCCGCCGGCGACGGCGGCGTACGCCACGAAGCCCGCGTAACCGTCTTTGCCCTCTCCCCGAGCTTCGAACGCCGGCCGCCATGACGCGCCCCGGTCGTCCGAGAACACCAGCCGGATGCCGTAGCCGTAGTCGCCCTGCCGGTCCTCGTCGTGAACCAGCCAGTGCGCGGCGAGCCGGTCGCCGCCGAGCGGCGCCACCGCCGGATGATCGATCCAGTTGACAAACCAGCCTTCTCCCGACGCAATCGTCGTGGCGGCACCCCACTCGTCGCCGCGCAGCTCCGCGAACCGCAGAACATGGCCGCCGTCCTCCACGCGCTCGACCCAACTCAGGAACACCGCACCGTCGCCGCCGGCAGCCAGAGAGTAGCTGCGGCTCCCCTCGGCAGCCGGGGAATCGAGGCGCCGAACCTCCGCCCCCGCGCCGACGGCGAGGACGCTCGCAACAAACGCGATGGGGAGGGCGAGACGGCTCACACAGTCTCCAGCCAAAGCGGCATCAGGAAGCTACGAGGGGTCTGGTGGCCTAATGCCAGGTCACCGTCATCGCGAAGAAGTGGTCGAAGACCTCGCGGTTGGGGTGGTTCGCGTCGTTGTTCTCCGGGCTGCGGATGTAGAAGTCCAACTGCTGCGCGGCAGGGTTCACCGCCCCGGCAGGCCCCTCGGTCGGCTCGAGCTGTACCTGGAGCGTCTCCCGGTCGCGCATACCCTGGGTGACCATGAAGTGGATCTGGTAGTCGCTGTAGAGTTCCTCGCCGTCGAGCGTTGCCCGGCCGTAGCCCCAGCCCGCAACGTAGAGCAGGCTCTTGGGCCAGTTCGAGTCGCCGCAACCGGCATCGCCGTGCTCGAACAGGTAGGCCGCGATGCCGCCGTCCTGGCACTCCGAGAACTCGTGGAACCGGTCGAGTTCCACCACGTAGTCCCCCTCCGGTAGCTGCAACTCGGCGCGGAACGTACCGGTGTTCGCGATCTCGTCGACATCGATCGTGATCTCTCCGCCCACCGGGGCCACGTTGCTGGCATCGTCGCCCATGTGGTCCCAGGGCGATTCGTCGTCCAGACTTCCCACCTGGTGGACGTTGATGCCGGTAATCACGAAGCGGCCGTCGTACAGCTCGTGCTGCTCCGGCTCATAGAGCCCCATCCCGGTGCCAGGCTGCTTCCGCGCGGTGACCGGGGCGTCCCCCGCCTCGACCGGCTCCGCCTCGGGCGCGGCACAACCGGCCAGGCACACCGACAGCAGCACCCCGGCCGCTCCGACAACACAGGCCCAAGGCCGCCGCATCGTCATGTCAACTACCTCCTGCAGGCACTATAGCCCCCGGGGCGACCGGTATGATTCCAGCCCGTGCTGGACATCCTTCCCGACATCGACCGCTGGCACGCCGCCGGGATGAAGGTGGCCGTCGCCACCGTGATCCGCACCGTCGGCTCCTCGCCCAGACCCCTGGGTTCAAGGATGGCCGTCTCGGAAGCCGGTGGGATTGCCGGTTCGGTCAGCGGCGGCTGCATCGAGGGCGCGGTGTTCGAGGAAGCGCAGTCGGTGCTGGAGGACGGCCGGCCCAAGCGGCTCCGCTACGGCATCTCCGACGAGCAGGCATGGGCCGTGGGGCTCACCTGCGGCGGCGAGGTCGAGGTGCTGGTCGAACGCATCGGCGGCTGAGGCCGGAGGTTCCCCCAGGATGGGTTTCGAGTCCCTCCGCCAGTCCCTGCTCGCGGGCGAGCGCGTCGTCGCGTTCACTCGCGCCGACGCCGAACTCGGCGCCCGTCTGCTCGTGTGGCCGGACGACGGGCGGTCCGAGGGAACGCTCACCGACCCCGACCTCGACCGGGCGGCCGCCGCCCTCGCCACCGCCGACCCCCTCCCCGCAACGGGTCTTCGCGAGATCGCAGGCGCCGAGGTGTTCGTCGAGACCTTCGAGCCGCTGCCGCAGTTGTTCATCGTCGGCGCGGTCCACGTTGCGATCCACCTCGTCCACTTCGCGCGCCGACTCGGGTTCCGCACGGTGGTCGTCGACGCGCGTTCGGCCTTCGCCACCGCCGAGCGCTTCCCCCACGCCGACGAACTGGTCGTCGAGTGGCCGGCCGACTATCTGTCGCGGGTGCCGCTGCACGTCAACACCTTCTGCGTCTTCCTGACCCACGACGAGAAGCTCGACAACCCGGCGCTCGGGGTCGTCCTCGAAGCCGGTGTGCGGTACGTCGGCGCCCTCGGTTCGAAGCGAACTCATGGCAAACGAGTCGCTGCGCTCCGCGAAGCCGGCCTGTCGCCCGAGCTGATCGATCGCATCCACGCGCCGATCGGCCTCGACCTCGGCGGTCGCAAGCCCGAGGAGATCGCCCTCGCCATCGCCGCCGAACTGGTGGCGGTACGAAACGGCAGCGCGGCCTCGGGCCGATGACCGGCTCGGTTTGCGGCGTCGTGCTCGCCGCCGGGCTCTCCACGCGGTTCGAGGCCAAGGCCGATCCAGGCAAGCCGAAGCAGCTCTACCGCATCGAGGGCGAGACTCTGGTCCGGCGCGTCTGCCGCGCGGCACTCGCCTCCCGTCTGGCGGAGGTCATCCTGGTCACCGGTCACGCTCACCGGCGGATCGCCGCCGAGGTTGCCGACCTCGATCTGCGGGTCGTCCACAACCCGCGCTACGAAGACGGCCAGAGCGGGTCGGTCCGCCGCGGACTGGCGGCGGTCCCGGCCGACGCCGACGGCGCGATGTTCCTCGCCGTGGACCAACCGGGGCTCGACACCGCGGTCATCGACCGGCTGCTCAACGCGTTCCGCGGTCCCGCCTCGATCGTGGTGCCCACCTTCCGCGGCCGTCGCGGCGCGCCCGTCACCTTCGGGCGCCTCTGGTTCCCCCGCTTCGAGAGCCTGCGAGGCGACCACGGCGCCCGACCGCTGCTCGCCTCCCTGGCCGAGCACATCCAGGAGGTGAAACTCGACTCGCCGGCGCCGCTCGATGATGTCGATACGGAAGCCGACGCCCGTGCGTGGACCCGGGAGGCGGCGCGGCCATGAGCGCCGCGCTCGACCGCCCTCTGCGGCTCGTCCCCCAGGTTCGCCACTACGACTGGGGCACCCGGGACTTCATCCCCCGCCTCTGCGGCCGCGAACCCGGCGACCTGCCCGAAGCGGAACTGTGGTTCGGCGCGCATCCCGACGCACCGGCGGGCGTCGTTCTCGAGTCGGACACCGAGGGAACACGGACATCCCGCCCGCATCGAGACCCGATTCCGCTCAACCGGCTGATCGCCGACCACCGCGATGAGTCGCTCGGCCCCGGCTCGACCGGCGCCGAACTCTCGTTCCTGACCAAGATCCTCTCCGCCGCCCGGCCCCTGTCCATCCAGGTCCATCCCAGCCGCAAGCAGGCGGTTCGCGGCTTCGCCGCGGAAACCGGTACGCATCCGCCCTCCGCTGTAGACCGTAACTACCGTGACCCGAACCACAAGCCGGAGCTGCTCTACGCCCTGACGCCGTTCTCCGCCCTCTCCGGATTCCGCCCCGCCGCCGAGGCTGCCCGATTCCTGTCCGCCCTGGGCCTCGAGCGACTCCGACCAAGCATCCACCGGCTCGAATCGGAGGGTACCGCCGCCTATCGGCCCCTGCTCGAAGCGCTTCACCGGCACACCGGGAGCGACTTCGCCGCCGACGCCGTTGAGGCGGCCCGCCGCGCCTCGACCATGGGCGACCCGAACTGTCGTGAGGCCATGCGCTGGGTCCTCCGCATCGCCGCTGACCACCCCGACGACCCCCTGGTCATCGCACCGCTCTTCCTGCGCCTGACTCGCCTCGACCCCGGCGATGCTCTATTCACCGGGCCCGGCGTGCCCCACAGTTACCTGGAAGGCTCCGCGGTCGAGGTCATGGCGAGTTCCGACAACGTCCTCCGCCTCGGCCTGACCTCCAAGCGAGTCGATGCTGAAGCACTGCTGGACATCCTGAACTACGAGACTTCGGACGCCGCTCTGATGAAACCTCAGATCAACAGACACCCGTGGGGCACTCGATTCCGCTTTCAGCCGCCGGTTGAGGACTTCCGGCTGGACGTTCTGCACATCGTCGACACCGGGGAGGCGCCGCTCGGCCCCGACGGCCGCGCCCGGATCCTGCTTGCATTGGGAGGAGGAGTCGACGTGCGGAACGCCCAGGGAGCCAGTCTCCTGCGCCCCGGTCACGCTGCAGTTCTCCCTGCAGCCGCCAAGGCCGTCACCGCAACGGGCCAGGGGACGCTCGCTCTTACGACGTCGAACCAGTGAACCGCCAGAACCTCTCGCGCTCGCCGCTACGCGGCATCGCGCCTGATGCGGACCAGGACCCGGGTGGCGCGACCCGCGCCACCCGTGAACCAGTCCGTGGGCCCGTCCGCGGGCGCACGGATGACAGGTCCGCGCACCCAGAGAACGGCCCCGGTGCGGCGGGGTTCTCTACATGCGGATGACATGGTGTCGCTGCGGGCGTTGCGGGTCGGTGCTCTGCCTCAGGGCACCGACCTCCAGCCCAGTCGGGGCGGGAGGGGTCGGCTCCCAGGTGCCTCTGAACGAGCGACGGCCGACGACGTTGCACACACCGACGCCCAACCGAAGCGAGTGAAGCGGAGTGAGCGCCATCCCCTCACATCTCCTCTCAAGCGCTCACGTCACCTGGGAGCCGACGCCTCCTGCCCCAAGACGGGCGGGTGCGTCCGACGCCCCTGCGTCCGACGCCGCCACGCCGTCGGCTCAATCGCAGGTAGCGAACGCCGACGTGTCGGTGACCGGCACGAACAGCGTTCCGGCCTCGTTGACGTAGGTCTTCGACTCGCCGGCCTCGACGTCTTCGACTTCGACTTCGACGCGGACGTCGGTCAGGCCGCCGATGAAGACCCAGTAGGCGCCGTCGCCGATCGCGCAGCCGTTCAACACCTTGATCACGACTTCGACGTTGTTCTCGCTGAAGAACCAGAAGTACCCGGTGTCGCCGGTGAGTTCCACCGCGCGGCCGTCGCCTGAATCGCCGTCGGTCTCCCAGCGGACCGCCACGCGGAATCGGTCGTCGTTCAGGCACAGGGTCGTATCGTCGGCGACACAGGGTTGTGCGGACGAATCGCTTCCTTCCGCGGTCCCGGTCCCCGACACGACGGCCAGAAGGGCACACGCCAGCACGGCCCGAAGCCCGGCGCCAGACCGACAGGGACGCTGTCCCGGGCGGTCCCGCCTCCACGGGTCGTTCACTTCGCCGAGGCCTTCTTCGCGCGCCGTTCATCGCCGCGACGACGCCGCATCTGGAACGCGACCCCGGCCACGATCAGCACTGCTACCGCGGCGTGCGCCGGCAGTCCCTGAAGATCCACAGCCGCCACTATGAGCAGCGCGCCGATGAACGACGAAACGACGATCAGCGCCGTCTCGAAGACCTGGCGCAGGAGCCAGGCGCCCAGGAGCGCCGCGGCGGCCGTCACCACCCACCAGAGCACCTCCACCTGGAGCCCGTAGAAGCCGGACGCCCACAGCGCCGAGCCCGCGCCCAGCATCGCGCCCGCGACGGCCACCGCCACCTTGCGCACGACGAACGCGAGCAGCGCGCTGACGACTCCGATGCCCACCGCCACCATCAGGCGCAGGTCGCTCGCAAGGGTCACCAGATCGGAGAGCATGGCGTAGCTGACGAAGAAGCCGAGCAACCCCAGCAACGCGGTGTAGAGCTGCCGGCCCAGCAGGAGCAGCAGCAGTCCCGCCACGACCCACAGCCACGGTGGTCCCAGAGCCCCCTCGACGCCGAAGCGGCCGAAGCTCACCCCATCACTCCACAGGCCGACGTTCACCCTTCTCCGCTCCTTCGAACAGCATCGTCAGTCCGGCACGCTCTCCGCCGCGAGCGGGTCGTTCCGCCAAGTCCGGTTTCCGTCCCGCAGTTCCGCGACGATCCAGCGCAGCGCCTCCTCGCGCGGCTCGTCCCTCCCGGCCAGAAGCCCCTCTCGGGTCAGTGCGACCGGGGACTCGGGCTGGACCGGCCTGCCCTCGATCCGTTCACCGCTGGGGCGGATGAAGTCCGCGATCGCATGCATCAGCAGATCGCCATTCGGCATCTCCTCGATCACCGACGGAAGCGCCGCCGCGGCACTCGGCTCGCCGAACAGTCGCACTCGACCATGATCCTTCAGCCCGGCAGCGAAGATCTCGCTGGTGCTGGCGCTGCCGCCGTCGATCAGCACCGCCACCGGACCTCTGAACGTCTCGATCTTCAGGTTGGAAGTGGTGGATACCCGGCGCGGGAACACCAGCAGATTCAGGTCGGTGTTCCGGTTCTTCATCCGGCCCAGCGCAGCTTCCTCCTCCAGCAGGAAACCGGCGACGCCCACGGCGGTGCCGGCGACGCCGCCGGGATTCCCGCGCAGGTCGATCAGCACACCGTCGACTTCCGGCGAACCTTCTGCGGGTTCGTCGTAGAGAGCCGCCTCGAACGCGTCCACGACGGGCAGCATCCAGACGTTGAAGCGCACCGCCAGAACCCGGCCGGCGGCGGTTTCCAACATCTCGGACTTGAACAGGTACCGCATCGGCGGCAGGTTGCCGAAGCCGATCTCGACCGCGTCGGGATGGTGGGCCCGTTCCAACTCGAGGGTGGACCGATCACCCGCGACATCCGCGAACTCCACCGTCACGGAGTCGCCCGCGTCTCCGTAGAGCAGGCCCTCGACCACCCGCGACCGCAACGTCTCCACAACCCGGGCATCGAGGGCGTCCAGTCCGAGACAGCGGGCAAGCGCGGCCAGGTTCTGCTCCCCTACCCGCACAACCTCCAGGCCGGTGGTGAGTCCCAGACGATCCGCGGGCGACCCGGCTTCGACCCGGCTGACCACAGGCGTCGAGTCGATGAAGCGAACGTCGAACCCCGGGCCCGCGTCCGCCCCGGAGGAGCCACCGTCACGGGACACGGACCGCATCAACGCCGCGGTGCAGGCGCCCGCGCCATCCGCGCCGTCTTCGTCCGATGCACTCCTCAACGATCCCGGCCCCGGCAGCACGCCGAAGTGGGACTGGCCCAACCTCGAGAGCATGACCTGCAGCACCCGGCGCAGTTCGGCGGCATCGGCCGCATCCCGCGCGCGGGGTCGCGACTCGTCGCGGACGGCCTCCCAGTCCACGCCGGCCGCTCCAAAGTCCCAGAACGAGTCGGCGATTCTCCTCCAGGCGAAGTCGAAGGTCTCGAGGTTCAAGGCAGCCGTTCCGGAAGGAGGCGAGGCATCCTGCGCCCCGGCGGCAGCCGCAAGAACCAGACCGCAGGCCGCGAGCACCGCCCTTCGCCGCACCTCTTCCGCGCCCACCATTCCTCCGAGAATGACACAGGCCCGTCGGCGCTTCACGATCCTGCTACCGTCACCCCGACCGTGCGAATCCTGTACGTTCTTCGTCACGCCAAGTCGGACTGGAGCGCAATCTACGGCGTCGACCACGATCGGCCCCTGAACCGGCGCGGCGTCGAGGCCGCCGGGACGATGGGCCGTCTGCTCGCCGAACGGAAGGCTCTGCCCGACCGGATCCTCTGTTCGTCCGCCGTTCGTACCCGGCAGACGATCGAGTTGGCGGTGGCGGCCGGAAGCTGGAACCGGACGGCCATCCTGGAGCCCAGGCTCTACCTGGCCTCACCCGGATCGGCGATCGATCTTCTTCGCGAGCAGCCGGACGACGCCTCCTCCATCCTTGTCGTCGGCCACCAACCCACGTGCGGCGAACTCGTGCGCCGGCTGACCGGCGACCATCCGCCCCGTTTCGTCACCGCGGCCCTCGCCTGTGTCCATCTCGACATCGACTCGTGGAGCGAGATCGAGCCCTACCGGGGCAGGCTGGCCTGGTTCTCGACGCCGAAGCGGCCAGACGGTTAACAGCTAGCTAGGGGCGCAGCCTCGCCATCACCGGGGCGTGATCGGAGGCGATCTTCCCCTCCTTCTTCTTCCGGTAGTCCCTGTCGGTCTCGATCTCCTCCACTCGTTCCAGGACACTTCGGGTCGCCAGCAGGAAGTCGATCCGGAGACCCAGGTTGCGGTGGAAGGCACCGAATCGATAGTCCCACCAGGAGAACTTGACCGTGTCAGGATGGAGTTCGCGGAACAGGTCGACGAACCCGAGGTCGAGAAGCGCCCGAAACCGCGCACGCTCCGCCTCCGTGTGGTGGATGCGGTCGGCCAGGCGATCCTCGTCGTGGGTGTCGAGGCGGGTCGGCGCGATGTTGAAGTCGCCACACAGAACCGCCGGCTCGCCGGCGCGGAGCGAACCGTCGAAGTAGTCCCGAAGCGAGTCGAACCACGCTAGCTTGCGCGGATAGTCCAGGTGGTCGATGTCCTTGCCGTTCGGACAGTAGACCGTCGTGAAGTCGAGACCGGCGGTGCGCACCCGGATCAGGCGGGCGCCGGCGTCCTCCTCGCCGGGAAGCCCCGACTGGACTTCCTCGATCGGATGACGCGAGAGGACGGCGACGCCGTTCCACGCCTTCTGGCCGTACACCGCGGCGTGGTAGCCGAGTTCCTCGAGCGCTTCGACCGGCACGTTGTCGGCGGTCGACTTGAGTTCCTGGAGACCGACGACGTCCGGCCGCCGTTCCTTGAGCCAGTGAACGATGAAGTCGAACCGCGCGCCAAGACCGTTGATGTTCCAGGTGGCGATCAGCATTGACGGGTCCGGCGGCTGCTAGCTCCAGCCGCAGGAGCGGCCGGCGTTCTGCTCCCGCAGCCAGTCGGCGAGCGGGGCGAAGTAGTCGAGGATCGCCGTCGCGTCCATCTCCCGGCTGCCTCCGATCGCCTCGAGCGCGTCCGGCCACGGGCGGCTGAGACCCATCGCCATCATGTCGCGCAGGCGGCTGCCGGCCTCTTCGTTGCCGTAGATCGAGCAGCGGTGAAGCGGGCCTTCGTAGCCCATTGCCTCGCACAGGTCGCGGTGGAACTGGAACTGGAGGATGTGGGCCAGGAAGTAGCGGGTGTAGGGCGTGTTGCCCGGCACGTGGTACTTGGCGCCGGGGTCGAAGTCCTCCTCCGTTCGGGCCGACGGGGCGGTCACCCCCTGGTACTGCTCGCGCAGCCGCCACCAGGCGGCGTTGTACTCGTCCGGCGGCGTCTCGCCGGAGAAGACGCCCCAGCGCCAGCGGTCGACGAGCAGGCCGAAGGGAAGGAAGGCGATCTTGTCCAGCGCCATCCGCATGAGGAGCGAGAGGTCGGCCTCGGCCGGCGGCTCCTCGTCGAGCAGATCGATGTCGACGAGGTAGCCCGGCGTGACGGAAAGGGAGATCGTGTCGCCCAGCGCCTCGTGGAACCCGTCGTTCGCGCTGTCCCGGAACAGGGGCGGCAACTCCCGGTAACCGAGCTGGTAGTAGGTGTGGCCGAGCTCGTGGTGGATCGTCGAGAAGTCCTCGGCGTTGATCTGGATGCACATCTTGATCCGGACGTCTTCGTCCAGGTCGAGCTGCCAGGCGCTGGCGTGGCAGACGACGTCACGGTCTCGCGGCCGGAGGAACTGGGAGCGCCGCCAGAAAGTGTCGGGGAGTTGCTCCATCCCGAGCGAGGTGAAGAAGCCCTCGGCGATCTCGACCATCTCCCGCTCGGACGTCTCGCGCTCCCGGAGGATCTCCGTCAGGTCGTATCCGGGATCGGCCGCCTCCGGCGCGACGAGGTCGAACACGTTGGACCACGACTGCGCCCACATGTTGCCCAGGACGTGAGCCGGGATCGCGCCCTCGGGGTCCACGACGTCCGGTCCGTACTCCTCCGCGAGTTCGGCGCGGACATGGCAGTGCAGATCGTCGTAGAGCGGCTTCACCTGCTCCCAGAGACGGTCCGTTTCCGCGGCGAAGTCGTCCGGCGCCATGTCGTAGCCCGACCGCCACATCGCACCGGTGTCGTCGTAGCCGAGGCCCCGGGCGCCTTCGTTCGAGAGCTCGACGAAGCGCTGGTAGTCGGCCTTCATCGGCGGCGAGATCGTCCGCCAGCCTTCCCAGGCGTCGAGCAGCGCGCCTGCGTCCCGGCTGTTGTCGATCACGTCCTCGAGATCGTCGAGGGTACGGCAGGTGTCGGTGTCCGGGCCGTCCGGACAGTGCCGGCCGGCGCCGTAGGCCGCTTCCATCCTGGACGTGATCTGACTCAGTTCCTCGATCTTCGCCTCGTCGGCCGGCGCGGCTACGGTCAGCCCTCCCCGCAGCAGGTTGAGCTTGCGCGCCACCTCGTCCGCCTCCGACGCCGCGTCGTAGGTCGCCGCCTCCTGAGCGAAGTCGATCGCACGGGTCAGCGCCTCCGCTCCGGCACGGGCCGCCAGCGCGGTCGTGTCCTCGTTGATGTACGTCGACTGCACCCAGGCCGCGCGGCTGCCGTCGTAGTAGTGCTCGAGGATCGTCTCCTCGGCAGCCGCCGTGAACTCGGTCGCGGACGGCCGCGCTTCGCCCGCGCAGCCGGCAAGCGGGACGACCGCCACGGCGGCCAGGGGCAGGTAGAAGGGACGCAGTCGGGTTTGAAGCGCATTCAGCGACACGGCGAGTCCTCCCAATCGGTTGCAGGCGGCCAACAGTGGGACGCAGGCGCGGCAGAAGTCCAGAAGCCGGCGCACGCGCCGGATGCCGGCGAGAGCGCCTGCGCACCCAAGTTCCTGCCGCGCAGGCTACTGACATCGACTCTATTCCAGGGTTCCGGGCCGGCACGCCGCAGCGCGGCTCCGTAGAATCCCGATCCGATGGCTCCGATCGTCATCGGCACCAGGGCGACGCCCCTGGCGCGGATTCAGGCCGACCTGGTTGCCCGCCGGCTCGGTGCACTGGGCGTGGACACGGAGGTCCGAGCGATGTCTTCCCAGGGCGACCGCAGCCTCGGGGGCAGCTTCGCCCAGGCCAAGGGCGCGTTCACGGGTGAACTGACCGCGGCCCTGCGCGACGACTCGGTGGACCTCGTCGTCCACTCGCTGAAGGACCTGCCGGTCGAGGACGAGCCCGACCTGGTGATCGCGGCGGTGCCGGAGCGTGAGCGGCCGTTCGATCTGTTGCTGTTCGCGCCGGATCTCACGACCGCCGGGGAGGGAGAAGCGAGCGAAACGACGGCGGAACTCACGACACTGCTCGACGCCGGCCAGGACGCCGCGGCCCGGAGCGTCGCCGCGGCGGCCGACGCGTTCGCGCCGCTGCCCGCGGGGGCGCGCCTGGGCACCTCGTCCCCGCGGCGACAGGCCGGTGCGCTCGCGATCCGGCCGGACCTTGTCTGCTGCGCGATCCGCGGTTCCGTTGGCCGCCGCCTCGAGTGGCTCCAGAGCGGTGCGATCGACGCCCTGTTGGCGGCGGAGGCGGGCCTCCTGCGCCTCGCGCGAAGCGGCGAGCTCGAAGCTTCGGCCGCCGCCTCCATCCGGGGGTACCGCCTCGACCTTCGCTCCTGGCCCTGCGCTCCCGGACAGGGCGCCTTGGCGGTCCAGATCCTGCGCGGCGGCCGGCTGGATGGACACCCCGCCATGGCCGCGCTCGACGACGCCCCGAGCCGCGCCGCGGCGTTCGCCGAGCGCTCCCTGCTCGGCCGGCTCGGCGGCGGCTGTCTGCGGCCGTTCGGCGCCTGGGCGGACGCGCGCGCCGCCGGCGGCCCGAAAGGACCTGTGCTGAACGAGGTCCACGCCCTGATCGCGGCGGACGACTGGCGCGAACCTGCGGGAGCCGGCGAAGCGCCGGGCACCGTGCGCGCCGCGGCCTCGGCAGCGGACGGCGCGCTCGATCTCGACGCCCTGGCTGGGCGGATCGAACGGGATCTCGGAGAAGTGGTCGCCGGCGCACCCGGTGTGCGGCCCCTTCGCGGTCCGGCAGCGCGGCGAACGCACGGCGCACCTTCCTCCGACACCCCGGACCTCGTTGTGACTTCCGGTTCGACGACCGTCCGGCGCCTGACCGGCCGACTCGATCCCGCCGTCCGGGTCGCCGCTCTGCCGGCAACCACGGTCGAGGTCTTCGACACGCCCTGGCCGGCGGACCGCATCGACCTGAACCGCCCCCGCCGCCAGTGGCCCTGGCTGCTCGTCTCCTCGCCGACCGCCGCCCGTGTCGTCGCGGAGCGGGCCGCGCGCGAGCCTGGCTGGGGGCGGCTGCCGTGGTGCGCGCTCGGCGAAGGCACCGCCCGCGCGCTGCTTGCGGCCGGCGTGCCGCCGAACCTGGCCGCGCCGGCCTCCGACGGCAGGGAGTTCGCTCGCTACGCGGCCCGGGTGCTCGACCCGCAATGTCCGCTGTTCGTGCCGCATTCCGCCCGCGGCGGAGCGGCGCTCGTCGAAGCGCTCGAGGCGGCGGGCCGCCGGGTCACGGCCTGGGCGGCCTACACCGTGCATCCGAACGACGACCTCGACTGGCCCCAAGGTTGGCAAGCGGCCCACGCCCGCGTACTCTTCACCGCTCCATCGGCGGTTTCCGCCTTCGTCGCGTCCGGCCTGGACTGGCCGGGAAGCTGCTGGGCGATCGGAGCCGCCACAGCCGCGGCGCTCCGCAGCGCCGGAGCCGGCAACGTGAAGTGCGCACAGGAACCGACCGCCGCCGGCATAGAACGCCTGTGGCTCGACGAAGCGGGCGCCTAGCCGAAGTAGATCGCGACCCGAGGGAAGCAGATGAGCGCCGGACGAAGCAGCGAGGAACTCTGGGGCGAGGCGCAGCGTCACCTGGTGGGCGGCGTGAACAGTCCGGTCCGCGCCTACCGGGCGGTCGGCGGCACCCCGCCCTTCATCGCCGACGCCGAGGGAGCGCTCATGCGCTCGGTCGACGGGACGAGCTACGTCGACTTCATCGGCTCGTTCGGCCCGCTGGTGCTCGGCCACAGCCATTCAGCGGTCGTCGAGGCGGTCCGGCAAGCCGCCGCCCGCGGCACCTCCTTCGCCGCGCCGCACGAAGGCGAGGTCGAACTGGCGCGGACGGTCAAGGAACTCGTCCCCGGAGTCGAGAAGATCCGGTTCGTCAACTCCGGCACCGAGGCCACCCAATCGGCGATCCGGCTTGCCCGCGGCTGCACCGGCCGCGACTTGGTGCTCAAGTTCGAGGGGTGCTACCACGGCCACGTCGACGCGCTGCTCGTCGAAGCTGGGAGCGGACTCGCCACGTTCGGGATCGCATCGAGCGCAGGCATCCCGGCGGCAACCGCCCGCGACACGATCGTGCTGCCCCTCGACGACGAGGACGCGCTGGACGAGGCCTTCCGCCGCCACGGCGGCAACCTCGCGGCCGCGATCATCGAGCCTCTGCCCGCGAACAACGGCCTGCTGGTGCAGCGCCCCGAGTTCCTTAAGCGGCTGCGCCGCCTGTGCACCGAACATGGAGTGCTGCTGATTCTCGACGAGGTGCTGAGCGGCTTCCGGGTGCCTGGAGTCACGGTCGGCGCACAGCTCGGCATCGAACCCGACCTCTGGACCCTCGGAAAGGTGATCGGGGGCGGCCTGCCGGTCGGCGCGTACGGCGGCCGGGCGCGGCTGATGGACCAACTCTCGCCCCTCGGGCCGGTCTACCAGGCGGGAACCCTGTCCGGGAATCCGCTCGCGGTCGCCGCGGGACTCGCCACCCTGCGCGAACTTGAGGCAAACGACGGCTGGAACCGGATGGAGGCCCTGGGAGCACGCCTCGAAGGCGAACTCGGGCCGGTGCTCGCATCCAGCGCCCACCCCTACCGGACGGTCCGCTGCGGTTCCATCTTCTGGCTCGCCTACGGAGATGGCGAACTGCCGCGCCGCGTCGACCGCTTCCACCCCAACACGGCGGAGATCTTCGGCCTGCTCCACCGGGGACTGCTCGAGCGCGGCTTCATGCTGGCCCCGTCGGCCTACGAAGTCGGCTTCCTGTCCCTCGCCCACGACGAGGACGCGCTCACCGGTTTCGCGACGGCCGTGGGCGAAGCCCTGGCGGAGATTCCGGCACCGTGAGTCCCGTGCCAGTCACCGACGCCGGCCAACCGACGGCGGCCGGGGACGCACAGGGCGACGCCGGCGCGGTCGCCTCCTACTTCCGCAGGCTCCAGGATCGCATCTGCGCCGCCCTGGTCGAGATCGACGGCACGCCCTTCGACGCCCGCGAGCTGACGAACGAGCGGGGCGGATGCGCCCGGCCCAGAGTGCTCACCGACGGCCCCGTGATCGAGAAGGCCGCCGTCAACTTCAGCCGTTCGCGCGGCGACTCCCTGCCCCTCGCCGCGACCGAGCGACGGCCGGAACTGGCGGGGCGTTCCTTCGAAGCGACCTCGGTCTCGTTGATCGTCCATCCCCGCAACCCGTACGCGCCGACCAGTCACGCGAACATTCGCTTCTTCATCGCCCATCCGCCAGCCGGAGCGGCCCAGGCCGACGAGGAAGGCTGGTGGTTCGGGGGCGGCTTCGATCTGACCCCGTACTACGGCTTCGAGGAAGACGCGGTTCACTGGCACCGCACCGCCGCCGAGGCCTGCGCGCGTTACGGCCGCGATCTCTACGGCAGCTACAAGGCAGCCTGCGACGACTACTTCTATCTGCCCCACCGGCAGGAGATGCGCGGCGTGGGCGGTCTCTTCTTCGACGATCTGAACCGGCTCGAGCGCCCGCCGGAACTCGACCGCTTCGAACGCTGCTTCGCGTTCGCCCGCAGCATCGGCGATCACTTCCTGCCCGCCTACCTGCCGATCCTGAAGCGCCGCAAGGACCTTCCGTACACAGAGCGCGAGCGCGATTTCCAGCTCTACCGGAGAGGCCGCTACGTGGAGTTCAACCTGGTCTACGACCGCGGCACACGCTACGGGCTCCAGGCGAGAGCCCGCACCGAATCCATCCTGGCGTCGTTGCCGCCGCTCGCCGCCTGGCGCTACGACCACGAACCCGAACCCGGCTCTCCCGAGGCCCGGCTCGTCTCCGACTTCCTGGTCCGTCGCGACTGGATCTGACGCGGAGTTCAATGTTGGCCGGCACTTCTCTCTTCGAACCGGAGCCTTCTCTTCCGGCGGAAGCGGATCGACGCGCGATCGGCGTCCTGCTGGCCAACGTCGGCACCCCCGCGGCACCCACGGCGAAGGCCTTGCGCCGCTACCTCCGGCAGTTCCTGAGCGACCTGCGGATCGCCGAGGTACCGCGCTGGAAGTGGCTGCCCATCCTCTACCTCTTCGTGCTCACGACGCGGCCGCAACGGGTCGCCAAGCTCTACGGGAAGATCTGGACCGAGGAAGGGTCGCCCCTGCTCGTCATCGGCAACCGTCAGGTCGAGGGCATCGCGGCCAGGCTGCGGCAGCAGGCCGGCGGAGAGGCGCCCCCGTTTCACGTCGCCCTCGGCATGCGCTACGGCGAGCCGTCGATCAGGAACGCCCTCCGGGAACTGCGCGACAGGGGATGCACGCGCCTCCTGTTCTTCCCCCTCTTCCCGCAGTACTCAGCCGCCACCACGGCATCGACGATCGACATGCTAGCCCGGCAACTCCGCCGCTGGCGCTGGGTGCCGGAACTGCGCACGATCAACAGCTACTACGACGACCCGGGTTTCCTGCGTGCCCTCGCCGCGAGCATCCGCGAGACCTGGGTCGACACAGAGCCCGACCGGCTCGTCCTCTCCTACCACGGCGTGCCGCAGCGCTACATCGACAACGGCGACCCCTACGAGTGCCAGTGCCTGGAGACGACGCGGCTTCTGGTTCACGAACTCGGCATCGAAGAGGATCGCGTGATCAGCACCTTCCAGTCCCAATTCGGCCGCGAGCTTTGGATCGGCCCGAAGACGGATGCGCTGATGCGCGAACTGCCCGCGGCCGGCCTCAAGAATGTCGACGTCGCCTGCCCCGGCTTCTCCGCCGACTGCATCGAGACGCTCGAGGAGATCGAAGTCGAGAACCGCGGCTACTTCGAGGAGTCCGGAGGCGAACGCCTCCGCTACATTCCCTGCCTCAACGACCGTCCCGATCACCTGGACGCCCTCACCGGTCTGATCCTCCGAAACACGCGCGAATGGCAAACACTGGGTGCGCCGGCGGCCACGCCGGCATCGGACGCATCGCCGCGCGGCGGCGTGCGCGAGCGTGGATCGTCGACTCAGACACAATCGTGACAATCCGCGCGTCGCACTACGTCAGAATCGCCCGATGGGCAACTGTTGTGTCGTCGCGGCGACCTGGCGCTACGCCTCCGCCGAGGAGATCGCTCAGTACACGCTGCCGGCGAGCCGTCGCGCGGCCGAGATGCGCCGGCTGCGGCAGAGAATCGGCGCTCAGGGGCTGGTCTATCTCGCCACCTGCAACCGGGTCTCCTTCATCTTCTCCGCCGAGCCGGGAACCACGTTCGCTTCCTGCCGCCGGGAGTTGCTCCGCCTTGTCGCGGGCGCCGGCGCGGCGCGGCGCGTCTTCAGAACCTGGGAGGGCGAAGGCGCCGTCGAGCATCTGTACCTCGTCGCGTCCGGCCTCGACTCGGCCCAGCCGGGCGAACGCGAGATCCGCGGGCAACTGCGCGACGCGCTCGATGAGGCGATCGCCTCCCGCACCGTCGACTCCGACCTAAGGCGGGTGATCGAATCCGCGCTACGGGCCGGCAAACGCGTCCACCGCGAGACCGGCGTCGGCGCCGGCCGCACCTCGCTGTCCGAGATCGCGGCCGATCTGCTGAGCGAGCGCGCGGCCCATTCCGTCGGGCCGGTCGCCCTGGTCGGCGTGGCGGCGATGACCGAGACCTGCACCGAGCGCCTGCACAGCCGAGGCGTGCCCCTGATTCTCGTCAACCGCACCGCCGGGAAAGCCGAGGATCTCGCCAACCGAACGGCTGAGGCGGTTTCCCCCCGGTCCGCCGCCCCGGCCATCGAGACGATGGGCCTGGAGACGTTCCGCGCCAGACCGCCGGCGGTGACGGGAGTGCTCTTCTC
Source organism: Vicinamibacteraceae bacterium (assembly GCA_012270995.1). Classification (GTDB taxonomy): domain Bacteria; phylum Acidobacteriota; class Thermoanaerobaculia; order Multivoradales; family Multivoraceae; genus Multivorans. The sequence goes on along the minus strand of JAAXHG010000029.1, from coordinate 25,075 downwards.
GACCGGCGCGCCGGAACCCGTGGTCGATCGCCCCTGTCTCTTCGCCCTCGCCCGCGCCGGCGAAGCACAGCTCGGGGCCGCGCCGCTGGTCGTCGACATGGCGATTCCAGCCGACGTCGCACCCGGCGACGCGCGCGCGGCCGGTCTTCGTCGGATCGGCATGGACCAGATCAACGAACTGGCTCAGCAGACGCTGCGCGACCGGCTTGAGCGCACCGCCGAGGCACGGGTTCTGATCGACGAGGAACTCGACGCATTTCGCGAGGCGATGGCGACCCGATCGGTCGCCGGCGCCATCCGGGCGATCGGCGCGAAGTACCAGGACTCACTGGGCACGAACCTCGACCGCCTGTTGCAGAGCGACCTGAAAGGCATCTCCGAAGGCGAGCGAGCGGCGCTCAGGGAGTGGACCGCCGTCATGGCGAAGCGCCTGAGCCACCTCCCGGTCGTCGGCCTGCGCGCGGTCGCGATCGAGATCGGCCAGGATGGCGTCGACGCCTTCCTCGCCGCCGCGGCCCCGGAGCTGCTCGAGAGCCGTCGCGCGGCGGACGGCGCCAAGTGACCGCCTTCGCCGGGTCCGCGGCCCGTCCGGCGGCCGCATCGCCCAACGAGCCTGCGCAGGCGGACAGCGACCTGCTGCTTCGCACCCTCCGTTTCGAGGACACGCCGCGGCGACCGCTCTGGATCATGCGCCAGGCGGGACGCATCCTGCCCGAGTACCGGGCGCTGAAGGAACGCCACGGCTTCGCCGGCCTGGCCGGGAATCCCGAACTGGCGGCCGAAGTCACCCTGATGCCGCTTCGCCGCTTCCCGCTCGACGCCGCGATCACGTTTGCCGACATCATGTCGCCGCTGCCCGCTCTGGGAGTCGACTTCCGCTTCGACCCCGGCCCGGTGATCGCCGAACCGATCCGCGATCCCGAGGCGGTGGCGGCCCTGCCCGACCCGGACCGCCTCGACGATACCGAGATCGCGCCCGAGGTCACGGCCGCGCAACGGCTGGTCCGCCGCGAACTGAACCCGGCGACGGCGCTGCTCGGCTTCGCGGGCGCGCCCCTCACCCTCGCCGCCTACCTGGTCGAAGGCCGCGGCGTGCGCGACTTTCCCCAACTGCGGGCGTTCGCCTACGAACAACCCGCGGCTTTCGACGCCCTGCTCGACCGGCTCGGCCGGCTATCGGCCCGCTACCTGATCGCCCAGCACGAAGCCGGCGCGGACGCGGTCCAGGTCTTCGATTCCTGGGCCGGTCTCTTCCCCCGGAGCGAGTGGCGGCGCCGGGTGCGACCGCACCTCGAACGCCTGCTCCGGCGGCTCGGCGACGCAGGCGTCCCCCGCATTCTCTTCCTCCATGCCGCACCCCAGTTGGTGAACGACTACGCCGACCTGCCCTGCGAGGTACTCGGTGTGGACTGGCGAACCGACCTCGGAGCGCTTCGCCGGCGCCGGCCGGACCTCTGCCTGCAGGGCAACCTGGATCCGACCGTTCTCCTTGCCGATGAAGAGGCGATCCGGTGCGAGACCGCACGCCTGCTCGCCAGCCTGCCCCGCCGCGGCCACATCGTGAACCTTGGCCACGGCGTACTGCCGGAAACCCCGCTGGAAGCGGTGCGGACCCTGGTCGAGGCCGTCCACGCCGAGGTGGAGGACGCTTGAGCGAACCGCCGGCGGCCGGCCGTCTGGTTGTCGTCGGCGGCGGGCCTTCCGGACTTGCCGCCGCGTGGAAGGCGTCCTCCGAGGCGGATCGCGCGGCCGCTTCCCTGGAGATCGTCGTACTGGAGGCGGACGATCAGGTCGGCGGCAAGGCGCGGACACAGCAGGCAGGCGGTTTCCTGATCGAAACCGGCCCGCAGGGCTTCCTCGACGATCAGCCGGTCGTGCGGGAGATGATCGCGGCCTGCGGTCTCAAGGACGAGGTGCTGGCGCCGGAACCGGCGGCGAATCGCCGCTACATCTTCCGGGGCGGCAGCCTGCGGGAGCTGCAGCGGAGTCCGCTGGCGTTCGCAAAGAGCGGTCTGCTGGGACCGTTCGGCCTCGCGCGCATGGCGATGGAGCCCCTCGTACCGACCCGACGTACCGGTGCGGATCGCACCGAGGGCGCCGACTCGATGAGCAGCGGCGCCGCAGCGGACGAGGACGAGTCGCTCTTCGACTTCGCCGCCCGCCGCATGGGTCGGCAGGCCGCCCGCCGCCTGATCTCACCCGTCGTTCTCGGCATCTTCGCCGGCGACGCGCGGAAGCTCTCGGCTGCGGCCGCGTTCCCGCGCCTCGTCGCGATGGAGCGGGCGTACGGCTCGCTATTCAAGGCGATGCGCGCCGGCCGCAGACGCGGCGCGCCGCCGCCCGGCCATCGGACCTTTCTTCAGGGCATCCAGAGCCTGCCCCGGGCGGTTGCCGCCCTGCCGGGAGTCGAGGTCCAATGCAACCAGCGCGTGACCGCGATCGAGCGCCGCGACAAGGGCTTCACCGTCATCTCGTCCGCTGGCGACGTTGCGGCCGACGCGGTCGTCGTGGCGGCAGACCTGCCCGGCGCCGCCGACCTCGTCGAAGGCGTCTCGGCCGCGGCTGCCGCCGAACTCAGGCAAATCGAGTCGCCCCCGATGGCCGTCGTCCACACAGCCTTGGACACCGCGGCCACGGCCCACGTCGAGCCGGCCTACGGCTTCCTCGTCGCCCGCGGTGAGGGCATCCGCATGCTCGGTTGCCAGTACGAAACCGTGACGTTCCGCGGCCGTGGCCCGGATGGCACGTTCCTGGCCCGCTCCCTGTTCGGCGGCAGCGTCGACCCGGGAGCCGCCGACCTCGGCGACGCTCAGCTCGTCGACCTGACCCTCAGCGAACTGCGCCGGACGGCCGGCATCGACGCGGAGCCGACCTACACGAGCGTCGCCCGCTGGCCACACGCCATTCCGCAGTACGCCCCCGGGCACCCCCAGCGGGTGGCCAGGATCGAAGCCGCCCTCGACCCGATCGAAGGGTTCCATCTGGCCGGCAACGCCCTCCACGGCGTCGGCCTCGGCCGCGCCATCGCCATCGGCGCCGAGTGCGGGGAGAACGCGGTCAGAGGCTTACTTGGCGCCAGCGCAAAGTCAACACGAAGCCAGCGCTAGCGATGCTGCACTTCGAATGGAACCCCCGCAAGGAGCGGTCGAACAGACGCAAGCACGGCGTGGATTTCGGCGAAGCCTCCACCGTCTTCGGCGACCCCCTCGAGTCAACCATCACGGACCCCGACCACTCCGAGGGCGAGCACAGGTTCCTCAGCATGGGCAACTCGGACCGGGACCGCCTGCTGGTGGTATCGTTCGTCGAGCGTGGCGGGCGCATTCGCATCCTCAGTGCCCGAACAGCGACAGCAGGCGAAAGACGGCAGTATGAGTCAGGCACGTGAACACGGCGAGATGCGCTCCGAGTACGACTTCTCGAAGGCCGTTCGAGGCAAGCACCATCAGGCCTACCGGCAGGGAACGAACGTGGTGCTACTTGATCCCGACGTTGCCGCGGTGTTCAAGGACTCGGTAGCCGTCAACTCCGCGCTCCGCGACTGGGCGAAGGCCGCCACACGATCCGCCGGCGCAAGACCGAACCGCTAGTCGCACCGCGGTTCCGCCAACGAGAACACCCAGGAGACGCCCCCATGAAGGAAGCGCTGCAGTTCTACATCAACGGTGAATGGGTCGACCCGGCGATCCCGAAGACGATGGACGTGATCGACCCGTCGACGGAACAGCCGATCGGCCGGATCAGTCTCGGCAGCGCGGCCGACGTCGACAAGGCCGTGGCCGCGGCACGGGCCGCCTTCGAGTCCTTCTCGCAAACCAGCCAGGAAGAGCGCGTGGAGCTCCTGGGCCGGATCGTCGCCGGCTACCAGGCCCGGATCGGCGAGATGGCGGAGACGATCTCGATGGAGATGGGCGCTCCGGCCTGGCTCGCCAAGGCCGCGCAGGCCCCCTCCGGCCTCGGCCACTTCGCCGGCGCCCTGAACGTCCTGAAGGGCTACGACTTCGTCGAGACCCGCGGCGCGACGAACATCGTCAAGGAGCCGGTCGGCGTCTGCGGCCTGATCACGCCCTGGAACTGGCCGATCAACCAGATCGCCTGCAAGGTCGCGCCGGCGCTCGCCGCCGGCTGCACGATGGTCCTCAAGCCGAGCGAGGTGGCGCCCCTCAACGCCATCCTGCTCGCCGAGATCCTCCACGACGCCGGCGTGCCGCCGGGCGTCTTCAACCTGATCAACGGCGAGGGCCCCGAGGTCGGCGCCGCCATGTCGGCCCACCCCGGCATCGACATGATGTCCTTCACCGGTTCCACCCGGGCCGGCCGCGCGGTCGCCAAGGCCGCCGCCGACTCGATCAAGCGGGTCTCGCAGGAACTCGGCGGCAAGTCGCCCAACATCGTCCTCGAGGACGCCGACATCGACAAGGCGGTCAAGGCCGGCACCCGGCAGTGCTTCCTGAACAGCGGCCAGTCCTGCAACGCCCCGACGCGGATGCTGGTGCCGGCCGCATCGCACGCCCGCGCCCTCGAGGTCGCCAAGGCCGCCGCTGAAGCGACCGCCGTCGGCCCCCCGGGACAGGAAGGCGTCGCCATCGGTCCGGTCGTCAGCGAGGTCCAGTACGACAAGATCCAGGGCCTGATCGCCAAGGGCATCGAGGAAGGCGCCGAACTCGTCGCCGGCGGTACCGACCGCCCCGAGGGCCTGGACAGCGGCTACTACGTCCGTCCCACGGTGTTCGGCGGCGTCAGCAACGACATGACGATCGCCCGCGAGGAGATCTTCGGCCCCGTGCTCTCCATCCTTCCCTACGAGACGGAGGAGGAAGCGATCCAGATCGCCAACGACACCGTCTACGGCCTGTCGAGCTACGTCCAGTCCGGTGATCTCGACCACGCCCGCAGCGTGGCCTCCCGCATCCGCGCCGGCAACGTCCACATCAACGGAGCCCCCGCCGACTTCGGCGCCCCCTTCGGCGGCTACAAGCAGTCCGGCAACGGCCGCGAGTGGGGCGACTTCGGCTTCGAGGAGTTCCTCGAGGTCAAGGCCGTGATGGGGGCCCTGCCGAAGGCGAGCTGAGGCGGCAACGGCATCGAGGTCGAGACGCTCCTGACGACGCCCGCCCGGCCCTGGCCGTAGGCTGGCGACGCGCCATGGAAGAAGCCCTGTTCCTGCGGCGGATACGGGAGGAGTTTCCCGACGTCACGTGGACATCGCACCGGTACCTGACGCACGGCTGGGACCATGCCGTCCTGATCCTCGACGAGGTGCTCGTCTTCCGGACTCCCAAGGCCCAGGCGAACCGGGATGCGCTGGCGAACGAAGCCAGGCTGCTTCGCTACCTTCAGCCGAGGGTCGATGTCGGCATTCCCGACTACGTCTACGAGTCCGCCGACGGCTCGTTCGCTGGCTACAGGCTTCTCGCCGGTAGGAAGCTGGACGTCGCCACGTTCGGCCGACTCTCCGATGCGGCAAGGGGAACGGATAGCGGAACAGCTCGCCACGTTCCTCACCGCTTTCCACGAGACCCCGAAGTCGGTCGCCCGCGAGTGCGGCGTGTCCGAGCAGGACCCGCTGAAGGACCACGAGGACCTCGTTCGTGAAATCGAAACGCTCGTGCTACCGCGCCTCGCATCGCACGAAGTCGAGGTCATCCGAGCCTTCCTGACCGAGCTGGCCGCCGAAGTGAAACCGACCCGCCCGACAGCGCTCGTCCACGGTGATCTGGCCGGCGAGCACATTCTCTGGGACGCTGGCCAGCACCAGGTCAACATCATCGACTTCGGCGACCGCTCCATCGGAGACCCGCCCTCGACTTCGCCGGACTGCTCGCCAACGGGCAGCGGTTCGCCCAACGCGTCGCGGACCAGTACCGCGGACCGAAGGATGAGGGGAGGCTGTGGCGGGCACAGTTGTACTTCCGCCGGACGGCACTGGAGACGATGGCATACGCGCTGAAGGGCTACCCATGCACGTTCGAGGAAGGCTACGCGGAGTTCAGGGCGCAGTTCCGGGTGTAGGCCGGCACACCTTGGAATCTCGTGGCGCTACAGGCGGCCGAAGCGGCCAGCCGGGTCGAGGGCCTGCTCGACTCGGCATAGCAGCTCGCCGCCGGTGCGGTAGCCGAGGATCGGCTGGTTCGCGGCGTTGGCCGGCGCGCGCAGCGCCAGGGCGGTCAGCTTCGCCCCGGTCAGGGCTCGGTCGAGGGCCGGCAGGTCGGCGACGCGTTCGGCGGGCCAGGCAACGAAGGCCTGCTGGATGCCGGCGCTGTAGGCCCTGGCTACATGAGATGCGTCGAGGCCGGCCAGGACCTGTTCCAGGGCGCCGGCCGTTGCCGGGGTCAGGGGAAGCTTGAGCACGGAGGCGTCCGGCGAGGCCCAACCGAACTCGCGCCGGGTGCGCCAGAGGCTCGCGTCGGCGTCGCCCGAGAGAGTGATGACGTCCGTGTCGAGAAGATCGGCGGCGCGCTTCAGACGCGCGTCCAGGGCGAAGCTGCGGCCTCCGATCCGGATCTCCAGGTCCCAGCCGGCCAGACCATGGACCAGGTCGAGGCACTCGATCTCCACCGCGCCGGCGCCGACGCGGCCCGCGGCCTCGATGGCCTCGTCGAGAGCCATGCCCGCGACGCGCAGGGTGGCGCAACTCTCCGGGTGCGGGAACACCTTGAACGTGCATTCGGTGAGGACGCCGAGGCGCCCCAGGCTGCCGACCATCAGCTTCGGCAGGTCGAAGCCGGCGGCGTTCTTCACCACCTTGGCGCCGCCGCGGACGATCTCGCCGCGGCCGTCGACGAAGGTCACCGCCAGCAGGAAGTCGCGCAGCCCGCCGTAGCGAAGCCGACCGGGACCGTTCGCGCCCGCAGCCACGGCGCCGCCGACCGTGCTGCCGGCCGCGACCAGCAGCGGGTCGAACGGCAGGTACTGACCCTCGGCGGCGAGCCGCGCCTCGACCTCGGCTAGCAGCGTGCCGGCCAGGGCCGTCACTGTGTACTCGCTCGGCAGGTACTCCGTGATGCCGCCGAGGGCCGAAACGTCGAGCACGTCGGCGCCGTCCACGGACCACAGCGCCGGCTTCGTGCCGCCGCCGCGCGGCACGATCCGCTCCGCGCCGCCTACGGCTTCGACGACCTCGGCCGCCGAAGCCGGCCGGTGGTCAACGGCGGTCACGAGTCGTCCGGCTCACGGTTGCGTTCAAGTCCCCGCACATCGCTGCCGGCTCCCTCCCGGCCTCATTCGCGCGAGATGACCCCCGCCGCCTCCAGCGGATGGGGACCGTGGCTCAGCAGCGCCGGCGCCTCGGCGTCCGGGAACATCTTGCCCCGGTTCGCCAGTTCGGCGGGATCGATCGCCAGGCGGATGCGGCGCATCGCGTCCAGGTCGGCCTCGCCGAACATCTCTCCCAGGTACTGCCGCTTCTCCATCCCCACGCCATGCTCGCCGGTGATCGAACCGCCGAGGTCGATGCAGAGCCGGAGGATCTCGCCGGCCAGCTCTTCGGCCCGCTCCAGCTCGCCCTCGACCCGGCCGTCGAAGAGGATCAGCGGATGCAGGTTGCCGTCGCCGGCGTGGAACACGTTGGCCACGCGGATGCCGTGCTCCTCGCCCAGGCGCTGGATCTTCGTCAGCGCCTCGCCCAGGCGGGAACGGGGTACGACGCCGTCCTGCACGATGTAGTCGGGACTCAGCCGGCCCACCGCGGAGAAGGCGCTCTTGCGGCCCTTCCAGATGCGCATCCGGTCGTCCGGGTCGCTGGCAATGTGCTCCAGGTAGGGCTTCGAACGCCTGACGACTTCCAGCAACAACGCGCTCTCGGCCGCCACCTGCTGCTTCTCGCCTTCGAGCTCGACGATCAGGAGCCCTTCGGCGTCCAGCGGATAGCCCGCGCCGACCGCCGCTTCGGCGGCCTCGATCGCCAGGTTGTCCATGATCTCCATCGCTCCGGGCAGAAGGCCCGAGGCGACGACCGCCGCCACCGCCTCGCCGGCCGCCGCCAGCGAATCGTAGGCCGCGAGCAGGGTGAAGTACGTCTCGGGCTTCGGCAGCAGGCGCAGCGTGATCCTCGTGGCGATCCCGAACAGCCCCTCGGAGCCGACGAACAGCCCGACCAGGTCGGGGCCGACGCCCTCCAGGCTGTCGCCGCCGATCTCGATCACCTCGCCGTCCGGCAGCACCACCTCGAGCCCGAGCACGTGGTTGCTGGTCATCCCGTACTTCAGACAGTGGGCGCCGCCGGAGTTGAAGGCCAGGTTGCCGCCGATCGTGCATACGGACTGGCTCGACGGGTCGGGCGAGTAGTAGAGGCCGTAGGGCGCAGCGGCGTCGGACACGGCGAGGTTGACGACACCGGGCTCGACCACCGCCGTCCGACGCACCGGGTCCACTTCGAGGATCCGGTTGAGCCGGTTCATCGCGATGACCACGCCGTCGTGGACCGGCAGCGAACCGCCGGACAGGCTGGTGCCGCTTCCGCGCGCCAGGAAGGGCACGTTCGCGGCGGCGCAGAGCCGCACGACGTCGACGACTTCTTCCGCCGAATCGACCAGGACGACCGCCCGGGGACGAGCCCGGAACGCAGTCAGCGCGTCCGATTCGTAGGCCGCCATGGGGGCGGCGCCGGTGAGAACGCGGTCAGGGCCGAGGCGCCGTGTCAGCGCGTCGAGGAAGTCGGCTGCGTCGGCCGTGGCCATGGCCCGTCAGCCTACCAACGGCCGGCGCACCCAGTGCGCGGCTCAGTCGCCGAGCGGCATGACGATCCAGAGCAGGATGTAGACGATGATCCCGGGGAAGGCGGCCGAGAGGATGGAGACCAGGATGTAGAGCAGGCGGACCCCGGTCGGGTTCCAGCCCAGCCAGGCGGCGATGCCGCCGCAGACCCCGCCGATCAGGCGGTCGGACCCGGAGCGATGAAGGGGGCGGGACGGGGTGGCTGTCGCGGTCACGGTCGGTTCCTCCTGAAGAGAGACTGCTCACGTTCAACTACGGATTCTGGGGGCCTGGGTTCCAGGTCGCCAGCTTCATCGGATCCATAGAGGATTACGCATAGGATGAATCCGATGGCCGAGCAAGAGCAGGCGCCGGAACGGCTCGGAACGCTGCGGAGCCTTGCACAGGCCGTCCGCTCCTGGCGGACGTTGTCGGTCGTCCTGCTCTCGTTCTCCTCCGGCATGCCGCTCGGGCTGGTCTGGATCGCGATTCCGGACTGGATGCGCGACGCCGGCATCGACATCAGGCTCGTCGGCCTGTTCACCCTGGCTCAGGCGCCGTGGACGTTCAACGTGGTCTGGGCGCCCCTGATGGACCGGTTTCCGCCGCCCTTCCTCGGTCGGCGACGGGGATGGGCGGCAATCGCTCAGGTCGGCCTGCTCCTCGGCACTCTCGGCCTGTCCGGCGTCGGCGATCACCCGGACGCCCCCTGGCTGGCCCTCGCCCTGACCCTGGCGATCGCCATGGCGGCCGCGTCCCAGGACATCGCGGTCGACGCCTACGCCGTGGACGTGCTCCGCAAGGAGGAACAGGGCGCGGCGGTCGGCGCCCGGATCGGCCTCTATCGGATCGCGATGCTCGTCGCCGGCGGAACCGCCATCACGGTTGCCGGCAGAACCTCATGGCCGCTCGTCTGCGCCGGCCTGGCGGCGCTCTACCTGCCCATGCTGGTGATCACAATCCGCGCGCCCGAGCCAAAGAACCTGCCACCGGCTCCGAAGACGCTCCGGGATGCCGTCTGGCAACCGTTCCTGGGCTTTCTCTCCCGCCATCGAGCAGTCGAGATTCTCGCCTTCGTCATCCTGTTCAAGTTCGGCGACAACATGGCCCAGGGCCTGCTCCGCCCCTTCCTGGTCGACATGGGTTACTCAGCGGACCATCGTGGGGTCGCCCTGGCCACGGTCGGCACGACCGCGACGATTGTCGGCTCGATCGCCGGCGGCCTGGGAACCAACGTGATGGGCCTCGGCAGAGCGTTGTGGATCTTCGGGTTCCTGCAGATCTTCTCGAACGTCGGGTACATCCTGCTGGCCAACCTGCCCATGCAGCCGGGCCTTCTCTACGGCGCCATGGGCTTCGAGTCCCTATGTCAGGGGTTGGGCACGGGCGCCTTCTCAGTCCTCCTGCTGCGCATGACCCAGAAGCGCTTCTCGGCGACTCAGTACGCCCTGTTCTCGACCCTGTTCGGTATGGGACGGATCGTCTCAGGGCCCGTCGCCGGCTTCATGGTCCATTCGGTGGGGTGGTCGAACTTCTTCCTGCTGACGATCCCGCTCGGCCTGCCCGGCCTCTACATGCTCAGCCGCTTCGTCAAGCCGAGCCAGCGTGAGCCCGAGTTCGCGGTGCGCCGGCAGGAGCCCCTGCCTCCGCGATCGCCGGCGCAACTCGCCGGTCACGGCCTGACCTACGGCGCACTCACGCTGGCTGGAGGCGCCCTCCTGCTCACGGGTCTGGCCGCGCTGGAGGCGGTGCGCGCCGGCGAGTTCGCCGACTTCGGTTTCGGATCCGCGCTGCTTTCAGTCGCAACGCCGTCGGACATGTTCGGCTGGCTGCAACTGGCCGGTCTGATCACCTTCAGCGTTGCGATCGGCCTGTTTACGGCCGCGGTAAAGGCGGCGCGGCACGGGGCGGGAACAGCAGCCGCCCGCTAAGGGACGAACCTCAACAGGACGCCGACGCCGCTCAGTACCAAAGCGGCGCCACCGAGCACGATGCCGGCACCCCACAGGACCAGCCGTGTCTCCAGCGTCTTCAACGCGGCCCGAAGATCGTCCTGCGTAACCGATCCTTCGACCACCGGCTACCGCGCGACCTGGCCAGTCCGCAGCGCGCGCTGCATCGTCGTCGGCTCGTCCGGATAGAGCCTGGCGACGTACTCGCCGTAGCCGTTGAAGATCGGTGTCTCGAACGGCTGGCTGTTGTGCAGCCAGTGCGACGTCGCCTGGCTCCAGCGCGGGTGCGGGATGTTCGGGTTCACGTTCGAGAGATACCCGTACTCGTGCGGCTGGATCTGCCAGAAGATCTTCGGCTCCTCGGCCACGAACTCGATCTTGACGATCGACTTCGCGCTCTTGTAGCCGTACTTCCAGGGCACCGCGAGCCGGAGCGGCGCGCCGTGCTGCTTGACCAGAGGCTCGCCGTAGATACCGGTGGCGACGAAGGCCAATTCGTTCATCGCCTCCTCCAGCCTCAGGGCTTCGAAGTAGGGCCACTGGTACCAGTGGGCCTCTCTCACGCCCGGCATCTCGTCCCGCTTGAGAGCGGTGAAGAAGCGAACGTGCCTGGCCGACGATTTCGGCTTTGCCTTCTCGATCAGCTTGCTGAGCGGGAAGCCGCTCCAGGGCACGTTCATCGCCCAGCGCTCGACGCAGCGGAAGTGGTAGAGGCGCTCCTCGTGCTCGAAACCGAAGATGTCGTCCAGATCGAGCGTCATCGGGTTGTCGCACAGGCCCGTGACCTCTACCTTCCACGGCTCGACGGTGAACTTGCCGGCGAACTTCCACACCGGGCCGCCACGGCCGGGCAGGAACTCGTAGAAGTTGTTGTGGCTGCCGGCCGCCTCGCGCGGCGTCAGGTCGCCGCCGACGCTCTCGGGCGGGCCCGCGAACTTCGTGTTGCGCTTGGGCCGCGCGCTGAGCTCGGCGCCGTAGACATCGGGCCGCTCGAGCGCCGGCTTCAGCTTGTCCTCGATCGGAGGCGCCGGAGGCGGCGCCGGCACCTGCTGGCGGAGGCGAAACTGGGCCGCCAGGGGCGACGCGGCGGCAATGCCGACCGCAGCCGCGGCCACGAACTTCCGCCGATCCATGTAGACGTCCCGGGGCGTCGCCTCACGGCTAGGCAGCGCGATCCCGGAGTCGGAGGGGAGGTAACGGGCAGGGTCGTACTTCTTGATCCACATCGCATTGGATCCGAACGGGACGGCCAGAGTCGCTATTCCGTTCGGAGTTTCCTCCTGTTCTCCTGCGCTCCGCGACCGGGCGCTACGTTCAAGCCTACCAGCCGGGTGCCGCCCCACCACGTGTCCGGAGCAACCCTCCGCCCACGCCCGCTGAGGCGATCGAGCCAGAGGGCGAGCCGGCGCAGGCCGGTCCCCGCCATCCATCGCCAGATCCGGCTGAGGCGCCTGGAGTAGTCCCGGTTGTAGGGGCAGACCCGGACGCAGATCGAGCAGTCGGTGTTCTGGTTCGACCAGAACCGGAAGCACTTCTCGGCGTCCGTCGTCCACTTCCTGACGCCGCGGATGTTGGAAATGTTGTAGACGCGGTCCGACGGCGCGTCCATCGCGATGGCCTTCGGCGGGCACGCATCCGAACACGCGCGGCACACTTCGCAGGTCTCGCGCACGCCGAAGCGCCGCGGACGGTCGTGCGCCAGAGGCATGTTGGTGAAGATCTTCCCGAGCCGCACCCTGGGACCGTACTCCCTGGTGATCAGCAGGCCGTGACGGCCGTACTCGCCCAGGCCCGCCTTGATCGCGAGCGGAATCGCCAGCGCCGTGTCGTTCATCGTCGGCGCCGCGGCGTAGCCCATGTTCAGGATGTACTGGGCGATCGCGAGCAACACCACCGTGTCGCTGCTGTAACCGACCCCCGTCGCCGTGCCGCTCAGGGCCGACGGCACCGTCTGCACCAGCTTCCGGTCCATCGCCTGCGCGATGACGACGACGTTCCCGAGATCGCCTGGGAGCTCCTGCGGCTTCTCCGTCTCCGTTTCCCTCGAGTACGCGTGCGTGTACACCCAGCGCTCGTCATACCCGGTGATGCCGATCAGGTCGGCGCCCAGCGCGCGGGCGGCGGTCTTGAGATCGACGGCGAGCCGGGCGGCGAGGACCTCCTCCGGTTCATCGCTCTCGTCCGGCGGACCCGGACCGTCCCGGAGCACCGTGTAGGGGTCGAGGAAGCCCTCGCGACGGTCGACGCCTTCCCTGAACTCCGCGAACAGATCGGTGACGTGCCAGGAAGCGTTGCGGAGCGCGTAGTCGCGCCGCGTGAACCCTTCGACCGGGCGCCAGCGCAGCTCCGGCGTGCGGTAGGTCTCGTAGAACATGTCCGAGCGGGAGGTCCTCACCTCGGGATCCCAGAACGAACGGCAGAAGACGTCGTCCTTCTGCGAGAAGCGTTCGAAGTCCTCGCCTACCTCGAACCCCGCTTCGGCGTCGCTGACGACGGGGCGCTCTCCAGACTGCGGCCCGGCCGTCACGGTCGTACGCCCCGCCGCTGCATGCGCGTCAGGCCAGGGCCTCGATGAACTGCGCCGCCCATTCGTGGACGGAATGCCGGCGGACGACCTCGCGCATCGCCTTCATCCGGCGCGCTCCGTCGTCCGTGTCGAGCGTGATCGCCCGCTCGATCGTGGCCGCCATCGCGTTCACGTCGTGGGGGTTCACGAGCAGCGCATCCGGCAGCTCGGCGGCCGCGCCCGCGAACTCGCTCAGCACCAGTACGCCGTCGTCCTCGAGCCGGGTGGCGACGTACTCCTTGGCAACCAGGTTCATCCCGTCGCAGAGCGGGGTCACCAGCATCACGTCGGCGACCAGGTAGAAGGCGATCAGCTCCTCGAACGGCAGGTTGCGCCGAAAGTACTGCACCGGCACCACGCCGAGTTCGCCGTACTCCCCGTTGATCTGGCCGACGAGTTCCTCGACGTCGCGGCGCAGGATCTGGTACTCCGAGATGCGTTCGCGACTCGGCACCGCCACCTGGACCATCACCGCGTCGCGGATCGACCGGTTCTCGCGCCCCAACCATTCGAGGAAGGCCTTGAGCCGCAGGTCGATGCCCTTCGTGTAGTCGAGGCGGTCGACCGAAAGGATGATCTTCCGGCCCCGGCGCAACTGCTGGAGCTCCTCGGCCCGCTCCCGGATCTCCGGCGCCAGCGCCGCGTTCGCGTAGCGGTCCGTGTCGATGGAGATCGGGAAGGCGCCGACCCGGATGTCGCGGCCCTGGTAGCGGATCGTCTCGCCCCGCGGCTCGGCCTCGATCAGCCGGTCGGCGAGCCGCGTGAAGTTGTAGGCGCCGGCCGGGGTCTGGAAGCCGATCACGTCGGCGCCGAGCAGGCCCTCCAGTATCGCCCGCCGCCAGGGCAGACGCAGGAACAGCTCGATCGGCGGGAACGGAATGTGGAGGAAGAAGCCGGAGCTGATGTCCGGCCGCAGCTCGCGCAGCATGCGCGGCACGAGTTGCAGGTGGTAGTCCTGGATCCACACGCGGCCCCCGGGCGCGGTGCGGCGAGCCGCCTCCTCGGCGAAGCGCCGGTTCACCGCCACGTACGGGTTCCACCAGTGCCGGTGGTACTCGGGCGGCCGCACGGCATCATGGTAGAGAGGCCACAGGGTCGAGTTGCACATCCCCTGGTAGGAGCCGGCCACCTCGTCCTCCGACACCGGTACCGCCACGTTCAGGATGTCCTCGTGCCGGAACGGCTCGGGCGCGTCGTCGGCGCCGCCGGTCCAGCCGACCCAGCACCCGCCCGCCTCGCGAACGATCGGCGACAACGCGCTGACCAGGCCGCCGGGACTCTGCGTCCAGCGCAGTTCACCGTCCACTTCCTCGCGACGCACGGGGAGCGTGTTCGCGACGATCACAAGCTCCGATTGCCGGGCAGCCGGCATATCCTGAGAACCCATCGGTTTCTGTATCGTAAGGGATCTCGGAGGCGGAGCCTGTGAACCAGAAAGCGCATCCTCCGCACGCCGCCTGGATGCTGCTGGAGCCGGGGTCCGACAACCCGCCGCCTTACTCCTGGGCCCTGTTCCTGGACGTTGACGGCACCCTGATCGAGATCGCGGACGCACCCGACGCCGTCCACGTCGACGACCGGATCGGCGGCCTGCTCGAACGACTCCGCGGCCGGCTCGGCGGCGCGCTGGCACTCGCCAGCGGACGCTCGCTCGACGTCCTCGACCGCTTCTTTTCGCCCCTCGAGCTGCCGGCCGCGGGTCTGCACGGCCTGCAGCGCAGGTCCGCCGACGGATCCGTCAGCCGGGCCGACGGAGCATCCGCGCTCGGCCCGGCCCGCCGCGAACTGGAGCGCTTCGCCGCCGCGCACCCGGGCACCCTGCTCGAAGACAAGTCCGCGACCCTGGCCCTCCACTACCGGCGCGCGGCCGGCGCCGAGGCCGCGGCGCGCGACGTGATGGAGAAGATCCGAAGCTCCCTGGGCTCCGCCTACCGGGTCCAGGAGGGGAAGATGGTGCTCGAGTTGAAACCCCATCGCCCGAACAAGCGCACCGTGGTCGAGGACTTCATGGAAGAAGAGCCGTTCCGGGGGCGCGTCCCCGTCTTCATCGGCGACGACATCACGGACGAGGAGGGCTTCGCCGCCGCGCAGAGCGCCGGCGGCGCCGCAATCGTCGTCGGCCTGGACGCCGAGGCGGGCCGCACCAGCAGCGCGCAGTACGGCCTGAGCGGCGTGAGGGAGTTGCATCGTTGGCTGGGGGCCCTGTGCGACAGAGCGGCGGACGAGAGCCCGTGACGCCTGGCAACGTTCGGCCGCTCGACGGCGGCGTCATCGGCAACTGTAGCTTCGGGGCGCTGATCGACCCGCTCGGGCGCATCTGCTGGGCCTGCCTGCCGCACTTCGACGGCGATCCCGTGTTCCACTCCCTGCTGGACGACGCCCATGAAGCGAATCCGGAGGCGGGCGGCTTCTTCGACGTCGTGCTCGAAGGGCTGCAGGACAGCGAACAGCACTACCTCGAGAACACCGCGATCCTGGTAACGACCCTTCGCGACGGCAACGGCGCCGCGGTCCGGATCACCGACTTCGCGCCCCGGTTCGAGCAGTTCGGGCGTTCCTTCCGGCCCACGATGATCGTGCGCACCGTCGAACGGCTAGGCGGCGAGCCCCGCATCCGAATGCGCCTGCGGCCGCGATTCGACTACGGCGCGCGCCGTCCCGCACTGACCCGGGGCAGCAACCACGTCCGCTACGTCGGCCCGGAGATCGCACTGCGCCTGACGACCGACGCGCCCGTCTCCTTCGTGACGGACGAAATCGCCTTCGTCCTCGAACAGCCTCTCACCCTGCTGCTCGGGCCGGACGAGAGCCTGACCGAACCGGTGGACTCCGTGGCCCGCGAGTTCCAGAGCCGGACGGAGAACTACTGGCGCGAGTTCGTGCGCCATCTGGCCGTGCCGTTCGAGTGGCAGGAAGCCGTGATCCGGGCCGCGATCACGCTTCAGTTGTGCAGTTTCGAGGAGACCGGGGCCGTGCTCGCGGCGATGACCACGTCGATCCCCGAAGCGCCGGACAGCGGGCGCAACTGGGACTACCGCTTCTGCTGGCTGCGTGACTCCCACTTCGTCGTCCAGGCGCTGAACCGCCTGGGCGCCACCCGCACGATGGAGGGCTACCTCGGCTACATCACGAACCTGGCCGCGGCCGCCGAGGGCGGGGTGCTGCAACCCGTCTACGGCATCAAGTTCGAGCGGGATCTGACCGAACGGACGGTGGACGCGCTGGCCGGCTACCGCGGCATGGGGCCGGTGCGAGTCGGCAACGACGCCTGGCGCCAACTCCAGAACGACAGCTACGGCAGCGCCATCCTCTCCGTCACCCAGAGCTTCTTCGACCACCGGCTGGTCAAGCCCGGCAACCGGCGCGTCTTCGGCTGGCTGGAGCAACTCGGCGACCAGGCGGCCGGCCTGTTCGATCAGCCCGACGCCGGCCTCTGGGAGTTCCGGCAGCGGAGCGCGGTACACACCTTCTCGAGCGTCATGTGCTGGGCCGCCTGCGACCGTCTGGCCCGCATCGCCCGGACGCTGAGTCTCGCCGAACGCCAAAGGCACTGGACGAACCGGGCCGTCTCCATCCGCCGGCACATCCTCGAGAACGCGGAGACCGGAGGCCGCCTTACCGCCACCCTCGACGGCGAAGGGATCGACGCCAGCCTGCTGCTTCTCCACGACCTGGGCTTCCTCGACGCCGAAGACCCCCGCTTCGCGGCCACCGTCGAGTCCCTCGAACCGCTGCGCTCCGGCCACAACTTCTTCCGCTATCAGGAGGACGACTTCGGCGCCCCGGCCACCTCTTTCGCCGTGTGCAGCTTCTGGTACATCGACGCGATCAACGCCCTCGGCCGCCGCGAGGAAGCCCGCGACCTCTTCGAGCAGATGCTCGAACGCCGCAACCCGGTGGGACTCCTCTCCGAGGACCTCGACCCGGAGACCGGTGAACTCTGGGGCAACTTCCCCCAGACCTACTCCATGGTCGGGCTGATCAACTCGGCGCTACGGCTCAGCCGGCCGTGGAGCGAAGCCTTCTGATCCAAGGGGAAGCAACTTGAGAGATACTGCTGACATCGATCCAGTCATCGAGGCAATCCGGAGTAGCGGCCTGTCGATCTACGATCCGCTCCTCCCCGATCGCGCCGATCTCTGGATCCCTACGGACCACCTTGAACTCCTCCTAGAACGCGCCCTGACGGGCTTGTCTTTTCGGGGGCTGCCGCTTCGCACACGGTCTAAGGCCGTCAAGGAGCACGTCTGCCGGGCTCTTGGCTACCCCGTACCCATCTCCTTCAAGCGCACTCAGCCACGCTTCCCAGCCCAAGGCCTGGACGTGTACACGCAGAAATCCGACAACCTCCAGATATGGAACAGCGAACTGGAACCCGGCCGGCGCTACGCCTTGGTCCGTCTGGGGCCGGACGACAACGTACTGACCGTACGCGTCGTGACTGGCGAGACACTCGCACCCTTCGACACTACCGGCGTCCTGACCAAGAAGTACCAAGCCCGTCTCATCCAGCGGGGCCCCTTCCCGGAACTTGTGAGCCCTGAAGACACTGGCCGACTCCTGCCCTGGCTTCAGGCCGGCTTCTACCCAACCTCGACGAGCGAGCCGACCCAGGCTCCTCAACCGGGCCAACTGCTGCCCATCGGCGAGGTCTTCGACCGCTTGAAGTCGCTTCTTCGCGAGCGAATCGCCGACGTCGGCCACGATCAGGAACGCAATCGCGCCGCTGTGCTGCACCGGCTGGTTTGCGCGCGGCTCGGCTACTCCAGCTATAGGGACGACGGCCAGTTCCCCGACCTTCCACACCAGCTTCTCGAAGTGAAGCTCCAAACTGCACCGACGATCGACCTTGGCCGCGTGAGACCGGACAGCCGCGACCAAATGGCCAGCATGCCCGAGATCGAGGGCGCTGCCGTTCGCTACTGCGACGTCCGCTACGCGCTGTTCTGCGGTTTCAAGGACGAGGACTCTGTAACACTCACTCACTTCTACGCGACCACTGGCACAGACTTCTTCCATCGCTTCCCGCAGTTCCAGGGACGGGTCGTCAACACCAAGTTGCAGCTTCACCTGCCGCCGACGTTCTTCACGCATCGGTAGAACCGCTGGCTCGACGCTTGACGGCGAGCAAGGCCGCCGAGCCGGTTGAGTGGTCCGCCCTTTAGCGGTTTGGGCCGCTCTCCCGTCCCGGCGGCCTCTCCGAGCCGGTCAGGCTTCGCCACACCATGCCGTCCAAGTCTCTCTCGAGTCGCTCGTCGTCGGCTTGGTGCCCGTTTCCGCAGAGCCGTCGGGCGCCCTCAATGATCGCTTGGCCAAGCGACGTACCGGGATCCGGAAGCGGAAACTTCTGTACATACTGCGTAATGAAGCGTCGTCGCCCCGCATAGAGCTTGTTCGGGAATCTGATGTCGTAGAACTGCTCTATGAACGAGGAGTTTCCAACCGCCGCCGCCAGCCACAGCAACTCCAGGTCACGCGAGTCCCCGCACGCGAGCCAGTAGCAGTCCCCGTTCACGACAGAACCCTCAAGATCCACCCAGAACGTCGGTCGCTCGGCAATGTCCCGGAACACCAGTTTGGGCAGCTCCCAAGCGCCCGGATCCTGTGGCACCCAGATTTCGTACCACTTACGCCCCGCAGCCATCACATACTCTCGCGCCTCAAGCGTCGCGCGGTGCCCTCGCAGGTAGGCCGCGCTCCGCGGATACCGCCTCAGATCGACCGCCCGTCGGCCCCCGCCGCCAATCTCATGCGGATAGAGGATCATGGTCGAACTTGGCTCGGTACGCGGCCTGAACCGACCAGCGATCCGGTGCGTAGCGAGAGGTCGTAGGAGTTCCGGCCGTTCCGCATCCGCCATCTGCTCCCAGTCGTTCCGAATGAAGACGCGGTCCGCACAGGTCTTCACACCCACGCGGACACTCCCCACATCTCCAAACCTCGCCCAAGTGCGCCTCTTGACTTCGCTTAGCCAACGATCGGTGGCGTCCGTGGACAAGCGCCACACGTCGTCCCTGCCTCGACTCCTGTGCAACCTGCCCTGGCGCACTCTGAAACGCCGACCGTCCGGCAGGGCCACGACGCCGGAACGCTCGAGTGCCGCGATTGGATCTGACGCCGATTCGACCGCCGGCTCCCGAGTCTCGTAAGCCGACGTGAAGGCGACTGGATCCTGCCGACTGTAGCCTCGGCCGCGAGCGAGGAGCACCGATGGCAAAACGGCAGCGTCGAAGAGCTTCGTGTCTCCGAGATCCCAAACATGCCTCATGGCGAACCGTTCCAGTAAACGTCGCCGAACCGGAGCGCCCGACCTTGTCGTCATGAACCGGTTCGACAAGATAATGCCCGCAACACCGCCGGGGGCCAGAATCTCGGCAATACCCAGCACGAAGGCGTAGTACAGATCGACTCGGCCAGACAGGCCGAACTGTCGGGCGATCGCTCTGGACTTCTTCGAACCCATGACCTGCGTACGGACATAGGGCGGATTCGCAATTATCAAGTCGTAGGGTTGCGGTGAGTCGGCCAGCAGCAGATCCATCTGACCGTCTCCGCCTTCGACCAGATGGTCCAGAAAACTGGCGTTTCTCATCCGCACAGGAAGGCCAGGAAACTCCTGGCGGAGCCGCTTTCGCGCTAGAGAGAGCGCTTCCCGATCGACTTCGAAGCCCTCCACTTCGATCCGAAGGCCACTCCGTCCCCGAAGCTGTTGGAGCAGAGCGAGAAGCAGTTCGCCGTGGCCGACAGCCGGGTCAAGCAGCCGTAGCGGCCGATCGGCAGAAGGCTCTCCTACCATCACGGCCATCTGCCGGGCAACAAACTCCGCGAGTAGAGTCGGCGTGTAGGTGACGCCGCCTCCCTTCTCTTCCGTCACTAGGCCGTAGCGGCCCTTGGCCGCGGCAGATCCGCCACTCTCTCCATGCGCTCGCGGAGCGACGGTCTGAGAAAGAGACGTAGTTGCCATCTGGTTGCCGTTCGGCGTGTCCGGCTCGACGAGTAGCGGCATGTCCCCCTCAGGGAAGGAGTCGACCCGAATCGCCCGTCAACCACGATCCTGCACCCGCCAAGGTTCGGGGTCAAGCGGCCGGGAGAACGACGAACTGCTGTACGCTGCATGCGCCCTCAAGAACCGCATGGACGAGCCGGTCGCTTGATCCTGGAGACGAAGATGGCGCATGCACCGCACGCAGAGCAACTCCACCTGCACGAAGAACTGCTGCTACTCGCCCTGCACGACACGAAGGGCACCCTGGGCGGCGCCCACACGAGTATCGGACTCGGCGGCGCGATCGCCGCCGAGTTGCTGCTCCAGGAACGCATCCGCATCGACGAATCGCGCCGCTGGCGCAAGTTGGTCGAGGTCCGCGACAGCCGCCGCACCGACGACTCCATCCTCAACGAGTGCCTCAAGCGAATCCGGTCCGCCAAACGCCGCGCCTCGATCCAGACCTGGATCACACGCTTCTCGTCCATGAAGAAGCTCCACCACCGGGTCGCCGAACAACTCTGCGCGCGGCGCATCCTGCGCGCGGACGAGCAGGAGATCCTGCTCCTCTTCAGGCGGCGCGTCTTCCCGGAGATCGACCCTGGGCCGGAACGGGAGATCCACTCCCGCCTGCGCGCCGCGATCTTCAGCGACCACCGGGAGGTCGAGCCGAGGACGGTCGTGCTGACCGCGCTCGCCCACGCGGTGGGTCTACTCAACCCGACCTTCGGCCGCCGGGAACTGAGGCCCCGAAGGCAGCGTCTGAAGAGCCTCGTGAAGGGCGACGTCATCGGCCGCGCCACCGCGAACGCCGTCGAAGCCGCGCAGGCCGCCGTCGCCGCGGCCGCCGTCATGCCCGCCATCATCGCCTCCTCCTCAAGCTCGAACTCCAGCTGAAGAACCAACTGTCGGTGCGCCGGCCTTCTGGCCGGCGTTCGGTCGACGCCAACGCCGTATCCTCTGCTCACATGCCCAAGCTCTACGCCGAGATCGCGCCCTGGTGGCCGCTGATCTCGCCGCCCGAGGAGTACGAAGAGGAAGCCGGCATCTACCGCCGGCACCTGCTCGAAGCGTCCGACGTCACCCCCCGGACCGCCCTCGAACTCGGCAGCGGCGGCGGCCACAACGCCTCCCACCTCAAGGCGCACTTCGAGATGACCCTCGTCGACCTGTCGCCAGGGATGCTGGCGATGAGCCGGCAGCTCAACCCCGAGTGCCGGCACGTGGAGGGCGACATGCGGACGGTCCGGCTCGACCGGACGTTCGACTGCGTCTTCGTCCACGACGCGATCGACTACATGACGACGCTCGACGACCTGCGCGCCGCCATCGAGACCGCCTGGGCCCACTGCCGGCCAGGCGGCGCCGCTCTCTTCGCGCCCGACCACCT
Organism: Vicinamibacteraceae bacterium; assembly: GCA_012270995.1. Lineage (GTDB taxonomy): Bacteria > Acidobacteriota > Thermoanaerobaculia > Multivoradales > Multivoraceae > Multivorans. The sequence goes on along the minus strand of JAAXHG010000029.1, from coordinate 3,488 downwards.
GCGCGAGAACTTCCAGCCAAGGACCGACTGCGGCGGTTGCGACGGAGAGGACCGGAGCGCCCACTACCTCGAGAACACCTGGGACCCGGACCCCGAGGACACGATGATCACGACGGACTACGCCTTCGTGCTGCGCTCAAAGGACGGCAGCGTCGAGGTCGTCCACGACCGTCACGTCACGGGCCTCTTCCGCCGCTCCGACTGGCTACGCCTGCTGGCGGACGTGGGGTTCGAATCCGAAGCAGTGCCCTGCGATCACTCGGAGATCGAACCGGGCGAGTACGAACTGCTCGTCTGCCGTCGTCCGCCGCCCGTGCAGCGCGGGTCCTGACGGCGCCCATTCGTTTGGTCGGAGGACGTGACCCGGCTTCGCGCCAGGTTCCGGGCAGCGCGGTCCTGCGCTACCCGTGAGCCAGTCCGCGCGCCCGCCGACGGGCGCGCGGACTGCACTCGCTTCGCGTCGTTTCCGTCGCGCGGCCTCCTATAATGACGACGGATGACCGAACCGGTTCCAGACACGGCGGCCGCGCCGCGAACAGCGTCCGGAACCGCTCCGGAGGACGGCGCGCTCGACCTGGCCGACTTCCCCGGCTGCAAGGCGATCCACATCCCGCGCGACGAGATCGAAGACTACGAAGGCCGACTCGAGTACTGGGAGGCACGCTCCGAAACGGCCATCGTCGTGTGCGAACCCACGACGATCTACCACGAACGCCCCTCGCAGCGGCTCGCCAGGCTGACGGCGCTGATCGCGGCGTCAAGGGGATCGGCGACCGAAACGCTCGGAACCTCGGACCTGGTCCGCTTCTATCCGGACGGCCGACGCGAGAAGCTGATGCAGGCCGATCAGGTCGTCTACCTGAACCCGCGACAAGCCGCCCTTGCCGGACCGGCGGTCGACGTCGACGCCGACGTACTGCCGGACGTCGTGCTCGAAGTCGATTACTCAACCGACGCGAGACTTCGCAAGCGGTCCCTCTACGAGGACTGGGGCTTCCCCGAACTCTGGATTGACGTGCCCGAGGAACGGGAACACCCGCGGTCGCGCGTTCCCGCCCTGACCATCCATGTGCTGCAGGCCGGACGCTTCGTCGAAGCCCCGTCGAGCCGCGCGTTCCCCGGCTGGACGGCGCGGGAGATTCACCGGGCGATGCACGAGCCGCTCATGTCCCACGAGACGGTGGAGGCGTTGCACCGCGTCGGTCGGGGCCTGGGAGCGGCCGAGGGAACCGGCCCGGACGACGATCCCTGGCTGAGACGGGAACGGGCACAAGGCCGCGCGGAGGGACATGCCGCCGGCCAGGCGGAGGGCCATGCCGCCGGCCGCGCGGAGGCGATCGTCGCCATCCTCGAGGCGCGCCGGATTGCCGCCGGCACGGGGCTGGCAGACCGACTCGCGGAGTTTACGGATCGGTCGACCGAGGAGATGATCCGGGCCGCTCAAACCTGCGCCAGCGAGGACGATCTGCTTCGCTTGCTGCGGCGGTGATCAGGCGAGAGTCTCCCTCGCGCACGATGGCCTTCAAGGCCGCGCCAACGTCGAACCTGCCGCCGGCATCTTCGAAGAGTTCGCGCTTGAGCTCCAGGATCTCCTGCATATTGGAGCGAAGGCACCGCTCGCTTGGCGGCCTGGAAGAGGCCGTTGAGGGCTTCGAGGTAGCCGTTGGTCTCTCGGGTCCCCGCCCAGGCGGCGATCATTGGAGAACCGAACGACCTGCCTCCCCGGCCAAGCAGTCTCCAAGCGCAGGAAGAACCGCCGCCACTGGCAGAGCCGATCGCTCCAGGACGCCCCTTCGCACCAGGATGTCCTCCGCTTTGGAATCCCGTTCCTCCGACCAGTACTCAAGGATCGCATCGAGCAATACCGGGGACGGTCGGTCTACCAACTCCGCTAGTTCCAACACGGCTTCAATCTTCCCGGTCTCCGTCCGCGCCTCGCTATCCAGCGTCTCCCGCTCGCGCTTCAGCGCGTCCGCTTCCGAAACCCGCGTTACCTCCTGCCTAGCCGCAGACACCCTCTTCTCGCACATCTCCCTTCTGGCCGAACGCGCAGCAGCAAGCCGCTGCGCGATGAGGGCCTCCAGACGAGGCTGAATCGAAGCCAAGCTCGGATCGTCCGGTCCGAAGTACAGCAGCGCCGCCAGCACGCCGCAACCCTTGTCCGCCGAGCCGCAACCGTACTCATAGACTGTCTGCGCGCTGCCTGCCGCCAACGGACGCTCCGCCGCCAGCAACCACGCCGCTCCGGTAACCGTGCGCATGGACCATGCGTCCTCATGCAAATCCAGTAAACCGCTCGCCCGCAGTTGAATTTCCATTAGCTCCTCCGCGCTCAACCCTGGCCCCCCTTGGGCCAGCAGTTCCTGCGCTACCCGACGCAGCCGCGAATCCAATCGTCGTCCCACCACGGGGTGAGCTTCCTGAGGCGCTTTCATCAGTAAGAAATGCAAGGGGACTCCACGACCTATCTCTTTCAAGCCTCCGGGTATCTCTTCCAAACGATCGCGGACGCCGGCCTCGCCAAGAAACGCCTCCTCGTTGCCGTCGACCTCGAGCCAAGCAGCGAAGGCCGCATCCCTCGCCTCAACGCTGCCCACCAGCTGGTGGAAGTAGCGGGCCAAGCCAAACAGAAGACCAAAGGCCCTCGTGCCCGACGGCGACGAACCGTGCTCCTTCTGACGCACGAACTCCTCTTCGACGATCGCCGAGATTTCCTCTCCCAAGTCACGGATGTTCCTCGCGTAAGACAGTCCCATCCGCGCCAAGTCGGCCCTGGACGGCTCTTCTCCGAACATGTTCCTCAGCTCCTCAATTCCACCCCATGCCCCGGTATCTGAAGCCATCATCTCGATACGCTCCGGTGTGAGCCCCGACAGCACGTTGTTGTAGATCGCGAGACCAGCGAGGAGGCGTTCTCGTCCGGCATTCGGCCCCTCCGCAAGAACGCGCCTGAGCAGTGCCGCCAGATTCACCTCTTCGGAAGCCATGGTGCTTACGAGGTTCTCCGTAAGCTCTTGTATCGCAGCCGCGTCGAGGCCCCGCCCGATGAGTACTTCAGGATCGGAAACCTGCGCGGCCAAGCCGCCGCCGGTCAATAGACCCCACACGAACACAGTACGTCCGAAGCCACGACAACCGACTGCCGCCGAGCTTCCGAAACGACACACGCGCCACTTGTCACTCATCAATTCGTAGAGTACTCGCATTCCACGCCCTCCGATGCCTCACGACATGTGAACTTCCCACTCTGTCGCTCCTCACTGCTGTCCCACAAACGTGTAGGGAGTATGGGTCTGGACCCTTCCTCGTCGTATGATTGGTTTTTCACACAAAGCCAATACCGGCAAGGAGATCCAGACCCATGGCGCACAATCGTACCGTACTCGGCGAGTTCCTCTCGCTGGTGTCGAGACATGAGTTCGAGAGGGAGGCTCGGCGGCATCACAGGGGCCGCAAGCTGCGTTCGATGAGCCGGTGGAGCCAGTTCG
>JAAXHG010000057.1 GCA_012270995.1 Vicinamibacteraceae bacterium | reverse complement strand
CGTAGCGAGGGCGCGTAGACGCCGCTGTAGCGGGGCGCACGGACTGAGGGAACGCTGAAGGCGTACTGCAGTACGTCGAAGCGGCCTGAGGGAGTACGGCCCGCTACAGCGAGCGGATCCGCGGCCGCAGTAGGACATCGGTGCAATTTGCGGGCTAGTCGCCCGCCACGGCGGCAAGCGCCGCCAGCCTCGCGGCCTCAAACTCGTCGCCGGGGTTCCAGGCCGGAAGTTCGGGGTTCTCGGAAATGGCGCGGGCGCAGACTAGTCCGAGCTCGACATCCTCGACCATGCCTTCGAGGTTCCAGCCCTCGCCGTCTTCGGTCGGCGGCTGGTACTCGTCGGACACCTGGTGGTAGATGTTCGCCGTCCAGGCGTCCAACTGCTCCGCGCCCCAGCCCGCCGGCCGGTCGATGAAGTCGGTGCCGTTGTCGAGGTAGATCGCCGGCACGCCGATACGGGCGAAGTTCAACTGGTCGGAACGGTAGAAGTAGCCGCGGTCCGGGAGCTGGTCGGGCAGCACGGTGCGGTCCTGGTCGGCCGCCGCCGATTCGACGACGGCGTCGAGGCTCGACTTGCCGTAGCCGATGTAGGTCACGTCGCGGGTCCGGCCCCACTGGTTGCCGCCGTCGTAGTTGATGTTCGCGGCCATCTTGCCCGGAGGCACGGTGGGGTGCGCGGCGTAGTACTCGGAACCGAGCAGTCCCTGCTCTTCGGCGCCGACGAGGGCGAACAGCATGGAGCGGCTGGGCCCTGGCCGTTGGGCGGCCAGTTCGCCGGCGACCGCCAGCACCTGGGCGACGCCGGCCGCGTTGTCCAGGGCGCCGTTGTAGATGCGGTCTTCGAGACTCTCGTCGGGCGAGACGCCGAGGTGGTCGTGGTGGGCGGTGAAGACGATCCACTCGTCGGCGAGCTCCGGATCGCTGCCCGGCAGGGCGCCGAGCACGTTGGCGGTCTGCTCGCTCGTCACGGTGTTCATGAGCGACAGACTGGTCGATACGCCGAGCGGCACCGGAACGAAGTCGGCGCTCCGGGCCGACTCGAGGGTCGCGTCGTAGTCGACGCCGGCGAAGTCGAACAGGCGCCGGGAAGCCTCCTCCGTCAGCCAGGCGTTGATCTGCGTGCGCGGCTCGCCCTCGTCCGGCAACTCGAACTGGGGCCCGGTCCAGGACGTCTGGACGACCTGGAACGGATATCCGGCGGACGGCGTCGTGTGGATGACGATCGCGCCGACCGCGCCCTGAGCCGCCGCGCTCTCGTACTTGTAGGTCCAGCGGCCGTAGTAGAGGCGGCGGTCGCCTTCGAACAGCTCCGGGTCCCAGTCCGGGTCGTTGTTCATCATGACGAGCACCTTGCCGGTCAGATCCGCGTCGCCGTAGTCGTCCCAGCCGTACTCCGGCGCCTGGATGCCGTAGCCGACGAAGACCAGTTCGGCGTCTTCGATCGCGGCCTGCTCGGACTGCACGCCGCTGTGGGCGATGAACTCGTCCCAGAAGGCGAACTCGATGCTGCCGCCGCCGCTCGACTCGAAGGTCCAGGTTTCGGGCACCGCGGCGTCGATGCCGACGATGTCGAAGGGCTGCTCCCAGCTACCGTCCGCGGCCGCCGGTTCGAGGCCCATGTCCGCCATCACGTCGGCGATGTAGCGGCGCGCCATCACGTCGCCGGCGGTGCCGGGACCGCGGCCTTCCATCGCGTCGTCGGAGAGGTCGGCGATCCAGGTATCGAGCTGGGTCGCGGTGTCCGGCGCCGGCTGTGTGCAGGCGACGAGGAGGAAGAGGAAGGGGAAAGCGAGGGGAAGTCTCAGCTTGATCATGGAGGAATCGTAACGCGGCGCGGATCGTCTGGGCTCGCCGCTTCGCGGCATCGCGCTCGATGCGGCGCGACGCCGGCGCACCAGTGTTTGGCCGACTGATAGATTCCTGGCTATACGAGATGTCCGCGAGAACCCTGAGCCGGCCGGCCGCGGTGTCCGAAAGCGAGCGGACACTGGACCGGTACCTGGACGGCCTGCTGGTCGAACGGGGTCTCTCGCAGCACACGGTGGATGCCTACCGACGCGATCTGCGGCGGCTGGCCGGCAATCTGGAGGACGCGGGCGGCGATCTGCTGACCGCCACAGTCGACCAGCTCGGCGGGCATCTGCGGCGGCTGCGCCTCGACGGACTCTCCCCGCGATCGGTCAGTCGCGCCCTCGTCTCCATGCGCCGGTTCTACGCCTTTCTCGTCAACGAGGGTGACCGCGACGACAACCCCGCGGTCAACCTCTACCCGCCGCGCCTGCCCCGACGGCTGCCGAAGGTGCTGCGCGAAGAACAGGTCGAGGCTCTTCTCCGCGGCCCGGACACCAGCCGGCCGCCCGGCGTGCGGGACCGCGCGATGATCGAACTGCTCTACGCCACGGGGCTGCGCGTCAGCGAGATGGTCGGTCTTACGCTCCGCCAGCTCCAGCTCGACGCGGGCTTTCTGATCGCGTTCGGCAAGGGGGCGAAGGAGCGGGTGGTGCCCGTGGGCGAATCGGCGGAGACGTGGCTCGACCGCTACCTGAGGGAGGTGCGGCCGGCGATGGCGAAGGGCCGCCACGACGTGGTCTTCGTCAGCTACCGGGGCGGCGGGTTGACCCGGCAGGGATTCTGGAAGCTGCTCAGGAACTACGGCCGCGGCGCCGGCATCCCCGATCTGTCCCCCCACGTGCTGCGCCACAGCTTCGCCACGCATCTGCTCGAGCACGGCGCCGACCTGCGCGCGGTGCAGGTGATGCTCGGCCACGCGAACATCACGACGACCCAGATCTACACGCACATCCACGAGCACCGGCTGCGGACGCTGTACGACCGCCATCACCCGAGGGCGCGGTGACTACAGACCGAGGAAGCCGTAGACGCGGCCGATGAAGGTGACCGTCTCCCGGTAGGGCGGCACCCCGTCGTGGGCGTCGACGGCGCCTTCGCCGGCGTTGTAGCCGGCCAGTACGCGCGGCAGGTCGTCCTCGAAGCGGCGGCGCAGCCAGGTCAGGTAGCGGGCCGCCGCGAGCACGTTGCGGGCCGGATCGTAGAGTTCGCCCGCCGGGACGCCGAAGCGTTCAGCGGTGGCCGGCATGAGTTGAAGCAGGCCGCGGGCGCCCTTCGACGACACGGCGCCGGGATCGTAGGCCGATTCCGCGCGCGCAAGCGCCGCCAGCAGATCCGGGTTCAGTTCGTGCTCGCGGCCGATCCGGAGGAAGAGTTCGCCGTAGGGAACGGCCGGCGCCGTCTGTCCGGGCCGGTAGTCGAGCGAGAAGCCGGCCTCGGGCGGCGGTTCGGGAGTCGGCTCGTCGGTGATCTCATCGTCGACGATGCGCTCGATCCGCAGGAGCGGCAGGGTGACCGAAGAGCCGTTCTCCAGGGTCAGCCGAATGCGCTCGGCCTCGACGGACCCACGCTCCGCCAGCAGCTCCCAGGCGGTCACCTTGTAGCGATAGCCGTTCGTCAGCACCGCGAGTTCGGCCCCGGCCGACGACGCGGCGACCAGCAGGATCGTGGCCGCCATGGCGCCCCGCGAGGCGAACCTCAAACCCGAGTTCTCCGCTTTCAGCCGCCGGCTGCCCGCAGCAGCTCCTGGCCAACGGGCGTCTCGACGGTCGCCGCCTCCGGCTGGTAACGCATCACGACCAGGGTGAGGTCGTCGTCCGCGCCGACTCCTTCGGTGTACCGGTGAACCTCGTCGAGGATACGGTCGCGCACCTCCTTGGCGCTGTCCGCCGAACCCTTGAGGGACTCCATCGTCCGCTCGTAGCCGAACACCTCTCCGTCAGCGGCGGCCGCCTCGATGAAACCGTCCGACAGCCAGACCATGACATCGCCGGGCTCGAGTTCGAAGCGCCGGAAGCCGTAGTCGTGGCCGAGGGCGCCGAGTGGGGATCCGGCAAGCAGGATCTCCTCGATCTCGCCGTCCCGCAACAGGTAGGCGGGAGGATGGCCGGCGTTCGTCATCTCGATGACTCCGGTCGAAAGGTCGATCAGGGACAGACTCGCGGTCACGAAGACGCGCTCGCCCGCCTTGCGCACCAGGCTGTCCAGGGCGGGAATCAGTTGCCGCGCAGGCTTCCCCTCCTCCACCAGGGTCAGAAGCCCCGCCTTGAGCATCGCCATGCGGAGGCCGGCCGAGAGGCCGTGCCCGGCGACGTCCGCGATGACCACGCCCAGCCGTCCGTTTTCGCTCTCCCCTTCGCCCGGAAGCTCGAGGATATCGAAGTAGTCGCCGCCGATCGCGGCCGACGGCTCGAAGAAGGTGGCGAACTCGACCCCTTCCACCTGCAGTCCCTGGCCCGGGATCAGGTTCTTCTGGACTTCGCGGGCAAACTCGAGTTCCCGCTCCAGCGCCCGCCGCGCCGTACGCTCGGCGATCAGGCGCTCCAGACCGCCGGCCATCTCGTTGAACGATCGCTGCAGCCCACCGATCTGGTCCTTGCGCCGCACCGGGATGCGGGCCGAGAAGTCGCCCGCCTGCACGGCCCCGGTCGCCGCGCTCAGCCGGTTCACCGCGCGGCTCAGCCCCAGGATCATGAACAGGGCCATGACCGTCGCCGCGATGAACACGTCCAGGAGCAGGAAGGTGGGGATGAAGAAGGCGATCCAGCCCAGGGTGTCGACCTGGCCCGACGACGAGAACAGATGCCGGAAGACGATCCGCTGCGTCGCCGCGAGCGATGCCGACACCGGCGGCGAAACCGCCTCGCCGCTGGCGAAGGCGTGGAGCGGTCCTAGCATTTCGACGCCCAGGATGCTGAACGGGGAACTGGCGCCGAGCGACTCGAAGAACGCCTCGCGCTCCGCTCCGCCCTGGGTTCGCGCCAGCGGCTGCAGCACCCACTCCGTGCCGAAGACCTGGACCGTCCATCCGGCGCCATCGGTCTCGCCCTGCCGCCGGAGCCGCGTCCAGACGTCGCTGCGGCGGCTCAGTTCCCGCTCCAGCAGGCCCATGGCGACGGGGTCGTAGAACGCCACAACCGCCGAGCTTCCGCGGCGAAAGGCCGCGGCCTGGGTCGCCGACCCATCGGGAAGCACGACCAGCGGCGGCACGCGGCTCCGCCGCCGCTGACCCTCGAACTCGCCGTCCGTCTCCAGCCACGCGGGGAAACCGCCGGGCGCCCTGGGATCTCCACCCGCCCGGATGCCGTCCTGGTAGTACGCCAGGGCGGCTCCCTCCACCTCCGCCGGCAGACCGGAGGGGTCGAGCAGCCCCATTTCGAGCGGCTGGATGAGGAACGCCGACACCGCTTCGAGTTCCTCCTGGAGACCGATCGCGGCATCCCGGTAGAGATGCCCGAGGAAGAACCCGGACAGGAGGTAGGCGGCGACGATCACCAGCACCAGACTCAGCAGGAACGGCAACAGGCCGAACAGCATGTAGCTGAAGGCCAGCCGGCGACCGACCCGCCACAGCAGCCGGCGCTGCACCCACAGGACGCCGGCCCACAGGATGACGACGGCCGCCATGCTGCCGACGAGCCAGGCCAGTACGTTCACGGCCGTGGGCGCCTCCAGCCTCAGCGCGACGATGGACAGCGCGAGCGCCAGGACGCACGCCAGCAGCCCGGCGACTCGCCGCCAACGCCTGGTACGGCCGGGTTTTTTCTCGCGACTGGGCACTGAATCTCTCGCCGACGCGCGGGGCAGCGTCATGGTACTATCTGCCGCCAACCCCCCCTCGCGGACGGAGCCCTGATCGCCCGCGGATCTGGCGGCGGGTTGGGTTCCGCCTCGGAAGCCGCTCAAGAGCGCCTCGCGTCGACATCGCAAGAGACGAACATGACCCTCCCGATCGCAGGGCAGACGGCTGCCGGCAGAGCCGCTGAAGCAACCGTCTCCGACGTCGTCATCCGCTTCGCCGGCGATTCGGGCGACGGCATGCAGCTCACGGGCACGCAGTTCACGAACACGTCGGCGCTGATCGGCAACGACCTCTCGACGCTGCCCGACTTCCCGGCCGAGATCCGGGCGCCGGCGGGGACGCTGCCGGGCGTATCCGCCTTCCAGGTCCGCATCGCCGACCACGACATCCACACGCCCGGCGACGCGCCGGACGTTCTGGTGGCCATGAACCCGGCCGCACTCAAGGCGAACCTGCGCGACCTGCGCGACAACGGCGTGATCATCGTCAACACGGACGAGTTCACGCCGCGCAACCTGAAGCGCGCCGGCTACGAGTCGAATCCGCTCGAGGACGACAGCCTGAACGCCTTCCGGCTCTACCAGGTCGCGCTGACGACGATGACGCGGCGCGCGCTGGAGGAGAGCCCGCTCGACGTCCGCTCCAAGGACCGGTGCAAGAACTTCCTGGCCCTGGGGATGATCTACTGGCTATTCAGCCGGCCCCTCGAGTCGACGATCGACTGGCTGCGGGTCAAGTTCAGGCGCCGCCCGGAGATCGCCGAGGCGAACGTCAAGGTGATGAAGGCGGGCTGGAACTTCTGCGACATCACCGACGCCTTCCAGGTGCGGTACGACGTGGAGCCGGCCCAGCTCGAGCCTGGCATCTACCGCAGCATCCACGGCAACTCGGCGCTCGCCATCGGCCTGGTCGCCGCCAGCCGCCGCAGCGGGCTGCCCCTGTTCCTCGGCGCCTACCCGATCACCCCCGCCAGCGACGTGCTGCACGAACTGGCCACGTACAAGCACTTCGGCGTCACCACCTACCAGGCGGAGGACGAGATCGCCGCGGTGTGCGCCGCCATCGGCGCCTCGTTCGGCGGCAGCCTGGGCGTCAGTTGTTCGAGCGGTCCCGGGATCGCCCTCAAGGCGGAGGGGATCAACCTGGCGGTCATGGTCGAGCTGCCGCTCATCATCTGCGACATCCAGCGCGGCGGACCCTCGACCGGCCTGCCCACGAAGACCGAGCAGGCGGATCTGCTGCAGGTCATGTTCGGGCGCAACAACGAGTCGCCGGTGCCGGTGATCGCGGCGTCCTCGCCCGCCAACTGCTTCGACACCGCGCTCGAGGCGGTGCGCATGGCGACGGCCTACATGACGCCCGTCATCCTGCTCTCCGACGGCTACATCGCGAACGGCGCCGAACCGTGGCGCATCCCCCAGGTCGAGGAGTTGCCCGACCTCCGGATCGACTTCCACCAGAACGCCGAGGGCTTCATGCCCTACATGCGGGACGAGCGGACCCTCGCCCGGCCCTGGGCCATCCCCGGCACGCCCGGCCTCGAGCACCGCATCGGCGGACTCGAGAAGGAGGACGTCACCGGCAACGTGAACTACGAGCCGGAGAACCATGACCACATGGTGCGCCTGCGCGCCGAGAAGGTGGCCCGGATCGTGAATGACATCCCCGACATCGAGGTGGACGGGCCGGCGAGCGGCAAGCTCCTCGTGCTCGGCTGGGGCAGCACCCTGGGCGCGATCACGGGCGCCGTGAACCAGGCCCGGGCCGACGGCCTCACGGTCAGCCGCGCCCACCTGTGGCACATCAACCCCTTCCCCCGCAACCTGGTCGATGTGCTCGACCGCTTCGAGCGCGTTCTGGTGCCGGAGATGAACCTCGGCCAGTTGGCCCTGCTGCTGCGGGCCCGCTATCTGAAGGACATCGAGACCTACTCCAAGGTCGAGGGCAAGCCTTTCACCCGGGACGAGATCCTCCATCGGATCGAGGACATGGCCGGAGGTCCGAACTAGAGATGCCCACTACCGAAGCACCGGCCCTGACCAGGAAGGACTTCCAGAGCGACCAGGAGGTCCGCTGGTGTCCCGGCTGCGGCGACTACGCCATTCTCGCCGCCGTCCAGCAGGTGTTCCCGGAACTCGGGATCCCCCGCGAGAAGTTCGTCATCGTGTCCGGGATCGGCTGCTCCAGCCGCTTCCCGTACTACATGAACACGTACGGCTTCCACTCGATCCACGGCCGCGCCCCGGCCGTCGCGACCGGGCTCAAGATGACCCGTCCGGACCTCGACGTCTGGGTGGTGACCGGAGACGGCGACGCCCTGTCGATTGGCGGCAACCACCTGATCCATACCCTGCGCCGGAACGTGAACATCAAGATCCTGCTGTTCAACAACCGGGTCTACGGTCTGACCAAGGGCCAGTACTCGCCGACCAGCGAACTCGGCAAGCGCACGAAGTCGACCCCTCACGGCTCGGTCGACTTCCCGTTCAACCCGCTGAACATAGCACTCGGCAGCGGCGCCACCTTCGTCGCCCGCAGCGTCGACGTCTTCATCCCGCATCTCAAGGCCGTGTTGAAGCGGGCGGCAGCCCACAAGGGCTCCGCCTTCGTCGAGGTGATGCAGAACTGCAACATCTACAACGACAAGGCGTTCGCCGCCCTGACCGACAAGACGGGCAGGCAACAGAACGGCCTCTACCTGGAGCACGGCAAGCCTCTCGTCTTCGGCGACAACAAGGACAGGGGCCTGCGCTTCACCGGCACCGACTTCGAGGTGGTCCAGCTCGGCAACGGCACGACCGCGGACGATTGCCTGATCTGGGACGAGAAGCACGACAACCCGTCCCTGGCGTTCCAGATGGCCAGCCTCTCGACCGGCGACGGCCTGGGCGACTACCCGGTGCCCCTCGGCGTGCTGCGCGCCATCGACGCGCCGACCTACGACGCCGGCGTCATCGACCAGATCGAACAGACCAGGACGACGCGGCCGCAGACGCTCGACCAGTTGATCCACGGCACGGACACCTGGACCGTGGACGCGGGCGGCAACGTCCACCGCGGCGCAAACTGAAGGCGGAACGGGAGCAGGCCGATCAACCGACCGACGAACGCCGCCAACCCCGCTAGCTAGCTCCCCACTTGTGGAAGCGGCGCCGGAACAACGGTCCCCAAATCCAGATCCGCTGGACGCAAGCAGTTGTGGACCCGGTGGGAACCTCGCTCCGGCGGCGCTCCTCAGCCCAGCTTCCGCCGCAGCGCCTCCAGGACCGCGGGCGGCACGACGGCCGTCAGGTCGCCCTCGAGCCCCCCGACCTCCTTGATCAGCCGGCTGGAGAGGAAGACCCACTGCGGCGCCGGGAGCAGGAAGATCGTGTCGATGCCCGGGGCAAGGTGGCGGTTCATCAGGGTCATCGGCAGCTCGTAGTCGAAGTCGGCGCCGGAGCGGAGGCCGCGCACGACGGCGGTCGCGTTCCGTTCGCGGGCGTAGTCGACGAGGAGGCCGCTGAAGCTCTCGACCCGACAATCGCCGGAGTCGCCGACCTGGTCGCGCAGGAGATCGATCCGCTCCTCCACCGAGAACAGGGCCTGCTTCTGCTCGTTGTAGAGGACGGCGATGTGGAGCACGTCGAAGAGTCGCCGCGCCCGCTCGATCAGGTCGAGATGGCCGTTATGCACCGGGTCGAAGGAACCCGGGAAGACGCCGATCCGCTGGCTCATTCTCCGCTCCCTAGCCGATCCGAGAGATCGATCGTCGTCACGTTGTGGGCGGCATCGGTCAGGCGAAGCAGCAAGAGCCGCGCGCCCTCGGCGGCGTCGATCGAGAGCGTCTCGCGCTGGCTGTCGAGCAAGCCGTCCTCGACCCGGGCGGCGCGCCATTCGCCTGCGTCGACGCTGACCAGCGCCTCACGCAGCGGGCTCCAGGCGTCCTCGACCACCGCGGTCACCCGATCGCCGTCACGCGAAGCCTCCACGAGCCGCGCCGGGCTGTGATCGACCACCACCGCGGCCGACACGCGCTCCGCCTCGAGCGCCTCCCCGACCGTGTTGTCGAGCCGGTCGCTGGCTTCCACCCGGAAGCGGTAGANNGCCGTCCGGCAGCACCGTGGCATCGAAGCTGAAGAAGGTCGCCTTCAGGTCATCCGCCACTTCGAGCCACAGCCCGTCCGCGTCGCCCGCTCCGTTGTCGGCTGCCGCCAGCGCCGCCTCGCGGGCAAACGAAAGCCGGTAGCGCAGTCGATCCTTGTTCGGGTCCTCGGCTTCCCAGCGCAGGGTCCGGTACCCGAGCTTCCACAGGCTCTTCGTCGCGCCCTGCTGGGTCTGCGCCGGATCTCCGACCGTGGTGAAGATGCGATCCCGGTTCGGGTGCGCCGGCTCATAGGCCTGGTTCGAGGGATTGAAGTTCGTCGGCACCAGGATCGTGCCTGCCGGCAGCACGTCGAGCTTCTTGATCTCCGGCTTGCGGTTGTGCTGCCGGTAGGTGACCTCGACCGCCACGATCTCGGGCGTGCGGTCGCCGGCGCCGCGAAGTTCGGCGCGCCACTGGAGGTAGCGGCCAGGCGGCAGGTCCGAGAGCGCGGCCTCCCGCGCAACGGTCGCCTCGGTCCAGTCCGACCAGGTCTCGTCCGGGTCCGAACTCATCCCGCTGCGCGCGGATAGCGCGACCTGGAGTCCGTCGCCCGCCCGGCCGCGCCAGCGGATCGAACCGAAGCTCGCAACGGATGACGCGTCGAGCGGCTTGGCCGTCACCGTCCCCTGCCGCGCCAGACCGCCGCTGCCGCCGCCGACGAAGCCGTACACGGCCGCCGCGTTGACGCTCGCGAATACGGGTCCCTCCGGACCGGCGGCCAGGCCGACGATCTGGCTCTGGTCGACGTCCTTCTCAAGCACCATCTGTTCGTTCTGGAAGCTGAAGAGCTTCCCCTCCTGGCCGGTGGCGACCCAGAGCCGGCCCTGCTGGTGGCTCAGGGCGTACACCGTCTCCATCTCGAACTTCCAGATCGAGTCGACGGCCCCGGTCGCGTCGATCCGGAGCACCTCGGAGCGCGGACCCTTGAAGGAGGCGGAACGGCTCCCCGCCGAGATGGCGCCGGTCTGGACCGTGACTTCGCTCTGCTGAGTGCTCGAACTCGAGGAACCGCTGCCTGCCGCGGCGGCCGTTCCCGTCGATCGGTTTCCCGACGAACTGCCGCTCGACGAACCGCGCGCGCTGCTGAGGTCGACAAAGCTCGCCTCGGACGCCAGGGCGGCGGCGTAGAAGGCGCCGTCCTCGGCCGGCACGATCGCCAGCACCTCGGGGCCGGCGGCATCGTAGAGCGTGCGGGCCCGGCCATCCGCGCCGATCTCGAGCAGCAGCCCCTCCCCCGCCGTGCCGGCGAGGACCGTGCCGTCCGGGCGCAGTGCCAGCGAGCGGATGTGGACGTCCGTGCTGTCGTAGAGCAGCTTCGATTCGCCGCTTCCGAGGTCCACGCGGTGGAGCTTGCCCTCCGGACCGGTGGCCACCAGCAGGCCGCTGTCGCCCGTGCCCAGGAGCGCCCAGATGTACTTCGCCTCCGGGTCAAACAGCTCCTCGACCTCGCCCTCCGGCCGCTTTCGGTAGACCTTGCCGTCCGGCGACGAGCCGGCGTAGACGACGCCGTCGCCGTCAACCCAGACCGCGAACACTTCGGGTTCCTCCGTGGCGAACAGCTCGGTGACCGTGCCGGCATCCCCGTCGATCTCGACCGCGAGGACCTTGCCCGAGTTGCCGGTACCCACCGCAAACCGGCCCTCCGCTCCGACGAAGGAGAACAGGAAGGGCTCCGCCACGGTGGCAAGCTGCTCCGCCCGCTGGGCCAGACGCAGCACCCCAAGCCGGTCGACGCTCACGTCGACGAGCTCGCCCGCCAGGAACGCGGCCTGACTGTCGGCGCGCCAGATCTGGACTTCCGAAGCGACGGCAACGGCGCCGCCCGAGAGCAGCGCCAGAGTCGCTGCCGCGATTGCCGCTACCGCCCGCGCGCGATCCCTCAACGCGCGGTACCGGGCAGGATCTCGAGGTCGAGCCGGAACAGGCCGTCGAGCGGGATGTCCAGATCGCGCCCTTCTTCACTCACGATCGCCAGGTTCAGCGCCCGCGGTTCTCCCTGCAGCGGCGACGCCTGCCAGATCGAACGTACCGTGGCCGGAAGCTGGGGCATCGGTCGACCCTCGACGATCAGACCGCGGGCCGGCACCACGCCGAGCGCCGCGAGCCGGCTCTTCGGCTGGAACGAACGGAGCATGTCGAGCTCCTCCGTCAGCGACGAAGCCTTGGCGGGTTGAAGCTGCAGCCGCGCCGCGTCGACGCTCACGCCGTCACCGACGAACAGGTAGTAGCGGCCCGGCCGACGGTGCTCCGGGATCTTCACCTGGAGGGTCTCCTGGTAACGGTCGCCCCGATGCCGGCGAAGATCGAACACGATGTCGACGGTGTCGCCCGCGTGAACCCTCCTCGAAGACGCCTGGGCGCGCTCGATCTCGACCGTGCGCACACCGTGCGTCTGGCTCAGCGTCAGATCGATACCCTCGATCTCGATGTCTTCGTAGTCCGAGTTGACCAGCGCCCCGATCAGAGCCACGAGATAGAAGGCAGCGCTCGTGCCGGGGCCCGAGCCGTCGAACGTCTGGTGGAGCGGCACATCCTCATGCCCGCGCAGGCGCAGCTTGCCGGTCATGTCCAGACCGCTTTCACCGGCACCGTACGATGCGGAATCCAGAGCCTGCATCGTCGGAATGCCGACCAGCGAAGGCAGCATCCTCGGCAGGTCCGCCAACCGGAGATCGAAGCGGCGGACGCCGCCGTCCGGCGCCTCTACCTGGATCGTCATGGGGATCGTCGGCGCCTCGGCGCCGAGACGTCCCCTCAGGCCGGCAAAGCGGTCCTGATCGAAGGCGCCGACCACCGAGCCGATGTTGCTGAGCCGCATCGAGCTGTTCACCCGCGGCACGACCCCGACCACCTCGAGCGTCGCCATCGGCACGCGCAGCGGCCCCACACCGAGGTACGGGTGCCCCATGGCCAGCACCTCGCCGTCCTCGACCCGGGTCACCGTGCCCCCGACGGCAACCTTCAGGTCGCCGTCGATCAGCACGCCCGCGACCGCGCTGCCGGGGTGAAGGTCGGGCGTCGAGGCGCTGTCGGCCCGTCCCGCCGGGGCGGCGGCGAGCATCCGCCGAACGGGTTCGCCAAAGCCCAGCGTGGCGATCTGCGCGCCTCCGCGACCTCCCCAGTCCGCCGGCGCGACGAGCGCACCGAGCTGCTCCGCGATCGTTTCGCGAAGCGCCGCGGCAACGTCGTCGGGCGGCTCGAGCATCTGCCGCACCGCCTGGTCGAACGTGCGCGGCGCACCGGGCGCGGCGAGTCCCAGAGACTCCCCAGCGGCTTCCCCGGCTTCGAGTGCGCTCAACTCCCGCATCGCGGCGATCGGCGTGATCAGGGCCAGCGCCTCGCTGGTGAAGGACCAGGAGTACGCAACCGCACCCGCGAGGCGGTCGTCGATGTAGACGGGACTGCCGCTCATCCCGGCAATGACGCCAGATTCCTCCAACCCATTGCCGCTCAAGCGGGCCACGATGTAGCTCGTCCCCGGATCCATCTCGCGGATCACGCCGACGACCTCGACCCCGAAACGGTCCGGCTCGCTACCGGCGAACACGGACAGGCCATAGCCGGTCTGCCCGCGCGAGACTTCGTCGACCCCGATCTCGCCACCGTTCAGATCGACCGGCGGAGCGGACTCGGCACGCGCCGCCGGAACCGTCTCCTGCGCCCCAACGGGAGCGGCCGGCAGCAGGACGCCGGCGGCCAGAAGACCGAGAACGAGAGCGACGGAACGGGTCACAGTCAGGGTTCGCTTCGGAAGTCGGCAACCAGAGCCGGCAACCGGTGTCAGAGATCGAAGCGCCCGCGGCGCAACACCCGCAAGCCGGCGGAACTCCAAGATACCACGGTGGATGGCGGCCCCCCGGGCGTCGTTTCCCCGCCGACGATGAGGGCGTCCGTGCCGCCGAGAACCGGCTCGAGCGCCGCACTCTCGCAGATCGCCGGCTCGCCGCTCCGGTTCGCGCTCGTCGCCGTCAGCGGATGCCCCACCGCCCGGAGCAGCCCCCGCAGCCGCTCGTGCGCCGGCACCCGCACCGCCAGCGTCCGGCCGCCCGCGGCCGCCGGCACCGACACATCGGACCGAAGCGGTGCCACAACGGTCAAGGACGCCGGCCAGTGAACCGCCGCCATCCGCATCACCTCGTTCGCTTCGATGCCGAGATCGAGGGTCTGCGCCAGATCCGCGGCCACGACCGGCAGCGGCTTGCCCCGCTCCCTCTCCTTGATCCGGTAGATCGCGTCGACACCCACCGCGGAACGCGGATCCACCGCCAGACCGTAGGACGACTCCGTGGGAATAGCGAGCACCCGGCCTTCGGCCGCCGCTCGCTTCACCACCTCCAGCTCGCCGTCCCAGGGCCAGATCTCAAGCATGGGACGCAAGCCTAGCCAGTGGAGCCGGTGCCACGAACTCCCCCTCGTGAAGCACGACGCAGGGCTTCCGAGCATGAATCGGTACGCGGCTGGCTGATAGTCTCATGGAAGGCTCTTCCTCCTACACATGACTTCAGGAGACGCGATGGAAAGACGACCGCTGAGAGTCCTCTTGCTGTCCCTGCTTCTCCTTGCCGGGCCCGGCCTCGGCCAGGAAGCGGCCGAGGTGCTGACCAACGAGGACATCCTCCGGCTCACCCAGAGCGGACTACCGCCGTCGGTGATCGTCGCCAAGATCAGAAGTTCCAGCACGGACTTCGACACATCGGTGGACGCGCTGGTGGCGTTGAGCGAGGCTGAAGTCGCAGCCGAGGTTCTCGAGGCGATGACCGGCGCTGGTGTTCAGGCCGCTCCAGCTGCGGCCGTTGCCGAAGTTCCGCCAAGCGTTGATGTCGTGGCGGGAACGCGGGCCTCTGCTGTCGCCAACGTCGCCTCGAACTTCGAGGGAACACCGTGTGAGAAACCTGGGATCTTCCTCTCCGACGAAGGAGCGATGGTTGATCTGGAGCTCACCCAGCCGACAGCGACCAAGACTGGCAGCGGCGTGCTGTCGAGTCTCACCTACGGCATCAAGTCCACCAAGGCAAAGGCGATGATCCGGGGCGCCGGTTCGCCAGTCCGCACGAGCGATCGGGTGCTGACCTTCTACTTCTGCTTCGAGGAGGCGCAAGCGGGGCTCTCGTACCAGACGACGGGAGCCGTGAATCCCTCCGAGTTCCTCCTGGTTGCGTTCGACGTGCTCAAGAAGAAGGACCAACGGTCCTTCGTTACGGGCAAGCTGAACGTCTGGACGGGCGCCTCGGGAGGATCTCCACCGAAACAGCTGCGCCAGGTGGAGTACACGCAGCTTGTGCCCGGTGTGTACGAAGTGACTTCGGAAGCTCTCCAGCCTGGCGAGTACGCATTCTACTACGGCGGTCAGGCGCCGCTTGGCTTCTTCGGCGCCGCATTCGGGGGCGGAGGCGGCAAGATCTTCGCGTTCGGCATCGACTGAGAACATCCCGAGTCCGCGTTCCGGGAAACGGACTTCCTGCCGGCCGTGACCCTTCTGGCACGCGGGTCACAGGCTCTACTCTACGGCCGACAACTGCCTGGAAACGCCTTGGCCCCATGGCTGCCACGATCTGATCGATCGAGATCATCTCCTTGTCGGCGCGAAAGCTCCCCGAGTAGTACCCACTCCCGCGCGGGTTATCGTTCCCGGGGACCGGCTCCAGGTTGCCCAACACGAACAGATCCGTCACCTCGGAGGCCTCCGCCAGACCCATTGCGTAGAGATCGAGCCACGACAGTCCTGAAGCGCCCCTGAAGTAGGTCACCGTAAAGGTCCCGTCGCCGTTGTCGCGCCAGAACCGGCAGGGGGCAACCCAAGCCCGCAGGCCGCCAGCAACGCAACCGTTCGGACACCCATGCGTCTCCCTACCCTCGCTTCCGGCCGGCCCAGACGGACGCGCCAGCCAGCAGCTCCTCGGCCGCCGACCGGGCGGTTTCGGTGATCTCCTCGCCGGCGAGCATCCGGGCCACTTCCTCCACGCGACGCTCGTCGTCGAGGCGATGGACATCGACCCGCGTCCGACCGGCTCGCACTTCCTTCCTGACTTCGAGGTGCCGGTCGCCTCGGCTCGCCACCTGCGGCAGGTGGGTCACGGCCAGGATCTGCCCGCCGCGGGCGAGACCCTTCAGCTTGCTGCCTACGATCGCCGCCTCGGCGCCGCCCAGGCCCGCGTCCACCTCGTCGAAGACGAGAGTCGATCCCGCGGCCGGGCCGGCTCCGCGAACGGCAGTCTGAAGCGCCAGGAACAGGCGCGCCAACTCGCCGCCCGAGGCGACCCTGGATAGCGGACGAAGCGCTTCACCCGGGTTGGCGCTGAAGCGATAGAGGACCTGGTCGAAGCCCCGGCGCCCGAAGGCCACGCGCTCGCCGCCCACCTCCAGCGGGCTGTCGGGGAGCGGCACGCGGCCCATCTCGACGTCGAACTCCACGCGCTCGAGCGCCAGATCCCGGAGGTGGCGGAGGATGTCCTTCCTGAGGGCGGCGCCGAGCTCGCGGCGCGTGCGGGACAGGGATTCGGCGCGCGCGCGATACTCCGCGAGACACGCGGTGGCCTGCCGCTCTACTTCGTCCCGGCGAACGTCCGCGGTCTCCAGCTCGAGCAGTTCCTCGGCAAGGTGGCGGCCGTGCTCCAGAACGTCGCCACTGCCCCCGCCGTACTTCCGGGTCAGCCGCTCGATCACGCTCAGGCGCTCCTCGACCCGGTCCAGACGCCTGGGGTCGGAATCGGAACCGGCCGCCCGGCTGCGCAGCTCGGTGGTCACGTCGTTCACCAGCGTGGCCGCTTCCGCCAGGGTGTCGGCCCAGTCCCCGGCTTCGGCCTGCCAGCGTGCGATGTCCTGAAGCGCCCTTTGCGCCTGAGCGAGCCGGCTATCGACGGCCTGTTCGTCCTCGCTGAGCAGGGCGAGCGCCTGGTGCAGGGCGCTCGCGATCGCCTCCGCGTGGCGCAGCACTTGCCGTTCGGCCCGCAGATCCTCGTCCTCGCCGGCCAACAGATGCGCGGCGTCGATCTCCGAGGTCTGGAACTTCAACAGATCGATCCGCTCCAGGCGAAGCCGATCGTCGCCGCTCAGGCGCTCGAGCCGGTCGGCCGCCTCGCGGTAGACCTCGTAGGCGCTGCCGCAGGACGAGACGAGCGCCGCAACCGGATCGCCGCCCGACCGGTCGAGCCAGGCCCGCTGGAGTTCCGGCGACAGGATGCCGAGTTCATCGCGCTGCCCGAAGATACGGATCAGACGCCGGGTCACGGCGGAGAGAAGCCGCAGCGTCACCGGGTGGTCGTTCACGAACACGCGGTTCCGGCCCGCCCGGGTAACCTCGCGGCGCACCAGGAGTTCGTCGCCCTCCGCCGGCACGCCGGCTTCTTCGACCAGCCGCCGCCAATCGCTGCCTGAAGGCTCGAAGACGCCGCTGATCACCAGCGTGTCGGCGCCCGTGCGGATCGTGTCCGAACTGGCGCGCGCGCCGGCAAGCAGGGACAGCGAACCCGTGATCAGGGACTTGCCCGCGCCCGTCTCCCCCGTGACGACGTTCAGACCCGGCCCGAACTGAAGCTCCGCCCGCTCGATCACGGCCAGGTTCTGTACGTACAGCGAGCGCAGCACGAAGAGCGGCCCCCTATTCGTCGGGCACGAGTTCGGCCGCGCGCGCGGCCGCCTCGACGATCGCCTTGATCAGGGTCACCCGGAGGCCTCCCTCCTCCAGCCGGAGGATGCCGTCGACGGTGCAACCCGCCGGCGTCGTCACTTCGTCCTTGAGCAGCGCGGGGTGACGCTCCGTGTCGATCACCATCTTGCCGGCGCCGAGGCAGCTCTGGGCCGCGAGTTCGATCGCCATCTTGCGGGGCAGCCCCGCCTTCACGCCGCCCTCGGCCAGCGCCTCGATCACGATGTACAGGAACGCCGGGCCAGAGGCGGACAGCCCGGTGATCGCATCCATGTGCTTCTCGTCGGCAACCACGGTGCGCCCGAGCGGTTGGAAGAGTTGCTTCGCCAGCTCCACGTGTTCGGGCGAAGCGAAGCGGCCGGCACTCAGCGCGGTCATGCCGGCGGCGACGCGGCTGGGCGTGTTGGGCATCGCGCGCACGACCGGAATCCCCTCGGGCAAACGCCTCTCGATGTAGGCGGTACTCACCGAGGCCAGGATCGAGACCAGCACCTGGTTCGGCCCGAGTACATCGCCGATCTCGGAAAGCACGTGGTCCGCCGTCTGGGGCTTGACCGCCAGGAGGACGGTGTCGCCGAACTCGGCGGCGCGGCGGTTGTCCACCGCGCCCTCGACGCCGAAGCTCTCCGCAACCCGCGCGATGCGCGGCTCGTGGGCGGCGGTTGCGAAGATGGATGCCGGATCGACGACTCCCGTCTCGATCCATCCTCCGATCAATGTCCGGCCCATCTCGCCCGCACCGATCACCGACACACGGCGATCGCCGCTGAGGGCCGCTTCCTGCCTTGCCTTGCTGGTCACCTTCTGATCTCCCTCGGACGACCTGCGAACTCGCACGCTCGCGGAAGGCGCTGATTCTGCCCCAGTCCCCGGCTTCGCGGCTATCCCCGCAGCAAGCGGACGAAGAACGCCCGCGCCACATGGCCGGCAATTTGCGGGTTCTCACGCAACCGGCGCGTCGAATAGGCATACCACTGGCGGCCGTAGGGCACGTAGATGCGCACGCGGTGCCCGGCCCTCGCCAGCCGGTCGCGACGCTCCTCGGTCACACCCAGCAGCATCTGGAACTCGTAGCGGTCGCCCGCCAGATCGCGGCGCTCGATCATCGCCGCCGATTCCCGCAGCAGGTAGTCGTCGTGGGTCGCGATCCCGACATAGGCGCCGCGGTCGAGCAGGGCCTCGAGGCAGGCCAGGAAGTTCCTGCGCACCTTGCCGTAGTCCTGGATCGCCACGCTCGGCGGTTCGACGTAGATGCCCTTGCACAGGCGTACGTTGGCGCGCTCGGGCAACGCGGCGATATCGGCGAGGGTTCGGTGCAGGTAGGCCTGGAGCACTACCCCCACCGCGTCGCCGCCCGCACCGGAGCCGGTCGGCCCTCCCGCAGCCGCGCGCGTGCGCGAGCCGGCGAGCGCCTCCCGGTACAGGTCGAGCGTGGCGGTCGTGCAGGTGTGGTCCTCCATGTCGATGCGGACGAAGTTCCCGCGGACCTCCGCCCGCCGGACGAGTTCGAAGAGGTGATCGCGGCAGAGGCCGCGGGAGACCTTGAGGCCCAGCAGCGTCAGCTTGACGGATACGTTGCAGTCGAGATCTCGGTCGGCGAGCGCGTCGACGAGGTCGAGATAGAGCCCCGTTCCTTCGGCGGCGAGTTCCGGGCTGTCGATCTCCTCGCCGAGCAGCGCCAGCGTCCCGGCAAGCCCGCGGCGGTTGAGCGCGCCGGCGCAGTCGAGGGCGTCGGCGGGCTCGTCGCCGGCCACGTAGGGCGCGGCCGCCCAGCGCACCAGCGGCGGCGGCATCAGCGGCAGCGACCAGCCGACGACCCTCGAGAAGACCGTCATGGCGTCTCCATCAAGGGCTGGCAGCCGGAGCGCCGACGTGCTCGTGAGCGTGATAGCTGCTGCGTACCAGGGGGCCCGACTCGCAGTGGCTGAAGCCCAGGCCGAGAGCGAAGCCGCGCAGGCGGGCGAACTCGTCCGGGTGCACGTAGCGGTCGACCGGCAGGTGGTCGCGGGTCGGCTGCAGATACTGGCCGATCGTGAGGATCTCGGTTCCCGCCGACCGGATGTCCCGGATCGTCGCTTCGAGCTCGGCCGTCGTCTCGCCCAGGCCCACCATCAGACCCGTCTTCACCCTGCCCCCGTAGCCGCCACTGTCGCGCCTTGCCGCTGCCTCCGCCAGCAGCGCCAGGCTTCGGTCGTAGCTACTGCCGGGCCGCACCTGCCGGTACAGCCGGGGAACTGTCTCCATGTTGTGCGAAAAGACCCCCGGCCGGGCATCGAGCACGATGTCGAGCGCATCCTCCACGCCCCGAAAGTCTGGAGTCAGGACCTCGACGGCGGCCCCAGGCAACTGCTCCCGGATCGCGCGGATCGTGTCGGCGAAGTGCCCGGCGCCGCCGTCCGGAAGATCGTCCCGGTCCACAGAAGTGACGACCACATGCCGGAGGCCCATGGCGGTCGCGGCTTCCGCCACCCGGGCCGGCTCGTCCGCGTCGACACCCTTAGTCGGCCTGCCGGTGTGGACGGCGCAGAACCCGCAGCGGCGGGTACACGTGTCGCCCAGGATCATGAACGTGGCCGTGCCGTGCTCGCCCCAGCACTCGTAGATGTTCGGGCAACGCGCTTCCTCGCACACCGTGTTCAGGTTCAGACCTTCCATCAACCGCCGGACGCGGTGATAGGGCTCCGGCGTGCTGAGCCGGATACGTAGCCAGTCCGGCCGCGGCAACCGGGCGACGCCGCCGCCGGGCGGCGGAGCGCCGATGGAAACCAGTTCGTCCATGCGCGTTACGACTCCTGCCCGAAGCCAACCTCGGCAGGTTCAACAGAGACTAGCTGCCGCTCGAAGACCTCTGCGAAGATCCCGGCGCAACACGCGGCAACTTCGGGCAGACCATGGCGTCGGCCGGTGAGTTCGTCGATCGAGGTCATCACACTCGCATCGAAACCGCAGGAGAGGATGCCGGCGAAATCGTCGAGCTGGGTCGAAACGTTGAGCGCGAAGCCGTGGGTCGTTACCCAGCGCCGGAGGTGGATGCCGATCGAGGCGATCTTCCGGCGACCGACCCAGACGCCGATCCGCTCACGCTCTTGGCCCCCGGCGGCGGTCACGCCGAGGGCTCCGACGGTCCTCACCAGCACCTCCTGCAGGTCGCGGACGTAGGCGCGAACGCCGCGACGATCCTGTCCCAGGTCGAGCACCGGATAGCCAACGAGTTGGCCCGGTCCGTGGTACGTGGCCCGGCCGCCGCGATCGCAATCCACAACGGCTATTCCCCGGCTACGGAGCCAATCCGGAGCGGCCAGCACGTCGGTCAGGTCGCAATTGCGGCCCATTGTGTAGGTGGGCGGATGCTCGAGCAGGAGCAGGGTGTCCATCGCGTCCGGCTCGCGGTCGAGAATCCGCTGCCTGACTGTCTCCTGCAGTTCGACACCGCGCTCGTAGCCGACCCGGCCCAGCCAAGCCATGCGAATCGGCGTCGCCACGCGCCGGGAAGCGCCAGCTGCCACGTCACCCATGGCACAAGACTACGCCTTCTCGGGTTGCGGATCCCCGAGCCAAGCCGAAGTTCGGTGAAGTGCGCGGGCCAGGCCCGCGATCAGCCGGAACGGGCTGGCCTGGCCGCACAGAGATCCAGGAATTCCGCCTCGCTCCCGCAGCGCAACGCGGCCCGCATCATCCTGGTTACCGGCACGTCGCCCAGTTGGCTCATGCGGCCTGGCAGCGCCGGCGTGGTCGCGATACCGCGTTCAGCGAGAGCCGCCAGCACCGCCTCGTGCCGGCTCTCGTCGCGGTAGTGGCGTAGCCACGGGTCGTCGTCCGGCCCCGTACCCCTAGCGGCGCCCATGACCGCCCCGACCCTGTGCAGAGCCGCCCTCGTGACAGCCGACATCCCGCGCTCGTTGAGCGCCCGGTGAATCTCCCCGGCCGTCCAGCCGGGGAACGCCCGGCTACTTGCCACCGTCCGGAAGCGGCCGCTCTCCAGCACATGAATCGTCAAGCCGGAAGGCCATGATCTCGGGCGGCTCGGAGAGCGAGCGTCCGGCACGTCGACCCAGACCTCGGGAAACCCCCACGCCTCGTAGAGGCGCAGCTTCCGCACCCGAACATCGGTCGAGTGGTCGACCTCGAGCGCCACGTCCGGGAGGCAGTCGCCATCCACGTCAACCCGCGGCCCCAACTCCTCCGCACGGGGCGGCTGCAGATAGACGATCTGGTTCCGCCTGCATCAGCACCCGCGGCTTGCCGCCGGATTCGAACCGCACGAGGTCGGACGTGCCGAGCGTCTCGATCGGCAATCCCCGGACCGCGGCGATCCGCTCGGCCAGCCTCGCCAGCTTCTGGGACGGGCGTTCGTGCCAGGTGCTCGTGGGCTCGCAGACCTGCATCGCGGTCGCCGAGCGAGCCTCCCAGTACTCGACCCGTCCGTCGTAGTCCTCGATCTCCTCCGGGGCGATGCGGATCGTCTTGCAGCCAGGGAAGTCGGCGGCGGCGAGCGGCGCCCGCTCCGGGTCACGGCGAGCGTCTCGGGAGTCCGTTCCGGCGGCTCGGGCTGGCTCGGTCATGGCTGGGTGAGTCTAACTCCAACCCCGCACTTGAAGCCGACCCGGCGCAGGCAGACCAGGCGAGTCGTCAGCGCGTGCCTTCCGACGCCGGGACCCGGTGCTCCCTGGTTGAGGTGGTCCCGTAAAACTGGACAGGTGGCTAAGGTGTACTCCTCGACCTGAAAGAGGAGAGGAGTATGAGGAAGCGGCGCCGTTTCACGGCGGCATTCAAGTCAAAGGTGGCGTTGGAGGCGCTTCGGGAGGACCAGCCCTTGTCGGAGATCGCGTCCCGTCACCGGATCCACCCGAATCTGGTGGGCAGTTGGAAGCGGCAGGCGATCGCTGGGCTTGCCGAGACGTTCTCGGGGAAGTCGGCTCAGCGGTCACGCGACCGCGAGGAGGAGATTCGGGACCTTCACGCGAAGATCGGGGAGTTGACGATCGAGCGGGATTTCTTGTCGCGGGGGTTCGGGCGCTGAGCCGGGCCGAACGCCTGCGGATGATCAAGCGCGAGGGATCGGAGTTGAGCTTGAGCCGGCAGTGCCGCCTGCTCGAGGTCAGTCGTTCCTCGTTGTACTACCGGCCCAAGGGCGAGAGCGCTCAGACGCTGGCGCTGATGCGCAAGATC
>JAAXHG010000051.1 GCA_012270995.1 Vicinamibacteraceae bacterium | reverse complement strand
GGCGCCGGTGAAATATCCGGGCTAGCAGGCAGCACGAAGCTGGTTCCTAGGAGAGAGGTTCAGAGCAAGAGCGGCAGAATGTAGCGTTCGAAGTGAGACACGAGCAGCGCCGACGTTCGCGGCTGCCACAGAAGTACATGACCTTCGACGCCGTGGAACCAGTACCTGATCTCTCGTACGTAACGCTCGTCTTCGGCAACACCGTTGGTGAAGATCCACCAGAACGGGATCACGCCCTCGGGCTGTCTGGCTATCTCGCGTCCCGACCGGAGAATGCCCGGCGTGAAGTACTTGCAGGCACGTTCGTGGGCGTTGCCCGCGGCACGTTGCCTCTTCATTTCCACGTAGATGGCTCGTCCGCCGGGGCCGTAGAGTGCGTGGTCGGGCCGGATCCCATGGGGCCGTCCCGTGGCATGGACGCCGTAGATGCCCGCAAGATCGCTTGGGCTACGCGCCAGCCTGAATCCGTCCGCCAGCGTGGCGATGTGACGCGACAGAGCGTTGTGGAAGTGAACTCGGCGGCTTGCCCGCGGAGCGCCGCCTCGTCCTGCCACTTCTCACGGCCCTCAAGGTGTTCCCTGGCGGCCGGAGTCATGCTTCCAGGCCCCACGCATCCCAGCCTTCCGGCGTCCCGTTTCCGAACAGGTCGGCTTCCGGTCGGGCGAACAGTTCGACCTTAGGCAGGGCCGGGAACATGGCGTCGATCCGTCGACGAACCTCCTCGGGCTTCCGGGAGTGTTCGCGGCGTTTCGCGCTAACGAGCTGCCGCACGTTCCTTGCTCCTCTGGGGCGCGGAATGCGTCCGCGCTTGAACACGAGACAGAGTTCGCACTGGCTCATCGTGTAGAAGCCAGGATTGACGCGCTCCTTGTCCCAAACGAAGGCCACGGTCGCCCAGGCGAAACCCCAGGCCTTGCCGAGGTCGATGGCCTGGTCCAGGTGCGGGTTCGTGGCCCACAGAAACAGGAGGCAGTCGTCAGCCGCGATCGTCCGCACTGGAAGGATCTTCAGTTCCGACAGGGTGACAGTAGGGTAGTGGCGCACGGTCCCTCCGGAGTCGCCGTTGCCTGGGCCGGTGTGCTGCAGTTGCCCCTTGTAGTCCCACGGGGGGTCGGCGTAGACGATGTTGTAGCGGCCTTGTGGAAGTCGTGGGAACGTCACGTCCGGAGTGTACTGAAGGGGCGGCCCCGTTTGCCTGTAAACCCGCCTGCCCGGTCACCGGTACGGGAACAGCCTCCGGACTTCGAGGTCCATCTCCACGCCCGGCGCCCTCAGGCGACCGCCGACATCGTAAGCCACTCGCTCGCCATAGCCTTCCGCGCCGGGCGCGCGGCACACCTCGACGGTACGACTGCCCAGGTCGACCTGCCAGAACTCCCGTATGCCGTGGCGGGCATAGAGCCGCGCCTTGACCCGGCGGTCGTAGTCTCGGGTCGTGTCCGAGACCTCGATGGCGAGGAGCACGTCCTCGGGCCGCGGGAGATTCTGGCTGTACGCGTCGTCGCGCCTGACGAGCACGCAGACGTCGGGCTGCGGCTCCGTGGCGTCATCGAGACAAATCGGGCTCTGAACCCGGATGGAGGCGCGGCGGTCGACCGCGCCGAAGAGGAACTCGGCGAGGATGTCGACACAGGCCGCGTGGCGACTTCCGACGGGGGACATCACGACGATCTCTCCTTCGATGAGCTCGACCCGGTCGTCTTCGCTCAGGATTCCCGCCCGCGCCATCGCGTGGTAGTCGTCCACCGTGAACAACCGTCTGGCGGGCTCAGTAGCCGGTGTCCCCTCCGCCCTCGTCATTCGCGCGGCCACCGTCATGCGGGCGATCTTACCCTTGGACGCGAACGCATCGGCGTCGGCGAGGCGGATCGGGCGGGACGGTGCCGGATGAAACCCGGGGCCTACAGCGACGCCGCGCCGTGGTACGCCCGCGCGACCCAAGCCATGAGCTGGGCGCACAGGAGGCCGAGCGGCGTGCCGACCAGGTTGCCGAGGACGCCCATCAGCACACCAACCGCGGCAAGCGCGGGCTGGAACACGCCGGCAACGACCGGCGTCGAGATGACGCCGCCGACGTTGCCCATGCTGCCGGTCGCGAACAGGAAGATCGGCGCGCGCAGGAGGCGCATCGCGAGGAACAGGCAGGCGACGTGGATGCCGATCCAGACGACGCCGACCGCCAGCACCAAAGGCGCCTCGGCGATGGCGGCGAGATCGCCGCCCGCGCCCATCGTCGCCACCATCAGGTAGAGGCCGCCGTAGGCCACCGGCGTCGCGCCCCGGTGTTCGAGACGACGAACCGGCGTGAAGGACAGCGCGAGGCCAACCGTGACGACCAGCAGGATGCCCCAGGTGAAGTGCGACAGCACGGAACCCACCTGCGGCAGCAGCTCGCCGCCGCGCATGCAGAGCCAGCTCGCCACCAGGCCGACGCCGAGCATGGAGGCGAAGGCGGACAGCGTGATCGGCCGCGCGTTCTCGGCCTGGACCTGCTGCAACCGCTGGTTCAGCGCGTCGAGTTCCTCGCGGCGCGCCCGGTTCCAGCGGTCGATCCGGTTCTGATAGCCGCTGAGCAGGATGATGATCGACATCCAGCCGTAGCCGACCACGGAGTCGACGATGATCATCGGGGCGAAGACGTCGTCGGGCGCCCCCACGCCCTCCTTGATCGCGATCATGTTCGACAGGCCGCCGATCCAGGAGCCGGACAACGCTCCCAGTCCCTTCCAGATCTGCGGGTCGTCGAGGAACGGCTGGAAGATGGCCAGCGCGATCGGTCCGCCGATCACAATGCCGACGGACCCCGACAGCAGCATCGCCGCGGCCAGCGGTCCCAGGCGCCTGATCGCCGGTACGTCGGTGGCCAGCACCAGGAGCAGCAGCGAACACGGCATCAGGTAGTCGGTGCACCAGTCGTAGAAGGCCGACTCGGCCGGCGTGATGCCGGCCGTAGTCAGCACCACGGGCAGCAGGTAGATCCAGACGATCGGCGGCAGGTACTTGAAGAGCCGGTCGAAGGGCCGCGTCTGCGCCAGCACGAAGATCAGTGCAACGAAGCCGGCGAAGAAGACGAGCAGCGCGGTCGGATCGTTGATCAGCGCCTGCTCCGCCATCGCGGGCGAGTGTATGGGCTAGCGTCGCGTCTGGCTGTCGGGCTTGGGACCCGCATGCTAATGTCTGTCATTAGGCCCTTCCGACGCCGCCTTCCCGAGCCTGACCGCCAGGAGAGCTTCGCCCATGAGACATCGCACAGCGGCCATCGTGTCCGCGCTGACAGCGATCTTCCTGCTTCTGAGTTCCGCCGCCGCTGCCCAGTTCGGAGCGCGGCCGCCCAACCGGTCGTCCCTGCTCGACGACGGCGCCCTCCACGTCGTCATCTGCGGCAGCGGTTCGCCGCTGCCGAGCGTCGAGCGCGCCGGACCCTGCACGGCGGTGATCGCCGGGGGCCGGATGTTCCTGATCGACGTCGGCCCCGGCTCGACGGAGAACCTGCGGCTCTGGGGACTTCCAGTCGGCAGTCTCGCGGGCGTCCTGCTGACCCACTTTCACTCCGATCACATCGGGGAGCTCGGCGAGGTCACCTTCGCGAGCTGGACATCGGGCAGGGCCGTGCCCCTCGACGTCTACGGCCCGGTGGGCGTCGAGCAGGTCGTCGCCGGCTTCCAGGCAGCCTATGAACTGGACGTCTCCTACCGGGTCGCACACCACGGCGCCGACGTGCTGCCGCCGGAGGGCGGCAGGGCGAACGGGCGCGCCATCGACCTCGCCGAGGATGCCCCCTCGCGCGTCTTCTACGACGAGGATGGCCTCAAGATCACGGCGTTCCTGGTCGAGCACGAACCGATCTCGCCGGCGCTCGGCTACCGCGTCGACTACGGCGGCCGCTCGGTCGTGGTCAGCGGCGACACGATCCGCTCGGCGAACCTGGAGGCCATGAGCCAGGGCGTCGACGTCCTGGTCCACGAGGTCCTGTCCGGCGCTCTGATCGGCGGGGCGGCGCAGGCGCTCGATAGCGCCGGCAACGAACGAACCGGGAAGATGCTCCGTGACACGCTCGACTACCACACCTTCCCGGCCGACGTGCATGCCCTCGCCGCCGACGCGAATGTCAAGCTGCTCGTGCTGAGCCACCTCGTGCCGCCCCTGCCCGCGGCGCAGGCGGACGGCGTGTTCATGCGCGGCCGCGCCAAGGACGCCCCGAACGATGCGGTCGTCGCCGCCGACGGGATGCACATCGCGCTCCCCGCCAACAGCAACGAGCGAACGATCGAGAACTTCTAGGAGCACTCTTTCGTGGCGGCGAACTACGAGGCCGAACTCAACTTCGCGGTCGAAACCGCCTGGATCGCCGGCCAGTTGACCCTCGAGTTCTTCCGGCTCGGCGTCGACCCGGAACTCAAGAGCGACATGACGCCGGTCACTGAAGCGGACCGCGGCGCGGAGGAACTGATCCGCTCACGGATCGCCGAGACCTTTCCCGACGACCTCGTCGTCGGCGAGGAGTTCGGAGCGGGTGGCGCCGAGTCTGCCTCGGAAGCCGCTTCGAAACGCCACTGGTACGTTGACCCGATCGACGGCACCCGTTCCTTCGTCCGTGGCGTACCGCTCTACGGGATCCTGATCGGCCTCGAGGTCGATGGCAGGGTCGAAGTCGGCGTCGCCCACTTCCCGGGCATCGGCGAAACCGTGGCGGCCGCCTCCGGCCACGGCTGCACGCTGAACGGCGAGCCGGCACAGGTCCGCGAAACGCCCAGTCTGGCCGAGGGCTACGTCTCGTTCGGCGACCCGGGGCTCTTCGTCGACCCCCGGCACAAGCAGGCTTGGCGATGGATGATGGATCGCACAGCCTACCGCGTCGGCTGGTCCGACGCCTACGGCCACGCCCTGGTCGCCACCGGCCGCCTCGAACTGATGGTCGATCCGAAGATGAGCGCCTGGGACTGCGGCCCCTTCCCCGTCATCCTGCGCGAAGCCGGCGGCTACTTCGGCGACTGGGACGGCAACGAGACGATCCACGGCGACCGTGCGTTCAGCACGACCCGCCGGCTGCTGCCCGAGGCCCTGCAACTACTCGCCGACTGAACCGTCGGCCCGCTGACCTGTCGGTGCGCCGGCCTTCTGGCCGGCATCCGCGGACGAACGTGTTTCAGTCGCTCCGCGACTCCTCGCCTTCCTCCAACGGACCAGCGACACAGCTCAGCAGTTCCTTCACCTCGTCCAGCCGGTTGTCCGGCACGCAGAGCTTCACCGGCACCGGCGACTTCCCCATCATGCCCATGCCGAACATGCCTACCCCGGCACTCTGCACCAGGAACGGAATGTCGTACTGGTCCAGGGCGTGGCCGATCGTCTCGGCCTCGAGCCGGGAATCGAAGGTCGCGAGTTCGACGAACTTCATGAGTCGTCTTCCTCCGGCAACTTCAGCATCAGCCCCAGCCGGGTACAGCGGGCAACGAGCTCGTCACGCTGGTTGTAGGCACGGTGCTCGAAGGTGACGATGCCGGCGTTGGGCCGCGAGCGGCTCTCCCGCTTGTCCTTCACTTCGGTCTCGATCCGCAGCGTGTCGCCGTGGAACACGGGCCGCGGGAACACGACGTCGTTCCAGCCAAGGTTGGCGATCGTAGTGCCGAGGGTCGTGTCGCCGACCGAGATGCCGACCATCAGGCTCAGGGTGAAGCAACTGTTGACGATCCGCTCGCCGAACTCGCTCTTCTTCATCGCCTCGGCGTCGAGATGGAGCGCGGCCGGGTTGTGGGTCATCGCGGTGAAGAAGACGTTGTCCGCCTCGGTCACCGTGCGGCGGAGCGCATGGTCGAAGAGTTGGCCGACTTCGAGCTGCTCGTAGTAGAGGCCCGCCATGCGGCAACCCTAGCCGAGCGAACCGGCGACGCGCTCGATACTGACGCCCAGCGACCGCAGCCGCTCGTCGATCCGCTCGTAGCCGCGATCGATCTGCTGCACGTTGTCGATCACGCTGCGGCCCTCGGCGCACAGCGCGGCGATCAGCATCGCCATGCCGGCGCGGATGTCCGGGCTCACCATGTCCCGGCCGTAGAGCTTCGACGGTCCGCTGACGACGACGCGATGCGGGTCGCAGAGCACGATCTGGGCGCCCATGGCCACCAGCCGGTCGACGAAGAACATGCGGGACTCGAAGAGCTTCTCGTGGATCAGCACCGAGCCCCGGCTCTGAGTCGCGCCCACGACCGCGATCGAGGTGAGATCGGCGGGGAAACCGGGCCACGGCGCGTCCTCGATCTTCGGGATCGCGCCCTGAAGATCGGTGCGCACCTGGAGTTCCTGACCGCCCGGCACGAACAAGTCGCTGCCGTCGCCACGAACCTCGAAGTCGATGCCCAGCCGGCCGAAGGCGATCCGCGTCGCCCGGTGCTCGCGCGGCCGGGCGTTCGGAATGCGCAGCTCACCGCCGGTCACAGCCGCCAGCGTGATGAGCGACCCCACCTCGATGTAGTCGGGGCCGATCTCGAACTCCGCACCGCCCAGCCGCTCCACGCCCTGGACGACGAGCAGGTTCGTTCCAACGCCTTCGATCGGCACTCCCATGGCCTGCAGGAGGCGGCAGAGGTCCTGCACGTGGGGCTCGCTCGCCGCGTTCAGGATCCTCGTCTCGCCCTCCGCCAGGGAAGCCGCCATCACCGCGTTCTCCGTCGCCGTGACCGAGGCCTCGTCCAGGAAGATCTCGGCCCCACGCAAACGCTCCCCCGAACCCTCGACGCGACACTGGAGCCCGCCGGCCGGGAGGAGTTCGATGCCGGCGCCCAGGCCCTCGAGCGCCAGCAGGTGCGTGTCGAGCCGCCGGCGGCCGATGACGTCGCCGCCCGGGGCCGGCATGTTCACGCGTCCGCGCCGCGCCAGCAGCGGCCCAGCCAGCAGGATCGAGGCGCGGATCGCCCGGCAGAGATCGGGGTCCGGATCGTCGTCGCCGAGACCCGCGGCGCGGACCCGCACCGTGTCGCCACCGGCAAACGCCACTTCGGCGCCGAGCTGGCGCAACAACCCCATCTGTGCCTCGACGTCGCGGATCCGGGGCACGTTCCGGAGCGTGACCTCCTCATCCGTGAGGAGGGCGGCTGCAATCAGCGGCAGCGCCGCGTTCTTGTTGCCCCGCGCCCGCAGCGTGCCCGAGATCGGTTGACCGCCCTCGATCACGAACTGGGAGCGAGGCATGTGTGCGGCCGTGTCCATCGCGCGGTTAGTTGACCACAGGAACGCCGTCACGAGTGCCCGCTCTTCCGATTCGCCCGCTCCTGAAACTCGCGCGACGCCGCGACGTTGTAGAAGAAGAGCGGCCGATGAGGCCGCCTGCCCCTCCCGCACCAGCAAGGAGACCCAATATGAAAGACCTTCACCGCCATCGCTGGGCGACCCTGGCGTTCGCCCTCCTGATCGCCTTCGTCCCCGGAGCGCTCCTGGCCCAGGACCAGACCGCTCCAGGTCACGACGAGCGCTGGGAAGAAATCGGTCAGCGCTGGCAGGAATGGGGCGAGCGCTTCGGCCGCAGTTTCGAGGACGCCGACTGGGAAGCCCATGGCAAGCACTGGGAAGAGGTCGGCAAGCGCTGGGAGGAATGGGGCGAGCAGTTCGCCGCGTCCTTCGAGCACGCATTCGACGAAGAGGAGTGGGACGCCTGGGCCGAGCAGTTCGAGGACATGGAGCACCCTGACGGCGACGTCGACTGGGATCGCTTCGAACAGTTCTGGGAGGAGTTCGGCGAACGGTTCGGCACCTCTCTCGGCGAGGCCATGGAAGGCGCCGACTGGGAGACCTTCGGTGAGGCGGTCGGCGCATTCGGCGAGCAGATGGGCGAGCTCGCGGAACTGATCGCCGCCAGCTTCGAGAACGCGGACTGGGACGGCTTCGCCGATCTGATCGGCGAGACGGTGGAGCAGGCGGTCGAGCACGCCGAGGAAGCGGCGGAGACGGCCGAAGAGGCAGCCGAGGAAGCGGCGGAAGCAGCGGTCGAGGCGGCGGAAGAAGTGGTCGACTCGGTCGACGCGTAGCGGGCACCTGGGCACCGGCGGGCTGGCGACCGGGCGTGACGTAGGCTTCGCGCTCCCGCTCACGACCCACGGAGTGCGCAGATGCCAGTCGACCCCCAGGTACAGGCCTTCCTCGAAGCCCAGGCACAGGCCGCGATCGAGAACCAGGTCCCGCCGATCACGGAGCAGACCGTCGAAATGGCCCGGGCGGGCTATCTCGCGGTCGCCGAGATGCTGGGACAGGGTCCCGACGTGGGCACCGAGGACTCCACCGTTCCCGGCCCGGCCGGCGACATTCCCGTCCGCATCTACCGGCCCCGGGATGCCGGCGGTACGCTACCGGTGCTCGTCTACTACCACGGCGGCGGCTGGGTGATCGGCGACCTCGACACCCATGACTACGCCTGTCGCGAACTGTGCGCGGGCGCCGGATGCCTGGTCGTCTCCGTGGATTATCGGCTGGCGCCCGAGGCGCAGTTTCCGGCCGCGGTCGACGACTCCTGGGCCGCCCTGCAGTGGATCGCCGCCAACGCCAAGAGTCTCGGCGGCGACCCGGCCCGGATCGCGGTCGGCGGCGACAGCGCCGGCGGCAACCTCTCCGCCGTCATGAGCCTGCTCGCCCGCGACAACGGCGGCCCGCACCTCGTCCTCCAACTCCTCGTCTACCCGGCCGTCGACATGGACTTCAGCCGCCCCTCCATCGACGAGAACGCCGATGGCTACATCCTGACCAGGGACCACATGATCTGGTTCCGCGGCCACTATCTCTGCTCCGAGGCCGACCGCGCCGACTTCCGCGCCTCGCCGCTCCTGGCCTCGAACCACACCGGCCTGCCGCCGGCTCTTGTCATCACCGCCGAGTTCGACCCGCTCCGCGACGAAGGCAGGGACTACGCCGAGAAGCTCCAGGCCGCCGGAGTCGACGCCACCCTGTCCAACTACGAGGGCCAGGTCCACGTTTTCTTCCAGCTCTCGCCCATCCTCGACGGCGGCCGCCGGGTCATGGACGAGGCCTGCGCTGCGCTGCGGAAGGCGTTCGGCGAAACTGGCTGAGGCGATCGGGCCTCGCCCGAAGAGATTCGGTTCGAAGTCCGGCGCATCCGGACAATCCGCCGCTCAGGACAGAGCGATCGGCCCGAAACCTCTACCCCGACTGGACCGACCGAACGCCCGAGAACGGGATGAACTCTCGCGCCGGCTTCCCAGCGACCGGTGGCAAACTAAGGAGCCTCGAACGCGCAGAGACGAGACGGTCCATGACAGCACCCGACGACATCATCCGCCAGCAGTTGCGCCTGGGCGAGGACAGCCGCTGGGAGTTCAAGCAGGTCAAGTTCGCGGGCAACCGCCCAATCAGCCCCACGCGGAACGACCTGGCAGACGAAATGATCGCATTCGCCAACGCGAATGGCGGCCGGCTCCTCTGTGGTGCTACGGACGATGGGCGAATTCCGGGAATGTCGCGTGAACAGATGGCGGCGCTTAGCGATCTGCTGGTCGAGGCGAGCACTGACAGCATCGAGCCCGCCCTTCGCATCGACGTCCACCATAGGGAACTTGACGGAGTGGCCTTCGTGCTCGTCGACGTGCCGCGAGGCGACTCTCTGCACGAGCGGAAGGGACGCAGCTATCTCAGGGTCGGCTCGTCCAAACGCCTGATGACTGCCGACGAGCGAATGCGTCTAGCCCAGAGACGCGCCCAGTCGCGCTATCTCTGGTTCGACAGGCAGCCGGTTCCCAACACGGGCTTCGAGACACTGAGCGAGCAGCTATGGGGGCCGTTGCTGAGCGTGGCAGGGGCCGCCGAGCCGGTACGCGGTCTGGCCAACATGCGCCTGCTCACACGCGACGAAGGCGACGTACGGCGTGCCACCGTCGCCGGCGTTCTCCTGTGCGCCAGGAGGCCGCAGGAGTGGTTGCCTCAGGCAGTCATCACGGCCACGCACTATCGAGGCAAGGACCGAGCCTCCGAACAGCTCGACGCACAGGAGATCGAGGGTCCGCTCCAGAGCCAACTCGCCGATGGCATGAAGTTCGTTTCCCGGAACATGCGGGTTGCCGCGCGCAAGTCCCCGGCGCGCGAGAACATGCCCCAGTACAGCACGGCTGCCGTCTTCGAGGCGCTCGTCAACGCGCTGGCGCACCGCGATTACTCGATGGTCTCGCGACGGATAAGGCTGTCGATGTTCGCGGACCGACTTGAGCTCGACTCGCCGGGACAACTCCCGAACGGGATGACGATCGAGAGCATGCGCGCCAGTCAGGCAACCCGCAACGAAGTGATCGCTTCCGTGTTCGGGAGAATCCCGGTCGGCGACGTTCCAGGTTCGACGCATCGTGCGTTTCTCATGGAACGTCGCGGCGACGGCGTCGCGATCATCCTAAACGAGACGCAGGAGACGGCTGGGACATTTCCGGAGTACCGCGTCATCGACGACTCGAATCTGATCCTGAGCATTCCGGCGGCGAAGCTCGACTTCACCCCCGCCAACGCCACGATCGCGGTGCATTCCGAGGGGCAACCGCTTGCGGGAATCGACGTCCTGGCCCTCTTCCCGAACAAGACCTACCGGCAGGGCAAGACGGATGAAGCCGGCGAAGTGGCCTTCGATCTGCACAGCACGCACTTGCCGATGACCGTGTATGCCGCGGCGCCTGGATTCGCCGCGGGACTCCAGCGGGACTGGATTCCACAGCAAGGCGGTGTCGTCCTCGAACTGGCCCCGCTGCCTGATGGCGGCTCCGTCATCTTCCCGCAGTCAACAGGGCATCTGCCCGGCCTGACGGGGCGCCTGAATCCGAAACGAGACACCTCTGACCGGACGTACCTATACGCCGACAACATCGCTGTCGAACAGGGACGCCAGCAGCCGGTTAGCTTCCGCCTGGGCCATCCCTTGCGGCTCACCGACGCATTTGGGATTGAGCTGTCGGTGACCATCGTCGACATCATCGGCCGCTCGGCGCTGGTGAAGTATCGCCCGATCGCAGCCGACACGTAGTCGATATCTGGCGCGCGGACGCAGGTCGGAAGTCGGTAGCCCGCACGGCCGGGCTACCGACGTACAGATGCTCGAACAGGCGAGTCTTCGTCTCGCCGACGTGGTCAGGGGTCCAGGCCCCGTTCGGGACCAGAGAAGTTCAACGAGATGTACATCGTCGCTGCCGAGGGCTGGCCCGACAACGTGGCTGGACGAAATCGCATTCTGCGTGCCGCATCGACCAGGATCTCGCGAGCTTCTTCGGGCAGATCCCTGGAGAGGATCCGCACTGCGGCAGTTCGACCCCGCTCGTCGATGATGACGAACAGCGTTGCGCCGCCGCGGTAGCCGATGGCGTTGACTCGTCGAACGCGGTTGTCGAAGGCGCCCCGGCGAGTTTGAGTAGGAGGCACGAACTCCTCAAGGGGTTCAGGAGCCGCCCGGGCGCGAGACCCGTACCGAACCATCTGCACGATGACGTTCGGCGAAACGCCTGCCGTGTCGAGCGCAGTGAGCGCCTCGGACGAAGTGTCGAAGTGGGTTGCCGAAGACCGGATCGTCTCGCTGATCTCCGTCGCGCCCAAACCGCTCTCGGTGAGGGCGACGATCCTCTCGTTCGTGAGTACGTCCTGGCCCCACGCCGACGACCCGACCAGGACGAGGAACAACCAGATTCGTGTTCGTGCCACGCCTGCCATGCCTTGCCTCGCCCGACCTGACCGTACCTTACCCCGCCCTTTGTCCGCTACACCGGCGGCAGCAGACGGCTGACGCGATAGCCGTCCAGGTCCTTCTCGAAGCCGCAGGCATCGAGGGTCGCGGTCCACGGGGACTCGCGTGTCGGACGGCCGTCGATGCGCAGGAGCCTGAGGGTCCGGCGTCGGCGGCGGCCGGCCAGATCGCGGAGCGCGGCCCAAACGTCCCCGGGTTCCGGGTCGCCGCCGAGGGCGGCGAAGGTCCAGACGCCTTGGCCGCCGGCTTCGAGAAAGACACAGGGAGAGCCGGACCGGAGGACGACCCAGGCGCCGGGCACACGGCGTGGGCCTCGCTTTCGAGGATCGATCTCGGTTCCGAGCTGAGGCCAGGGCAGCACGGCGCCCCACGGATTCGCCGGGTCGACGGCGGGCAGGATCCCGATCGGCCCTCGCTTCGCCGGTCCCCGCCGTTCCCGCCGCAGGCGCTCGACCGCCGCCGGCAAGGCGAACTGGCGGCCGGCCAGACCGTGAACGAAGTAGCCGCGGCGGAGGTGGCCGGCCTCCTCCATCTCGCGCAGCACCGGATAGAGCGCCTCGAACCCGCCGGGGACGTTCTCGTTGCGAGCCGTCTCGGCAGCGACCACGCCGTAGCGGTCGAGCAGCAGGGTTGCCGTGGCGTGCGCCCACTCGGTGTCGCTCACCCGCCCGGCCGGCGCGGCCAGATCGCCCACGAGGGACCAGCGGCCGCCGGCCAGCATCCCGACCCGGCCGCGGCGGGCGCCCGATACGCCGGCCCGCATGGCAGCAGGCGCCGTCCCCGCCCGGGGACCCCGACGCCAACCACGGGGGAGTCCGCGGGGCGTACGCCCGGTGGTTGACGGTCGCCGCTTGCCGAGCGACGAAAGCGGCAGGAAGGTGTCGTTCGTGATCCGGCCGGCCCATACGAGGTCCCAGATCGCCGCTTCGACTTCCGTTTCCCCCCAGTCGCCGTCATCAGCCACGCCGCCGACCAGGTCGAACGTGAAGCAGGCGCCGCGCGCCTGCAGCCGCTCGAGGACCGCGGCGTGCGGAGTTCCGGCCGGCGCCTCGCCCGAAGCTTCGACCGACTCGCTCCCGCGCGCCAGAAGCTGGAACCGCTCCCGACGGTAGATCGCTACCCGGCCGTCTCTCGAGCCGAGCCTGCCGGCGCCGACCCAGAGCAGTTCCCCGGCCGCCGCGAGCCGGTCCATCATTTCGAGACGGAAGCCTGGCACCCGCGCGGGCAGGACGTGGCCGACCAGGGTCCGCCAGGAAAGCGGCACCCCTTCGAGTTGCGCCACGGCCTCCCGGAGGCGAATCCGGGCGCGATCCGACGACGCCGGCATCCCTGCCCGCCCGCGGTCCCGCATCGCCGGACGGGTCGCAGCCGCCGCCGTGTCGACGCCCTGCCAGCGGCCCAGGAACCGCGCCAGAGCCGCTCCGTCGACCGGCTCGGCTTCGCGGCGCAGCCTGGCAAGCGTTCGACGCTTGATCCGGCGGAGCACCTCAGGGTCGCACCATTCAAGGCCGCCGGCCCCTTCACGTGACACATGCCGGAACTCGCCCCTGACGAGTCGTCCGGCCTCTTCGAGTCCCGTCAGCAACGGCTCGACGGCGCCCTCCGGCAGGCCGAAGCGCGCGGCCGCGTCGGCCGACGTGAAGGGACCCCGGCCCTGCGCGTAGCGCCGCAAGAGACTCCCGAGCGGCGCCGGCCGAGGCGCCAGGAGGTCCGCGGGCAGACCATCGGCCATGACCGCGTCCAGACCATCGCGATAGAGCACCGCGTCGTCCGCCGCCACCCAAATCCTGCGGGCACTCTCATCGGCCGTCGCGGCCACGGACGACACGCCCGCATTCCCGGCCAGCTCGATCTCGACGGCCCTCTTCTGCCGCGCCAGATCCGCGAGCCACTCACGCGCCTCGCCCGGCGCCCGCGCATCGATCTCCTCCCGGGTCAGACCGCCGGTCCGCCTCAGCAGATCGTAGAGATCGTCCTCGTGCCGCGCGCGGCGGTCCGGCGAAAGCCCCTGAAACTCCTCTTCGACCGCCTGGATCACGTCCGGATCGAGCAACTCCCGCAGACTGGCCGTGCCCAACAGTTCCCGCAGGAGCTCCCGATCGAGAGTCAGCGCCTGGGCCCGGCGCTCGGCCGCGGGAGCGTCCTGGTCGTAGAGGAAGCGCTCTTCGTAGGAGAAGACGAGGGAGCGGGCGAACGGAGAAGGCGCCAGGGTCTCCACGTCGTCGACCCGGACCTCCCCTTCCGCGACCTGCGCCATCAGGTCGACCAGGCCGGACAGATCGAAGAGATCGCTCAGGCACTCGCGGTACGTCTCGAGCAGGATCGGAAAGTCGGGGTAGCGGCGGACGACGGAGAGCAGGTTCTTCGAGCGCTGGCGCTGCTGCCAGAGCGGCGTCCGCTTGCCGGGCCGGTTGCGCGGCAGAAGCAGCGCGCGGGCCGCGTTCTCGCGAAACCGGCTCGCGAACATCGGCGACGAAGCGACCTGCTCGACGACCAGATCCTCGACCTCGTCGGGGTCGAGCAGGAACTCCCGCGCCGCCGGCAGCTCATCGGTGTCGGCGAAGCGGAGAACCAGTCCGTCGTCCGTCCAGAGCGTCTGGACCTCGAAACCGAAACGCCGGCGGATCCGGCGCTCCAGCGCCATCGCCCAGGGCGCGTGGATGCGGGCCCCGAACGGGGTCAGGATGCACACTCGCCAGTCGCCGATCTCGTCCCGGAACCGCTCCAGAGTCACCGCGCGGTCGGTGGGCAGCGCGCCGGTGCGGTCGCGCTGCTCCTCGACGTAGGCGCAGAGGTTCGAGACGGCGTGCGGGTCGAGCGGCGCTTCGCGCTGGAGCCAGCGTCTGGCGGCGGCGCCCTGCCTCTGGCCGAGTTCGCGCACGAAGGCGCCGAGGGCCCGACCCAGCTCCAGCGGCCGGCCGGGGCCATCGCCGTGCCAGAAGGGCATCCGCCCCGGCTCGCCCGGCGCCGGCCGGACGATGACCCTGTCGCGGGTGATCTCGGTCACCCGCCAGGCCGAGGCCCCGAGCAGGAAGGTGTCGCCGGCGCGCGACTCGTAGACCATCTCCTCGTCGAGTTCGCCCACCCGCGGACCCTCCGGCCCCAGGTGAACCGTGAACAGGCCGCGGTCCGGAATCGTGCCGGCGTTCATGCGCACCAGGAAGTCCGCGCCGCGCCGGGCGGTCAGCACGTCGCGGCCGCGGTCCCATGACAACCGGGGCCGAAGGTCGGCGAACTCCTCCGAGGGAAAGCGGCCGACCAGCATGTCCAGCACCGCGGCCAGCAGGTTGCGGGTCAGGCCGCGGTAGGGCCGGGCGCGCCGAGCGAGGGAGAGGATCCCGTCGACGGTCCACTCCCGGCCGCAGCACATCGCAACGATCTGCTGCGCCAGCACGTCGAGCGGGTTCTCCGGCAGCTTCACCTTTTCGATCGCGCCGCGCTGCATCTGGATCGCGGTCACCGTGCACTCCAGGAGATCGCCACGGAACTTGGGGAAGATCAGACCGCGGCTGCGTTCGCCGACCGCGTGCCCCGATCGGCCGACCCGCTGCAGTCCGCTGGCCGTCGAACCCGGTGCCTCGACCAGGAGCACCAGGTCGACGCTGCCCATGTCGATCCCCAGTTCGAGCGAGCTGGTGGCCACGATGCAGGGCAGGCGACCCGCCTTGAGCGCGCCCTCGATCTCCCGCCGCCGCTCGTGGGAGATGCTGCCGTGGTGGGCGCGGGCCAGCGGCTCCCGGTCATCCGTTTCGTCGTCTTCGATGTCGGCGCGGGTTCGGTCGTCCAGCTCGTTCAGACGCTGCGCGAGCCGCTCGCAGAGCGAACGGCTGTTGACGAAGACGATCGTCGAACGATGGCGCCGGACCGCCTCCAGGATGCGCGGGAAGACTGACGGCCACAGGCCCGATGTTTCGAAGCTGCGCGGCCAGCCTTCGCCCGAGGAAAGAGACTCAGGCGCCGGCGGCGGCGCCTCCATGTCCGGCACCGGAACCACGACCTGGAGATCGACGTTGGGCGGCTCGGAGGCGTCGACGACTTCGACCGGCCGGTCGCCGCCGAGGAACCCGGCCGCAAGGTCCATTGGCCGCACCGTCGCCGAGAGGCCGATTCGCTGCGGATCCCGGCCGTCCGCCAACTCCGCGAGCCGCTCGAGCGACAGCGCCAGGTGGGCGCCGCGCTTGGTCGCCGCCATCGCATGAACCTCGTCGACGATCACCGTCTCGACCGTGCGCAGGTTGGCCGCCGCCCGCGACCCGAGAACCAGGAACAGCGACTCGGGCGTCGTGACCAGGATCTCGCCGGGCTTCCGTAGCTGGCGGCGCCTGTCGGCCGGCGGGGTGTCCCCGGTGCGTACGTCGACACTGACCGGCCGCACCGGAGCGCCGAGCTTGCGGGCCTCCTCGACGACGCCCTCAAGGGGCGCCTGCAGGTTGCGTTCGATGTCGTAGGCGAGGGCCTTGAGCGGCGAAACGTAGACGACACGCACGCCGGGCGTATCGGGTTCGTCGCCAAGGCTGAGCCGGTCGATGGCCCAGAGAAACGCCGCGAGCGTCTTGCCGCTGCCGGTGGGCGCCACCAGCAGCGCGTTTCCGCCGCGGGTCAGCACCGGCCAGCCGAGTTCCTGCACCCGGGTGGGACCGGGGAACGAGTCGTCGAACCACCGGCGCACCGGTTCCGAGAACGAGTCCACGGGTCATCCTACGCGCCGCGCGCGACCCCGTGGAGCCCGAGTCCGGCTGCTAACCTCGCCGCCCAGCGATGGCGCACCACGACCACGGCAAGCACGGCGGCAAGAGCTACTGGCTCGACCGGAAACAGAACGTCGCCAAGGTGTTCTACGCCCTGATCGTCATCGACGTCCTGTGGTTGGCGGCGGACTTCTTCCACAAGAAGAAGGCGGAGTTCGACGCCTGGGGTGGTTGGGCCGACGGCGGCTTCGGCTTCTACCCGGTCTACGGCTTCGTCGGCGCCTTCCTGCTGGTGCTGGCCGCGAAGCAGATGCGGCGCGTGCTGATGCGGTCCGAGGACTACTACGAGCGACGCCGCGACGGCGGAGCCTCCTGAGTTCCGGATGGCGGAGTTCCTGCTGTCGCCGCCGATGCTGCTCATGCTCGGCAGCGTGGTCCTGGCCGCGGCGCCGCGCAACGTGCTGCCGCGCACCGTGCTGCGCGCGCTGCTCCTGGCCCTGCCGGCCTACTCCCTCTGGCGCTTCTGGGGCCTCGACCTCGGCGACTACGCCCAGTTCGAGCTCTTCGGCCAGACCCTGACGCTCGTCCGGATCGATCCGCTGAGCCGGATCTTCGTCGTCATCTTCCACCTCGCGGCGCTCATCGGCAGCGTCTACTCGTTCTACGTCAGGGACAACTTCCAGCCGCTCGTCGGCGTGTTCTACGCGGGATCGGCTCTCGGCGTGGTGCTGGCCGGCGATCTCTGGACCCTCTTCCTGTTCTGGGAGGTGGCCGCGGTGTCGTCGGCACTGCTGGTCTGGGTCCGGCGAAGCGGCAGGGCGGCCGGCGCCGGCCTCCGCTACCTGGGGATGCAGATGGTCTCGGGCGTCCTGCTGCTCGCCGGCATCGTGCTGCTCCGTCACGAAGTCGGCGCGGCTCCGGGCTGGGCCGAGTTCCGCAACCTGACGGGCTTTCTCGAGAACGGCGGGCTCGGCTTCTCGAACCTTGCAGCGACCCTCATCTTCCTCGCCTTCGGTCTCAAGGCGGCATTCCCGCTGCTGCACAGTTGGCTGATCGACGCGTATCCCGAGTCGACCCCGGCCGGCGCCGTGTTCCTGTCGGCGTTCACGACCAAGTTCGCGATCTACGCCCTCGCCCGGGCCTTCCCCGGCCAGTCCGAACTGATCTGGATCGGCGCGCTGATGACCGCGTTCCCGATCTTCTTCGCCGTGATCGAGAACGACCTGCGCCGGGTGCTCGCCTACAGCATGACGAACCAGCTCGGCTTCATGGTCGTCGGCATCGGCATCGGCACGGAACTGGCGATCAACGGCGCCGTCGCCCACGCCTTCGCCGACATTCTGTTCAAGGGGCTCCTGTTCATGGCGATGGGAGCGGTGCTCTACCGCGTCGGCCACGTGAACGGCTCGGACCTGGGCGGCCTGTACAAGTCGATGCCGATCACGACCGGGCTCTGCATCGTCGGCGCGGCGTCCATCTCCGCCTTCCCGCTGTTCTCGGCCTTCGCCACGAAGTCGCTCATCATGAGCGCGGCCGTGTACAAGGAGTACTTCTGGCTCTGGCTGGTGCTCCTGTTCGCCTCCGCCGGCGTCTTCCATCACGCGGGGATCAAGATTCCGTTCTTCGCCTTCTTCCACCACGACGTAGGCATCCGCTGCAAGGAGGCGCCGCGATCGATGATCGTCGCGATGGTCGTGGCGGCCGCCGCGAGC
This sequence comes from Vicinamibacteraceae bacterium, assembly GCA_012270995.1. Lineage (GTDB taxonomy): Bacteria > Acidobacteriota > Thermoanaerobaculia > Multivoradales > Multivoraceae > Multivorans. The sequence continues at coordinate 119,477 of JAAXHG010000051.1, read as the reverse complement.
ATGGCGATCGGGCTGCTCCCGCTGGCCGAGATGTGGTTCGGCGTTGCGAATCCCTTCTACGAGTTGCTGCCCTACCCGGTCGACTACGACGTGTACACGACGACCCACGTCATCACCCAGAGCCAGCTCCTCTTCTTCTCGGCGCTCGCCTTCGCGACGCTCATGCGCACCGGCCTCTATCCCCCCGAGTTGCGCTCGGTGAACCTGGACACCGACTGGTTCTACCGCCGGGTCGGTCTTCGCATCTGGGATGGGGTTGCGACTGCTTTCGTCACGATTCACCGCGCCGGGTACGCCGCGGCCCGTCGCCTCGCGGCCGCCGGCCTCGGCCTCGCCCAGCGGCATCTCGGCCCCCAGGGCCTGCTCGGCCGCTCCTGGTTGACCGCGTCGATGGCCCTTTGGATCGCCGTGCTGCTCGCGGCGTATCTCCTGGTCTTCTACTGGCGTCTGGGGTAGCTTGCCAGCGTGCCTCTTCCTGTGACCCGCGCGGCGAGGAAACTCTCGACGCCAAGCCCTGAAGAGAACTCGACGATTAGAGTGGCGCTCCCCAGATTCCTGCGCAGTTGGAGTCGGATCGGGTCAACGTGCCCTTTCGTGATGCTGGCAGGCGTGCTGCTGGCCCAGGCCGCCGCCGCGGCCGAGTTCAGCGTCCGGCTGGATGACGCCCCAGCGGGCGGCATCGAGGTGCGCGTCTCCCTGCTGGCGACTTGCACGACCCACGAATGCGGACGGGACGCGCTCTCCGGAGAGCCTCCCTCAGCAGCCGTGCCGGAGTTCTCCGTGGAGCGGTACCTCGAGGGGCGCGGCCTCGTTCGGGGTTCGACGCCCGTGGACCGGAATACCTGGTGGGTCGTCGTCGAAGCGGGAGCGGCCCTACCCCTGGCGATGCTCTGGCGGCCTCCGGCCGCGGACGGCCACCTGCCGCCGGCGCCAATGGTGGAGAAGGCCTCCTGTCGGATCACGGTGCTGAGCGAGAAGGGCGCCGTCCTTTCCGGAGCGCATGCCGCACCGGTCATCGTGGAACTACCGCCGGCACTCCGGGCGGCTCGTCCGCAACGTCCCGCAGTGTTCCCCGGCTGGCAGCCGTGGTTGCCGCCGGTCCGAACGGATTCCTCAGGACGGGCGACGCTTCACGTGCCGGACGGCGGCAGCGCGGTGGTCCACGTGCGGGCGAACGGGTACCGAAGCGCCGTAACTCCATGCCGCCCGAACGCCGCAACCACAGTCCACTTGCAGTCCGTCTCGACCGGGACACGTCGCCTGGAGGACCCGCAGGGACGTCCCCTTGCCGCCGCGCTGGCGAGGGACCGCCTCGGGATGCCGCTCGCCGTCAGCGACGCCGAAGGGAACATCGACATCGCCATCGCGACGGTCGCGGAATCCACCAAAGGCGACCAGCCGCCGGCCGCCGCCGACGAGGTCGCAACCAGAACGAACCTCGAACGGATCTGGTTCGAGACCGCCGGCGGCGCGGTCTACGAGCTGGTCCAAGCCTCCTCGGACCGGCTGGTCGCTGCCGAGCTCTCCCACCCGCGCACGGGCCTGATTCACCTCCGGAACAGCCCCGCTGACGAGCCTCCGGCAATGCCCAGAACCACCTGGTCCTGGCGGGAACCGAACCTGCCGTGGCCCGCCGTCGACCCCCGCGCGGCCACGCCGCTCGTGAGGATCGACGGCGACCGCTACGCGATGCGCGCTCTTCCGGGGGAGCACCTGTGGTTCGTGGCGGAGGAAACCGCTCACACCGCCTGCGCCGAGCCGGCTCCGCGCACCGTCCTCGACGCGTTCGAACCCTTCGATCGTCCCTGCCCCGCCCTCGAAGCCGCGCCGCGGATCGAAGGTGTGGTGGTCGACGAGGCCGGAGCGCCGGTCCCGGACGCAGAGATCCATTTCGACTGGCTCGTCAGGGCCGGCGAGGCGACCGTCGTCAAGGCGGGCCCGTACTACCAGGGCGGCGCTCTGGTGCGCACCGACACGACGGGACGGTTCACCGGCCGTCACGTGCCGTTCGATCTCATGAGCATCGTTCCCCGCTCCTCCTTCTCGGGCCGGCACATTCGCGTGGAGCGGTCTCCGTTCCTGCCAACCGGCCGCAAAATGCTGCACCTCTTCGAAGACCCCGGCGACGGTTACCGCATCACGCTTCTGCGAGGTGCGCGGATCAGCGGGCGCGTGGTCGACGCGTTGACGGCCGGGCCCATCGACGCCGCCGAGGTGGGCCTCGGCAGGTTCAGCGGTGGGGGCGCTCGTTCGCTCCTTCTGGGACCGCTCGAGGTCACGTCGGGGGCGTTCGGGCAACGAGTGCGCACGGCCCGGACGGATCCGTCCGGCTTCTTCGAGATGAACGCCTGGCCCGGGCGACAGGAACTCATCGTGCGCGCTCCCGGCAGAGCGTCCCTGATCCGGCGGAATCTCGAAGTGCCACCGGAAGGCCTCGATCTGGGCGATATCGGTCTCCACGCCGAGTTCGAGATCATGGGCCTGGTGCTCAGTCCCGTCGGCGCGCCCGTGCCGAAATCCACGGTCAGGGCGGCCGGCTCCTACACGACGGGCGCTCTGGACGAACCCAGCACGGATGCCCGATCGGACATCGCCGGACGGTTCGAGACGAACGAGGAGGGCCGCTTCCGCATACCGGGACTGAATGAGGGTTCGCTTGTCGATCTGGTAATCGCGGCACCCGGATTCTCCACCGAGCGGCGGCTGGAAGTACCCCCCACGGAGTCTGCGCCCATCGAGGTGCGACTCGAGCCGGAAGCCGTGATCGCCGGCCGCGTGACCTTCCGGGGCGAGGGTGTGCGGACCTGGCTCGACGTTCTCGCCGAAGACGGCGAACGAACATCCGTGGGGACGGACGAAGACGGCGTGTTCCGCACGCAGGGTCTCGCCGCGGGTCAATACAACGTCGTAGCCCGGTCCCCTGGCCCGGGGTACCTGACCATCAGGACCGGTCCAGGCGCTCCGTCCATCGTGCGAGCCTCCCGGCGTGGAGAGGACGCTACGGTTTCCGTGAGGGTCGACGCCGGCAAGACAGCCGAGGTCGAACTGGAACTGGGCCTCGGCGAACGGCGCCTCGTCGGGCGCGTGGTCGAGTACGGCACGGGCCTCGCCGGGGTGGAGATCTCGGTGTCCGGCCGGACGGCCACGACCGATGGCGACGGGCGCTACGTCGTCGACGGACTGTCTTCCGGACGTGCCTGGGTCACGGCCGACAGGGGGCGCTCGGGAAGCATCGACGAAGAACACGACGCCCAGCGGAAGACGGTGGACATCGAATCGAAGTCGGCGCGTCTCGACTTCGATTTCAGCATCTACGAGGTCGCGGGCCGGGCCACGCTCGGCGACGGATCACCGGCCGGCGGAGTCCGCCTCTCGCTGCGCCGAATCGACGGTGTGCTGGCCTTCGGCACGCGAACGACCACGAACGCCGACGGCTCCTTCCTGGCCCGGCTGCCACCCGGCGAGTACCACGCCGGCGCCCTGATCGACGCCGACTGGAGGGTGTCGCGCAACGGCTTCCGCGTGCGCGGCCACCGCTCCGGAGTCCGTGTTCGCTTCGGTCACAGCCTCATGATCAGCGGCTCGGTCCACGGCCTTCGAGAAGGCGAGGCGGAGAAGCTCCTCGTCGAAGCGGTCAGCGAAAGCCTCGACATCCGCTCCGCACGGCCGCCGCCAGGATCTCCGGAGGAGTTCTCCATCAACGGCCTGGAGGCGGGCCTCTGGACCGTGATCGCCCGGATCGGGAACTCCGGAAGGCGGGCAGAGAGAAAGGTCCGACTCGCCGACGAGGATGCCCGGATCGACCTCGTGTTCGAGAATCTACCCGCGCTCAGAGGCACAGTCCGGCTGGATGGCCGGCCGCTTCAAAGGACACAGGTGCTGCTGGCCCGCGGGCGGGATCTGGCGGGCGCCCGCCGGTTCTGGACCCGCCACGACGGGTCGTTCCACTTCCCCGATCTCGAGCCCGGCAACTACACCCTGGGCGTCGGCGCGGAGACACGGACCGTCGCGATACGCGCCGAAACCGACCTGACGATCGAACTTCGGTCCGGACGCGTCGAGGGCGTCGCCACCGACTCCCGGTCCGGCGCGCCGCTCGCCGGCGCCGGAGTGAGCGTCTGGCCGATCCTGGCGAGACGAGAGCATGCGGAGATGCTCGGCATCGTCCGCAGGACCTTCATCGACACGCAGGGCAGGTTCACGTTCGACCGGTTGCCGGAGGGCGCCTGGGAACTGGCCGTCGACGGCATCCGCGGCAACCGCCGCATCGAAGTCCAGGCGAACGGCATCATCCGGATCACAGTTCCCTGAGCCCACCTAGCATCAGCCTCTCTAATGCTCCGGGCTTGCTCCATGAGATCAACCTAATGTAAGATCCTGCCCTTACGATGCAAGGGCTCAGGATCTTCTGCGACGTCGCGGACTTGCGCAGCTTCAGCCGCGCGGCGGAGCTTCACGGGATCACCCAGTCGGCGGTTAGCCAGCGCATCCAGCACCTCGAGGAGCTCTTCGGAACGCGGCTGCTCGACCGCTCCAAGCGGCCCTTCGTGCTGACTCCCGCCGGCGAACTCGTGTCCCGCGAGGGGCGCGAACTCGTCGCCCGTTACGACGCCCTGGCGCGCAGCGTCTCCCGTCTCGATCCGGAGCGGGGCGGGACGGTGCGGGTCCATGCGATCTACTCCGCCGGCATCGCGCTGCTCAACCAGTTGCGGGCCGAGTTCCGGCTCAAGCGTCCGGAACTCGACGTGCAGATCGAGTACGAGCCGCCTGCCGCGGTGGCCGAGGCCGCGCGAACGGGCCGTTGCGACTTCGGCATCGTCTCCTACCCGGAGCAGTGGCCCGGCCTGCAGTCCAGGCCGCTGCGGGAGGAGCGGATGTGCCTGGCCTGCGGAGTGAACCACGAACTGGCCGGCGCCAAGCGCGTGCTCGCCGCCGACCTCGACGGCCGCGAGTTGATCCACTTCACCCACGAACTTCCCGCGGCGCGGCACATCCGCAGCTACCTGGTCGGGAACGGGGCCGAGGCCGTGTTCGCCCAGCGGCTCGACAACATCGACACGTTCAAGAGCATGCTGCAGGCGACCGACTACGCGGCGATCCTGCCGCTGCGGACCTTCCTGGCGGAGGTCCGTGCCGGGCTGCTCGCGGCTGTGCCGCTCGAGCCGAAGCTGGAGCGGCCGGTGGGAATCGTCTACGCCCGCGGCCGCCTGCGTCGGGCCGCCGAGGAATTCGCCGCGTTCCTGACCGAAAACGCCGGGCCGATGCCGGCCGACGACGAGATGAGCACGGAGCACGGAGAAGCCGCATGAAGCTCCGTCCCGGCACAAGAGTAGCGGCCGGACTCCAGACCGACCGGCCAGTCCGGACGTCTCGTGGACAGCGGCGGATGGGGGCACGATGAAGCTCCGTCCCGGCAAGATCGGTCTCTACGACCCGGCCTACGAACACGACGCCTGCGGCGTCGGCTTCATCGCCCACGTCCGCGGCGAACGCAGCCACCGGCTGATGCAGCAGGCCGCCCACATGCTCACCCAGATGGACCATCGGGGCGCCTGCGGCTGCGAGCCGAACACCGGAGACGGCGCCGGCATGCTGACCGCGCTGCCGCACGCCCTGCTCCGGCGCGTCGCCGCCGACGAGTTCGGCGCCGAACTCGGAGCGCCCGGCACCTTCTCCGCCGGCGTCTTCTTCCTGCCCCAGGACGACGGTGAACGCGAGCTGTGCCGGCGAGTCGTGGAGGAGATCGTCGCGGACCGCGGCCAGCAGCTCATCGGCTGGCGCAAGGTGCCGACCCGCCCCGAGGTCGCCGACATCGGCGCCACGGCAATCGACTCGATGCCGGTCATCGAGCAACTCTTCATCCGAGCGGCCGACGGGCTCGACCGGGACGCCTTCGAGCGCGAGCTCTACCTCATCCGCAAGCAGGCCACGACCCGTCTGCGCGGCAACGAAGAACTGACCGAGGCTCAGATGTTCTACATCTGTTCCCTGTCGACGCGGGTGATCGTCTACAAGGGCATGCTGACCTCCGGGCAGCTCGTGCCGTTCTTCCCGGATCTGGCGGCGCCGGACTACGAATCGCACCTGGCGATGGTCCACTCGCGCTTCGCCACGAACACCTTCCCGTCCTGGGACCGCGCCCAGCCGAACCGCTTCATGAGCCACAACGGCGAGATCAACACGCTGCGCGGCAACATGAACTGGATGCACGCCCGCGAAGGCGTTCTTGAGAGCGACCTGTTCGGCAACGATCTCCCCCTCGCCTTCCCGGTCGTCGAGCCCGACTGCTCCGACTCCGGCAGCTTCGACAACGTGCTCGAGTTCCTGCTGCTTGCGGGCCGCACCCTCCAGGAGGCGGTCATGATGATGATCCCGGAGGCGTGGCAGAACGACCCGCACATGGACGCCGCGAAGAAGGCGTTCTACGACTACCACTCCTGCCTGATGGAGCCCTGGGACGGCCCGGCGTCGATCGCCTTCACCGACGGCCGCTACATCGGCGCGGTGCTCGACCGCAACGGCCTGCGTCCGAGCCGCTATTACGTCACCGACGACGACCTGGTCATCATGGCGTCCGAGGCCGGCGTCGTCCCGGTCGAGCCGGAGCGGGTGCTGCGCAAGGGGAGGCTCAAGCCCGGCCGGATGTTCCTGGTCGACTTCGATCTCGGCCGCATCGTCGCCGACGAAGAGCTGAAGAGCACCTTCGCCGGCAGGCGGCCCTACGCGGAGTGGCTGGAAAACCGCACCGATCTCGCCGACCTGGTGGCCCACGCCCAAAGCAACGGCAACGCGCCCGCGAACCAGGCGGCGATGGACGACGACACGCTGACCCGCAGCCTGCAGGCGTTCGGCTACACCGGCGAGACGATGCGCTTCATGCTGCGCCCCCTGATCGAGGAACAGCGCGATCCGATCGGATCGATGGGCAACGACACCGCCCTCGCCTTCCTATCCGACCAGGACCGCCCGGTCTACGACTACTTCAAGCAGCTCTTCGCGCAGGTCACGAATCCCGCGATCGACTCGATCCGCGAAGAGGTCGTCATGTCGGTCGACTGCACGATCGGCCCCGAGCGCAACCTGCTGGAGACCACGGCCGACCACTGCCGGCGGGTCCGCCTGCCCCATCCGATCCTCAGCAATCGGGAGTTCGCGGCGCTCGCCGGCGCCGGCGACGCCGGTTTCTCCTGCCGCACGCTCGACGCCACCTGGCCCCTCGAAGAGGGCGCATCGGGCCTCGGCAACGCTCTCGACCGCCTGTGCCGGGAAGCCGAGCAGGCCGTCGACGACGGCTGCGGCTTCGTTGCCCTGTCCGACCGGGCGGCCGGCCCCGTCCGCGTCCCCGTGCCAACGCTGCTCGCCTGCGGTGCCGTCCACCACCACCTCCTGCGGACGATCAAGCGCACCCGGGTCGGCCTGCTCCTCGAGAGCGGCGAGGCCCGCGAGGTCCACCATCACTGCCTGCTGGTCGGCTACGGCGCGGACGCGATCAACCCCTACCTGACCTTCGAGGCGCTCTGGCAGGCGCGGCGCCAGGGCCGGCTGCCGGCAGCGGCCGACGACCAGGCAGTGGTCGACCGCTATCGCAAGGCGGTCAGGAAGGGGATGCTGAAGGTGATGGCGAAGATGGGCATCTCCACGCTGCAGAGCTACAAGGGCGCCCAGATCTTCGAGGCGGTCGGGCTGTCCACCAAAGTGATCGACCGCTGCTTCGCCGGCACCGCCAGCCGGATCGAGGGCGCGGGCCTCGAACGGCTGGCGAAGGACGCGCTGCGACGGCATGCCCGCGGCTTCCCCGCGGACGAACGCGACCGCGTCGCGGACCTCGGGAACCCCGGCGACTACCACTGGCGCGCCGGCGGCGAGCGCCACATGTGGAACCCGCGGATGATCTCGCGGCTCCAGAACGCGGCCCGCACGAACAGCGCGGAGGCATACGAGAGCTTCGCCCGCCTCGCCAACGAGGACACGACCAGGAAGTGCTCGCTGCGCGGCCTGCTCCAGTTTCGCGCGGACCTCGAACCGCTGCCGGAGGGCGCCGTGGAGCCGGCGAGCGAGATCGTCAAGCGCTTCTGCACGGGCGCGATGAGCTTCGGCTCGATCTCGGCCGAGAGCCACGAGACGCTGGCCATCGCGATGAACCGCCTCGGCGGCAAGAGCAACACCGGTGAGGGCGGCGAGGACCCATCGCGCTTCACGCCGGACCCCAACGGCGACCTTCGCCGCTCGGCGATCAAGCAGGTCGCCTCGGGCCGCTTCGGCGTCACCTCCTGGTACCTGACCAACTCGGACGAACTGCAGATCAAGATCGCCCAGGGCGCCAAGCCGGGCGAGGGCGGCGAACTGCCGGGTCACAAGGTCGACGACGTCATCGCGCGGACCCGCTACTCCACACCCGGAGTCGGCCTCATCTCGCCGCCTCCCCACCACGACATCTACTCGATCGAGGACCTGAAGCAGCTCATCCACGATCTGAAGAACTCGAACCCGGGCGCCAGGGTCAGCGTCAAGCTCGTCTCCGAAGTCGGCGTCGGGACGGTCGCCGCCGGCGTCGCCAAGGCGCACGCCGACCACATCCTGATCTCGGGCCACGACGGCGGCACCGGCGCTTCGCCGCTGACCAGCATCAAGCACGCCGGTCTGCCCTGGGAGCTCGGCATCGCCGAGACCCACCAGACGCTGGTGCTGAGCGACCTTCGTTCACGGGTGATCCTCCAGACCGACGGCCAGCTCAAGACCGGCCGAGACGTCGTCGTCGCCTGCCTGCTCGGCGCCGAGGAGTTCGGCTTCTCCACCGCGCCGCTGATCACGATCGGCTGCATCATGATGCGCAAGTGCCACCTGAACACCTGCCCGGTCGGCATCGCCACCCAGGATCCGGAGCTGCGCGCCAAGTTCGAGGGCACGCCGGAGGAAGTCGTGAACTACCTCTTCCTCGTTGCCGAGGAAACGCGGCGGATCATGGCGAGCCTCGGCGTCGCGACGATGCGGGAGCTGGTCGGCCGGACGGACCTGTTCCTGCCCGAACTCGCGGTCCGGAACGAGAAGACCGAGGGACTTGACCTGTCGGCGGTGCTGCAACCCGCGGTGCGCCGGCACGAAGGCGTCGAGGTGGTGCAGACGATCGAGCAGGACCACGCGCTCGAGTACGCGCTCGACAACGAACTGATCGACCGCGCGCGGCCGGCGCTGGAACGCGGTTCCCGCGTGCGGATCGACCTGCCCATCGAGAACACTCAACGCACCGTCGGCACGATGCTCAGCCACGAACTGATGAAGGCCCGGGGCGAGCAGGGCCTGGCCGACGACACGATCCACATCTCGTTGACCGGCAGCGCCGGCCAGAGCCTCGGCGCCTTCCTCGCGCCCGGCATCACGATCGAGCTCGAGGGCGACGGCAACGACTACGTCGGCAAGGGGCTGTCGGGCGGAAGGCTCGTCCTCTACCCGCCGCGCCGGTCCCGGTTTGTCGCCGAAGAGAACGTCCTGATCGGCAACGTCGCGCTCTACGGCGCCACCGGCGGCGAGGCGTTCTTCCGCGGCCGCGCGGCCGAACGCTTCTGCGTCCGCAACTCGGGCGCCCGCGCGGTGATCGAGGGGATCGGCGACCACGGCTGCGAGTACATGACCGGCGGCCGTGCCGTCATTCTGGGGCCGACCGGGCGCAACTTCGCTGCCGGCATGAGCGGCGGCATCGCCTGGGTCTTCGATCCGGCCAAGGAACTGGCCCACAGCTGCAACTTCGAGATGGTGGGTCTCGAGCCCGTCGGCGGCGAGTACCGGAGCGAACTCCGGCAATTGGTCGCGCGGCACGCGCGGTTCACCGGCTCGACGGTGGCCCGCCGGCTGCTCGAGCGCTGGAGCGAAGCCGTGGGTCAGTTCACCCAGGTCATGCCCCAAGACTACCGGCGCGTCCTCCTGGCCGAGAGCGAGGCCGAGGACCGGGCGCCGGAAAACCAGACGATCCCGAAGGCCGAAGCCGCGGCCTGAGGTCGGCGGACCGACGCGAACAGGCGAAGCATGGGCAAGGACACCGGCTTCAAGGAGTACGCGCGCGCCGCGGTTCCCTACCAGGATCCGCTGATCCGGCTGAGTCACTACGGCGAGTTCCTGCAGCCGGTGCCGGAGGAGCATCTCGCCACCCAGGGCGCCCGATGCATGGACTGCGGCGTGCCTTTCTGCCAGTCCAACGAAGGCTGCCCGATCGACAACCTGATCCCGGAATGGAACGACCTCGTCTACCAGGGCCGCTGGCGCGAGGCGCTCCGGCGACTCGAGCGGACGAACAACTTCCCGGAGTTCACCGGCCGCGTCTGCCCGGCGCCGTGCGAAGGCGCCTGCGTGCTCGGCATCACCGACCCGGCGGTGACGATCAAGAACATCGAGAACGCGATCGTCGACCGCGGTTTCGAGGAGGGCTGGATCGTTCCCCGCCCGCCGGCGAAGCGGACCGGCGGGAAGGTGGCGGTCGTCGGCTCCGGGCCCGCCGGTCTCGCCGCCGCGGCGCAACTGAACAGCGTCGGCCACTCGGTCACCGTGTTCGAACGCGAGGACCGGATCGGCGGCCTGCTGATGTACGGCATCCCGAACATGAAGCTCGACAAGCGCCTCGTCGTCGACCGGCGGATCGACCTGATGCAAGCCGAGGGGATCGAGTTCGTCACCGGCGCACATATCGGAGTGAACGTCGACATCGGGGACCTGCGCCGCGACCACGACGCGATCCTGCTCGCCTGCGGCGCCACCAGGCCGCGCGATCTGCCCATCCCGGGCCGCGAGCTTTCGGGCGTTCACTTCGCGATGGACTTCCTGACCGAGCACACCCGCGCGCTTCTCGACGCCGATCTACCCAGCGACGGCGGGGAGGGCGCCCAGCCAATCGTGGCGCCGATTCACGCCGAAGGCAGGAATGTCATCGTCATCGGCGGCGGCGACACCGGCGCCGACTGCATCGCCACCGCGGTCCGGCAAGGCTGCGCTTCGCTGGTCAACTTCGAACTGCTGGACCGGCCGCCGGACGACCGGGCGCCCGACAACCCCTGGCCGGAGTGGCCGCGCATCTTCCGCGTCGAGTATGCGCACGCCGAAGCCGGGGCCCGTTTCGGCGCCGACCCGCGCGTGTTCTCCATCCTTTCCAAGCGCTTCGTGGACGACGGAGCCGGCAACGTCGCCGGCATCGAGACCGTGCGCATCGCCTGGCGAAGGGACGAATCCGGCCGCTTCACGATGGACGAAGTGCCGGGCACCGAGGAGACCTTCGAGGCTGAACTCGTGCTGCTGGCGATGGGCTTCCTCGGACCGGAGGCCACGCTCGGAGAGCAGTTGGGGCTAGCGACGGACGAGCACACTAACTTCGCCGCCGATCCCGGTCGGTACGCCACCTCGGCCGAAGGCGTGTTCGCCGCCGGCGACTGCCGCCGCGGCCAGAGCCTGATCGTCTGGGCGATCAACGAGGGCCGCGGCGCGGCCGCCCGGATCGACGAGTACCTGACCGGGGCCACCGCGCTGCCCCTGCCGTCGGCTCGTTGACGGGTGCGCCTTGACGCCCTCTTCAACCTCCAGCGCAGACTTCGCCGGGGAAGCTCGAATCGGCCCACCGGTTCAACATCTTGAACGGATCCCCCCTCCGTTGACGGAGAACGAAGCGAGTCCTATAGTCTTGTTCCGTTCGTGGCCTTGCGTGCGAGCGCCCCACCACCACCCGCAGCCAGACCTTCCATGCGTGAACAGCACGCCGGTGAATTCGCCTTGAGTTCGACGGCGCCTACTCAGACACAGAGGAGAAACCCAACCATGCAGTCGACCCGCCCGCGGGCACGTCTTCTTGCGATCCTCCTGGCAACGACCTGCGCCTTCCTGATTGGCGGCGCCGGCTTCGCCCAGACCATCACCGGCACCGTCCAGGGCTACATCTCGGATGTCGAGGGCGGTGCCATTCCCGGCGCCACGGTGACCGTCACCAACCAGGACACCGGCATCGCCCGCGCCGTGATTTCGGACGCCAACGGCTTCTACAGCGCCAAGGCGCTGCAGGTCGGTACCTATTCGGTGACGGCAGAGCTCTCCGGAATGCAGACGACGCAGCAAGGCGACGTCTCGGTCCTTGTCGGTCAGATCAAGGACGTCAACCTGACGCTCGAGATCGAGTCGACCTCCGAGGTGATCACCGTCACCTCCGAAGCGCCGATCATCGAGGTCAGCCGTTCCGGCGCCGCCAACTACATCGACGAGGTGGCGATCGAGAGCCTGCCGATCGTCGGCCGCGACTTCACCGACTTCGCGATTCTGACCCCCGGCGTACAGCGAGACGGCCAGCGCGGCTTCCTGACCATGGCCGGCCAGCGCGGCATGTACAGCGGCCTCTCCGTCGACGGCGCGGACAACAAGAGCACCTTCTTCGGCTACGGCCGCGGCGGCGAGGCGACCGAGAACGACGGCCTGATCGTCGCTCAGGACACGGTACGCCAGTTCCAGGTCATCACCAACGGCTTTTCGGCCGAGTACGGCCGGCACGGAGGCGCCTTCGTCAACGTGGTCACCAAGTCGGGCACCAACGACATTCAAGGCTCGACCTTCTACCAGTTCCGCGACGACAGCATGGCCGAGGACCTGCCCTGTTCGCCGCTCGACAACTTCCGCGAGCGGGACAACTGCACGCGTTCGGTCGACGAGTTCGACACGCAGAACTACGGCGTCTCGATCGGCGGCCCCTTCAAGCGGGATCGCACCCACTACTACTTCGGCATCGATCTGCGGGATCAGGACATCCCCATCACCCGATCGTTGGACTCCACCGGGGCGAACAGCACTTACGACCTGATCATGCAGCGGGCGCAGAGCGAACCCGCCTTCGCGGCCCTCGTCGACGGCTTCACGCGCAACTCCGACGGGTCGGCCACCGGCCTGTTCCTGCGCTCGGTGAGCAACCAGATCCTGTTCGGCAAGCTGGACCACCAGATCAGCGACGCGAATCTGATTACGCTGCGCGCCAACCTGACGGACTACGAGCGCGAGAGCTCCTACCTCGACGAGGAGTCGCTGAAGGCGGAGGAGACGAGCACGATCATCGCCTCGCTGACCTCGGTCATCGGCAGCCGGGGCGTCAACGAGTTCCGGATCCAGTCCTCGCAGGACGACCTGGACCGCGAGTCCCAGCGCGTCGGCACGCCGATCGAGGCGCAGATTCGGTTCCAGTTCGATGACTTCGACAGCGTCGGGAAGTTCGACTTCCTGCCCATCTACCTCGAGGAGACCCAACTCCAGGTCAAGAACGACTTCTCCTACCTGTTCGGTGCCCACGATTTGAAGTTCGGCGTCGACTACTCGAAGGATGATCTGGCGCAGCTCTTCGCCGGCAGCAGGGACGGCCGCTACGACTTCCGTTCCGCAGAGGACTTCCTGAACAACAACGCCAGCGCGGCCCGCATCTGGTTCGGCGATTCGACCTACCCGAACTACGACGAGACCCAGGCCGCCCTCGCGTTCTACGGACAGGACAGCCTGAAGCGCGACAACGTGACCGTGAACTACGGTCTCCGCTACACGTCGACCGACAACCCGGACGGTTTGGCGCATCTGCACCCCGACGGCACCAGCATCCCGGACACCGAGAACCTGGCGCCCCGCTTTGGCTTCGCCCTGGCGCAAGACGAGGGCCGCTCCGTCGTACGCGGCGGCATCGGCTTCTTCTTCGGCCGAACGCCGACTCTGCTGTTCGCCAACCAGGTGCAATCGAACGGTGTACCGCCCAACTTCGGCCGGATAACGGTCCGCCCGGGGCAAAACGGCTATGTGCCGCTCGGTACGCCAATCAACAACGAGAACCCGCCGCCGGGCATCGTCCCCGCAATCTCGTACGTCGATCCCGAATTCGACGACGCGCAGACGCTCCGTGCGAGCGTCGGCTGGGAGCGCGAACTGGCGGCAGGTTGGAGCACCGGCGTCGACGTCGTGTACGCCGAGGCGAGCAGCCTGCAGCGCAACACGGACTTCAACCGCGTCTTCGGCGGCTACGACGAGTACGGTCGCCCAATGTGGGACGGTCGCAACGAAGACTGCCCGGGGATCGAGGGCGTCGAGTGCTCGGAGATCCTGGTCCGTCAATCCCGGGGCGATTCGGAGTATCAAGCCGTTACGCTGAAGGTAAACAAGCGCTTCACCGGCCGCTACCAGTTCAATGCCCACTACACCTGGGGCAAGGATCGCGACACCGACTCGAACGAGCGTTCGGCGACCGGCGTCACGATCTCCGACACCGGCAACCTGGACTACGACTGGGGCTACTCCAACCGCGACGTGAAGCATCGCCTGGTGGTCACCGGCATGATCCAGTTACCGGCGGACTTCCAGATCTCCGGCATCCTGAACTACCAGTCGGGTACCCCTTACACGCTGGTCGATTCGGGGGTCGACTTCGCCTACTGCAGCTCCGTCGGTTGGAATTGTCCCGACTACCGAGCAGTGATGAACGGCGTTGTCGTCGGCCGCAACACGGGGCGGAACGAGTCGATCCAGACCATCGACGTGCGGGTCGGCAAGTTCTTCCGCTTCGGAGACGGTCTGCGGCTCGACGTCTTCGTCGAGGCCTTCAACCTGTTCGACCAGCACAGCTTCAACGTCGGCTTCAGCCAGCGAAACGTGCGGAACGGTAACGTCCCAGAGGACTTGGGCGTCGCTTCCTCGCTGAACGGTCTCACGCGGCCACGCCAGTTGCAGATCGGAGGCCGGTTCAGCTTCTAGGCTGAGCTTCTCCAGAAGAAGCCACGGCGCCTGACGCGGTGGTCGAAGATTCAGGGCCTCCCCGGCAACGGGGAGGCCCTTTTCGGGAATCCCACTGGCGTCCCGTGCGCCGTAGCCCGGGCTCTTGGAGACTGAACTCGCCGGCCGGACACTCGGTCGATTGGCTGGTCCCGCAAGGCAGACGTCAGAACAACTGGAGGGACAGCGACCAGCGCCCGCTCCCCAGCAACGAATCGCCCGCCGAGGGGAGCGAGAACCATCCCCGCAACTGCAATAGAACCCACGGCAGTCAGCCCCTGTCAGACCGCCGGACCGCTGCGGAACCTTCGACTCGCCAGGCTCGCCCATCCGACAGGGAAGTTCGAGGCTAGTTGGGAAACGACCCGCTACGGGTTTAGCGCAACCCAACTCCTCGGGAGGTGTTCCATTCGCACCCTGGCAGCAGGACCGCGAGCCGTAGCGGGCCTCGGGGAGCATACCAACAAGCCCGGGTCGTCCGGGCCCGTTCAGGCTCACTTCAGGATTGGATTACGCTCCCCCCGCCCAGCCTCTCTCTGTGCGGGACACAGCGCGCCTATGGGTTCATATGATCAGTCCAGAGTTCCACTCTGCGCCCTGCTCGCTCAGCTTAGGCCGCCGAAGAGCAGACCACTAGACCGAGTGGCTCAGGCGAGCCTCCTGGTGGCTCCGGCCGGGGCCGGTCTCTGGTCAGCAAGGCAGCCCGGTCGAGCGTTCGCCGTTCTCCTGGTTCATCGGCACCAATCCGAAGGGAATCGCCGACATCGTCCCCGCGCCGCGCCGCCCAGGCAACCAAGGGCTCCAACCGTGGCCAACCGTGGCAACATGACTTGACATCCGCAAGACCTGCGAGTAGCGTCCCCTTCGTTCCATTCGTACTCTGCAACTGCGGGAAGACCTTGCGGACTGGCCGTAGGGGCTGCCGGCTGTAGCGTCAAACAACGAGACTCAGGAGGTACAGCAAAAGAAGCCCTCAACGCTGGCGCTACGGGTTTTCCTTCGTCTTCATGGCCGTAACGATGCGCTGGCGCGCATTTCGTCTTGGCCGTTGCCGACCCCTCCCAGAACGCCTACACCCACCCCCAAGGGGATCGGCCATACTGGAAACTGACTTGTCGAAACCGACTCGTCGCCCTCGCGGAGCACTGGCGGGCTGCCACCGGCTCCCCATCACCATCATCGTCACAGCCCACTCCCCAACTCGAGAACCCAAGAACAACGACGGAGAGAGAAACCACATGCGCTACAGCCCCGGCATCCTTCGGCTCCGAGGTGCCATTGTTCTGGCGGTCGCCTCCGCTATTCCAATCGCGGCCTGGCAGTTACGCGAGCCCGAAGCTCTCAGCAATGCGCTCGGTAGTCTCCAACCCGATAGGGCCGACGTCTCCACCTCACTGACAATCGTCGACGCCGCGCCCGCCGAAGATGGCAGCGAATGGGTATTGCGACTCAGAAATGATGACTGGAGGACGATCACGGCTTGGGCAGTCGATTCCATGACTGGAACCGATGAGGGTGCCGCTCACGTGCTCACCCGGTCAACTGACCGCTTCTTGTTTACCCACGACCACGACGAGTCGACCGGCTTTCTACCACTCCGTCCGGGCGAGGAAACCCGCTTCGTCGTACCTGCTGCGGCTCCGATAGACACGAACCCCAACCGATTCGCCGAGGGCTCGTACGCGGTAGCCTCCTTGCAGGTGAGCCTGGCCGTGTTCGACGACGGGACGTTTGCGGGAAACCCGCCCGCTGAGCGACTGCACGACTTCTACGTCCAGCGATTGGACCAACTCCAGGCTCTCGCCACGTTTCACGAAGAGCTCCTACGCCTGGCGCGGGGAAGAGGGAGTCGCCTGGAAGACCTCCTCTGGGCGCTACTCGACTCGGCCCGGCCCAAGTCGAACGAACCGGAACTATCGAATCCGCCTCTCGCAAGAGCGGAGGCGTCGGCTCCCTCGCAGACACGCCTACACGCACACACGACCGCGCTAATCAGGAACCTCGCGCTACGAATCGCAGCCTCACATCCGGACGTGGCCAGCCTCTCGCGCCCGGGTTTCCGCGAGGCGGTGCTTCCAGTCGCTAGCGCAGTGCTTCAGGACAATCGACGCCTACTTGAGCTAGGAGCTTCGCGGATGCCGGCTCGGCTCCGCGCCCACGTGAACATCACCCACTGACCTGATTTCAGAGGCCCCAAGATGCGCACCACATTCCTCCCCCTTCTGTTGATCGCTTTGTTCGCTACCATCGTGCTCCTTGTCCTGCCCGGGATCACGCGGAGTCAGAGTTTTGGCGGACCGGATTGCGATCTCTATCCGATCGGCAGCAACATCGAGTACCACGCGCCTAGTTGCAGCCAGCAACCCCAGCTTGCTGGCTCAGAGAGTCGCTCCTGGACGTTGCGGTGCGAGCAGTTCTGCGGAACAGGCGCGCCCTTGGCACCACCAGGTGGCGGCATCACCGTCATCAACGCTACCGCAACTGGCGCCTGCCTTCAGCCTCCCCTGCTGACCGACTGCCCCTGGATCTGGCTCCAGGCAAGCAATGTCAGCGACGTCCATTTCCAAGTGAGGTGGAGAAACGGGAGGCGCATTCGCGAGAAGGTCCAGGAGCCCGGTACGCCGGGGTACGTTTGGGAAGAACGCTGCGACTACTCGTCAGTTGAATCGATAGACGCCTACTGCACGAACTGCGGTCACCCTTGCGAGGAACCGATCATCGTGTCCCTGCGCGATGGCAGTTATGACCTCACGGATACGGCTGGTGGCGTTTGGTTCGACCTCTCGGGGGATGGTAATCTACAACGGATACCGTGGACTGCCACAGGTTCAGACGACGCCTTTCTGGTCCTTGACAGGAACAACAACGGCGTGATCGACAATGGAACCGAGCTCTTTTCCCACGTCTCACCGCAGCCCCCACCTGGTGAAGGCGAGGTGCCGCACGGCTTCCGAGCTTTGGCGGTTTTCGACCAAGCCATCAACGGCGGCAACTCTGACGGTCAGATCACGGCAGACGATTCGGTTTATCCCCATCTGCGGCTGTGGCACGACCTCGATCATAACGGAGAGACCAACGCTGGGGAACTTCTGACCCTTGCCAGTGCCGGTGTGCAGTCCGTCTCTTTGGACTACACAGACGAGGATGAGCATCGGGATCGCTTCGGCAATGTCTTCAAGTTCTCGGCTGAGGTACAGTTTCTCGGAGGCCGACGGACAGACGCATGGGTCGTCTATTTCAACCTAGAAACCTGTCCCGCTTGCGAGATCAACGAGCCCGAGATGACTGGCTTACCTTGAAGTCCGCTGCCACCAGTCTTCGAAGGCGGACTCTTCTGCTTCAGCGGACTCCCAACCCACTTGGCTTGGCGGGTCCTTGACGGGACAGTCAGCCTAAGCCAAGGAGTCGACTCGCTTGGACTCAGCGAGAAGCGGCGTACTCTCCGACAACGGGCTCTCTCGTCCGAACCCTTGCGCCGGGGCGGTCAAGGGTCCATCGAGCGGCGTTGCCGACCGCCGGCCTCTCTCGCCGTTCAGCCCGACACACTCGAGATGCGGTCCGCCAAGACCGGAACATCTTCCACCGGCAGAACGGAAATCCGCTCGTCCAGTTCGTAGGACGAATCTCCGGAATAGACCACCCAGAGGTGATCGAGCCGCAGGTCGGCGAGCGCCGACCTCATCGACTTCGTCGTTCCCGGCGCGTCGCTGTACTTGAACTCGAAACCATGCCGGCGGCCGCCGGACACGATCATCAGGTCCAGCTCGGCGCCGCCGTGGGTAGCCCAGAAGTGCGCGTTCGAGGGCTGCATGCAGGACAGGACCTGCTCGACGCCGAAACCCTCGAACGAGGCCCCGACTTTCGGATGTCCAGCCAGACGGTCAGCCGACGGAAGATCGAGGAGGGTGTGGAGGAGGCCGCTATCCCGAATGTAGACCTTCGGCGCACGGACCTGCCGCTTCTTGAGGTTTTCATGCCACGGCGGAAGGACCCGCACGACCTGTGCAGCGACAAGTATGTCCAGATAGCGGCGCGCGGCAGCCTGGCCCGAGCCGATCGCTCGAGCAAACTCCGCCGCGTTCCAAACCTGGCCGTGATAGTGAGCGACCATCATCCAGAAGCGACGTAGCGCCTCCGGCGGCAGGGAAAAGCCGAACCGCGGAATGTCGCGATCGAGAAACGTCTCCACGAAACTCTGGCGCCACAAGGCGGACAGGTCGTCGGCGGCGGCGAGAAAGCTGCGCGGGAACCCGCCCCGCAACCAGAGCTTCCGCCAACCGCCTGGAGCCGCGCCGGCCACCTCGGTCAGATCGAAACCCGAGAGCCGAATCTGGCCGGCGCGGCCCGCCAGAGTCTCCGAGGCGCCGCGAGCGAGGGCCGGAGATGCGCTGCCGAGGACGAGGAAGCGGGCCGGCTCCTCCCGCCGGTCGCACAGGACCCGCAGAACCTCGAACACCTCGGCCTGCCGCTGGATCTCGTCGATGACGACGAGGCCGCGCAGAGGCTCCAGGGTCTGCATCGGCGTCGCGAGACGCCTCCGATCGACCGGATCCTCCAGATCGAAGTAGCGCCCCCTCTCCGGTGCCTCATCGAACAATGCTCGGGCAAGAGTCGTCTTCCCGCATTGCCGCGGTCCGACGACCGCGACCGCCGGATGGACCAGGAACGAGCGATTGATTCGTTGGGCGGCAAGCTCGCGATCAACGTTCACAAAGACAAGCCTACTTTCTTGAAAATCACTCAGTCAAGAGACGATTTTCAAGCAACTGTGGGCGGAACGCGGTTCCGGTTGAGCGGAGAGCCGGAGGTTCGCCGTCACCGCGCCGCGAAGCGGCGACGATCAGCCGCTCAGATCTCTGCCTTGACCAGCACGCGGGCGCGCCGCTGGATCAGCGCCTGGACGACCCAGCTGGCAGTCGTCAATCCGATTGAGGCGGCTTCGCAGTCAGCAATGCGAGGAACTCGGACTCGATCGAACAGGTCCGCGCAGCCTGAATCAGCTCGTCGGCCCGCAGGTCGTCAAGCATCGCCAGGCGGCCCGTCAGGCCCGGACTCGCAGCGATCCCGCGCGCCTCCAGGATTCCCACGACTGCTTTCAGCATCTCGGCACGGCCTTCGGCCAAGCCCTCCGCACGGCCCTCTTCGCGGCCTTCGGCTCGCTCGCTGCGCAGCCAGGGATCGTCATCCGGCCCCATGCCCTCGGCGGCCCCCAGTGCACGCCCGACACGGCGCAGCACGGTCAGAGTCTCCTCGGAGGTAGACGGTTCATTGAGCGCGCGGTGGATCTCCTCCGCCGTCCAGCCGGGAAAGGCCCGGCTGCTCGACGCCTCCCGGAACCTGCCGTCGTGCAGCACATGGATCGTCAGGCCGGAGACGCGGGACTTCGGCCGGCTCGGCGACCGCGCGTCCGGCACGTCCACCCAGACTTCCGGAAAGCCCCACGCCTCGTAGATCCAGAGCTTCCGCCGCCGGACGTCGGTCGAGTAGTCGACTTCGAGCACTATCTCCGGCCGCTCGCGGCTGTCGATATCGACGTCGCGTTCCCAGACGTCGTACTCAAGCGGATGCAGGTAGAGAATCTGGTCCGCCTGCATCAGGACCTTGCGCTCGCCGCCCGAGTCGTAGCGAACCAGGTCCGTTGTTCCGAAGGTCTCGATCGGCGAACCCCTCGACGCGGCTATCCGCTCCGCAAGCCGCGCCAGCCGCTGCGAGGGCTGCTCGTGAAACCGAGTCGTCGGTTCGCGCACGATGACCGCCGTCTCCGTACGCGCCTCCCAGTATTCGACTCGGCCGTCGTAGTCCCCCATCTCCTCGCGCGAGATGCTCTCCGCCCGGCAACCGGGGAAGTCGGCCAGATCGAGCGGCGCCTCCTCGGGATCGCCCGGGCACTCGAACCTCGTCCGGGAGAAGGCAGTCTGGACCGGCTCAGCCATCGCTTCGAAGCTATCACCGCGCTCGGCGCCGGCGACGGCTTCGCCCGCAAGGGGGCGGCCGACCGCCGACTCCGAGAGTCCGTTCCAGGAGACGTCGACCCGATGGCTTGAGGCCGAACTTTCGTCCGGCCGCCTCAGCTTCACGCCGGCCAGCTTGCTAGCCTTACCGCGTGGAGTTCAGCAGCGCGTCGCGCAACGTGGTGGCGTTCGAGCACGCGACGGCGTGATGACGGCGCGAGCAAGACGATCGAGCCCGAGAAGCGAGGGGATCGCTCAGGCGCCGGCCGCCAGGTAGGGGATCGTCTGCGGGCCTTCGGGAAGCACGCAGATACGCGCGTCGGGCCGGGCCGCCACGCACTCGGCGAGCGCGGCGTCGAGGTCGGGCGCCGGCTCGAAGTGGGCCGCGGCAAGCTGGTCCTTGCTCAGCCCGTCCGCCTTGACCAGCACGCGGGCGCGACGCTGGATCAACGCCTGGACCTGGACCTGCCACTGGTCCGGCTCGGTCGTTGGACGGGCCTCGATCTGCGCCAGCAGTTCCTCAGGCGAGTCACCGCGCCGCAACAACTCCGCGTATCGCCCGTGGTCCGGGATGCCGTCGCTGCACTCGGCCGCGCAGAGGATCGTCCCGTCGTCGGCCACCACCTGCGCGGCCGCCGACATCCCCTTGACCGCCTGGTAGAGGTTCTGGTCGAGCGGATAGCCGGAGTTCGTCGTCACGACGACTTCGAACCGGTGGCTGGTCTCCCGCATGGCGATCGGCTTGGCGGCCGCGCAGGCCCGCCGGTGCATCTCGCAGAGCTCGCCGGCGAAGACATGGGTGATCCGCTGCGACCGGTCGAGCAGAACGTCAACGCTGAAGTGCGGCTTGGCCTCCGGCCGCGCCGCGATCGCCCGGATGTCGCTATGCAGCGGGTTGTCGTCGATGATGCCCCAAGTTGAGCGCGGATCGCCGACGCGGGCGGCATCGTGCAGCGTCAGCACCGTGTCGAGCCCGGCGAGCCCCGGGGCGACCATCTTCGGGCCACCCGAGAAGCCCGCGAAGAAGTGCGGCTCGACGAAGCCGGTCGTGATCCGGAGGTCCGCCTCCAGCCAGTGGCGGCAGAGCCGGGTCGGCACGCCGGCGCCGGTCTCCCCCAGGTCGACGAGCGAGGAGTCGTCACGCGCGTCATGGTTGATCACGCGGCAAGCACCGAGGATCTCGTCGCCCAGCATCGCTTGGAGTTCGGCCGGTGTGTTCGCTCGGTGAGTGCCGGTCGCGATCAGGATCGCGACATCCTCCGGGCGGACGACGCCTTCGAGTTCCCGAAGCACCGCGGCGACCATCTCCCGCCGCGGCTGCGCCCTGGTGATGTCGCATACCGAGATCGCCGCCGTCTGGCCGGGCCTGGCCAGTTCCCGTAGCGGCGGGCCCGCCACCGGAGCCCGGAGCGCCGCGGTCAGAGCGGCATCGGGATCCGCGAGCGCCGGCGCCTGGACCGGCACGATGACCGTCGTCCGCTCGGGCGGGACGTCGATCGTGAGACCGTCGCGACCGTAGGCGAGACGCACGCGCATCGACGGGGCGACTACCAGGAGCTTGCGTTGCGGAACCTGGCGAGGCGACTTCCGCGACCCAAGGTCCTGGTCAGGTGGGAACTGGGGCCAGACATGGAGCCTGCAACAGGTCTTGCGGCCCCTACTCCGCGCCGTCGAGGCGGCGCACCTTGATGCCGCGGAAGGCCACCTCGTCGCCATGGTCCTGCAAGAGGATGCGGCCCTCCGGCCACTCTCCGAACCCGTCTCGGCCTGCGAACTTGCTCATTGCGATCGCCTCTTTGAGCTCCGCCGAGTTCCGGTCGAACGCCAGCACCAACTGGTGGTTCAGCCAGTGCTCCACCGTGCCGTCGGCGCGGACGACGATCCGCGCGTGGTTGTATCGCCCGAGACCCTTGACGAAGCGGAACTGCTTAGTTGGCGGCAACAGATCGTAGAGCGAAGCGAGGGTCCGGTTGCCGTCGCGTCCAGCCTCCGCGTCGGGGTGGCGCATGTCGTCCAGGATCTGGTACTCGAACGCGACCGCGGTACCGGGCGCCTCGCCGTAGCCCTCGGTGACCAGGTACTTGATGCCGCTGTTCGCGCCCTCGGTCATCCGGAACTCCAACTGGAGCTCGAACGCCGAGAACGTCTCTCGGGTCACGATCCCGCCACCGCGTGGTCCGCCGGGTTCCGAGGCGAGCACCGTCAGCTCGCCATCACGCACCTTCCAGCCGGTCGCGGGAAAATCCTCGCGGTGAGCGCCGCGCCAGGCGTCCGTGCTTTCGCCGTCGAAGAGCAGCTTCCAGCCCAGGGCCGCTTCCGCTTCGGACAACCGGTTCGGCCGCGTGTCGACGACGTAGGGAAACTCCCCACCCCGCGGCACGAGATCATCCGTACGCAGGCGCACGTTCCGGTAACGGACCTGCAGTCCGCCCTGCTCCGGCCCGACCGAGTGGACCTGCAAGGCGATGAAGCCGCTCGGCGTCATCTCGTCGATCAGGTAAGTGGCCGGCACGCCGTTCAGCCAGGTCCGGATCTCGGAGCCGATCGCCTCGATGTAGACGTGGTTCCAGTCTCCCTGGCGAAAAGCCTGGCTCGCCGCCGGATTCAGGGTCAGCGGAAACAGCCAGCCGCGGCGAGCTTCGTCGTAGATGCCCGTGCTCCAGGCGCGTTCGCTGGGATCGATCTCGACCTGGTAGCCGTGCACGACGCCGTTCCAGTAGTCCGGGTCGCTGTGACTGCGGATCTGGATGCCGGCGTTGAGTCCCTCGTCGACCTTGAACTCGAGCTGCAGGGCAAAGTCCCCGTACTCGTCCGTCGTGGCGAGGAAGGAGTTCGGCGTCTCGATCACCGCGGTGCCGACGATCGTGTCGCCATCGAGGACGTACTCCGCCGCCCCGCCGAGCTGCCGCCATCCCTGCTCGAGTCCGCCGGCGGTCAAGTCGACCCAACCCGAATCAGCCGCCGGCTGGGCGAACCCCGGCATCGCGACACAAGCCAGGAGGAACGGGATGAACCAGTACCGCGATGACGAAGAGCAGGGAGCTTGAAGCATGGTGCGCAGCTTACAGTCCCCAAAGCCGAAGACCGCGAGGTAGTCCACCACCTCCAGCGAGCGACGCCAGGATGCTGCAACCGGGCCTCTGAGGGGTCGAACGGGAACCGTAGTGGGTAGCTGGTGTCGCCACCCGAGGTGTTCGTTGCGCTATGTCCGGCGATCGGACCGCGGTCGATGACACGCGGTTGCCGACGGCGCTGGGGGCGAACCCGCATAGGATCGCCGCTCCCCGAACAAGCAGGAGGCGACCTTGGAGTCCATCGACATCCGGCCACAGGCCTTGCGGGAAGCAGCCATGATGATCCTCGAAGCCGGTGGCAGCGAACCCGGCGAGGCCCGCGTCGTCGCCGACCACCTGGTACTGGCGAACCTTTCAGGCCACGACAGCCACGGAGTCGGCATGCTCCCCGCCTACGTACGGAGCCTCAGCAACGGAACCCTGAACCCGAACCAGAAGGTCGAGCTGGTCCGAGACGACGGCCCGATCATGATGTTCGACGGCGGCATGGGCTACGGCCAGGTGGTCGGCCGGCAGGCCACGGCGGCGGCGATCGAGCGCTGCCGGAACACCGGCGTGGTCGTGGCGCCGGTGCGCTACTGCCACCACCTGGGCCGGATCGGCACCTACGGCGAGCAGGTGTCCGAGGCCGGTTTCGCTTCGCTCCACTTCGTCAACGTGGTCGGCCACCAGGCCCTCGTAGCCCCCTACCGGGGTACCGACGCCCGCTACTCGACGAATCCGATCTGCCTCTCGCTGCCCGGCAGCAGGAGGCAGCCGCCGGTCCTTCTCGACATGGCTACCAGCCGGATCGCCCACGGCAAGGCGCGGGTGGCCCACAACATGGGCGAGGAGGCGCCCGAGGGCTCCCTGATCGACCACCGCGGCCGCAAGACCCGCGACCCGGGAGTGCTCTTCCGGCAGCCGGCGGGCGCGTTGACCTCCTTCGGCGATCACAAGGGCTACGGCCTCGCCGTCTTCTGCGAACTCCTGGGCGGCATGATGAGCGGCGGCCGCACGGCCCAGCCCGAGCACGAGATGGAGGGCTCGATCATCAACAATATGTTCATGATCGTGTTCGATCCCGACCGGTTGATCCCGCGTTCGGCGATGGAGCACGAGCTCGCGGCCCTGGTCGCCCACGTCAAGGCATCGCCCGCCGCCGATCTGGACGAGCCGGTACTCGTGCCCGGCGACCCCGAGCGGGCCAGCCGGATCGAACGCGCCGAAGCGATCCCGGTGGATGCAAAGTCCTGGCGTCAGATCGTCGCCGCCGGTGAAAGGCTAGGGGTGGAGGCCGGGCGGCTAGAAACGATCGCGGGCCTGGAGCTTGCGCCGTAGAACGCTACGACTGAGTGCCACGGGGCAAGTTCCAGGGTGAGGACGGGATGGGCCGAAACACCGAGCCTGCGAGGGGTTTCGGGGCGCTAGCGCTCGGACGCGCTAAAGAAGTCCCACAACAGCTCGCCGCCGAAGTTGCCGGCCGCGTCGCGCGGCCAGACGTGAGCACCGTCCCAGGAACAGCTCCGGACCGCACGGCCTCCGGAGCAGCCGGCCTGCTCGACGCAACTCAGTTGCCGCCGGCCGTCCCAAGGCGTCTCGACCGCGACCGGTTCGGCGGAGCAGGATTGCGCCTCGGCCCAAGTCTCCGCCACGCCACGTTGCGACGTGTAGATGTAGCCGTCGCTGGCGAACGAACCGTCGATCGGCACCGTGCGGTCCGCCGTGCCGCCGACCAGCAGCATCGACGGGCCGGGCGCCTCGGCCGCGCAGTTGAAGCCGCGCGCCAGATAGCCGTGCATCGGAGCGACCGCGGCCAAGCGGTCGCCGAGGGCGCAGCCAAGCCGGTGGACGAACATGCCGCCGTTGCTGTAGCCGGAGGCGAAGACGCTGTCCGTGTCGATGCAGAGCTGCGCCGCGAGGTGGTCGATCAGGGCGGCGATGTAGCCGACATCGTCGTGGCACGAGCACCAGTTGCACGGCCCGCAGGTCCCGCACTCCGGCGGGCAGGGGTACGGATCCGCGTCCTCCCGGCAGGCCGGCGCTTCCAGCTGGAGCGGTGCGCTGCAGGCCTGATCGTTCCAGGACGTGATCGTGGCCGTCCGTCCCCCCGCCGCGTCACCGAGTGCCGCCTCGAACGACGTTCCCTGCGGGAACACGAGCACGAAGCCCTCGCGGTTGGAGAGCTCGGAAAGGCCCGTCCAGCCGTCGCTGTGCCGGGCGCTGCCGGTGTAGCCGTGTACGTGCAACCAGAGCGGCGCCGGGGAGGCGCCGTCGTAGCGGGCTGGCAGGTGGAGGCGGTAGCTGCGAATCAGGCCGTCGTGGGCGAGTTCCAGGTCGACGCTTGTGCCGGGCGTGGCAGCCGATGCGATGCCGGCGGAGGAGGAACAGCCCGGGCTGTCGGCGGCGGCGAGCGGTACGGTGACGGCGAGGAACGCCGCGGCAGTCGCGATGGTGGACAGTCGGGCGCGCATTGCCGGCATCGTAGCGCGGGCGGAGGGTGAAGGCGCCGGCCTGCGGTCGGCGCGCTTCCTAGCCCGCGGGGCTGCGGACCAGAATCCTGGTGGCACGATCCGCACCACCTGTGAACCAGGCCGTACGCCCGTCATCGGGAGCACGGATGGCGGCTCCGCGCACCCAGAGACACGCATCGGCGAGGCTTGCTTCACTACTGCAACCGCGCGGGCAGCACCTGGAACCAGCCGCTCCGTTCCACTATCTCGACGCCGACCTCGAACAGCTCGGAAAGTGTCGGGCTCGTCATGACTTCCTCCTTCGGCCCGTCCGCGAACACACTGCCTGCTTTGAGCAGCACGACCCGCTCGACCTCCGGCGGAATCTGGTCGACGTGGTGGGTGACGATGATCAGCGTCGTGCCGGCCGCCGCAAGGGCACGCAACCGCTCCATCAGCCCGAACGCGGCCTTGAGGTCGAGGCCGGTCGCCGGCTCGTCGAGCAGGAGGGTATGCGGCTCGTGGACCAGGGCGCGGGCCAGCAGCAGGCGGCGCTGCTCACCGGAGGACAGCGTGTCGAAGCGACGCTCCAGCAGGTCGCCCGCGCCCTGGCTTCCTGCCGCCGCCTCGGCCCTGCGGCGCTGCGCGTCCGTCAACCCCTGGTGCCGGTAGACGCCGACGCTGGCGAAGAAGCCCGAACACACCACGTCCAGGCCCGAGAGCCAGCCGTGGTGCGTCGCCTGCAGTTCGTGCGACACGACGCCGAGCTGCCGGCGCACGTCGAACACGTTCCACCGGTCCCGGCCCAGCAGCCGCATCCGGACGCCGGGCCGGCGAAGCGGGAAGAACTCGCCGTTCAGCATCCGCAGCAGGGTCGATTTGCCGGCCCCGTTGGGTCCCAGCACCGCCGTGTTCCGGCCGCGCGGAATCGTGAGCGTCACGCCGTCCAGGGCGCGACGCCCGCCGCGCACGACGGTGACATCGGCAAGCTCAAGCAGCGCCCCGTCCGTCGCCGCCGCCATGCCTGCGGGCCGCACTTCGCGGGCGGGACGCCCGGCAGAGCAGTTACAGGTAGCCATGCCTTGATTCCGCCCGCGCCTCGCCGGCGGGGGGCTCGTCACCGCCCCCGGAACCGCGGCGGCCGCTTCTCGAGGAAGGCCTTGCGACCCTCGACGTAGTCGTCGGAGCGGAAGCAGGCCTCGACGAGCTGCTCGACCCGGTCCAGGTCGCGGCGTTCCGGGTCCTTCGTCGCCTGCTTGATCGCGAACTTGGCGGCGCGGAGGGTCAGCGGGGCGTTGGCCGCCATCCTGCCGGCCAGATCGCGGACGGTGTCCTCGAGGTCAAAGGCGGCAGTCACCCGGTCGATCAGCCCCATGTGCAGCGCCTCGGCGGCGCCTATCCGCCGCGCCGTCAGCAGGATCTCGCTGGTGCGGGACGGCCCGACGAGATCGACGAGCACCTTGATCCCGGCGAAACCGTAGCCCACGCCCAGGCGGCCGGCCGGGATCCCGAACAGCGAGTCCTCCGAGGCGATGCGCAGGTCCGCGTTGAGCGCGGTTGCCAGACCGCCGCCAAGGCAGTAGCCGCGGATCATCGCGATCAGCGGCTTCTCCAGCGCGGCGAAGGCCCGGCCGGTCTCGCGGCCGGCCTGGTCGTAGCGCTCGCGCGCCTCGACGGTCGTCCGCAGCTTCTCGAACTCGGAGATGTCGGCGCCCGAGACGAAGGCCCGGTCACCCGCTCCATGCAGCACGACGACCCGCACCGCGTCGTCTTCCTGGAACCGGCGCAGGACCTCCGCCTGCGCCACCTGCATCTCGAACGAGAGCGCGTTTCGCCGCTCCGGGTTGTTGTAGGTGAGCCAGCCGACGCCGTCCTCGATGCTTGCCCTGATCTTCGTCGTCGGCAGTTCGATGGCCGTCGCGGCCGCCACGTCAAGTCCCGCGTCCGCACTCATCGTTCCGCTCCCCCGGTCCAAGCGCTTCCCGCGCTCAAGAGATGACCCCACTCGCCCGAAGCGCCTCGATCTCCGAGCTGCCGAGGCCGGCCTCGGCGAGGATCTCGTCGCTATGCTCGCCCAGACCGGGCGCCCGGCTCCTCAGCTCGAAGGGCGTCCGCCGGAGCTGGACCGGCTGGCCCACGAGCCGCACCGGGCCGAGGTCCGGATGTTCCAGCGGCACCGCAATCCCTGAGTGCTGGACCTGGGGGTCGGCGAAGGTCTGGCCCAGGTCGTAGACCGGGCCGCACGGCAGGCCGGCGTCGTTCAGGCGCCGGACGATCTCCTCCACCTCAAAGCGCCGCGTCAACTCGGCAACCTCCTCCTCGAGCCGCGCGCGGTTGGCGACGCGACCGGCGGAGTTCCTGTACTCCGGTCGCTCGAGCAGCTCCTCGCCGCCGAGGGCCTTGCACATGCCGCGAAAGTGCTTGCCACTCGTAGCCGCAATGTTCACCCAGCCATCGGCCGCCGGGAAGGTCCCCATCGGCGCGATCGTCGGGTGATGGTTGCCCTGCTGGCCGGGGACTTCGCCCTCCACCAGGTAGCGCGCGGCCTGGAAGTCAAGCATGCCAATCATCGCCTCGAGCAGCGAGGTCGTCACCCACTGCCCCTGGCCCGACCGCTCGCGCTCGCGGAGGGCCGCCATGATGCCGAAGGCGAGGTAGAGACCGGCCGCCAGGTCCGAGATCGCCGTGCCCACTCTCACCGGACCCTGGCCGGGCAGCCCCGTCACCGACATCAGCCCCCCCAGACCCTGGGCGATCTGGTCGACGCCGCCCCGGTCCCGGTACGGCCCCGTCTGGCCGAAACCGGACACGCTGGCGTACACGATCCGCGGATTGATGGCCCGCACCGTTTCGTAGTCGAAGCCGAGCCGGTGCTTCACGTCGGCGCGGTAGTTCTCGACCAGCACGTCCGCGTCGCGGGCCAGGCGCAGCAGCACCTCGCGGCCTTCGTCCTTCTTGAGATCCAGCGTCAGGCAGCGCTTGTTGCGGTGGAGGTTCTGGTAGTCGTGGCCGAGCCGGCGGGAGATGCCGATGTCCTTGCCGGGCGCCGGCGGGCGCTCGATTCGCACGACGTCGGCGCCCCAGTCCGCGAGTTGCCGCACCGCGGTCGGCCCGGCACGGGCAATCGTCAGATCGAGGACCCGCAGGTCCGCCAGGGGGAGTGACATGAGCCGGACTCAGACCTCGGGCACCGCGACGTTGACTGGCTGCGCATCGGGCGGCCGCTCCAGGTCCCGCAGGAGCCAGGAAAGCGCTTCCTCGACCTGCCGCTTCGCGCCGCGTTCGACGATCTCGCCGTGGCACGGGACGAGGCGGTCGAACGGACAACAGAGCATGCGGAGACAGCTTGCCGCGGCCGCGGGCCGGTCCCGCACCGCCAGTCGGAAGACCCGGCTCTGGGCCACCCGGCCGTAGCCCCCGGTCAGCCGCATGTACGTCATGACCGCCGGCCCCAGCCGCCGCCTGAGGTTGAAGAGGAGATCCGCAACCAGCAGCGAACCGCTCGGACGATGGACGAAGACGACCTCCTTGAACGTCGGCATGCCCTCGATGGGGATCGGCTGGAGTTCGTCGCCCCAGGGAGCGGCGACCCCCAGCGTCCCGGCGAACGTCACGTCCGGGCGCTTCCTTTCGAGTCCCGGCGCCGCGTGAACCTCCGCCTCCGGGAATCGTTCGACCGCCGCCGGCAGGTGCAGGTGATGGAACAGGTTCGGCGCAACGAGGTACTCCACGGGGCCCAGCTCTCCGATCTCGGCCGCCAACGCCTCGTCCATCGGTCCCGCCGAGTGAATCCAAAGCCCTCCTGAGGCCAGCCGCACGACGGTCATCCGGCACGGCACCACGAAACCCAACCCGAATTTCTGGCGATGCTCGGCGGACCAGACGCCGGGGCAGATCTCCTGAAGACCCATCCACGCAAGTATAGGAGTCGGATGGAACCGCCTCCCGGCCAGGTCCATGCGCGTAGAATCCCCCGGCCATGCAGCCGATGCCCATCCGTCCCCGGCGCAACCGCCGCTCGGCGGCGATCCGATCGCTGATCCGCGAGACCGACCTCGGACCGGACCGGCTGATCTACCCGCTGTTCGTCATGGAGGGCAGCGACGAGGCCGAACCGATCGACTCGATGCCGGGTCAGGCGCGGCTGAGCATCGACCGCCTGGTCGCCGAGAGTCGCGCCGCGCACGCGCTCGGCGTGCCGGCCGTGGCGCTGTTCCCGGCCGTGGACGACGAGTTGAAGGACCGCACCGCCAGCGGCGCCCTGGACCCGAACGGTCTGGTCCAGCGCGCCGTGCGTGAACTCAAGTCGGCCTTGCCGGACCTGCTCGTCATCACCGACGTGGCGATGGACCCGTACTCGAGCGACGGCCACGACGGCCTGGTCGAGGACGGCGAGATCGTGAACGACCTGACGCTCGAGATCCTCGCCGCCACCGCGGTGTCCCAGGCCGACGCCGGCGCCGACGTCATCGCTCCCTCGGACATGATGGACGGCCGGGTGCGGGCGATCCGCACCGCACTCGACGGCGCCGGACACGACCAGGTCGGCATCTTGAGTTACACGTCGAAGTACGCCTCGAACTTCTACGGCCCGTTCCGGGACGCCCTCGACTCGGCGCCGCGCGCGGGTGACAAGAAGACGTACCAGATGGACCCGGCGAACGTGCGGGAAGCGGTACGTGAGGCGCGGCTCGACGTCGAGGAAGGCGCCGACATCGTCATGGTCAAACCCGCCCTCGCCTACCTCGACGTGATCCGCGCCGTCCGCGAGGCGGTCGACCTGCCGGTCGCCGCCTACCAGGTGAGCGGCGAGTACGCGATGATCCAGGCGGTCGCCGCGAACGGCTGGATGGACGGCGACGCGCTGATGCTGGAAACGCTGACCGCCATCCGCCGGGCCGGCGCCGACATGATCCTCACCTACTTCGCGCGACGCTGCGCCGAGGTCCTGGACAGCTCCGCTTAGCGACGAGCTAGCGCGGCAGAAACTGGGTCGGCAGGCGCGAAGCGCCGGCTTCCGATACGTCTGGCGCGCTAGCTAGCGGGCGGCGCGGAACAGGAACAGGTGCTGGGTCGGCAGCGAGTCGATCCGTTCGACCAGCTCGTAGCCAGCCGGGATCCACTCCTTCATCACCTGCTCGATCGACATCCGGTGGTCGAGCTTGATGTGGGCTGCGCTGCGGCCCTCCAGGCGGAACTCGACGAGGGCGATGACGCCGTCGGGCGCGAGCGCCTCCCGCATCGCATGGAGCATCGGCTCGGGCTGGGAGAACTCGTGGTACACGTCGACGATGAGCATCAGGTCGACGTCCCCCTCCGGCAGCTTCGGATCGTCTTCCGTGCCGAGCACCGTGCTGATGTTCGTGATCCCCTCCCGAGCCGCGAGTTCCGATGCGATGCGCAGCATCTGGGGCTGGATGTCGTTGCACAGGACCATGCCCTCGGGGCCGACCTCAACGGCCAGACGGCGTGCGTAGTAGCCCGAGCCGCAGCCGATGTCGACGACCAGCATCCCCTTCTCGATCGGCAGGGCCGCGATCAGCGCGTCGGGGTTCTCCTCTTCGATGCGCGTCGCCCGCTCCAGCCATCCGGCGCCGCGGAACGACATGACGTCGGCGATCTTCCGGCCCTTGTAGCTGCCCGGCTCGTCGACGGTCTGGGCCGCTGCCGGCGACAGCGAGACCGCAAGCGCGGCCAGCAGGACGACCGCGACGCTCGCTTCCTGCCGTCCGCAAGTCCCGGGCTGCGTCACGGTTCGAGCCAGCGCGCGAGCCATCCCAGCACCTCCTCGTGCCATTGAACGCTGTTCGCCGGATTGAGCACCCAGTGGTTCTCGTCCGGGAAGTAGAGCAACCG
This sequence comes from Vicinamibacteraceae bacterium, assembly GCA_012270995.1. Taxonomy (GTDB): domain Bacteria; phylum Acidobacteriota; class Thermoanaerobaculia; order Multivoradales; family Multivoraceae; genus Multivorans. Next base: position 87,407 of record JAAXHG010000051.1, on the reverse strand, counting down.
GGCGGGCACGCCACGGCGCTTGAGCGCCGTGAAGGCCGCCAACCCCTGGGTCTCGGGAACGCGAAAGTCGAGCGCGCCGTGGATCACCAGCATCGGAGTCTGCCAGCGGTCCACCAGCATTGCCGGATTGTGGCGCTCGTATCCGTCCGCGTTGGCGAAGTAGCTCCCGAGGTGATCCCACTCGACGAACCACAGCTCCTCCGTCGTGTAGTACATCGAGCGCAGATCGAACACGCCGTCGTGATTGACCAGGCAACGGAACCGGTCCGGCCAGGCCCCAGCGATCCAGTTCACCATGTAGCCGCCGTAGGAAGCGCCCAGCGCACACACCCGGTCGCCGTCGAGGAACGGGTAGCGGTCGAGCGCCGCGGCGAGTCCCTTCTGCAGATCCTCGAGCGGCTTGCCGCCCCAGTCGCCGCGGATCGAGTCGGTGAAGTCCTGCCCGTACCCGACCGAGCCGTGGAAGTCGATCATCACCGCGGCGTAGCCCGCGCCGGCGTAGGCCTGCGGGTTCCAACGGTAGTGGAAGCTGTTGCCGAAGGAGCCCTGCGGGCCGCCGTGGATCAGAAAGGCGACCGGGTAGCGGCGGTCCGGGTCGAAGTCGACCGGCCGCACCAGGTAGCCGTGCACCGTCTCGTCGTTCCAGCCGGCGAACGTGAACTGCTCGTAGCTGCCCACCCGCGCCGCCGCCCGCTGCTCGGCGTTGATCTCGGTGAGCGGCTTCCTGCCGCTGCCGTCCAGCGCGCTCACGTAGAGCTCCGACGGGCCCGCCAGGTCGTTGTGGAGGGTCACGAGCCGGTCCTCCGACACCGCCAGGCCGGCGATCGAGCCGTCGCCGTGCAGCCGGGTCACCTCACCGCCGGCCACGTCGACGGCGAACAGGCTCCGCTGGCCGAGGTCGGCGGCGGTGACGTACAGCGTCTCGCCGTCAGCCGAGAAGGCGAGGCCCGACACGGAACGGTCCCAATCGGCGGTCAACGCCCTCTCGTCCTCGAGCCGCGCACCGTCAAGGCGAGCCAGCCGGACGTGGAACCGGTCGGACTCGTATCCCGGACGTTCCATGGCCACCCAAGCCAGTGTGTCGCCGTCCGGCGAAAGAACGGGGTGACTGTCCCAGGCCGCGTTGGAGGCGGTCAGGTTGACGGGCTCTGAACTGCCGTCCGCCGACACCAGATAGAGATCGAAGTTCGTCGACCACGCCTCCTCCGTGCCGCCGAGCCGCGAGGCGAAGATGACGGCGTCGCCGCCCTGCCCGAACGCGATCTCCTCGGCGCCGCCGAAGGGCTTCGGCGGCGCGTCCTGGTCGAGGCCCGGCATCAGGTCGACCGGTTCTCCGGCGGCAGCGCCCGAGTCGTCGAGTTCCAGGACGAAGACGTGCGAACGCCGGCCGTCCTTCCAGACATCCCAATGGCGCACGAAGAGGTCGTCGTAGGCGACGCCGGTGGTCTTCCCGGACGCCCGCTCTTCCAGCCGTTCGGCGGTGCATGCGAGGCTCTCGCAAGCTACGAACACGTCCATCGTCAGAGCGAGCCTGCGGCCGTCCGGCGATACGACCAGGTTGCCCGCGTCGAGCGGCAGGTCGGTCACCTGGCGCGGTTCGCCGCCGGAGACGGGCAGCCGCCAAACCTGCGAGCTCCCCGAGCGCGTGGAAAGGAAGAAGAGGTCCCGACCGTCGGGCGACCAGCGCGGATGGGAATCGGCCGCCTCGTTTGTGGTCAGACGGCGCGCTTCCGAGCCGTCGAAGTCCGCGATCCAGAGGTCCGTCCGCGCGCGATTCGCCTCGAGATCCGTTGTCCGGACCGTGAAGGCGACCGCCGACCCGTCCGGCGCCATCCGCGGGTCGGAGAGCCGGTCCATCGCCAGCATGTCGTGGACCGAGAACGGGTGGGTTTCCTGCGCCTCCAGCGCCGGCCACGGCGACGTGATCAATCCAGCGAGGGCAACGATCCCGAAGCGGAACATAGCTGCGCAGGAGGCTATGGGGCTGCGTCCCGGAACGCAACTCACCGCCGGCAGAGCCCAGCGAAGCGCCTCGCGACGTCAACGCGAGGGCCGGGTGTTAGAGTGAGTCTTCGAGAAACTCCAGGATCCACCATGCGCACCCTGATCTGCCTCGCTTCGGTCCTTCTCGGTTCGACCGTCGTCGCACAGGACCACCGTCTGACCTCGGCGGGCCTCGACAACGACGTGCTGCGCCTGAAGGTGACGGAAAGCGTCCAGGCGGTGCGTCACTTCGAGTTGCCCGATCCCCCGCGCGTCGTGCTCGACTTGTTCGGAATCGTCCGCGCCGACGCCGAGATGCCCGCCCCGACGCCGGGCAGCCCGGCCATCGAGGTGCGTACCGGCGAGCATCCGAGTTTCCTCCGCGTCGTCGTCGACCTGGCCGACACACTTCCCGCGTATCAGGTCCGCCAATCGGGCGGGCTGATCGAGGTTGGTTTCGGCCCGACCGCACTGCCGCCGTCGGAGGGCGGCGTCCTGATCGCGGGCTCTCCGGATCCGGGCGATCCGGTCCGGCCTTCCAGCGATCCGGTGCCGGTCGTCGAGGTCGGCATCGAGGCTTCTCCCGCCGCCGAGGTCGCTCCCGCGGCCGAACCCGTCGTCGCGGCCGACCGGCCGAGCGAAACGGCGCCCGTCGTTTCGCCGCGGGCCGCCGGCGAAACGCCAAACCTCGACGATCTGTCCGTGGACGAACTGCTGGCTCTGATCGAAGCGGAACTCAAGGCCGCGGGTCTCGACCAGGAACAAACCGCGGAGGAACTCATCGAGCAGGTCGAGGCCGAGCTCGACGCAAAAGGACGTCGGCCGGGCGCGAGCAGCCCACCGACGGCCGGAGTACCGCCCACACCCGCGGAGCGGCGTCTCCGCCGGCCTCCCGGGCGGATCCAGACCTCGCCGCCCGCCGAGGGCGAGGAACGGCTGCCCTTCCAGTTCGTCGAAGAAGAGCCGGCCAAGCCGCCGCCGAACGACGACGACAACTAAGCTAGAGCCGTCGCCGCGGCGCAGCCAGCTGGCCGCTTAGCACCAGAAGCACCAGTGGTAGGGCGGCCGGAAGTAGGTGATCAGCCGGCCGCAGACGATGACGCCGATCCAGCAGACCAGGGAGATCGCGGCCGCGGTGCGAGCGCCCGGGGGAGCGGCGGCACCGGCGGCGGCCGCCTTCACCGGACGGTACGCGAAGCGGTAGAAGACCAGGATGTTGAGACCCGCTATCGCCATCAAGGAGAACTTGATCTGCACCGCCGGGTTGTAGAGGTACTGGTTCGGCGCGCTGACGACGAACAGGAAGCCTGTGCAGACGTTCAGGAGATAGCCGCCGACGCCCCAGGGCACGAGCCGGTGCAGGGCCGCCATCGGAATCCCCCGCGCCACGCCCAGCAGCCGAAGATCCCATGAGCCGATCGCACCGATGAGCAGCGAGAGGCCGAGAAAGTGGAGCGACTCCACTATGGGCCAGCCCCACGACGTATGCATGAAGCTGTAGATGCCGCTCTTCTGACCGATCGAGTACAGCAGGTCTTCCATCGCCGCCTCAGTACTGGAGATGGGAAGCCATCATGACCTTCGCCGTGTAGGCGAGAAACCGGCCCGAGGTGATCACCGCGGCCCACAGGACGAGCGAGACGAGCGCCAGCATCCGCGCCCTTGTCGGGGCCGGCCCCGCGTCGTGGCGGGAATCCCTCAGGACTCCGCGCTGGAGCGCCCTCATGATCCAGAGCGCACCCCCAATCGCCGCCAGCTTGAAGTAGAACAGCGGATTGGTCAGTGCCTTTGCCGGGTATGCCAGCAGCAGCAGGAGCCCCGAAGCCGTGACCACCGCCAGGCTCGCCCACAGCACCGGAACGTAGCGTCGCATGAGCGAGAGCGGGACCCCGGGCGCCACTCCGAGGACGCGCAGGTCCGTCACCACGTGGATGCCGGCCACGAAGGCCATCCCGATCGAGTGAAACACGAGGCTCGAGAAGAAGGCGCCACCCGACTCGCGCATCCAGGTGGAAGGGCGCGTTTCTTCCAGCCAGATCAGGAACTCGACCATGTCGCGGACAGCGAGTCGATCCCGCTACGAGGACCGCTGCGCCTCGATCCAGGCATCGATCAACTCTTCGAGAATGTCGAGCGGCACGGAACCATTGGCCAGCACGGCGTCGTGGAAGTGGCGCACATCGAAGTCGCTGCCCAGGGCCTCCTCGGCCCGCCCGCGCAGTTCCCGGATCTTCAGCTCGCCCATCTTGTAGGCCAGCGCCTGGCCCGGCCAACTGATGTAACGGTCGGTCTCGGTCGTGACCTCGTGCAGCGAGAGCGCGGTGTTCTCGGCCAGGTAGTCGAGCATCTGCTGGCGCGTCCAGCCCATGGCATGCACTCCGGTGTCGACGACCAACCGGCAGGCCCGCCAGATCTCGTAGGTCAGGCGGCCGAAGTTGCTGTACGGATCCTCGTAGATGCCCGCCTCGAGCCCGAGGTACTCGGAGTAAAGGCCCCAGCCTTCGCCGAAGGCCGAGAGGTAGTCGTGGCGGCGGAACTCCGGCCCGGCGTCGATCTCGGCCGCGAGCGCGTTCTGAAGATGGTGACCAGGCACCGCCTCGTGCAGGGTGAGCGCCGCGAGCGCGTAGAGGGGCCGGCTCGGGAGGTTGTACGTGTTGACCCAGTAGATGCCGGGCTGCGTGCTGTTGTAGGGGGCCGACACGTAGCGGCCGGCCGTGTACTTCGGCGCCATGTGGTCGGGGACCGGCTCGACCGTGTAGGGAACCCGCGGCAGGGTCGCGAACAGGGACGGCAGCTTGCCGTCCATCGTCTTGGCGATCCAGGCGGCGCGCTCCAGCAGCTCCTGCGCGGTCTTCGGGTAGAAGCGCGGATCGGTGCGCAGGAAGTCGAGGAACTCGGCGTAGGACCCCTCGAAGCCGATCTCGCGGATCACCTCCGCCATCTCGGCCCGGATCCGCGCGACCTCGCCGAGGCCTGTCTCGTGGATTTCCTGGGGCGTCACGTCGAGCGTGGTGAACCAGCGCACTTGGCTCCCGTAGTACGCCTCGCCGTCCGGCAGGTCGGAGGCGCCGACGGTCTCCCTGGCGCCCGGCAGGTACTCGCCAACGAAGAAGTCGTAGAACCCCTGGTAGGCAGGCACCACCGCCTCGGCGATCGCCGCCGCGGCATCCGTCAGGATCCGCTCGCGGTCCATCTCCCCGACGGACGCCGGCACCTCCTCGAAAGGCGCCCAGAAGGCGCTGTCCCGCGGGTCGTCGACGATGTGGGCGGAGATCGTGTCCTCGTAGCCCGTAAGCGTCACCCGCGGCAGAGTGAAGCCGCGCTCGATCCCCGCGCGCATGTGGCCCTGCTGCTGCTCGAAGTAGGCCGGGATGGCCCGCATCCTGGCGATGTAGTCGTCGTAGTGGTCCGCCGTCCGGAACGGCATCGGGCGGTACATGCGGGCGAACCCCATGTGGAAGCCGGAGTCCGCGTTGAGTGGCATCTGGTAGCCGCCGAACTCGAAGCCCTGCACGCTGCTCCGAAGCTGGCGCTCGAACATCCGCGCGTTGATCCGGTCCGCCGCACTGAACCCGGAGACGTCGATCTCCTCGAACCGCCGCAGCACGTCGCGGCGCCGTTCCACCCGGCGTTCGATCGCCTCCAGGCTGACGTCAGCCAGTTCGTCGTTTCGGCTGTGATCGCCGACGCTCGTCGCGAACTGCGGACTCTCGACGAGCCTCGCCGCCCACTCTTCGTCGAACAGTGCGTAGAGCTGCTCCCGCGCATCCTGGGGCGGCGCACAGGCGACCAAGGCCGCCACGACGACGACCGACACAACACGACCAACGATTCTCCCCCGCATCACGTGCAGGCTACCGCACACCTGAACCGACAGGACCCGGAGCCATCGCCCATCCGCCTGACCGGCTGCGACTGACGACTACGGCCGCATCAACGTGCGGCCGGACGCGCATTCCGCGGTCGTCGAAGTCCCCTGCCTCCAGAACCTCGTTCAACCGCTCGATGGCTGGGTCGCAACAAGCCCTGGAGAATCATGCGACTACACGGCTTCGGAACCGGCAAGTGTTTGCACAACGCGGAACTGGCGGCGTGACGGTCAGCTTGAAGGCTTGCGCCGAGACAACCAGCGAACAACGCCAGAGAGCAACAACCACAGCGGTGCAGGCGTCGTCATGTAGAGCCCCGCTCCCACACTGCCAGTCGCCAGCAGATAGGTCCCGCAACCGACCAGCAGGATCAAGAGAGTTCCAGCGAAGAACTGTCCGCGCGTCTCGAAGGCAGCTTGGTGTTCCAGCGCCCTGGTGGCGTAGTCGTGACTGTAGGCCTGCTGCTCCTCGGCCATGGTGAGGATGCGATCCGCGGAACCAGGCAGAACTTCCTCGTACTTCGCCATCGCGGCGGCAGGCGGGATCGGCCCCGACTCGACCTCGACCGTCCTCTCCGTGATGTCGATGGCGGACTGCTGACGTCGACTGACTTGGTCGTTCCGGCGACTCTTCTTGACTCGACTACCCTTGCCCAACGTCCGCTTGTCCGAGTGCGGCGCGCAGATAGTCGCCGACTTCCAGCCAGTGGTCCCGCAGATCGGGAATCTCGGTTGCATCGACGGCGCTGAACACCACGAACGCAGTCAGCATCCCGGTGAGGAAGCTGGCGAGTTGCCGCACCGACTCCGTCATCTCTCCTCGTCCCAGTCGCCGCCGATGACCAGCGGATCCACTGTCGTCATTCCACTCTCCTGTCGGCTCAACTCCCGACCCGCGAACACTACACTACCCGTTCGCAGGCGGGGAGACTTCTCGCTGCTGGACGAGCCACGGCGTGAAGCCTACCGCCGGCACGAGACCCTCTCTGCCAACGTAGGTGACACAGCGGCCATGCCGTTGAATAGTGGAGGGCACACGCTGGCAAGGAGGATAGATGGCAAGACGCGAGGAGAGGTTTGACGGCGGCTGGGAGGTACCGGCCCCGGGGACCGAGGAGCGTAGCGACGAGGCCCCCGGGGCCGACGCGGCGCGGCCGGGGAAGAAGTCGTAGAACCCCTGCTAGGCCGGCGCCACCGCCCTTCGGTGATCGAGGCCTCGGCATCCGTCATGATCCGCTCGCGGTCCATCTCCCCGACGGACGCCGGCACCTCCTCGAAGGGCGCCCAGAAGGCGCTGTCCCGCAGGTCGTCCGTGATCTGGGCGGAGATCGTGTCCTCGTAGCCCTCAACCGTAATCCGCGGCAGGGTGAAGCCGCGCTCGATCCCCGCGCGCATGTGGCCCTGCTGCTGCTCGAAGTAGGCCGGGATCGCCCGCATCCTGGCGATGTAGTCGTCGTAGTGGTCCGGCGTCCGGAACGGCATCGGGCGGTACATGCGGGCGAACCCCATGTGGAAGCCGGAGTCCGCGTTGAGCGGCATCTGGTAGCCGCCGAACTCGAAGCCCTGCACGCTGCTCCGAAGCTGGCGCTCGAACATCCGCGCGTTGATCCGGTCCGCCGCGCTGAGCCCGGAGAGGTCGATCTCCTCGAACCGCAGCAACAGGTCGCGGCGCCGTTCCACCCGGCGCTCGAGAACTCAAGACCTGCAAGCCGGAGCGAGACGCGCTTGCCTCGAAGCTCATGTCGGCCAGTTCGTCGTTCCGGCTGTGATCGCCGACGCTGGTCACGAACTGTGGACTCTCGAGCAGCCTGGCCGCCCAGTCCTCGTCAAACAGCGCGTAGAGCTGTTCCCGCGCATCCTGAGGCGGCGCACAGGCGACGAACGCGGCCAAAGCTACCGCGAGCGGCACGACGCGACCAACGACCTCTCCCAACATCACGTACAGGCTACCGCACACCTGAACCGACAGGTGCCGAGCTTTCGCCCCGTCCGCCTAACTGGCTGTGACGGAACGACCACAGCTATTGACGCCACGGACTGCGTGCCCGGATAGTCCGCCTGTCGGGCGGGGCAACCGCTGCCCGGGACCGATCGCCCCAAGAAGTTGAAGGCAGGACCTAAGCATGACCATCCGTATCGCCGCGAGTTGCGCCGAGGGCAAGGCCATCGTTGTCGCCAGCGACCAGATGCTGAGCGCCCCGTTTCTGACCGTGGAGTGGACCATCAGGACGCGAAGATCGACCCGATCGGACCTCGCTGCGTCGCCCTTTCGGCGGGCAACGCTCTGTGTGTACAGGACGTCCTCATTGGTGGAATCGGCGCTGCTCATCAGCTCCAGAACCCGACGGTGCATCAACTCGCCGAGCACATCAAGCACCAATTCTGCGAAGTCAGAAAACGGAGGGTGAACGACGTGATACTCGGCCCGCGTGGACTCAACTTCGACGAGTTCTACCGTGGCGGCCTCATCAGCCAGTTTCCCCGCGACCTGTCGGTGATCATCGACGGGGAAGTGACGGCCTGTAACTTGGGGACCAGCTTTCTCGTCGCCGGCGTCGATGGGACCGGCGCCCACATCTACTGCGTTGACCACCCAGGGACCGTGACATGCTTCGACCGTGTCGGCTACCACGCGATCGGCATAGGTGATCGCCACGCCGTACTCAAGCTCGTTGCGCTTGGCCAACATCACTCGAAGCCCATCCGTGAGACCATCTTCAACGTATACTGCGCCAAGAGGGTCTCAGAGCTCGCTCCAGGCGTGGGCAGGGCGACATCGATGAAGGTCGTCTCAACGGAGGGCACGGAATCTCTGAGCGAGGACGTCCTCAAGGCCTTGGAGCCCACCTACCAACTGCAAGCGGACCCAGTGACCGAGGAGATCAAGAACAGAATCGAGGCCCTGCCATACGGGCAAGGAGGCAGAGATGGTCCGGACGAAGAAGCCGCTTGAAGACCGCGTCAGGGACCGTGAGGAGGGCGGCTTCGAAGTGCCGCACGACCTGCGAGTCAAACTGGCGGAGGCGCGGCTACGGAACGCCAAGGCTCGTCATGAGATGAATGTCAGGCGCGGCCGGGTGTGGGATGCAGCGCCAAAACCGAAGCACGCGTACGGTGCCTAGCGGCGCGGTTCGCTGAGTCACGAGGCAGCCTGCGCCACCCTGCGATCACTGGCCTTCGCGTTCTCCCTCGTGTCGACCCACTGCCTGGCGAGCGTTGTCGGCTACGCCAGCGTCGTCGCTACCCGCCGCCTCCGGTGGCGGCCCTCAAGGGCCCTTAAGACGACAATGCGCGCCGGCAAAGCGCGGACGGTAGTATTCACTCGTTCCACCGAAACCACGTGTGCACGCACCGGCCTCCGGACCGACCCTTCCCGGTTCCGCGAGCGGCCTAGACTCGACGAATGCAAGGCGCCGCCTCGACACGCTCCGGCAGCGAAGTCCCCCTCATCCGCGATCCTTCCCGGGTCGCCGAACTGGGCGAGGTGTTCACGCCGACCTGGCTTGTACGGCGCATCCTCGAGCTCGTTCCGGAGCCTGAGCTCGAACGACTCGACTCGAAGTGTCTGGACCCCGCCTGCGGCCACGGGCAGTTCCTGGTCGAAGTTCTCCGCGCCAAACTCGCTCTCGCGACGGGAAGCGCATCCGACGGGGAGGAGTATCGGTTCGCCGCACTCACGGGCCTCGCTTCCGCCTACGGCGTGGACATCGACGGACGGAACGTCCGGGAGGCGAGGCAACGGTTGGCCGGCCTCCTTCTCGACGCACACCGCGATGCGCTCGGCGAAGCCCCGCCCGACGCCTACGGTCGAGCGGCCGACTTCGTTCTGGAACGAAACCTCGTCCGCGCGGACTTCCTGCACGACGACTTCCCGGTCACCGAGTTCTTGCCAAGCGGTTCGCCGGGCTGCTTCGAACTGACCACGACGATGTTCAGCAGCCAACTGCCGGTAGGGGATCCGCGACGTCTGCCGTTGCTCGCCGAGGCGCCGGTCACGGAGGGCCCCCTGCACTGGAGGCAGTTCGGCCGGGAGACCGGCGGATGATCGCCCGGCAACCGGCCGACATTCTCGACTGTCTGGCCAACCTGTCGAGCGACGAGGTCTTCACGCCGCCGCGGGTCGCGAACGCGATTCTCGATCTGCTCCCGGAGCACGTGTGGTCCGACCCCGGCCTGCGCTGGCTCGACCCGGGATCGAAGAGCGGCGTCTTCCTCCGGGAGGCGGAACGCCGGCTCATGGAAGGGCTCGATGCAGCCATCCCGAATGCTCGGGAGCGTCGCGAGCACATCCTCAGGAACATGCTCCACGGCTTGGCGATCACGGAACTGACGGGCCTCATCTCTCGCCGCACGCTCTACCACTGTCGCTTCGCCAACACGGAGTACAGCGTCCTCCGGTTCGACGACGAAGACGGGAACATCCGGTTCCCGGAGTCGAAGCACGAGTGGCACGGAGGCAAGTGCCGTCGCTGCGGCGCCAGCCAGAAGGCACTGGGAGCGCGCGAAGGCAGAGAAGGGCACGCCTATCCGTTCCTGCACCTCGACCCGGCCGACATCTTCGAAGGGGAGGACATGCGCTTCGACGTGATCGTAGGGAACCCGCCCTATCAGCTCGATGACGGCGGCTTCGGCAAGAGTTCGCGCCCCTTGTACCACCGATTCATCCAGGCGGCCAAGGCGCTCGAACCGCGCTACATCGCGTTCGTCGTCCCGGCGCGCTGGTACACCGGCGGCAAGGGCCTCGACGGCTTCCGCCGGGAGATGCTGGCCGACCGCCGCCTGTCGCATCTTGTGGACTACCCGGACATGAACGACCTCTTCGTTGGCGTGGACATTGCAGGGGGGTGCTGCTTCCTTTGGGACGCAGAGCACGACGGCGACTGCCTCGTAGTAGCTGAGGGGGACCCGACGCGAGCGGTTCGACGCCGCCTCGACGCGCTCGACGTGTTCGTCCGCGACAGCCGGGCGATGTCCGTGCTGGAGAAATGGACCGACGCCGAGCTTTATCGGCACTTCGGCCTGAGCGAGGACGACATCGTCCACATAGAGAAGACGATCCGGGAGATGCCGGCATGAGCGACGAGGCAGCCAGACGCCCAGTCATCTACGCCTACACGACGGCGAGTCGCTCGAAGCAGGAGTGGACAAAACGAAGCGGCGGCCGAGGCTGGATCAAGGTCGGCTACACGGAGCGCGACGCGAGAAAGCGAATCGCCGAGCAGGAGAACAGCCCCGAACCGGTGGAGATCCTCTTTGAAGAAGCCGCCTTGACGGAGGAAGGCGACGAATTCAGGGACAGCGCTGTCCACGCCGAGCTCGAGGACACCGGCGCCTTCCGCACCCGAAAGACCTCCGGCCAACCGACCGAGTGGTTCGAAGCCTCTCTGCGGGAAGTGAAGAGCGCCTACCACGCGGTGCGGACCAGGCACCGCACCGCGAAGCCATGGGCGTTCCAGATGCGTGCCGAGCAGGAGAGGGCCGTCGGTGAGACGGCTCGCTATCTCCGCTCCCATCACGATCCCAAGGCTCGGCACTTCCTCTGGAACGCGAAGATGCGTTTCGGCAAGACCTTCGCCGCCTACCAACTGGCGAGAACCATGGGCTGGCGGCGACTTCTGGTCCTCACGTTCAAGCCGGCGGCCGAGGGTGCCTGGCGCGAGATCATCGAGAAGCACGTCGACTTCGACGACTGGCAGTTCCTGGGCAGGGAAGACAGCTGGGACTCCGTCGACGAGAGCAGGCCGCTCGCGCAGCTCGTTTCCTTCCAGAAGCTGTTGACGCCAGGGCCGGCCGGCGGGATCAAGGACTCGCTCGAACTCGTCTACGCCGAGCAGTGGGACTGCATCGTGGTCGACGAGTACCACTTCGGCGCTTGGCGCGATGGGGCGAAGACCCTCTACGACACCGAGACGAACCAAGCCAGGAGCGAGGCCCAAGCCGAGGCGGAGGACTTCCGAAGAGAGGCCTTCGAAGAACAACTCACCGCCGCGAACTGGCTCTATCTCTCGGGCACGCCCTTCAGGGCACTGGCCCAGGGCGAGTTCATGGAAGACCAGATCTTCAACTGGACCTACGGAGACGAGCAGACCGAAAAGCGCAACCGAGGCGGAGATCCAGCCAGCCCCTACGCCGAACTGCCCGAACTGCGGATGTACGCCTACCGGATGGGGGATGCCGTCAAGAAGTACGCCGAGAGCAGCTTCGAGGACGAGTTCGACCTGAACGCGTTCTTCAAGGGGCAACGCGGCGAAGACGGCGTCTGGGTCTTCGACAGGCCGCGTGACGTTCGCTCCTGGCTCGACTGGACGCACCGGCCGGCCGTGCCCGGCGAAGCGCCGTCCTGCGCGCCCTACGCCACGCCGGAACTCAAACGGACGCTTCAGCACACCGTCTGGTTCCTGCCCGACATCGCCGCCTGCCGGGCGATGAGGGCGATGTTGGAGGACCACCCGTTCTTCGGGGGGTATGACGTGATCCTCGCCGCAGGCGGCAACAAGTCGGGGCTCGCGGCGCTCGGGCCGGTCTCGACCGCCATCGGCGACGGAACGAAGACGAAGACGATCACGCTCACCTGCGGCAAGCTCCTGACCGGCGTTACCGTGCCGCAGTGGGGCGGCATCTTCATGCTGCGCAATCTGAAGGCCGCCGAGGTTCACTCCTTCCTCAACTTCCTGCCGGTGCTCTGCTACGAGGACGGGAAGATGGTCAGGCTCAACGAGAACGCGCTTCTCGACTACGCCTACTCGGGAATCGGCGCCGCGATGTTGGCCAAACGCTGGCAGTCGCCGCGTCTGGTCAATCTGGACCGGGACACGCTGGCCAACCTCCTCGAAAACCAGTCGCTCTGCGACGCGCTGGCCAACATCGAGGCTTTCCGCGGCCTCCGTGACCACGCGCGGAAGGTGGTCAACGCCGACGACACGCTCAGGAAACTCCGCAGGGAGGGGAAGAAGCCCGGCAAGGCCGAACAGAACGATGCCAGGAAGAGGCACCTCGAACTGCGCGAGAAGCTCCTGCAGTTTCTGTGCAAGGTGCCGCTGTTCATGTACCTGACCGACTTCCGGGAAGAGTCGCTCCGGGACGTCATCCGAAGGATCGAGACCGCCCTGTTCGTCAAGGTGACCGGGCTTGAGATCGAGCACTTCGACGAACTCTGCCGGGTCGGCGTGTTCAACGAACGGTTCCTCAACACCTCAATCTACGCGTTCCGCCGCCAGGAGGCCGTCCACCTGATCGAACCCGGCGGCTGAGCGGGACAGAGCGGCAAGGGGTCCCGCGCGACGCGCTAATGCTAAACCGCTCCTGATCGGCCAACACTGTTGTGATCCTTGATGTCGCCGGCAATCGCCGCGCACAGGGCGTCACACGGATTGCCGCGGGCGCTCAGGGATATCGAGTGACCAGCTGAACGGCATCATTGCGCACCGGCTGCCGGCGCCCCAAAGCGGAGAGGCTAGTAGGATCCGCGTCCGCGTGAAGAAACTGTCCGCCCTCCTGTTCGCACTCGTCGCGGCCGGCGCCTCCGCGGCGGAAGCCTCCACGCTCCAGCTTCGCCACGGCGACCGGCTCTGCCTGGTCGGCAACACGTTCGCCGAGCGATTCCAGCTCTTCGGATACTTCGAGAGCGGGCTGCTCGCCGCCTTCCCGGACCTGGAGCTGTCGGTGCGCAATCTCGCCTGGTCGGCCGACGAGACGGCGCTGCGGCCGCGGCCGCTGGACTTCGGCGCGGTCGACCGTCATCTCGAGGCGCAGGGCGCGGACGTCGTGCTGCTGTTCTACGGCGCCAATGAATCGTTCGCCGGCAACGAAGGCCTGCCGGCGTTCAGGAACGACCTCGGCAGGCTGCTCCGCCACGTCTCGAAGCAGATCTACAACGGCTCCGAGCCGCCTCGCATCGCTCTCGTTTCGCCCATACCGCAACAGGCGCTGCCCTCCGGCCGCGGGCTCGACGCGGCGGCGGTCGAACGCCGCAACGTCGACCTGCGGGACTACGCCGAGGCGGCCCGAGCCGTCGCGGCCGAGAGCGGCGTGCCCTTCCTCGACATCTTCGACGGCGTCGCGGCCGCGTTTGCCGCCGAACCGGCGCCGCTGACGGTCAACGGCGTGCATCTGAACGAGGCCGGCTACTGGCACGCCTCCCGGGTGCTCCTCGAAGCGCTCGACGTTCCGGCGCCGGGTACGGTCGCCGCCTCGGCCGAAGGCGCCGCGGAACTGGAGATCCGCCCGCCGGTTCTGCCGCCGGGGCCCAACGGGAAACCGGACCGGCTGCGGATCAGCGTCCGCGACCTGGCGCCCGGCTACTACGCGCTGCGACGCGGCGACCAGACCCTGGCCTCCGCCGGCGACGGAGAGTGGGCGAACGGACTCCAAATCCAGGAGACGTCGGCCATCGCCGCGCTGATGGAGGCCGGCGACGGCCTGCGCCGCGTGGTGCTGCACAAGAGCCGGCTGTTCTTCGACCGCTACCGTGCCGTGAACGGCTACTACATCTACGGCGGGCGCAAGGAGCCCTTCGGCGTTCACTCCTTCCCGCCCGAAATGGTCCGCTTCGACGAACTGGTCGGCGAACTCGACCTGGAGGCTGCGGCGCTCGCCCGGTCGGACGAAGTCTGGCGCCTGGAGCGCGTGGACCGATGATTCGCCCAGCCGCGCACCTCCGGCACGCGGATGCCGGCCAAACCCCGGCTGGCGCGTGCCCGCGCCAGCCGCGTCACGGTCCGAGCGCCCGCCTTCGGGCGGTCGGATGTCAGGCCGGGCCGCCCAGTGAGGAATCCCCGAACGGTCGGCGGATCGCCATGACCGCCGTGCTGACCGCGGCTCTCGCTTTCGGTCCGGCCGCGGCACAGAACGTCGCCGACGAGGAACCGAACCTCGGCGGCGAGCCCCGGTTCGAAGCCCGCGATCCGGCATACGCGTTGCAACACCTCCACCCCGCCGAGGGCTACGAGGTCTCGCTGTTCGCCTCCGAGCAGGACTTCCCCATCGGGAATCCGGTGGCGCTGACGTTCGACTCCCGGGGCCGGCTGTGGGTGGCGACCATGCCCTCCTACCCCCAGCGACTCCCGGACGAGGAACCCGACGACAAGATCGTCATCCTCGAGGACCGCGACGGCGACGGCCGCGCCGACCACCACACCATCTTCGCCCGCGGCCTCCACGTGCCGACCGGCTTCGAACTCGGTGACGGCGGCGTCTACGTGGCCCAGCAGCCGAACCTGATGTTCATCGAGGACACCGACGGCGACGACGTGGCCGACCGCTACGAAGTCATCCTCCACGGCTTCGGCACCGAAGACAGCCACCACTCGATCTCGGCCTTCACCTGGGGACCCGGCGGCGCGCTCTACTTCCAGGAGGGGGTGTTCCACCACAGCCAGGTCGAGACGCCGTACGGGCCGGTGCGGCTGGTCGACGCCGGAGTCTTCCGCTACAAACCGCGGCGCTTCCACCTGGAGGTGTTCGTCTCCTACCCCTTCGCGAATCCCTGGGGCCACGTCTTCGACCGGTGGGGACAGAACTTCATTGCCGACGCCTCCGGCGGCGCGAACTACTTCGGCGCTCCGATCACCGGCAACGCGCCCTATCCGACGAAACGGCCGCGAATGAAGGTGTTCACCTCGATCGTCCGACCGACATCCGGCTGCGAGATCGTCAGTTCGCGCCACTTCCCGGACGAGGCCCAAGGGAACTTCCTGATCAACAACACGATCGGCTTCCAGGGCATCAAGCAGCACCGGGTGATCGAAGAGGACTCCGGCTTTACCTCCGAGGAGGTCGAGCCTCTCCTCTACTCGACTGACATCAACTTCCGGCCCGTCGACCTGCAGTTCGGGCCGGACGGTTCGCTCTACGTCGTCGACTGGTTCAACCCGCTGATCGGGCACATGCAGTACTCGCTGCGCGACGAGCGCCGCGATCACGACCACGGGAGGATCTGGCGCGTGCGGCACGGCTCGCGGCCGCTGCTCGATCCGCCGGAGATCGCGGGCGCCTCGACGCCGGCGCTCGTCCGGCTGCTGGAGAGCTACGAGGACCGGACCCGCTACCGCGTCCGCCGCGCACTCCGGGAACGCCCGCGCGACGAGGTGCTGGCCGCGGTCGAGGCGTGGCTGGACGACGTCGACGCCCGCGAGCTGGGCACCCGCGAGTTGGGCGCCGGCGACGACGCGAACGTCTCCGACCTGGAGCACCACCGCCTGGAAGCCCTCTGGCTCTACCAGAACCTGAACGTCGTCGAACCCGAACTGCTCCGCCGCATGCTCGACTCGCCCGAACCGCGGGCCCGCGCGGCGGCGACCCGGGTCGCTCGCTTCTGGCGGCGCGAACTGGACGATCCCCTGGCGATCCTGGCGGCCCGCGCCGAGGATTCCTTCCCGCGGACCCGCCTGGAAGCGCTGCTCGGTCTGAGTTACCTGGAGTCGGAGCCGGCGACCCTGGCGGCCCTCAAGGCGCTGGACCAGCAGACCGACTACTACCTCGACTACGTCCTCGGCGAGACGGTCGACACCCTGGAGGACTTCTGGCTCCCGGCGCTCGAGTCGGATCGCGAACCGCCGCTGCTCGACACTCTGGCGCCGCCGGAAGCCGGCTACCTGCTGAGCCGCCTCTCGACTCGCAAGCTCGAGCGCCTGCCCGCGCACCCAACCGCCGACCGAGCCGTGCTCCGTCGCGCCGACGCCAGCGTCGAGCGGCAGCGCCAAGCGCTCGCGAGCCTGACCGGCGGCGAGCGAGGCAGCCGTTTCGTCCGAGAAACGCCGGCCATGCTCCTGGCCGGGGAGCTGGCGGAGCTGGACCTGGACCGGTCCGCCGATTCGGAGCGCTTCGACCGCCTCGCCCTGCACCTGATGGAACAGGACGCACCCTCTCTGCTCGCCGCCCGCGACGAGTTCGAAGCGCTGGCCGAGAACGGCGCCCGGCAGGGCACGCGAAGCGCCGCCATCGCCGCCCTGATCGTCGCCACCGGCGACCCCTCGCCGGACAACGTGCTGCCTCGCCGACGGACGGACGACCGGCTGATCGACTGGCTGCGTGCCGTGGACTCCCTGCCGCCGGCGCTCCGGGGGGAGGCCTACCCCGCCGTCTCCTCCCTGTTCGACGAACGCCGCGGACGCGACCGAAGCGTCCTCGACGCGGCGGTGCGGACGCTCGCCGGCATCACCCGGGACGCCGGCCGCAGTCTCCGGAGACTGGCCGATCTCGTCTCCGATCCCGAGGTCGGGCTGGCGGCGCTCGAAGGCCTCGGGCAACTCACCGCCGAAGCTCCCGACGCCTGGCCCGCCGGCGGCGGCGAGGACGCGCTGACCGAACCGGTCCTGGCCGCGCTCCGCGACGCGCCGGCCCGCGAACTGACCTCGCCGCGCTACCGGCGCATCCACGACCTGGGCCTGCGCATCGCCGACCGGCGGATCGATCGCAGCGGCGGCGAGCGCGGCGCCGACCTCCGCGAAGAGATCGTCAACCTGGGCGCCGCGATCGTCACTCTGCGTCCCGTCCCCCACCAGATGCTGTTCGACCTCGAGGAGTTCACGGTGCGGGCGGGCGGACCGGTCGAGATCACGTTCGAGAACAGCGACGTGATGCCCCACAACGTCGTCGTCACCAGGCCCGGGGCGCTCGAAGAGGTCGGACGCGCCGCCGACGCGGAGGGCGAACGCAACCCGGCCGGGGCCGAGGCGTCAGGCTACGTCCCGAAGACGCCCCTGGTCCTGTTCCGGACCGGCCTCGTCCAGCCGGGCGAAACAGAGGTACTGAGCTTCAACGCCCCGAGGGAACCGGGCCTCTATCCCTTCGTCTGCACCTTCCCGGGACACTGGATCCTGATGAAGGGCACGATGCGGGTGGTCGAGCGGCTCGACGGCACGGCGGTCACCCGCTACGCCGCTCCCCGGCTGGCCCCGGACGTTCCCCAGCGCGCCTTCGTCGCCGACTGGAGCTACGAGATGCTGGAGACCGACGTCTCTCCGCTGGACGCCGCCCCGCCCGCAAGCGACGAGGAACTCGTGCGCGGCAGGCGGCTCTTCCTCGAGGCCGGCTGCGCCACCTGCCACCAGCTCGGCGGCGCCGGCGGCGAGATCGGCCCGGCCCTCGACGACGTGCGCGAGCGCATGGGAGCGCTGGACACCCTGCGCCACATCCTGGAGCCTTCGGACGAGGTAGCCGAGGACTACCTCACGACCCTGGTCGAGACCCTCGACGGACGCTTCTACTCCGGTCTGCTCGTCGAATCGAACGACGAAGCCGTGCGTATCCGCTCCAACCCGCTCGACCCGAACCACGTCGAGACGATTCCGCGCGAGGAGATCGAGAGTCTCGACGAGTCCTCTCTCTCGCCCATGCCGAGCGGCCTGCTCAGCACCCTCCGGCCGTCCGAGGTCCAGGATCTGATCCGCTACGTGCTGCACCCGCCGTGACCCGCAAGCCCCCGGCCGCGATCCTGCTCGCCCTTGCGGCGACCGCAGCGCCGGCGGCCGGACAGCACGGCGCGATCGGAGGCGAGTGGCGCGAGTACGGCGGCGACGCCGGCGGCACGAAGTACGCGCCGCTCGGCCAGATCCACCGCGGCAACGTGGGGGATCTGGCGATCCGCTGGCGCTGGGATTCGCCGGACAACGCGATCGCGGACCCCGACGCCGGTCTCGAGATCGTCGCCTTCGAGGCGACACCGCTGATGAAGGGCGGCGTCCTCTACACGAGCACGTCGTTCAGCCAGGCGGCCGCCGTCGACGCCGCGACCGGCCGGCAGCTCTGGGTCCACGATCCGAGGAGCTACGAGTCGGGACGCCCTCCGAACAACGGCTTCCTCCACCGCGGGCTCGCCTGGTGGACGGACGGCGAGACGGAGAGCCTGTACCTGGCGACCGGCGACGCGCGCCTGATCGCGCTCGATCCGGCGACCGGAACGCCCCGGCGCGAGTTCGGCAACCGCGGCACCGTGGACCTCAAGGCCGGCATCCGTTCGCTCAACAACCGCTCCGACCAGTACGGCCACACCTCGCCGCCGACGGTGGTCGGCGACGTGGTCGTCGTCGGCTCCTCGGTCATGGACTGGGCGCCGCAACCGGAGTGGCCGCCGGGCGACGTCCGCGGCTACCACGCGCGCACCGGCCGGCTGCTGTGGACCTTCCATACCGTGCCGCGCCGCGGGCAGTTCGGCTACTCGACCTGGGAGAACGGCTCCGCCGAACGGGTCGGCGGCGCCAACGTCTGGCCGCCGATGACTGCCGACCTGGAGCTCGGGACCGTCTACCTGCCGGTCAGCGCTCCGTCGAACCACTTCTACGGCGGCCACCGCCGGGGCGACAACCTGTTCGCGAACAGCATCGTCTGCCTCGACGCGAGGACCGGCCGCCGCGTCTGGCACTACCAGATCGTCCATCACGACATCTGGGACTTCGACTTGCCTTCGCCGCCCAACCTGGTCGACATCACGGTTGGCGGGCGCGAGATCCCCGCGGTCGCGCAGGTCACGAAGCAGGGTTGGGTGTTCGTGTTCGACCGGCGAAACGGCAGGCCGGTGTGGCCGATCCACGAGGTTCCGGTCCCCCAGTCGAGCGTGCCCGGCGAGCGCACCGCGCTGACCCAGCCGCAGCCAACGAAACCGCCGCCCTTCGACCGGCTGGGCATCGCGCAGGAGGATCTGGGCGACGGCGCCGAGGAAGTTCTCGCCGACCTCGACTGGGGGCCGATCTACACGCCGCTGTCCACCCGCGGCGCCGTCATCTATCCGGGTCTCGGCGGCGGCGCGAACTGGGGCGGCGCCGCCTTTGATCCCGTTCGATCGAGGTTGTACGTCCCGGTCCAGGGGGTCGTTCCCTTCTGGATCCGCCTCTATCGAACCGCCATCTCCGGCTACTACCTGTACGACTCGGGCATCCTGTGGGCCTCCGGCAACCGCTATCTGCTGAAGCCGCCCTGGGGACACGTAGCCGCCTACGACCTCGACCGCGGCGAGCTCCTCTGGCAGCGGGCAAACGACGGCGTGAACGGCTACGCCGGCACCCCGTCCCTGCTCGCCACCCAGGACCTGCTCTTCTACGCCAACCGGTCCCGGCCCTCGCTGACCGTCCTCGATCCCGCGAACGGCGACGTGCTCCGCATGATCCCGCTGCCGGCGCCAGCCTCGGGAGCCCCGATGCGCTACACCGTGGACGGCCGCCAGTACGTCGCCGTCGCGGTCGGCGCCGGATCCTCCGACGCCGAACTCGTCGCCCTCTCCCTGGCGGGCGACCTGCCCGAGCAGTATCCAGGCACCCTGGGCTTCTCCCTGCCGTCCGTGACCGCCGAGGAAGCGGACGGTGAGATCACGTTGAGCGTCGGCCGGGCCGGCGGCAGTGACGGCGCGGTCGCCGTTTCCGTGCGGTCCGCCGGAGGCTCCGCCACGGCGGGGACCGACTACGAGCCGATCGCACGCACGCTCGCCTGGGCTCACGGCGATTCGGCGGGCCGGAGGTTCGCGCTCCGGCTGCACGAGGACGGCTCCGGCGAGGGCACGGAGACGATCGAACTGGAACTCCATGACCCGCTGGGCGGCGCGGCTCTTGGCGAGCGCCGCATGGTGGTCGCGGTCGAGGACGAGCCGGATGCTCCGACAGAGCCGATCGAGGTCTGCGTCCCGGACACGACGACCCTCTGTCTCAACGATGGCCGCTTCCGGGTCCGGGCCCGCTTCGCCACCGCCGCCGGGGAGGAGGGCGCCCTGGCGACCGGCACCCACCTGACCGGGGACACCGGCTACTTCACGTTCTTCGATCCGGCGAACGTCGAGATCGTGCTGAAGGTACTGAACGCCTGCGCGCTGAACGACCGGTACTGGCTCTACGCCACCGGCCTGACCGATGTCGAGGTCGAACTGGAAGTCGCCGACCCGGTCACCCAGCGGCGACGCGTCATCACGAGTCCCCTCGGGGAGGCGTTCCAGCCGGTGGCCGACAACCAGGCGTTCGCCTGCGACTCCGCAGCCGCGGCGCAGGCCGGATCGTCCGGCCGCGGGAACCGCTGAGCGCCAGCCGCGGCTTGTCAGAAGTCCAGATCGACCTCCGTCGCGCGCCGTCTCTGCGTGTACACGGCCCTCGTCTGGCCGCCCCAGCGCAGAACGTACTCACCGACCGGCAGGTTGGCGACCGTTTCGCCGCCGGCAAAGGTCGAGGCGCCGCCGAACCAGGGACGGAGCTTTCCCAGGTCCCAGCCGCCGGGTCCGATGATCTCCACCGGGCCAGCCGAATCCTCGGCGATCAGCTCCAGCGTCGCGTTCGACTCCCTGGGGTCGAACTCCACGCCTCGGTCCAGGGCCCGGCGGAGTTCTCGCCAGTCGTCGAGGATCCACCGACCCTCGACGTGGCAGGCGATCCGCACCTTCTCGGGGAGAGGCTCGGCTGGAACCACCCTGGCCACGCCGTTCTCCACCCGAACGATCTGCTGCAACGACAGGTCCAGGTCGACGAAGCAGAAGCCTCCGCCGCCGCCGCGAATCGAGATGACGAGTTCCTCGTCCGCGGTCCCTTCCTCAAGCTGCAGTTGCACGAGTTCCCGGTCGGTCGCGTCACGCAGTTCGACCTCGACCAGGGCGGACCGCAGATGCTGCCGGCGCGCGCGCAGACGATGCGTTCCAGGCGCCAGGCCCAGCACCTTGAAGCGACCGTCCCGGCCCGCGGCGGCCCTTTGTCGGCTCGGGAAGACGGTCACGCCGGCGAAGGGCACGGCTTCTCCATCCGGGCCAATGACCAATCCCTCGATCGAGACGTCGTCGTACCGGAAGTCGAGGACCGCTTCCCGAGCGTTCGGCACCGTGACCGACCGGGCATCCTGGATGCCGCCCGATAGCGGCGCCCAGATGACCTCCCACTTCCCGGGAAGAACCGCCGGCAGGCTGTAACGTCCGTCACCGCCAAGCGACGCCTTGAGTTCCAGCTTCTGAGTAGACGTGACGCCCCTGGATTCCGTGAAGGGGCCAACGGCACGCCGGGCGACACCCTCCGCGAAGTTTGCCTCGGCCCGTCGCCGCCAGGAGAGCATGCCCCCCGCCGGCTCGCTTCCCCTGGTCACGATACCCGTCACTCTCACCGCGCCGTGATTGCAGACGACGACCTCGTCTCCCGCGCTCTTACGCACACGCTTCATGCACACTGGCTGGCCGTCCTCGTGGACCTGCACGTCGAACGACCCCTCCGGCACGTTCGTGAACGTGGCTTCCCTCTCGGCCAGCGTCGCGACGAGCCGATCCTCCGGCAGGCCCATGCCTCCGATATCCAGCAGCACCGTGCCCTGGTCCACATCGGAACGCACCGTGACGCGACGCCCGCGGGACAATTCGACGACGCCGAAGTCGAACCCCTGATTCGCCGGCGCCTCTACCTCCAGCTTCCGGACGGCGTAGCCGTCAGCCCGTACCCGGAGCGTCGACTTCCCGGACTCGAGGCCGAACAACTCGAAGCGGCCTTCCGCATCCGTCGCCACCGACAGCACCTCGCCCAGCACCGGCGCCATCAGCGGCCCAAACTCCGACGGTCGCGTGTAGGAGACCGAGGCTTCCGCCACGGGCGCGTAGTCGTCTTCGTCAAGCACCTGCCCGGCAACCCACACGGAGGGTTCCGCCGAAACCACGCCGAGGTCGCGCGACTCCCCTTCGGCGCCCTGAACGTCGAGACGCAGGACTCCCGCATTCCCGGCCGACAGTTCCAGGCGCCAGGCGCCGGCGGGCAACTCGATCGAGAACGAGCCGTCGGGCCGTATGAAGCTCTGTCTGATCTCGCTCCTTTCTTCCCCGCGTCGGGTCGCGCTCGCCCGTCCCCCCGCCGCGGGCGTCGTACCGTCCGCGGCAACGAAGACCCCCTCCACGAAGAAGGCCGGCACCAGTTGGACAACGAAGGGCTCCTCCGCCGTCATCCCAACGCGGTTCGGCAACTCGAAGCGAGTCGAAAGGTATCTCGTGGCCAGAATCGTGATCTCGCGGCCGAACGTGAGCGACAGCCGCGTCGGTCCCTCCTCGGACGCGGTCGTCCAGTAGCCGCTCGAGTCCCGAATCCTCGCGCCCGGCACCGCCGCGCCATCTCTCGCATCGAGCACCCGGAGCCAGGCCGCCTCGGACGAGCGCAAGACGATCGTGCCGAGATCGACCGACTCCTCCAGGCTGAACGTCCGCCCAAACTCGAGCCCCTCCGCCTTCGCCTGCAACGAGACCTGGCCCGGCGCAAACCCGCCGACCTGGAAGCGCCCGTCGAGCTCCGTTCGGCCAAGCTGCCGCTGCAACAGGCCGAATCCGTTCGGAATGAACGACAGCCCCTGGAGCCGCACGCCGCCGACCGGATCTCCCGCCTCGTTCGTGGCCTGGCCGCTGACGACAAGACCAGGCGCCAGTTCAATCCTCGGCGGCACGTTCCCAGGGCTCGAGAAAGGCGCCGCGGACCGCAGGTCGTGCGTCACGACGACGGCGGAGCGCTCCGCGCTCGGCAACGTGATGGCGACGACGCCTTCCTCGTCCGAGGCCTCGAAGCCCAGGTAGGCCGCCTGCGGCCGATGAGCCGTCGCCTCCTCGACCAGATAGAAGCGGGCCTCGGCCAGGGGGGCGTCGGCCGCGGTCACCTCGAACCGGAAGTCGGTTGCCGGTTCGAGCGCCAGTTCCACTGAGTCCCGATCCGAAGCGACCCAGTGCCAGGACGACGCATGGTCGCCGGCCTGGGCTTGCACACGCCAACCGCCGTCGCCGCGCGGGACGGACAGGCCGGGCGAGCCCGACACGACCGTCGGCAGCAAACGTCGGGGGATTTCCACCCACATCCGGTCGGGCGCCGCCGTGACTTGAACCTCGGCCGAGCCGAGCCCTTCGTCCCCTGCATGCCGCGGCGGCAGGATCCGAACCTCAAGCCGCCGCGTTTCATCGCACCCGCCGTCAGGTACCGGCCCGTCCTCCGCCAAGTGCCGCCGCGGCGGGCAAGCGTCGTTCCAGTACCAGCAGAGAAGGACTTCCCGATCCGGCGCGAGATCGCTCAGACTCCCAACGGAGGCGCCGCCCGGCAGCGGATCGACCGCAAACGCGCGACCATCCACATCGAGGCAGACCAGCCGCGTGGGACCGCCGTCGGCCGGCTGGCTCGTCAGCGGCGTCGCGGCAAGGCCGGCGGCCAGCAGAAGACCGGGCAGGCGCGCACCACTTCGCCCCGCCACCCCTATGGCCGCCCCGGAGGAACCAGCCGCGCCTCGAACGCCTCGGCCGGCCGCACGGGCCCGGCGGGACGGTAGGTGTTGCCTTGAAGCAGGATCGCCACTCTGGCGCCGTGCGCGTCCGCCCGCAACCGCCTGTCCGCGAACTCCGTCTCAACAACGCAGTCCGTCTTCGTCGCGGCACGAAGCGCGTCGATGCGGGCGTGGACCAGGTCCCAGCAGACATTGGCGAACTGCTCCGCTCGCAGGGGTTCCCTGATGCGAAGAAACGCCTCCACCAGATCCGGATCCGTGATCTCGAACGTCTTGTGCCCGCCTTCAGCAGTCGGTTCGGCAGGTTCGATGCCGGCTTTCTCAAGTCTTTCGAGCAGGTTCCGGTGCTGGGCCGCCACGCTTCCGCTCACCTCCCCCCGAGAATCCAGGAAGATCTCCTCCGGGTAGGGCAGTCCCTTCGGCGCGTGCCGCACGAAGAAGAAGACGTTGCCGCGGTCGTCGGCCACCACTTCGTCGATCACGCGGTGCTGACTCAGCCACGCCGCGCGCCATGCCTTTTCGATCAGCAGCCGGTCCTGTTCGGGGGTGATCCTCCACGGGCTCTCGGCGAAGAACGCCTCGGTTCCCAGCGTGT
This sequence comes from Vicinamibacteraceae bacterium, assembly GCA_012270995.1. Lineage (GTDB taxonomy): Bacteria > Acidobacteriota > Thermoanaerobaculia > Multivoradales > Multivoraceae > Multivorans. The sequence continues at coordinate 62,772 of JAAXHG010000051.1, read as the reverse complement.
CCCGGAGGCGGCCGCTGCCGTCATGGAGAAAGACTCCCGGCTCCAGGCCGGGAACGACCAACACTCGATCTTCGGACAGAACGCGCACCACTCCCAGATACTTGGCGAGGCTCCAGTAGCTGCTCTCGGTCCGCCTCGGCAGAAGGCCGCGAACCCTTCCGTCATCGGGAATCAACCAGGCGAGGCGGTCTTCCCAGTCGCCGTCCTCGCCGCGGTTGACTCCGACGACGGCCGTCCTGCCGTGACGTCGGTCGACATCGCCTACGAGCGAAACGGCCTTGGAGTAGCTGAACTCGCCTTCCTCATGGCGCAGCACTCCATCGGCGAAACTCGAGAACGCGAGCGCCCCGGAGGAAAACCCGCCCAGGCGAGAGTAGTTCCGGTTCCTGCCCATGGCATTGAGCGGCGACCCCGCCAGCGTGACGAAGAGTTCCGCATGGTCCGCGCCTAGCCGCCAAGAGTAGACCCCATGATCGTCGACGCCCAGCAGCAGGACCCCGTCTTCTCTCCACCGAAGGTCGCTGGCGGTGGCGACTTCCTCCGGAAGCTCCAACGGCGCCAACCCGTCCAACGCAGGGCCATCGGGCGGCGCGGCAAGTACGATCGCACTTGCCGCCGCCAGGACGCCGCTGACCCAGACGCTCGTCACGACGGAGAGCTGCCCACCGGAGTCAGGATTCGAGCAATGGATGAGGATACCTCCGTGAGAGCCGTGCTTCGTCGATCGACACGAACGTGCTGGCCTATGTCTTCGGCGACGACTTTGCCCTCGTTGTAGACGCTCGTCGGGTGACGAGCCTACTACGGCGGCAGCGGTCTCAGACGCTCGAACGCCTCCATCTGGGCCTTGGCCTCTTCACTACGCCCCAGGTTCTCGAGCACCCGGGCGTAGTTGAAACGGAGCGGCGCGTTGTTGTCGAGCCCGAGTCGGAGCGCCCGCTCCATCCGCTCGGCGGCCTCGGCGGAGCGGCCGGCCTCCGCGGCGATCATGCCGAGAAGGGCGTGGGCCTCGCCGAGGCCGGGATCGAGCGCCAGGGCGCGTTCGAGCGCAGCGGCGGCGTCCTCGGCATGCCCGGCCGTGTGCAGGAACATCCCCTCCAGGTAGTGGTGTTCAACCCGATTCGGCTCAAGCCGCCGTGCCTCGGCGATGCTGGCTGCGGCCTCGTCGACCCGACCCATCGAGTACAGGACCTTGGCCCGCAGGGAGTACACGTCCGCGGCCCGGGAAGCGTCCCGCCGTTCCGGCAGCCCGGCCAGGCGTTCGAGCGCGGCTTCGAGATCGCCCTCCCCCGCCAACCGCCGCGCGTCAGACAAGGCCGACGCCGTCTCCGTGGACGCAAGATGCTCGGCCTCCGCCGCGCGTTCTCGGGCCTCCTCCAAAGACCGGTGGCGCTCGAGCGCCGCGCGGGCGGCTTCGCGGTCGCCGGCGGCGGCGAGGGTGCGCCCGAGGCGGTAGACCACTTCCGGTTCTTCCGGCGCCGATTCCGCGGCGGCGCGAAGGTGGCCGAGCGCTTCAGGAAAGCGCCCTTCGGCCGCGAGGACGTCCGCCGCTTCCAGATGCACGACGACCGGATCCCCCGCGCCGGCGTCGAGCGCGCGCTGCAGGTAGCCCAGAGCCTCGCCGCGACGGTTCGCATGGCGCGCCAGCGCCAGTCCGCGGGCGAGGTCGAGGCCAGGACTTGCAAGGTTCTCGGCCTCGGCCGCCGAGACGGCCGCCAGGGCCTCGTCCGCCTGACCTTCCGCCAGTCGGAGCAAGGCCAACTGCTCATACACGTCGGCGCTCCCGAGCCGACGATCCACCGCCTCCTCAAGCAACCGGATCGCATCGCCGGTGCGGTCAAGATCGCGCAGCAGCAACGCAGGCGCGAGCGAGGCCGAGGCGACGGCATCGCCGCCCGCTCCGGCCGGCGCGAGTTCGCGCGCGTGGGCGAACGCCGCGAGGGCATCATCGGCGCGTCCGAGAGCCGTGAGCGCCCGCGCCAGAGCCAACGCAGGCGCGAACTCGGAGGGCGCCCGCCCGACAGCCGCGCGCGCCTTCGCCAAGACCGCGACCGAATCGCCCGGCGCCGGGTCAACCTGATCTCCAACGATCTGGCCAAAGGCGATCGCCGAAGTGACGATCGAGAGGAGGACGGCGGCGCCGGACACGGCCGTTCAGCGTAGCAGTCGCTCCATCGCCAGAAGGACGTTCGGTCGGGACGCGGCGCCACCGCAGCCCGCTGAGCCTTCCCACAACTGGTCTCGCGCGACGCCCTCCTCGACGCCGGGCGAACAACGGAAACCGCCCTTGACCTCGAACACGACTGAAGGCGACAATCTGGCCAGCTCCACTAGCCAGACACCGGAGGAACTCATGACGGCATGGCAACTGCAGGAAGCGAAGAACCAGTTCAGCGCCGTCGTCGAAGCCGCTCTGGCGGGGGAACCCCAACGCGTAACGCGACGAGGCAAGCCGGCGGTCGTCGTGCTCGCCGACGAGGAGTACGAACGCCTCCGCCACTTGGAGAAAGCGAAGGCGCCTACGTTCGCCGAACATCTCCTCGCGATGCCCCAGGACGACGGAGAGTTCGAACGACTCCAGGTGAAGCCGCGCGATGTCGAGTTCTGATGTACCTCCTCGACACCAACGTGCTGTCGGCCTTGCGCCGAAGGCAGCGCCACGCCCACGTCATGCGGTGGGTGTCGACACAGAGAAGCAGCGATCTCCATGTGAGCGTCATCTCACTCGGCGAGATCGAGCGAGGCATCGCCCGAGCCAGGCGCCGTGACCCCAGGTTCGCCGCCCTGCTCGCCCAATGGCTGGACGACACGATCAACCTTTACGCCGGCCGCGTCCTCCCGATCGACCTCGGAGCGGCACGGCGCTGGGGTTTCCTCTCGCAGTCGCTCGGCCATCAGGACGCCGATCTGCTCCTCGCCGCCACGGCGCTTGAACGCGGCCTGACGGTCGTCACCCGAAACGCGCGGCACTTCGAGCCGACGGGCGTGCCCGTGTTGAATCCGTTCGACCCTCCGTAGCGCCATGGCGACGGATCTTGTTTTTCGTCTACCCGAAAAGGAGACCGCGCAGCGCGGTGCGCTCTCCGCGAGGCGGCCCCGGCCAGCCGTCCTCGGCTCGCTACTCGACGCGGCCGGCCCGCTTGAACCGGCGCCGCCTCAGCCGGCCGACATCTTGAAGAAGCAGAGCTTGTTGCCGTCCAGATCCCGGACGTAGGCGCCGTAGAACGTGGGCACCCGCGTCCCGGGCGCGCCCTCGTCGGCGCCGCCCAGTTCGAGCGCCCTGGCGTGAAGCTGGCCGACCTGCTCCTCCGAGGCCGCCGGGATCGCCACCATGTTCCCGTTCCCCGGCGCCTGCGGCTCCTCGTTATACGGGATGCAGATGGCGAGCATCGGCTGTCCCGGCCCGACGCCATAGCCCTTGATCCGCCCCATGTCGAACAGGGTCTTCGCGCCCAGCTCGCCGAGCAGCGCATCGTAGAAGGCCGTCGCCCGGTCCATATCGTTCACGCCGATCGTGCAGTAACCGATCATCGAGTGTGCTCCCTTGAGATCCTGCCGCCGCGACCAGCCGCGACGCGCGGAGCCGCAAGATAACAGCCTGACGCGCGGCCGGGCGCGCCCCGCGCGGCCGCTACGAGCCGCGGACTCAGCTCTCGTCGTCGTCTTGTTCTTCGTCTTCGATCAGGTCGGCGCGCCGGAGGTCGAGCTTCTCGCCGGTGAAGCTGTCCAGCTTGTAGACCCACGGGCCGTGGTAGTCGTTGAACTCCCGCATCTCCTCCGCCCGGTTCAGAATGTCCGCCTTCTCCTGGAGTTCCTCCTCGGGCGTGTCGCGCTCGATCTCCACCTGCTGCACCGTGTGGTAGCCGCCGATGCGGATGTAGCGGTCGTCATCGCGCCCGGCAACGGAGACGACGTAGCCGGAACCATCCGCCAGCTCGTACCGGAACTCGTTGTCGAAGGAGAGATCGACCACTTCCTCGGCGTCGGCGAGGTGGACCTCGGAGAACCGCAGCCGGGACAGGAAGTTCTTCACCCGGCCGACCTCGCTCGTCCTCTCCCGACGCCCGGACGGCACCCGCTCGAGAGCGAGTTCCGCTCCCTCTTCGCCATCCTTGCTGAACGTGAAGTCAGGACCCTCGATTCTCGTCACGTCGCCTGAGGCGACGTCGACGATCTCCTTCTGCAGGAACTGATCCGCCGTGCTGTCGATCAGTACGGTGGCCTCGGTCAGGAAGATCGGGTTCTCCTCGCCGTCCAGGCGGCGGACGTAGTTGCCCGCGCCCCCCTCGAACCGGGCGCCGACCCGCAGCCGAACCATGTCGGTGCCGGCGGCGTTCCTGAGCGCCACCTCGACCGTGTCCTCGCCGGGCGGCTCGATGCCGAGCTCCGCGGCCAGACCGTCGCCCGATCCGACTTCCTTCGCCAGCTCGATGTCGAGCAGGTTGCGCACCAGGCGGTTCACGCCCTCGTTCCGGGCGCGGTAGTCGCGGGCTTCCTCCACCACGTAGACATCGCCCTGCCGACTCAGCGTGACCTGCTCGTCTCCCTGGAGAATCTCGACCGCGACGATCTCGTCCGGGTTCAGGTTGGGCAGGAACTTCCGGCCGCTCTCGAAACGCTCGGCGCGCGACACGCTGTTCCAGTAGCTGAAAGCCGAAAGGGCCAGCAGCGCCGCGGCCGCGGCTACAAGCCTCTGATTCAACTGGCTCATGCCGATAACTCCTTGCAAGCCCTAGCGCCGGCGGGCGCGGTAGAGACCGATCAGCAGGACGACGATGGGCATCCACCCGATGACGGCGAAGCGCACCATGGACTCCTCACGCTCGAGCGCTTCGCGCCGGCCCTTGCGGATGTCCCGCAGTTCACGGTTGCCTTCCAGGATCCGCTCGTTCAACTCGTCGACTTCCTCCTGCAGCTTGCGCTCGAAGAGAGCCGCGTTGCGCTGGGTGATCTCGCCCTGCTTCTCCCGCAGCTCCTCCTGGAAGCTCTCGATCTCCTCCCGGATCTGCCGCTCGCGGTCGAGGGTGTCGAGTTCCGCCCGGGCCTCGATCTCGTCGAAACGGAGGAAGGGCCGGCTGATGCCGCTCTTCGCCCGCACCGACATCAGGTCCTGAGACCCGAGCAGGTAGTCGATGCTGTTGAGAACGACCTTGTGGTTGTCGTTGGCGGCCTGGACGATCCCGAACGGGTTCTGCAGGAAGGCGATCTGGTCGTGGATGAAATCCACGTCGGCGAACACGACAACCGCCGCCTCTCCGCGTTCCTCCTCGGGAAGGGGATCGCGGTGGATGATCTCGGCGTCGTCCGGCGGCGGCACCTCGATCTCGGGCGGCAGGTTGGGCGGCCGCTCCGCCTCCCTGTCCGGGTAGTCCACGCCATCCGGGAAGGCGGTCGGCAACCTGCCGCGCACGAAGTACGCGAGCGCCAGGGGCTCCTCGCCCGGCGCGAACGCGTCACGGAGCGCGGCGCCGTCGTTCAGGTCGGTGTAGGCCAGACCCTCGCCGCCGCCGAATCCCGGCAGCACTTCGAGCGTGGCGCCCGCCGGAGTCGTCGAGATCAGCGGCCGCAGTTCGACGCCCGCCGCCGATCCCGTTTCGTCGGTGTCGCCTTCGCCAGGCTCTTCCTCCGCGTCGTCTCCGGCGGCTTCGGCCTGAGACCCGTCGTCGCCCAACTCCCGCAGCACGCCGGCAAGGAAGAAGCGCGTGTTCGAGAGGCCGCGCAGCATCGGATTCTCCTCGTCCAGCAGGCCTTCGTGGAGCGTGGAATCGACCTGGAGATCGATGATCACCGACTCGGAGGCGCCGAACTGGCTCATCGGCCGCCGTGCCGCCAGCTCGAAGTCGGCCGCGAACCGATTGGCTGGAAGCTCCAGACCCCAGGCCGCGAGCAGCGGCGCCAGGTTCGAGGCCGGCTGGTACTGGAGCGCCATCCAGGGCTGCTGCGGGTTCTGCGGCGGTGTGTCGCCGAGCGCATACGGATCGAGGAAGATCAGCGTGTTGCCGCCCGCGGCAACCCACTGGTCGATCGCGAACGCCGTCTTGTCGGGCAGGTCCTTGGGATGGATCACGACGAGCAGGTCGTACTCGTCGCGCGAGATCTCGTCCACGTCCGGCGCGACCTGGGAGACGTCGTAGAGGTCCTCCAGGACCTGGACGATGATCCACTTCTGCGACGGCGTCCGGCCCTGAGCCGCCAGCATCTGCGCCATGAACGGGTCCTGGGCGCCGCCGAAGACCTCCAGGCTCGAGAGCACGCCCACCCTCTGCCGAGCCGGCCATAGCAGACCGTGGATCTTCTTCGAGATCTCGTACTCGATGTTCTCCTGCTCCTGCGGCCACAGGAACTCGATCGTCTCCCTGCTGCCGGTCTGGGTCTCGAACGCCAGACCGAAGAAGAAGAGATCGCCGTTCTGGTTGATCAGCTTGCCGTCCAGACCGTCCTCGGCGGCGCGGTCCGCGTCGTCGCTGTCGGGAAGCGGATCGATTGTCTCGACGCGGATCTTGCCGGCCGCGGCCCGCTCGTACTCGCCCAGAAGGCTGCGCAGATAGCGCTCGTAGCCGATGAAGTCCTTGACGAACTTGGGCAACGTCTTGCCCGCCGTCTCGGAGAAGTAGAGGCGGACGTCGAGCGGATTGACGCCCTCTTCCCGCATGCGATCGAGGATCGCGTGGGTGCCGTCGGTCAGCGAGTAGAGATCGCCGCCGGAGAGGTCGACGCGCCAGCCCTCCAGCCACTCGTTGGCGAGGTGGATCGAGAGCACGGTCACGAGCCCGATCAGGGCCAGGGTCAGGAGGCGGCTCTGGACCACCGTCATCCCCTTCGCGCCGCCGTCGGCGTCGGCCTCGGCGCCACTGGGTGCGCCGGCGTCCCCGCCGGCATCCGGACGTACGTTCGGTTCGTCAGTCATCCGCCAATCCTCAGTTCGTCTTCGTCTGGCCCAGCACCAGCATGCCGCAGACCAGCCAGCCGACGGTGAACAACACGAAGAACAGCAACGAGTTCAACTGCAACAGGCCGCGGGTCAGCGTCTCGAAGTGATCGAGCAGGCTGAGCGACGACACCACGCGCTCGACGTAGCCGCCGAACCACTTGCCCACGAACTCCTGAGTCTGCGGCAAGCCGATCAGCAGGAAGCCGACCGAGGCCGCCACCGCCAGGATGAACGCGACGACCTGGTTCTTCGACAGCGCCGAGAACAGGAGGCCGATCGCCAGCAGCACGGCGGCCGCCAGCAAGGTCGCCACGTAGCTCGCGAAGATGGCGCCCCAGTCCGGGTCGCCGAGCCGGGCCACCTGGAACACCGCCGGCCACGTCAGCGACACGGACACGGCAAGGAACGCCCAGCCGGCCAGGAACTTCCCTAGATAGGAACCTTCGAGCGTGATCGGCAGGGTAAGCAGCAGCTCGACCGTGCCGGAACGGCGCTCTTCCGCCCACAGCCGCATCGCCACCGCCGGCACCAGGACGACGAAGATCCACGGGAGGTAGCTGAACAGCGCGTCGAGGCTCGCCTCGCGGAGCTCCAGGAAGCGGCCGAAGTCGCGCGACACCATGAGATAACCGCTGGCCATCAGGAAGATGACCATGAAGATGTAGCCGAGCGGCGAAGCGAAGTAGCCGTGGAACTCCCGGCGCAGCACCGCCCTCATCCCGGTGAACCGGCGCGCCAGCGCACTCATGCCGCCACTCCTCTCGTCACGTCCCGGAAGAGCTCGTCGAGCCGGCCCTCCCTCACCCTGACGTCGGCGACGCGGTGCTCGCCGACCGCGGCCAGCACCTCGTTCAGCCGGTTCTCACCGGCGGCGGGCTGAGCCTCGACCTCGCCGCCGGGCAGCACGCGGGCCGACGCGCACCACTCCGCCTCGGCCAATCTCTCCGCCACCTCCTCGGCGTCTCCTTCCGTGACCCGGAAGCGGACCGCGTTGTGGCCGGGCGCCTGGCTCACGAGGTCCTCGGGCGTCGAGTCGACCAAGATGCGTCCCTCGGAGAGGATGACCGCCCGGTTGCACACGCGCTCCGCCTCGTCGAGGATGTGGGTCGAGAGAACGATGCAACGATTGGCGGAAAGGCTGGAGATCAGGTCCTGAACCACCGCCTTCTGGTTCGGATCGAGACCGTCCGTCGGCTCGTCGAGGATCAGCACCTCCGGGTCGTGGATCAGCGCCTGGGCCAGGCCGACGCGGCGCTTGTAGCCCTTGGACAGGGTCTCGACCGTCTGGCCGCGCACGCTGCGCAGATGGGCCGTCTCCAGCACCGCCTCGATCGCCTCTTCCGCAGCCTCGAGTTCGCGCGCCTCGGCGATAAAGCGCAGGAACGCCTCGACGGTCATTTCGCCGTAGGCCGGGGCGTCCTCGGGCAGGTAGCCGATCCTCCGGCTCACGGCGAGGCGATCCGCGGCGACGTCGATGCCGGCAACCGTGACGGAACCGCGGTCCGGCTCCAGGAAGCCGGTGATCATCTTCATCGCCGTCGTCTTGCCGGCGCCGTTGGGCCCGAGAAAGCCGAGCACGTCGCCGCGGCGCACCTCGAAGCTGATGCCGTCGACGGCGCGAATGGGTCCGTAGTGCTTGGTCAGGTCGGCGACGGAGATCAGGACCTCGCCCGGCGCGTCGGCCTCGGGCGGAGCGGTCCCGGCCGCCGCCGCCGGCGCGGGGGGGACAGAGTCGGGGTGGTCGGTTTCGGTCACTCTCGACTTTCTCCGTGAACAGTTGACGATTCCCGCACGCCCGCGCGTGGAACGTGCGCCAAAGTGGCCCGAACCCGGCCGCTGCGCGACGATTCCGCGCGCCGGACCGGGGCCGGTTCGCGGGATCTCAGCACAGCGGCACAAGCGAACGCAAGATCCCCGCCAAAGCGACCTGCCGGGGCCTCACCGCCATGCGTCCGGCGCCGAGGTCGCGTCGATCAGGCCGGAGAGGAAGATCGAGTTCAGGAACAGACGATTCGAGCCGTGGAAGTAGGCGCGGAAGTTCGGATTGTCGAGAAGCTGGATCACGACGCCGCGGCCCAAGCGGCTGGCGATGACGGCCGGCTTGCCGGCCAGGCGACGCTGGTTCTCCGGCGATATCCAGCCGGAAAGCCGCGGCGGGTCCTGGTACAGCGCGACGTTCTCGAAGGGATCGGGGCTGGGCGGCAGGACCCACTCGCCGGTTCGAATGACGGCCAGCTCCGGCCGTCCGTAGCCGTAGGCCAAGGGATGCGTCAGATCCAGTTCCGCGCCGACGATCGTGCCGGCCATGAGCTGCTCGGCGCGCTGGTCACGGTAGTCGGCGTACCGGCGCCGCTCCGGCGTTTCGAGGGCATCCGCGTCTCCGGAAGCGTCCGCGTCCTCGCCGTCGGCGGCCGCCTCGTCGGCCTCCGCTTCGCGCTCGAGGAGCTCGGCGCTCGCCCAGCGGCTCGCCGCGCCGATCGCCACGACCGCGCCGCCGCCCCGCACCCAAGTCCGAAGGCGATCCCGGACCTCTTCACGGGGTAACGCGCCGCGGAAGCCGCCCAGGGCCAGCACGACGTGGCTATAGCGGTCCAGGTCCGCGCCGCCCAAGCCGTCGAGATCAACCAGCGAGACCTCCACGCCGAAGCGCTCGTCGAGCAGGTGCCATACCTCGCCGACGCGGTACGCCGGGGTCCCGGAACCGCTCACGAGCAACGTCCGCGGCGCCACCAGCGGCCGCAGGCTCGGGCTGCCCAAGTCGATTCCGGCCGCGGCCCGGCCGCTGACCAACCGGTGCACGTCGACGCCGTCGGCGGCCGCCGCTTCCGCCAGGATCGTCTCCATGTCGATTTCCGCGTTCGAGCCCGGTTCGCCCTCGCGCCCCACCGGCACGACGATCGCTCCCGGTTCGAAAGCCCGCGGGCCGTCCTGCGTCTCCGCGACGAACGAACGCGTCGACGCCCGTGCCCGCGCGCCCGCCCGCTGCAGACGGTTCAGGGTGCGCGCCGAGAAGTAGCCGTCCCAGGAGAACGCGTATGCGTAGGTCGGAGTGTTTCCGGGAGCGGCCCCGAACGCGCCCGGCTCGATCGCGGCCGCGGCAACCGCCGCCCCAAGCAGCTCGGGCCGGTAGGCAGCGCCCTCGAGCAGATCGTACTCGGCCCCGAAGGCGAGCGGCAGGGTCCACGCCGAGACGTCGTAGAACACCGGGTCGTTGAACTCGGTCACGATCTCGAAGAAGGAGCGCACGAGCGTCGACTGGGGTTGCGCCAGCGGCACCAGCCACGACGCGCCCGGGGTGTAGACGCGGCCGGAGACCGCGATCTCCTCCGCCGTCCCGTAGACCTCGATCTCGTGCCTCAGCAGCAGATCCAGCATCCGGTGGGCGCGGCCGCGATCGCCGTCCAGGTGGAACACGTAGGCAGCGGGTTCCGCCTCGGCCGCGGCCAGCGCGCCGCGGAAGAAGTCTCGCTGATGCTCGAGGAGTTCCAGCCGCTTGGCGACCCCGCCTTCGACCATCGAGAGGGACGCCAGAAGCTGGTTCTTGATGCCGAAGCCGAACGCCAGTTCGCCGTTCGCCGTCTCGATCCGGCGCCCCTCCGCGCTCGCCTGCTCGAACAGGAAACCCACCGCGCCGTGGGCGTCCGGATAGGTCGAGCCCTTGCCGAGGTAGAAGTCGTCGAAGCCCTCCTGCGTGTAGTAGAGCCGGCCCACGCCGTCGAACACGGCGGCGTGGTGGGCAGCGATCGCTTCGGTCAGTTCCACGTTGCGCTCGGGAATCAGGGGATTGCGCCGGCTCGGGACGCCCGGCTGAAAGAAGAACGTACTGTTCGAGCCCATCTCGTGGAAGTCGCCGACGAGGTTCGGCTGCCAGGCCTTCCAGGTCGCCATGCGGTTCCGCGACTCGGGGTGCTGCAGCAGGAGCCAGTCCCGGTTCAGGTCGAACCAGTAGTGGTTCGTGCGGCCGCCGGGCCACGGCTCCCGGTGTTCCCGGTGAGCCGGGTCGGCGTTCAGCACCATGCCGCGGTTCGTGTTGGCCCAGTGCGCGAAGCGGCCGATCCCGTCCGGATTCAGGCTCGGGTCGACCAGGATGACCGCCTGCTCCAACTGCTCGGCGACCACGTCGGAGAGCGACGCGGCCAGGTGGTAGGCAACCAGCATCGAGGCGTTCGCGCCGCTCGGCTCGTTGCCGTGGATGCTGTAGCCGAGCCAGACGACGACCGGCAGGTCCTCGAGTTCCGGCGCCGGCAGCCGCGGATCGATCAGGCCGCGCCTCCGCTCGCGGATCTCGTCGAGCCGGGCGTGGTTCTCGGGCGACGTGATCGTGAGCAGGAGCTGGGGACGCCGCTCGTGGGTTCTCCCCTGCACCGAGACGGTCGCCCGCGGCGAGGAGGCGGCCACGGCCCGCATGTAGGCGTTCAACTGATCGGGGCGAACGTGCCATTCTCCGACTTCGTAGCCCAGCACCGCGGACGGCCGGGGCACGTCCGGGTCGTAGGCGGCAGGACTCACGGCGGCCGGCAGGTAGTACGTGACGTCTTCGGCCGAAGCCGACGCGGCGAGCAGTGCGGCGAGAACGGCGAGAGAAGCGATGCGCGCGCGTCGATCAGACATCGCGCGAGTTTAACCGTCGAGCCCAAGCTGGAGGACCGTCGACCGCGCGGTCTGGCGATTCGGGCTTCGGAGCGCGAATCTCGGAGCTATGCAACAGGTCCGAGGATCGGCTACAGCCTGCAGCTCCGACGGGTCACTAAAGGCCGACGGCTCACGGGAGAAGCCGGTCGAGCACCGTCACGATCGTCGCGAACCCGCCCATCGCCAGCAGGATCCGCCAGGTCAACGCCTCCCTGAGACTCGCGATGTCCTCCTTGAGATTGGCCTTGAGGTTGGCGAGGTCCTCCTTCGTCGCCACGTGACGCAGCTTCTCGTCGACGCGCGCGCGCCACGCGATCCAATCCTCGTTGAGCGCCGGGGTTTCGGCCCCCGTTCCTGTTGCAGCCATGCCTTGGATTCTCCTGTTCTGGCTGGGGCGGGGCGGTCCGGCCAAACCGGACGCCCTCGACTCTACACCGCCGATCGATCAGCATGGCGACGCCTCTACGCTCACGCCGCCGCGGGCGTACAATGTGCCGCTTCCGATGAACCAGCCCGCGCCGCCCGAGGAAGGCCAGGTCCTGACGGGACCGCTGTTCAGCGAACCGATGCGGGTCGAGACCGTGGCGCCGAACGGTTCCGGCGGCTGGAACGTCGGTCTCGTCGGCACGAGGACGCAGCGCTTCACGCGGGTCTCCCTCGAAGCCCGGCAACTCGCCGCCCTCAAGACCAGCGCAACGGCTTTCGGCTTCTACGGCGACGGCGAACTGCTCCGGCTCGGCCTCGACGCCCACGCGCTCGGCATCGCATGGCGGTTCGACCCATACTTCGGGCTCTCGGTTTCTCGAGTCGACCCGCTGCCCCACCAGCTCGAAGCCGTGTACGACCACCTGCTCAAGCCGGCGCGCGTGCGCTTCCTGCTCGCCGACGACGCCGGCGCCGGCAAGACGATCATGGCCGGCCTGCTGATGCGCGAGCTCCAGTTGCGGGGTCTGGCCGAACGCATCCTGATCGTCGCCCCGTCGAACCTCACCTTCCAGTGGCAACGCGAGCTGCGCGAGAAGTTCGACCAGAGCTTCGTCGTGCTGAAGGGCGCCGAACTGCGCGCCCAGTACGGCGTCAACCAGTGGATGGACCGCGACCGGATCGTCACCTCGCTCGACCTGGCGAAGCGCGACGAGATCCTCCCGGGCCTGCGGCAGGCCCGCTGGGACCTGGTCGTCGTCGACGAGGCGCACCGGATGTCGGCGCGGGACGAGTCCCACAAGAGCCAGCGCTACAAGCTGGGCGAGCTGCTTCGCGACACCTCCGACCACCTGCTGCTGCTGACCGCGACGCCGCACAAGGGCGACCAGGAGAACTTCTCCCTCTTCCTCCAGCTTCTCGACCGCGACGCCTACGCCAGCGTCACCTCCATCCGCCACGCCCTGCACCGGGGGCGCGCGCCGTTCTACCTGCGGCGGACGAAGGAGGCGATGGTCCACTTCCCCCATCGGGATGAGAACGGCGAGTGGGCCGCCCGGCCGATCTTCACCAAGCGCATCCCCACGACCGTCGGGTTCGACATCGACGGCGCGGAGTACGAGCTGTACCGCGCCGTGACCGACTTCGTGAAGCGGCAGAGCGCCCTGGCCGCGGCCCGCGACGACCCCCGCGGACGCGCCCTCGGCTTCCTCATGGCGCTCTACCAGCGGCGGCTCGCGTCCAGCACCCGCGCCCTGAGACGGAGCCTGGCCAACCGCGCGGACCGCCTGGAACGAGCTCTGGCCGAGGCGCGGGATCTCGCGGCCGCCGCGCCCCCGACGCTGCCTTCCATGGACGAGATGGACGAGATGGAGGAGGGCGAGAGGGAACGGATCCTCGCCCTGCTGGAGGCCGTCAGCCTGACGAACAACGCGGCCGAGGTCCGGATGGAGATCGTCGAACTGCGCCAACTCGCCGACCGCGCGCGAGCCGTCGAACGCCTGGGCGTCGAGGCGAAGCTGGCGAAACTGGAGAGTCTCCTGCGCAACGAGGGCTTCTTCGACCGACCCGAGCAGCGGCTCGTGCTCTTCACGGAGTTCAAGGACACGCTGGACTACCTGGTCGAAAGACTCGAAGGCTGGGGCTTTCGGGTCGCCACGATCCACGGCGGCATGAAGCCGGGCGGCCGCGACGAGCCGGGGACCAGGCTGCACGCGGAGCAGCAGTTCCGGGAAGGCGCCGTGCAGGTGCTCGCCGCGACCGAAGCGGCGGGCGAGGGGATCAACCTGCAGGTCTGCAACATCCTCTTCAACTACGACATCCCGTGGAACCCGAATCGCCTCGAGCAGCGGATGGGCCGCATCCACCGCTACGGACAGGAGAAGGACTGCCTGATCTTCAACTTCGCCGCCACGAATACCGTGGAAGGCCGCGTCCTCGAACGCCTGCTCGACAAGCTGAAGGAGATTCGCGACGCGCTGGACGACGACGCCGTCTTCAACGTCGTCGGCGAGGTGTTGTCCGCTTCCCGGATCGAGCGGCTGCTGCGCGACTACTACGCGGGCCGGCTCGGCCAGGAGGATCTGCAGGAACGCATGCTGCGGGACGTGGACGAGACCCGCTTCCGCAACATCTGTCGGAACGCGCTGGAGGGCCTCGCCTCGAAGAAACTGAACCTGGAGATGCTGGTCGAACGCCGAGCCCGGGCCCGCGAGCGACGGGTCGTGCCGGAGACGATCGCCCGCTTTCTTCGAGAGGCGGCGCCCCACGCGGCTCTCGAGCTCCGCTTCGTCGGCGGCCGACGCTTGCGGCACGCGTTCGACCCCGGCCGGACGCCGCCCGGCCTCCGCCGGCACGAGCGGGAGGGCGACTGGCGCCTGCCCGAGCTCGCGAACCGCTACCCGCGCTGCACGACGGACCGTGAAACCGCCCGGGACCACGCGCTGGAGTGGGTCACGCCCGGCCACCCGCTGTTCGAGGCGGTCCGCCGGTCCATCCGCGACCGGGCGGCTGCCCCGCTCTCGTCCGGCGCGACCTTCCACTCGCTGGCCCACGATCTGCCCGCCCGGATCGACTTCTACCGAGCCCAGGTCGTCGACGGCCTCGGCGCCGTCGTCCGGGAGAAGCTCCTGGCGGTGGAACTGCCGGGAGACGACGGCGATCCGCGACTCCGCGAGCCCGGCGTCCTCCGCGATCTGACGCCGGTGGCCCCCGCCGACCCGCTTCCGGGGATCGCCCACGCGCCGGCGCCCGAAGCCTGGCTGCACGAGCACGCTCTCCTCCCGCTGCTCGAAGAGACGCGGGCGAACCGCGCGGCGGAGGTGGAGCGCGTGGCCGAGCACGTCGAGAGGTCCCTCACCGAGCTCCTGAACCAGGCCGACGGTGAGGTCGGCCGCGCGGCTCTCGACGTCGAGAACGGCCGCCAGGGCGCGGAAGGCCGGCTCCGAATGGCTGAACTCCGGCATGACGAGCTCTCCGCCCGTCGCGACCGGCGACTGGAGGAGATGGGGCGTCAGCGCTCGCTCTCCTTGCAGAACGTCGAGCGGATCGCGAGCGCCCTCGTCCTGCCCCATCCGGGCCATGACGCGGCGGAGGTCAAGCGACACCAGCCCCACCCCGAAACCGAAGCGACGGCGATGCGCGTGGCGATGGAGCACGAACAGGCCGAAGGCCGGCGCACGAAAGACGTGAGCGCGAAGAACCTCGGCTACGACGTGACCAGCCTCGATCCCGTGACCGGCGATCTCCGACTGATCGAGGTCAAGGGCCTGGCCGCCCGCTCGGGGACCATCGTGCTCACCCCGAACGAACGCCGCGTGGCCGAGGATCGCCGGGACTGCTACTGGCTGTACGTGGTCACGGACTGCGCCGGCGATCCGGTTCTCCGGGACCCCGTCCCGAACCCGGCGCAAAGGCCCTGGATCGAGGTGAAGAAGGTGCAGCATTACTATCTCGACGTGGAGAAGCTGAGCGCAGCGTCCGACAGCCGGAGCGACCGTTGAGCCGGCCCGCGAGGACGCTGTTCGTCACGGCCATGCGCGTGCCGCTGGTTGCTGGAGATCCGAATGCCTGACACGCGACAGATCCACGAGTTGCTCACCCAGATCGACCGGGGCGAGATCCTCCTGCCCGAGTTCCAGCGCGGCTACGTCTGGCGGAGAGACCAGGTGCGCGGGCTGATGCACTCGCTCTACAAGGGTCATCCGACCGGGCACCTGCTGATCTGGAAGACCTACAAGCCGCTCCGGGTGCGGGGAAGCGCCGAGAGCCGCGACGGCCACTCGCTCCTGCTGCTCGACGGCCAACAGCGGCTGACCTCGCTCTACACCCTGTTCAAGGGCAAGCCGCCGCCGTTCTACGAGGGCGAGTCCCTCTTCTTCGACCTCCACTTCAATGTCCAGACAGGCGGATTCCGCTTCTTCCAGAAGTCGTTGATGCAGAACAACCCTGCCTGGATCAGCGTCCACGAGTTCCTTCGGCGGGGTCTGGGCGACTTCCTCCGCGAGTTTCCGAGCCTTGAGGAGGAACAGCGCGCCACCCTGCAGAACAACCTGGCCGCGCTGACCGACCTGGACGCCATCCGGAACTACACCTACGCCGTCGATCACGTCTCCGGCGACGACTACGACGTGGACGACGTCGTCGGCATCTTCAACCGGGTGAACAGCGCCGGCACCCCGCTGACCAAGGCGGACCTGGCGATCGCCCACGTATGCAGCTTGTGGCCCGAGGCCCGGGGCGAGTTCCGCGCCTTCAGCGACAGGATGGAGGAACGGGGGTTCGCCTTCGGCCTCGACCTGCTGACTCGCTGCCTCGCCGGCGTCGGCGCCGGATCGGTCGCGCTCGAGGGGTCCTTCTTCCAGACGCCGGCGGAAGTCCACCAGCAGGCTTGGGAAAAGCTGAAGCCGGCGCTCGAACACCTGGTGGGGGTGCTCCGCCACGAAGCGCTCGTCGACAGTCTGGACGACCTGCCGACGAACAACGTCGTCATCCTGATGACGGTGTACCTCTCGCGCCACGGCGGGCAGTTCCCCGGCGACGACATCCGGCGCCGCTTCATCCGCTGGATGTTCCTCGCCGGCCTTTGGGGACGCTACAGCGGCGCCACCGAGACCAAGCTGCAACAGGACGTGGCCTTGGTCGCTACCGGCGACCCCGACCCGACGCACGAGCTGGAAGCCGCGATCCTCCGCGAACGAGGCCGTTTGGTCCTGGAGCAGGGCGATCTCGACCGGGCGACCGTCCGCTCCGCCGTCGCCTACCTGGTGCGGGTACTGGCAAGGCACCGCGGGGCCCGCGACTGGTTCACCGGCGTTCGCGTCTACGACGCGGCGCTCGGGAAGAGTACGGGCGGCGAGCGCCACTACGTCTTTCCGAGGAAGGTCCTCCTGAGTGCCGGCATGGAAGACGGCCGCCGAATCAACGCGGTGGCGAACCGTGTCGTCCTGGGCCAGAAAGCTCCCAAGGAGCTCCGCAACGTCTCGCCGGCCGATTACCTGCTCGAAGTGAACGACAACCAGCCCGGGGCGCTGGCGGCCCAGTCCGTGCCGATGGACCCGGAGCTCTGGCGCCCGGAGAACTTCCTGGACTTCCTCGCCGCGCGCCGCCGCCTGCTGGCCGAAGCCGCGAACGAGTTCATCGCGTCGTGGCTGCCAAGTCGGCCGGACCCGAACGGTGAGGAGTACGTTCGCGGGCTGATTCGAGGCGGAGAGAGCGACGACCTGGAGTTCAAGTCCAGCCTGCGCTGGGACCTCCACCGGGAATGCACCAACAAGGGCTTGGAAGGGGTCGCTCTGAAGACGGTGGCGGGGTTCCTGAACGCCTCGGGGGGGACCCTGCTGATCGGCGTGGCCGACGACGGCCAGCCCACCGGCCTCGAGCGCGACTACGGCAGCTTGCGCAAGCCCGACAGGGACGGCTTCGAGAACCATCTGCAGCAGCTCTTCGTCAACGCGTTCGGCGAGGCGACGGCCTCGAACTCCATCGTGGTGAACTTCCACCAGATCGACGGCGCCGACATCTGCCAGGTCACCGTCGAGCCCAGCGACCACCCCGTCTACGTGGAGCGGAAGGGTCAGTCCCTGTTCTGGCTGCGCGTGGGCAACGCCACGCGTTCCCTCCCGATCCCCGAGGCCGTGCGCTACATCCAGACACGTTGGAGCGGCAGGTGAGCCGGCCAGCCGACAAGCAGCCCGGCGCGTACTGCAAGGAAGCGCTCAAGCGCTATCCGCCGGACGATCCCCGCGAGTGGCTGAATCGCGCCAGGAGCAACCTCCTCAGGGCTCGTGCACGGATGCCGGACGTCTACCTCGAAGACCTGTGCTACGACGCCCAGCAGGCAGCCGTAAAGGCGATCAAGGCGGTGTCGACTCAACGCACCATTGACTTCCACTCCGTCCACGACCTGGCGGAACTGACCGCGCGCCTTCAGGCGGACGGATTGGAGATCCCCCAAGCGGTTCGCCGCGCCGCCGGGCTGACGCGGTACGGGACTTCGATCAGGTATCCCGGGCTCGACGAGCCGGTGACCGATTCGGAGTATCAGGAAGCGGTCGAACTCGCCGAGGCCGTGGTTCAGTGGGCGGAGGCCAGCCTGTGACGGCCACCGGCGCTCTCGACCCGCGCGTACTCCACGACATCGTTCGGCGGGTGGTGGAGATCGCGGCGCCGGAGCGCATCATCCTGTTCGGCTCCGCCGCGCGGGGCGAGATGGGCCCGCACAGCGACGTCGACCTGTTGGTCGTTGCCGAGACGGACGACGCGCACCGGCTGACGGCGGACATCTACGGCAACCTGTTCGGGGTTGGCGCGCCGGTCGAGGTCATCGTCGCCTCGCCGGAGCAGGTCGAGCGGCATCGCGACACCCACTCGCTCGTGTTCAAGCCGGCGCTGCGGGAAGGGAGAGTCGTCTACGATGCCGTCTGACCCGCTGCCAGAGAGCGATCCAGACAGGTGGATGGACCGCGCCCGGAGCGATCTGACGCTGGCGCGGAGCCGACCCGATGGCGTCCATCTCGCCGATCTCTGCTTTCATGCGCAACAGGCTGCGGAGAAGGCGATCAAGGCCCTGCTGGTAGCCCGGGGCGTCGAGTTTCCGTACGTTCACGACCTTGTGTTCCTGCTGTCGCTGCTTGGCGACGCGGGGCAAGCAGTGCCCGAGCCGGTCAAGTCGGCCAGGGAACTGACTCGCTACGCATCGGTAACCCGCTACCCGGGGCTCGACGACCGGGTCTCGGATCTCCAGTACGCCGACGCACTCGAAATCGCCGAAACCGTCGTGCGTTGGGCGGAAGACAGCCTGTGACGGGTTCTCCACCAGCCCGCCTCACCCGCCACGCGCAGGAACGAATCGGCGACCGGCTGTCGATGGCGCCCGACGAAGTGACCGCGATCCTGGATCACGACCTCGCGGTTCTCGTGGGCGCGAAGTCCGGTCACCTCCACCGGCTGTTCTTCAGCCCCGCCGAAGAACAGTGCTTCGTCGCGGTTCAGGACCAGGAGAACGGGGATGTTCTCACGGTTCTTCCGCTCGACTACCACTCGTCGCTGGCGTGGGAAGTCTCCCTTGAAGCGCAGGAAAGGGCGGAGAGCCTGCTGCTCGGGTCGAAGCGCTCGGTGGCGCGAGCGGCCGCGAAAGAGGCGCCGCCACCCGGACGGGAGCTTCCCGACGCCGCCGCGGCCGGCGGCGAATCGGGTCGCTCTCCTACCTTTCGCGCCCGCTGCTACGTCTCCACGCCTGACGGTCAGATACGCGGTCGGGGTCTGGGCGCCATGCCCCTTGCCAGGGTGCGCGGCGATCTGTCCGCCGTTCCGAGGTCCGACGACGTACTCGCTGAGATTCGGCAACGCGTCGCGGAGAATCTCGAACCGGACGAGGCGCTTGAAGTCGTGTTCGTCAACCGGGGAGACGAGATCGTGACCATCGACGACTCCAGACGATGGGGTCAGTGATGCGGTCGCAGGCCGAAGCGGTTCCGGGGATCGAGGCGGTCGTCCGGCGGGCGGAGAACAGGCCGTGACGGCCGCCGGAATCCCCCGCGAGTGCAGGCGGCTGGCGGAGGTGGACTTCCCCATCGCCGAGGTGTCGAAGCACGCGGCGCGCGAGAAATCGATCCGGCACGGGCATCCCTCGACCCTCCATCTGTGGTGGGCGCGGCGACCGCTGGCGTCGAGCCGGGCGGTGCTGCTGGCCCTGCTGCTGCCCGACCCGTGCGACCCGCGCTGCCCGGAGGAGTTCAA
The DNA here is from genome assembly GCA_012270995.1 of Vicinamibacteraceae bacterium. Taxonomy (GTDB): domain Bacteria; phylum Acidobacteriota; class Thermoanaerobaculia; order Multivoradales; family Multivoraceae; genus Multivorans. Next base: position 43,049 of record JAAXHG010000051.1, on the reverse strand, counting down.
GCGGCGGGCGCGCGAGTTCCTGAGCCCGGTCCGGCAGCCGCCGAAGAGCGACGCCGAGCTACGGAGGGCGCTGCTCTGGTTCATCGGCTCGTTCGCCAACTGGGACATGGCCGCGCACCCGACCTACCTGCGGGTCGGGCGGAACCTGGTGCGGGCGGCCCACGGCGGCGACGACCCGCCCCTGGTGGTCGATCCCTTCGCCGGCGGCGGATCGATCCCCCTGGAGGCGCTGAGGCTCGGCTGCGAAGCCTTCGCCTCCGACCTGAACCCCGTCGCCTGCCTGATCCTCAAAGTGATGCTGGAGGACATCCCGCGCCACGGCCCGGGCCTGGCGGACGAACTGCGCCGCGTCGGAGCCGACATCAAGGCGGCGGCCCAGGAGAAACTGGCCGACCTCTACCCGCCGGACCCGGACGGCGCGACGCCGATCGCCTACCTGTGGGCGCGCACGGCGCGCTGCGAGGCGCCCGACTGCGGCGCGGAGATCCCGCTGATGCGCTCCTTCTGGCTGTGCAGGAAGCCGAAGCGCAAGTGGGCTTTGCGGCCGACGGTCGAGCGCCCGACCGGGGCGGCCGCGCGCTCGACTCGCGGCTTCGAATCCGCGAGCGCCGGCAATAGACACGACGCGTTTCCCGCTGCGCCTTGGCCAGCGGAGCAACCGGATCGAGCGTCTGTTCCATGCCGGTCGGAAGGTGCTCAGGACGCTCCGAACGCCGCGCCGGGAACGGGGGCGCCCCTGCCCGCATCGGATGGGACGCCCCGCGTCGAGTTCGAGGTCTTCCAGCCGGATGCCGACGAAGACGTAGCCGCCGGAACGGTCTCCCGCGCCCGCGCCGTCTGCCTCTGCTGCGGCTCGGTGTTGCCGCCGGAGCGCGTCCGGGCGCAACTATCGGCCCAGCGCGGCGGCGCCGACGCCGTGTTCGACGAGGCCGGAAACCGTACAGGCGGCGCGCGGATGACGGCGGTGGTCACGGTGCGGCCGGACGAGAAGGGGCGGCGCTACCGCCTGCCGACCGAAGAGGACTACGCGGCGGTGCGGCGGGCGCAAGAGCGGGTGGCGGCGCTGCTGGACGACTGGGAGCGCGGGGGCAGGCAGGGGCTCTGCCCGGCGCCGGACGAACCGTTACCCCGCATTGGGACGCTGGGATTTCGCGTTCAGCGCTACGGGATGCTCGAGTGGGGCCACCTGTTCACCGCGCGGCAGAAGGCGGCGTTGAACGGGCTCGTCGACTTGATGCTGAGAACGAAGTGCTCCGATCAAGAACGACTATTGGCCTGCTGCCTCAGTCGTGTTGCGATGAGCGACATGTCCTGCACCCGATGGAACGCAGTCGCGGAGAAGATGCAGCACACGTTCGGGCGACAAGCGCTGCCTATCGTCTGGGACTTCGCCGAAGTAGTCGTGACGGCCCCGGGACCCGGAAACTGGGAGAGCGCGTACCGCCTGCCGAGCGACGTTGTGGACGCCTCCTGTAGCCGGAGCGCTGGCCAAGTCCAACCCGCCGACGCCACGCACCACCCGCTCCCCGACGAAACCGTCGGCGTCTGGTTCACCGACCCGCCCTACTACGACGCCATCCCCTACTCGGACCTCTCCGACTTCTTTCTGGTCTGGCTGAAGCGCACTCTCCCGGGCCACACGTTACTGCGCGACCCGTTCGACCCGGCCAACCCGCTGTCGCCGAAGGCGGCCGAGGCGGTTCAGGACGAGACCAAGGAGGTCGACGGACGCCCGAAGGACCGGACGTGGTTCGAAGAGACGATGGGCCGCGCGTTCGCGGAGGGAAGGCGGGTGCTGCGCCACGACGGCGTCGGCGCCGTCGTCTTCGCCCACAAGACGACGGAGGGCTGGGAGGCGTTGCTCTCCGGCATGATCCGGGGCGGCTGGACCGTCACCGCGTCGTGGCCGCTCGCGACCGAGATGGGTTCCCGTCTGCGCGCCCGCGACTCCGCCGCCCTCGCGACCAGCATCCACCTCGTCTGCCGCCCCCGACCCGAAGACGCGCCCGTCGGCGACTGGGCCGACGTGCTCCGCGAGCTCCCGGTCCGCGTCGGCGACTGGATGGAGCGGCTGCAGGGCGAGGGCGTCCGCGGCGCGGACCTGGTCTTCGCCTGCATCGGGCCGGCGCTCGAGATCTTCAGCCGCTACTCCCGCGTCGAGACGGCGGACGGCGCCGAGGTCGCGCTGCCGGAGTACCTGGAGAAGGTCTGGGAGGTGGTTGGCCGCACGGCGCTCGAGAACGTCCTGGGCTCGGAGGAAGCGAAGGCCCGGAACGGGCTCGCCGGCGCCCTGGAGGAAGACTCCCGGCTGACCGCGCTCTTCCTGTGGACGCTTCAGGCAACCGCGCCCGCGGACGACGGCGCCGGCAAGAAGAAGCGCGCCGAGGCGGAGACGGACGAAAACAGGGCGTCGGCGCCTCCGGGGCGATTCGGCTACTCCCTCGCCTTCGACGTCGTCCGCCGCTTCGCCCAGCCGCTGGGCATCGATCTGCCCAAGTGGGAGAAGCGCATCGTCGAGACGAAGAAGGGGGTCGTCCGCCTGCTGCCGATCGCCGAGCGGGCGAAGCGGTTGTTCGGCGGCTCGGGCGCGGAGGACTTCGCCGACCGCATGGAACAGCCGGGGGCTTCGCCCCAGCTCGACCTGCTGCAGGCTGCACACCTCGGCGACCGGGAACTCGCGGCCGCGCGCGGCGGCCGACGGTCACGGGGAACGGCCGCCGACCGCGTCGAGGCGGACGCCGACGCCACCACGCTCGACCGCGTCCACGTCGCCATGCTGCTGCAGAGGGGCGGCCGCACCCAAGCCCTCCGCAACCTGGTCGCCGCCGAGCGCGAGCGCGGCCCCGACTTCGAGCGCCTGGCCAACGCCCTCTCCGCGCTCTACCCGCGCGGCAGCGAAGAGAAGCGGCTGCTCGACGCCATGTTGCTGGCACTCCCCGGATAGAAGCAACATCGCTGCGCCAACATTGCAATACGCCGCGCCAACATTTCAACGACATTGCAACATTGACGTCTTGTTGCACACTTTTCTCAGCCGCACATCCTTGTTGTCAGAATGATCAGGAAACTGACAGTCCGCAACTTCAAGAGCTTCCGCGAGCAGTCCTTCGATCTGGGCGACGCCGTCGTTCTGGCGGGGCCGAACAACTCCGGCAAGTCCACCCTGCTGCAGGCGATCTCGGCCTGGAAGCTCGCCCTCGATCGCTGGGTCGCCGAACGCGAGACGGGCCGGGGAATCAAGCGGTCCGGCGTCGCGATCACCCGCAACGACTTCACGGCCGTGCCGCTGCGCGAAGTGAATCTGCTGTGGGAAGACCGCCGGGTCGCCGGGCCCGCGGGCATGGCCGGCGCGCGCCGCCTGATCGAGATCGTGGTCGAAGGCCAGGACGGGAACGGCGCCTGGACCTGCGGGATGGAGTTCCAGTACGCGAACCGCGAGATGCTCTACGTGCGTCCGCGGGGCGCAAAGGACATGTCGCCGGCGGACATCGAGCAGTTTCCTCCGGCGGCGGCCAGGAATCTCGACATCGTTTTCGTGCCGCCCTTCTCGGGAATCGAGCGGGAAGAGCCCCGACGCGACGTCGGCTTGCAGGACCTGCTCATCGGCCAGGGAAGGCCTGGCGAGATATTGCGCAATCTTCTCTACGAGGTCTCGGCAAGGACGGATGGTGACGATTGGCGCAGTCTCTCGCGGTCCATGGACGACATCTTCCGCATCGAGCTGCAAAGACCCGTGTACTCCGCCTTGCAGCCCTTCATCGTCAGCGAGTATCGAGAACGGGGACGCGGGCGCCCGCTCGACCTGGCGAACGTCGGCAGCGGCACGCTTCAGGTCCTCCTGATCCTCGCTTTCCTCTACGCTCGTCCCGCCTCCGTCATCCTGCTCGACGAGCCCGACGCGCACCAACACGTCATCCTGCAACGCGAGGTCTACGACCTGATCCGCAAGGTCGCCAGAGAGCGTGGCGGTCAGGTGATCCTCGCCACCCATTCGGAAGTCGTGCTCGACGCGACGGCGCCCGAGCGGGTCATCGGCTTCCTTGGCGAGACGCCCCGCGCCCTGACGAGCCCCGTCGAACGGGACGCCGTACGCGAGGCGCTGAAACGAATCACGACGACGGAACTCCTTCAGGCGCGCGAAGTGCGTGCCGTCATCTACGTCGAGGGCGAGACGGACGAGAAGATCCTCCGCGAGTGGGCGCGAATCCTGGAACACCCGGCGCGGGCGTTCTTCGACCGACCGTTCGTCCACTGGCTCCGCGGAAGCAACTTGCACGACGCGAGGAGCCACTACTTCGCCATGCAGGCGGTCGTTCCCGACCTGCGGGCCGTGTGTCTCCTGGATGGGGACGACCGCGGCCAACCAGACGACTCCACGACCGCCTCCGGCCTGCGCGTGCTTCGCTGGCGACGCTACGAGGTCGAGAACTACCTGCTCCAGCCGGGCGCCATCACCCGTTTCCTCGCCGCCGCTGTTCGAGGAGAGCATGGGCGCCGAAGTCGATAACGAGTTCTGGAAGCAGGTGCCAACCGGCACGGACCTCTTCGGCGATCACGTCTCCCTGGTTCGCGTCAAGGCGAGCAACGAGTTCCTGGTGCCGCTCTTCGAGCGTCTTGGCCAGTCGACCCTGAAGAAGGACCTCTACCTGCTTGCCGCGGAGATGCGGCCCGAGGAGATCCATCCGGAGGTCACGGAGAAGCTGGACCTGATCGCCGACGCGCTCGGCTTGCCGGCCAGTGACGCCTCAGCAGAGGCTTGAGCAGCAGCCAATGAAGAGGCCCGGACGCTCAACGGTTCGCTGTTCCGACCCCGTACGCGGGCTGGTTGTACAGTACGCACCGCCCCTCCCCGGCCTCCCGGAGCCAGCACTGCCCGAGTTCATCTGATGAATCACATCGCCCTGGAGAACTTCCGCTGTTTCCGCGAGAGGCAGGAGACCCGCATGGCGCCGCTGACCCTGCTGGTCGGGGAGAACAGCGCAGGCAAGACGTCGTTCCTGGCCCTGATCCGAGCGTTGTGGGAAGCCGCGTATGAGCAGCGAGTTCCAGACTTCAAGGCCCCGCCCTACGATCTCGGCAGCTTCGACGAGATTGCGCACTTTCGCGGCGGACGGGGCGGCCGCGCAACGGAGTTCCACGCGGAGTTCCGTCGTCGAGACGACCTGGACAATCGACCCAAGAGAGGCCGCCCTGCCCGGCCGCTAGACCGGACGTTCGCCTTGTCGTTCCGCAAAGAGGGCACGGCGCCTGTTCCGCACAGGTGGGCGATCTCGACCGGAGATGCGGCTGTCGAGGTCGGCGCGCCGGAACAGGACGAAGCGAGGGTCTATTTTCGTACCGTCCGGGGGCAGTGGTCCTGGCCAAGGCGCTGGCTCGGAGAGCAATTCCCCGGCAATCCCCAACTCTCCTTCCCGTTGATCCTGAGCTTCCTGCCGGAGCGCGACAGCGCCCAGCCAACGGCCGGCTCGCCGCTCCCCAATGAACGGGACTGGAACCACCTGCGGGAGACCATCGCCCCGTTCTTTCCGAGTGGGCAGAGGCTCTTCGCAAGCGCCCCTGTTCGCTCGAAGCCCCGCCGGACCTACGACCCCGCGCGGCCCACGGCGGCCCCGGAGGGCGAGACGATCCCCACCTACCTGTCGTCCCTCTTCGTCGAGGACCGGCGAGCCTGGACGAAGCTGAAAGGCGCACTGGAGGCGTTCGGCCGGCAGGCGGGCCTCTTCGACGAGCTCGACGTCCGGTTGCTCGGGAAGAAGGGTACGGAGCCGTTCCAGGTGCAGATCCGAAAGTACGGCAAGCGAGCGAAGGGCCCATCGCGGAACCTGATCGACGTCGGCTACGGCGTCAGCCAGGTGCTGCCCGTATTGACCGAGCTCTTCCGGGATCGACGGACTTCCATGTTCCTTCTGCAGCAGCCCGAAGTTCACCTGCACCCACAAGCCCAGGCCGCATTCGGAAGTCTGTTCTGCCGCCTGGCGTCCTGGAAGCGGCAAATCGTCGTCGAGACCCACAGCGACCACTTGCTGGATCGAGTCCGCATGGACGTTCGCGACGGCCATGGTCGTTTATCGCCGGAGGATGTGTCCATCCTCTACTTCGAACGACAGAACCTCGGCTTCCGGATCTACTCACTGCGGTTGGACGACCAGGGAAACGTGCTCGACGCGCCGCAGAGCTACAGGCGCTTCTTCATGGAGGAAGTCAACCGGTCACTGGGCCTGTAACGGCAATGTGCGCGCTGCTCGACGCCAACGCCGTTGGCGACGTTCTCGCCGCCGACCGATCCGCGGCCGCCCACGCGTTCTTCAACTGGATCACCCGAGGACGCGGCAAGTTGATCGTAGCAAGGCAGATTCACGATGAACTCAGGACACACTCAAGGTTCGACGTCTGGTATCGGGAGGCTATTCAACAAGGTCGGATTCTCCGGGTAAACGATGACGAAGTCGAGGCCAGGGCGATCGAACTCCGCAAAGCCCGGATCTGTCGGTCCGACGACGAACATCTGATTGCCGCGGCGCAGGTAGGCGGCGCCCGGCTGCTCTACTCGAACGACCGGGCCCTCCAGCGCGACTTCAAGAACAAGGATCTGATCGACCAACCCCGCGGCAAGGTCTACACGACCTTGCACGGCAGCGAGTACACGAAAAGCCATGATCGACTCCTCGGGAACCGCAGCCTCTGCGCCCGAGGAAACCGATGAAACGCCCGGCAAGGAGACGCTGAGTTTCATGACCCTCGAACCCTGGTACAAGGTCGCCCAGCCGCGACGGGAAGTCCGGCAGGGACGGTCGTTCCATCCCGACGAGTTCGCCATCGCGCTCGAGCAGGTGGTCGCCGGCACGGCGCCGGAGGACTACAGCGATCCGGAGGCCTTCTTCGCCCGCACCTGCTTCACGCGGGCGCTCAAGGATCACGCGGGGATGGTGCTGCGGAGGCTCTCCGGCGAGACGGCGAACGCCGCCCCGGTGATGACCCTGGTCACCCAGTTCGGCGGCGGCAAGACGCACACCCTGACCGCGCTCTATTACCTCGTCCAGTCCTCGAAGAAGGTCGCGAGCCTCCCGGAGGTGCGGGACCTGCTGCGGGAGGCCGGGCTGCGCGAAGCGCCGGCCGCGCGGATCGCGGTCTTCGTCGGCAACGCCTGGGACCCGGGCCATGGGCGGGAGACGCCGTGGATCGACGTCGCCCGCCAGCTTGCCGGCGCCGAGGGCGCGGCGCGGCTCGGACCCGCCGCGGCCACCACGCCCCCCGGGACCGAAGCGCTCGGCCGCGTGTTCGAGGCCGCCGGGGCGCCCGTGCTCGTGCTGTTCGACGAAGTGCTGAACTTCGTGAACCGCCACCGCGGAATGGCGGACTCGTTCCACGCCTTCATCCAGAACCTGACCGTGGCGATGACCGGCTCGACCCGCGGCGCCGCCGTGATCAGCCTGCCCCGAAGCCAGGTGGAGATGACGGATTTCGATCTGCGGTGGCAAGAGAAGCTCGGCAAGGTGGTCCGCCGCGTCGCGAAGGACCTGATCGCGAACGACGAGGCGGAAGTCAGCGAAGTGGTTCGGCGGCGCCTGTTCGACTCGGAGGGGCCGGAGAGAATCCGGAAGCGAGTCTCGAAGGCCTACGCGGACTGGTGCTTCGAGCGCCGCGACCGCCTGCCGCCGGAATGGACGCTGGTGGACAGCGCCGCCACGGAGAAGAAGGCCCGCGAGCACCTGCGAGCGCGATTCGAAGCGTGCTACCCGTTCCACCCGGCCACGCTCTCCGTCTTCCAGCGCAAGTGGAACGCGCTGGCGCAGTTTCAGCAAACGCGCGGAACGCTCGCCATGCTCGCGCAGTGGATCTCCTGGGCGCAGCGGAACGGCTTCCGGCAGGCTCGCACCGAACCCCTGATCACGCTCGGGTCCGCTCCGCTCCACGACCGGGACTTCGTCGGCGTCGTGCTCGGCCAGCTCGGCGAGCAGAAACTCGCTACGGCGATCGACGCGGACATCGCGGGTCCGCAGGCGCACGCCCGAGGCCTGGACCGGGACACGAAGGGACCGCTGCGCTCGATTCACCGGCGCGTCGGCACGGCCCTGCTGTTCGAGTCCTCCGGCGGCCAGGTGGACAAGGTGGCGCGCCTGCCGGAGCTCCGGTTCGCCCTCGGCGAGCCGAACGTCGACACGACGTCCATCGACAGCGCCGCCCTGGAGCTCGAGCGGCGGGCGTACTTCGTGCGCAAGATCGGCGGCGACGGCTTCCGGCTTCACTACCAGCCGACGATCCGCAAGGTCGTGAGCGACCGGCGGGCGGCGCTCGACGAAGAGGACGAGATCCGCCCCGCGATCCGCCAACTCGTGAAGGCGGGGTTCGACCGCGGCGCGGGAATCCCCCGGGTGTACTTCCCGACGGACGGCGCGGCCGTGCCGGACTCGCCGCGGCTCACGCTGGTCGTCGCGTCGCCGGAGGAGGAGTGGTCCGGCGACCGGGACGGCAAGGTGCGGGAGCGGATCGCCCGCTGGACCCGCTCGCGCGGCGACTCCGCCCGTCTCTATCCCGGCGCCCTGGTCTGGGCGGTAAAGAAGCCGGGCCGCGGTCTGCGCGACAAGGTCGAGGAATGGCTCGCCTGGAAGCGCGTGGCGGCCGAGATCGAGGCCGGCGCCCTGGGCGCCGAGATCGAGGCGTCGGAGCGAGCGGACGTCGCCAGCCGCGTGCGCCAGGCCGAAGACGCGGCAAGAGAGGAAGTCTGGGGCGACTTCCGCTTCGTCGTCTACGCCGACGGCGGCACGCCCGACGGTCTCGCCGTGATCGACCTGGGCGCCGGCCATTCGAGCAGCGCCTCCAGCCTGTCAGGCCGAGTCGTGGCGGCGCTCAAGTCGAACGCCCTGCTGAACGACTCGGTCGGCGCCGGCTATCTGGAGCGAAACTGGCCTCCGGCTCACGCCGCGAGCGGCGTCTGGCCGCTCGCGATGCTGCGGAAGTGCTTCCTCGACGGCTCGCTGACGCGACTCGTCGACCCGGACGAGGTGCTGCGCGGCAAGGTCGTCGAGTGGGTCGAAGCCGGCGAGTTCGGGCTGGCCTCGGGAGTCGGAGCGAACGCGGACGGATCGCCGCGGCGGGTCTGGCATCGGGAACGGCTGCCCGCCGAGGAGGTCATGTTCGAGCCGGACCTCTGCCTGCTTCGGAAGGACGCCGCGGAGCGTTTGAAGGCGAACGATGACGCGGCGATGGACCAGGAGCTCGAAGACACGTTCGGCGGAACCGCCGAATCGCCCACCGACGAGACGTCGTCCGAGGACGAAGCGGCGCCGCGGCGGCCGGGCCCCGAGGCTCGGCCCCGCGCGGCGCGCCTGAGCGTGCGCGGCGAGATTCCCCCCGAGGCATGGAACCGCGTCGGGACGCGGTTGCTGCCGAAGCTGCGGACCGGGTCGGTTCGAGACCTCAGGGCGAACGTTGCGCTGGACGCCACGACCGACGGAATCGACGCGGAAGCCCTGGCCCGCGAACTGAGGCAGGCCCTGGAAGATCTGAACCTGGTCGATCGCGTGCGGGTCGAGGTCGCCGAGGAGTAGTCCGCGACCTCCAGCCGCGGGTGATCGGCAGCTACGGAAGCAGCCGGTCCAGTACCGTCACGATCGTCGCGAAACCGCCCATGGCGAGCAGGATGCGCCACGTGAGCGCCTCGCGGAGGTTGGCGAGATCCTCCTTCGTCGCCACGTTTCGGAGCTTCTCGTCCACTCGCGCGCGCCACGCGATCCAGTCCTCATTGAATGGCGGGGCTTCGGTCCCTGTTCCTGTTTCAGCCATCTCTCGCGTACTCTTGGCGGGGCGGTCCGGTCGGATCGGACGGCCTTACTCTACACGCTCTCCCGGGGGCGCCGCGGGCCGAGTGCCTCCTGATGCGGCTACCGAAGGTCCCACGCCCCATCAAGCGGGCGAATGGCGCGCAAGGCGTCGGTGTTGAAGATGGACCGGATCAAGTCGGCTCATCGGGAACCCCTTACCGTCGCGTGAACGTCGTCGAACTCCGCCGCGGCCCCTTCCGGCGGCTCTGTCCGCAGGCTGACGATCACCGTCGCCGCGGTCCCCACGATGAGCCCCGGGATCAGTTCATACAGGTCGTAGTAGGCCTCCTTGAACTGAATCACCCAGACCACCGTCACGGAGAAGCCTGCCACCATCCCGGCCAGCGCGCCCGGCAACGTCGTGCGCTTCCAGAAGAGAGAACAGAGGACGACCGGAACGAAGGCGCCCCCCAGCCCCGACCAGGCGAACAGCATGAACCAGAACAACTGCGGTGGTTCCCACAGGGCGAAGGGAATGGCCACCAGGCCCACGAGCGCGGTGACGTAGCGCCCGTAACGCGACAGGCGACCGTCACCGCGGGCCGCGCCGAGGATCTTCTGCCCGAAGTCCCTGACGACGGCCGACGAGGCGAGGATCAACAGGGAATCGACGGTCGACATGATCGCGCCCAGAACGATGACCAGGAAGATGCCGGTGAAGAGGGCCGGGAACAGCTCCGCGCTCATCGTGGGCATCACGGTTTCGGGATCGTCCAGCAACGGGAACAGGGCCCGGCCGGCGATCCCGGTGAACACCGCGCCGATGTCGAACAGGACCATGCACACGACCGCGACCCGGCCTCCGCGCACCAGTTCGCGGCCCGAAGCCGCGGACATGAACCGGGTCAGGAGCTGCGGCACGCCCAGGAAGGCGAGCCCGATGCCGGCGAAGCTCGCGGCCGAAAGCACCCCGGCCCAGGTCGCACCGTGGCTGCCCATCGCGCGCAGCAGGCTGGGATCGGCCGTCTCGAGCGCGCCGATCACTTCGTTCCAGCCGCCCGCGGCGGCGACGCCGACGATCGGGAGCATGATGAGCCCGCCCACCATGAGCAGCCCCTGCACCAGGTCCGAGTAGGCCACCGCCTTGAAGCCGCCGACCGCCGTGTAGACGATCGTGACGCCCGCGCCCAGAAACACGCCGGTGACGTAGCTGAAGCCCAGGAAGGACGAGAAGGCCTTGCCCGTCGCCACCAGTTGGGCGCAGCAATAGACCGCGACCATCGACAGGATGATCGCGATGCTCAGCTTCCGCAGGAGGCGCCGGCGGTCGCGGAACCGCTGCTCCAGGTAGTCGGGAACGGTGATCGCCCGGTACCGGTCGGTGTACTCCTTGAACGGCCGCGAAACGAGGGTCCAGGCGATCGCGACGCCCATCACTTCGCCGAACACGACCCAGAGCGCGTGGAAGCCGACCGCGTAGCCCATTCCGGTCAGACCGAGCAGCAGCCAGCCGCTCTCGCCGGTGGCGTTCGAACTGAAGGCGATGACCCAGGAGGGCAGCTTCTTGCCGGCGACGTAGTAGCCCTCCAGGCTCCCTCCCTCGCGCCGGCCCCACAGGCCGAGCCCGATGAGGACCAGCATGTAGAGGCCGAGCGGGACGAGGACGAGGGCGCTCGCCGTCACGCCGCACCACTCCGCGCGGACCCGTGACCGCGCCGGCGACCGCGCCGCTCAGACCACCACCGCAGCAGCACCAGAGCCGGCCCGCCGCCGACCGACACCGCGAGCAACGCCCAGGTCGAGATCGGCAGGCCTCCCCACATGGGCCGTCAGGCTAGCAGCAGGCACAGCGCCTTTCGCGCCGCGCTGGCGCGCAGGGGATCATCCGGCGAAGCAAGTCGCCGCGACGGGATCGGTGCGTACCGGGCAGGGCCGGAACGCGGCGACACGCCTCGCAGCCGCGCCTACGGCAGCAACCTGATCGCAGCGACGATCAAGGCGCCGAATCCGATCATCGTCGTGATCATCGTCGTGACCATGGTCTTCAGCATCCACACCTTGAGGTCGGCCAGGTCGGCTTTGGTCGCCATGTGCCGCAGGCGCTCGTCAACCCGGCCGCGCCACGCGATCCAGTCCTCGGTGTGCGGCGGCGCCGCGCTCGTCAGTTCCACGTTCGTCATGTCATCGAGTCTCCATGGGCCGTGGGAGCATCGACCAGGTCGGCCGCGCCAGTATACCCGGGCCTTCATGGACCATGACGAAAACAACCCGCGCGAACCATGAGGCCCGTAGCCTGTTAGCGTCCGGCAATCTGGAGGGACACCATCGTGCCGAAGCCTCGCTCCCGAACCATCGCCCTCGCGGTCGCGGCCCTCGCCGCGGCCGCGACGCCCGCATTCGCCGAGGACGGCGACCTCGACGAGAGCACGTTCCTCGAACGAACCAGGCGCCTGATCTACGAGGGCAAGCGCTCGGGCGAAGGCTACTTTTCCAGTGACGGCCGGCTCGTCGTGTTCCAGAGCGAGCGGCGGCCCGAGAATCCGTTCTACCAGATCTACCTGCTCGATCTGGCCACCGGCGACACCCGCGAAGTCTCGACCGGAATCGGCAAGACGACCTGCGCCTTCATTCGTCCGGACGGCTCGGAGATCCTCTACGGCTCGACCCACCACGACCCGCGCTCGACCGAGCTCCAGCAGCAGGAACTCGACTTCCGCGCCTCGGGCCAGGAACGCCGCTACGCCTGGGACTACGACCCGGAGATGGAGATCTACGCCGTGCCGATGGCCGGCGGCGAGCCGCGTCGCCTGACCGACGCGCGCGGCTACGACGCCGAAGGCGCCTACTCTCCGGACGGCGAGTGGATCGTCTTCGCCTCCACGCGAGACGCCTTCAACCGGGAACTCTCCGACCGCGAATCGAACCTGCTCGAGGTCGACCCCGCCTACTTCGGCGAGATCTACGTCATGCGCGCCGACGGCAGCGAGCAGACCCGGCTGACCAACGTGCCCGGATACGACGGCGGTCCGTTCTTCTTCGCCGACGGGTCTCGCATCGTCTGGCGGCGCTTCAGCGAGGACGGCCTGATCGCCGACGTCTGGTCGATGAATCCGGACGGGTCAGACCAGCGGCAGTTGACGGACTTCGGAGCGATGAGCTGGGCCCCGTACCAGCACCCCTCGGGCGACTACATCCTCTTCGCCTCGAACAAGCTCGGCTTCGAGAACTTCGAGGTCTTCATCATCGACACGGAAGGCACGAAAGAACCGGTCAGAGTCACCTATACGGACCGTTTCGACGGTCTGCCCGTGCCGTCACCGGACGGCCGCCAGCTCGTCTGGACTTCCAGCCGCCACGGCGGCGACGGCGGCCAGCTCTACATCGCCGACTGGAACCACGAGGCCGCGCTCGCGGCCCTCGCAGCCGCGCCGGACCGCGAAGCCTCCGGCCCGCCGGCCGATCCGCGATCCGCGCTCGAAAGCCACGTGACCACTCTCGCGTCACCCGAGTTCGGCGGCCGGCTGACGGGCACGGAAGGCGAGCAGCGAGCCGCCGCGTACCTGACCGAGCAGCTCGTCGCGCTCGGCGCCGAGCCGCTGCCCGGCGAGGACGACCTGCTACTCGACTTCGAGTTCACCTCCGGCGCCCGCGACACGGGCTCGACGATCCGGATCGAGACCGAGGGCGGCGCCGCCGCGTTCAGCGATCAGACACAGGTCCAGGCGCTCGGCTTCTCCGATGCGACCGAAATCGAAGGCGAGGCGGTGTTCGCCGGCTACGGTATCCGCGTGCCTGACTCCCAGGACTTCGGCTACGACAGCTACGCCACGCTCAACGTCAGCGGCAAGATCGCCGTCGTCCTGCGCTACGTCCCCGAGGACCTCGAGGGCGAGCCGCGGGCGACCCTCAACCGCTACTCGGGCCTCCGTTACAAGGCGCTGACGGCGCGCGAGGCGGGCGCCGTGGGGCTCCTCGTCCTGACCGGTCCGCGCTCGCCCAACGCCGGCGAGACGATCCCCATGGCCTTCGACACTGCCGCAGCCGGCTCCGGCGTCGCCGCCGCCAGCATCGGCGGTGAGGTCGCGAACGCGTTGTTCGCCGGCACCGGTCGCGGACTCGAGGAGATCCAGAGAAGCTTCGACGACGGCAATCCGCACAACGCCGGCTTCGACCTTCCCGGCGTCCGGATCACCCTGAACACGGCGATCGAGCGGGAGCGCGGCACGGCGCGAAACGTCGTCGCCGTCCTGCCCGGCGGCAAGGCGGAAAGCCTCGCCAAGCCATGGGTCGTCGTCGGCGCCCACTACGACCACCTCGGCCGGGGCCGCGGCGGCAACTCTCTGGCGCGGCCGGACGAGAAGGACGCCATTCACCTCGGCGCCGATGACAACGCATCCGGCACGGCGGCGGTGCTCGAAGCCGCGCGCCAGTTGCGCGAACTGGGTCACGACCGGAACGTCGCGCTCGCCTTCTGGTCGGGCGAGGAGTTGGGGCTCCTGGGCTCGACGGACTTCGTCGACGACGCCGTCATACCGGCCGACCGGATCGCCGCCTACGTGAACCTGGACATGGTCGGCCGGGTCCGCGACAACCGGCTGACCGTCCAGGCTGTCGGCTCGAGTCCTGACTGGACGGGGCTGGTCGAAGCCGCCAACGTCCCGGTGGGCTTCGACCTCGGCATGCAGACCGATCCGTACCTGCCGACCGACACCTCGAGCTTCAACGGCGCCGGCGTTCCGACCGTCAACCTGTTCAGCGGATCGCACGAGGACTATCACCGGCCGACCGATACGGCCGACCGCATCAACTACGACGACCTGGAGCGGGTGGCCCGCTTCGCCGCCCTGCTCGCGCGCCGCGCCGCGAACCAGGCCGAGCCGCTCGAGTTCGCCAGGGTCGAGCGGACCCTCCAGCAGGGCGGCAGCCGCGACACCGTGCGGGCCTACACCGGCACCATCCCGGACTACGCCAGCGAAGTGGAAGGCCTGTTGCTGGGCGGCGTGATGGAGGGCGGTCCGGCCGCTGAGGCCGGTCTTCAGGCCGGCGACGTGATCGTCGAGTTCGCGGGCCAGACGATCGCCAACATCTACGACTACACCTACGCCCTCGACGCCGTGAAGATCGACGAACCGATCGAGGTCGTCTACGTGCGCGACGGCGAGCGTCACACGACGACGCTGACGCCCAGAGCGAGACGGTGACCAACGCGAGGCGTTGAACCGTCAAGCCCCGAAGACCACAGCCGCAATCTCAGGGAGTCGCCCATGATCCTCGACCAACGTAGCCGTGTCCTCGTGCTGTCCGCCGCCGCGTTCCTCCTCGCCGGCCTGTTCGCCGGCACCGCAGTGGCCGCTCCGGCGGCGGCGGCGGCCGACCAGACGGCTGCGCCTCCGCTGCCGATCGCCGCACCGGAGAGCGCCGGCATGTCGAGCGGGCGGCTCGAGCGGCTCTCCGAGGCGGTCGGCGCCTACATCGACCGCGGGCAGGTCGCCGGCACGGTGACCCTGGTCGCGCGCCGCGGCAAGGTCGTCCACTTCGAGGCCCAGGGCGAACGCTGGTCCGAGGAAGGCGTCCCGATGACCCGGGACACGATCTTCCGGATCGCCTCGATGACCAAGCCGATCGCCTCCGTCGCGCTGATGACCCTGTACGAGGAGGGCCGGTTCCAGCTCCGCGATCCGATCGCCAAGTATCTGCCCGAGTTCGCCGAGATGCAGGTGGCGACGGCGCCCGACGCCGACGAGTACCTGGGCGCCCCGTACAAGCTCGTCCGGGCCGCGCGGCCGATCACCGTCCAGCACATCCTGACCCACACGGCCGGCTTCGCGAACAGCTACCGCGGTCTGCTCGGCGCCGAGTACGCGAAGCTGCGCAACAACCGGGATCCCGAGTGGACGGTCGGCGACTTCGTCACCGCTCTCGCCGAGCTGCCGCTCGAGTTCCACCCCGGCGACGCCTGGCAGTACGGCCCTTCCGTCGATGTCGTCGGGCGGATGGTCGAGGTCCTGTCCGGCGAGACCCTGGACGAGTACCTGAAGGAGCGCGTCTTCGAGCCGCTGGGCATGGTCGACACGCACTTCTACCTGCCCGAGGCGAAGGTCGGACGCTTCGCCGCGCTCTACCGGCCGGGCGAGGACGGCGGGATCGTCCTCGCCGAGGCGCCGGACGTGAACGCCCGGCACGTCCGCGAGCCGCACAGGTACTTCAGCGGCTCCGGCGGTCTCGTCTCCACCGCGGCCGATTACTACCGTTTCCACCAGATGATGCTCTCCGGCGGCGAGCTGGGCGGCGAGCGCATCCTCGGCCGCAAGACGGTCGAACTGATGACGTCGAACCACACCGGCGACCACGGCCTCTGGCTGCGCGGTCCCGGCTACGGCTTCGGCCTCGGCTACAGCGTGGTGACCGACAAGGGCGCCTCGGCGATGCCGGCGTCGGTCGGGTCCTACTCCTGGGGCGGCGCCTACTGCACCGTGTTCTGGGTCGATCCGGTGGAAGAGTTGATCGGCATCCTGATGACCCAGGTCCGCCCCTACACCCACCTGAACATCCGGCTGGATCTCCAGACGCTGACCTACCAGGCCATTGTCGACTAGCTGCGTGCATCTCACGACTTGCGCTGCCGCGTACCGCGGCGCGCGCTGCTAGAGCCCCCGGCGTTGAGGGAATCCAGTGGCGACCTGGGCGATCGGCGACGTCCACGGCTGCTTCCGGACGCTCCAGGCGCTGCTCGACCGAATGGACCTCGACGTCCGGAGGGACCGCCTCTGGATGGTGGGCGACCTTGTGAATCGGGGTCCGAGTTCGCTCGAAACGTTGCGCTGGGCGCGAGCGCTGGACGCCGAGATGGGCGATCGGTTTCGGGTCGTGCTCGGAAACCACGACCTGCACCTGATCGGCCGGCGCCTCGGAATCGTCGAAGCAAGACCCCGCGACACGTTGGAGGACGTCCTCGAGGCGCCCGACGGCCCAGATCTCGTCGAGTGGCTGAGGCGCCTGCCTTTCGTCCACCTCGAGCGGATAGCCGGCCGCGACTACGTGCTGGTCCACGCCGGCCTGCGGCCGGGGTGGGCGCCGGAGGACGTCATCAAGGCGGCCAGGCGGCTCGAACGAAAGCTCCGGGGTCCGAAGGCGACGCGCCTGTTGCAACGCCGGAACAAGAAGTCACTGGCGGCGTTCACCCGCATGCGGATGCTCGACAGAAAGGGCCACAGCCACGACTACGCCGGCCCGCCTGACGACGCACCCTCGGGGCTCAGACCCTGGTTCCGCGTCCTGCCCCGCGGTTGTCAGGAACGCACGATCGTCTGCGGCCACTGGGCCGCCCTAGGACTGCATCTCGAGCCCGGTCTCATTACCCTTGACACCGGCTGCGTCTGGGGCGAACGGCTTACGGCAGTGCGCCTCGAGGACCGCCGGGTCGTACAGGAGGTTCAGTCCGACAGCTAGCCAGTCCACTGGTAGCGACCAGCCGCGAGAGTCCACCTCGAAACCCGGAAACCAACCGGGCCTTGCGTTCGTTGTAACCAATGAGGACTCCCGAACGGTATGGGGCACCGAACCGGGGAGAGACGACGAGGAAGATGAAGGACGCATACGCGATCTCGCGCATCCTGCTGGCGGACGTCTACGACGCGACCGCCGAGCCGGAGTCCGCCCCGGCGCCGCCGCGGCAGCGTCTGCGCCGGCTTGCCCTGACGCTGTCGACACTGCTGTTCGCGGCGGCTCACGCGTCGCCGGAGCGGCGCGGCGCGTCCGACGAGGCGCTCGACCGCTTGAACGAGATGACCTCGACGATCGAGGCCTGCCGGGACGGCGGCGTGCTCTCGCCGGGCGACGCGGGGCGCCTGCGCCAGATGAGCGAGCAGCTCCACCGCAGCCTCCGGGGCGACGGCGCCCCTGCCTGACGCCGCCGGCAACGGGGTCGGGAAGCGCCCCGAAAGCCCTCCCAAAGCTCGGAGTTTCGGACCATCCCGTTCTCGCCTGGTCGCCTGAGCCTCGGGCTCGTCCCGCTGCGTCCGCGGCTCAGGCGCCCAGGCCGAGGCGACGCGGAAGCTCCACGGTCATCAACTCCTCGACGTGGGAGCGGCTCGATCCCAGCGCCACGACATCGAACTTGCCGAACCCCTTCAGCGGTCCCACGTTGTAGAGCAGGAACCGGCCAGCCTTCGAGCCGCGGTCAACCACGGCGTCGCCGAACCGCGCCAGGAGCTGCCGGAAGGTGGTTCCCACAAGTTCCGGGTGAACGAAGGCCTGCGCCTGGTACGGCGGACGGCCGCCCGGGTAGAGCCGGTCGACCAGGTTCATCGGGGTGCTGGTGCCGCCCCAGCGCCCGTTGCACTCCGTGAACACGACCCGGCCGTCCGGCAGCACCAGGTGGTCGAACGAGCAGCGGCCGACGTAGCCCAGGCGTTGCAGCGCGGCCGCTACCCGGCCCGACTGGGACACGATCCGCTTCTCGACCTCCTCCGCCAGTCCGCTCGGCCGGCTGCCGACGAAGACGCCCTCTTCACCGGCCAGAATCTGCTCGTAGACGCCGCCGAGCGTCGGCTCGCCGCCACCCGGCGGCGGCAACCACCACTGCGTCGAAGGCGACGACGTCGCCGGTTCCCAGCACACCGCGAGCACGTCCTCGTCGCCCTTCCAGCCGGTCCTCTCCAGGAAACCCCGGACGACGTCCAGGACGCCCGAAAACCCGCGGCGACGGATCGCCGCGGACTCGAACACCTCGTTGCCCATCGCCGAAGCGCAACGCAGCCGCTTGAGCGCCACGGACGGACCCGCCTCCGAGAGTTCGAGCAGCGCCCGGGCCAACGCTTCCGCCGAAGCCGACCGGCGGCTCTCGGGCAGGAAGCCGGGACCGAGGACCGCGATGACGAGGTCCTCGAAGTTCGCCTTGTCGTTGGCGATCCAGGTCACCGGCGGCGGCGGCGCCAGCACCCGCACCCGGGCGCCGCTTTCCGCGGCAACGGCCGCCGCGAGGTCCCAGATCGCCTCGCTGCCGAGGAAGGGCTCGACGACGAGGCCGGCGCGGCGGGCAAGCGCTCCCAGCCGGTCCAGGAGCGCGCGATTCTCCATGCAGGCGCGGGCGATCGCGAGCCGGTCGTCGGCGGGGTCGACGGTCAGGAGATCCACGGCGCCGAGACCGAGGACCTCCCGGCAGTAGCGCTCGTAGCCGGCAGAAGTGGGCGTCGAGGCGACATAGACGTCGCCTCCCCGCGCTCGCAGCCGGGCCCGATGCTGATAGTGCTCGACGCCGCTCACGCCGTCCAGGAACGGAATCGCCGCGAAGTCGTCCAGGTGAACGGCTCTGGTCCCCACGTCGCTCGCCCGGTAGCGCAGGTGCTCGAAGGGCCGCAGCCGCCTCTTCAGATCGAAGCGCTCTTCGAACTCCCGCGCCGCCCCGTCGACGGTCATTCCCCGCGCTCTTCCGCTCCGGCACGCTCCGACTCCAGCAGGCGCCGCCGGCAGGCCTCCCGGTCTACCTTGCCCGAGGGAGCAACCGGAATCTCCTCGACGGCGAGCCACCGCCGCGGCTGCTTGAATCCGGCAAGCCGGGCGCCGACACGCCGCCTGAGTTCTTCGAGACCCCCGCGCGGCTCGAAGCCTGCGGCCGGAACCAGGACCGCGCCGACCCTCTCGCCCCATTCCGGGTCGGGCAGTCCGACGACGCAGACGGCGGCGACGCCGGGCCAGGCGAGCACCGCGTTCTCGACCTCCGCGGGGTCGACGTTCTCGCCGCCCGTCACGATACGGTCCTCGCGACGGCCCACGACGCGGAGCCCTCCCCGCCGGTCGACGGCGCCCAGGTCGCCGGTGTCGAACCAGCCGTCCGCATCGAAGGGACGTTCGAGCGGCGCCCCCGGCTCGTCGTCGAGATAGCCGTCGAACAGGACTGGTCCGCGAATCCAGATCGAACCGGCCTCCCCGGCGCCGCCGGTCGACGAAACGGCCGAGACCGCGCGCCGGGCGGCATCCTCGCCGATGGCGAGCTCGACTCCCGGCATCGGCGCCGCCAGACCGCCGCTCGACTCTCCGGGCCGCTCCGTCACCACCTGAGAACACGCCTCCGTCAGGCCGTAGGTGGCGAGCACGGGCCAGCCGCGCTCCCGGGCCGCGGCCATCCGCTCAAGCGGCGCCGCGGCGCCGCCAACGAGAACCGCCCGCAGACTCGACGGCGGGCGCCCGGTCGTCCGCAGCAGCCGCTCCAGCATCGTCGGCACGACGGACAACAGGGTAACCCGGTCGCGCTCGACGACCTCCAGCGTCCTTTGGGCGTCGAAGCGTCCGGCGGCGCCGCGGCCGCCCACAACGACGGTGCGCCGCGAGTGGAGACAACGGACGACGATCATCAGGCCGCCCACGTGAGCCGTCGGAAGGCTCAGCAGCCAGCGATCGTCCGGCCGCCATCCGAGGATCTCCGCATGGGCGATCGCCGAGGCGCGAAGAGCCTTCCGACCGAGAACGACGCCGCGCGGCGAGCCCGCCGTTCCGGAAGTGAAAACAACGGCGGCGCCGCGTCCGACGGCAGCAGCATGACCGACGGCGGCGGTCGTCCTCGTCGAGACCATTGCGCCGCCGCTCTCGATACACAAGCTGGCGCCGGCCATCGCGATCGCCCGCTCGCGTTCGGCGCGGGTCCACCGGGGATGGATCAGCACGAACGACACCCGGTCCTCGAACAGCCCGAGCAGCGTGGCGATCGTCTGCGTCCACATGCCGCCCACCACGGCGACGACCGCGGTCGCGGGGTCGTCGAGCCGCCGCCGCAACCCAAGCCGAACGCGGTCGGCCCGATCCAGAAGCTCCGCCCAGCCGATCTCGCGGCCGCCATCGACCAGCGCAGTCGCATCGGGCGCTTCGGCCGCCGCTGCTCGAACCGAGAGTTCGCCGCTCAGTTCCGCGCCCCCAGAACGATTCCGATCGCCAGCAGCACGCCGAACAGGAGCAGCAGGCGGGCGGTCGACGCCAGCGCCAAATTGAGGGCCGCGCCCTCGCCGCGCCAGACGGAACGCAGCACCGCGACCGCGAACGGCAGGGCGAGCCACGACAGCATGGGCCACGAACCGAGGACCGCCATCGTCGGCAAGACGGCGAGGAAGGCCACGCCGAGGAGCGCCGCGTACTCGATGACGCCGAAGCGACGGCCAAACCGGACGATCAGGGTCCGTTTCCCGGCTGCCGCGTCCGTCTCCTCATCCCGGAGGTTGTTCGTGACGAGAATCGCCACGGACAGCGAACCCACCGAGAGGCCGGCCCACCAGGCCGACGGCGGCGCGGAGAGCGCCTGTACCCACGTCGTCCCGACAACCGCCGCGAAACCGAAGAAGAGAAGGACGAACACGTCGCCCAGGCCGACGTAGGCGAGCGGCCAGGGGCCGGCGGTGTAGAGCAGCCCGGAGGCAATCGCGACGGCGCCCACGGCGAGCACGGGCCAACCGGCAACCGACGCCAGGTAGAGGCCGCAGAGCACCGCCACTCCGAACGCGCACCAAGCGCCGCCCCAGACCTCGCCCCGGCCAAGCAGGCCGGACTGGACCGCTCGCCGTGGACCGACGCGCTTCTCCGTGTCGGCGCCGCGGTCGAAGTCCAGTACGTCGTTCGACAGGTTCGTGCCGATCTGAAGACCGAGCGCCGTCCCCAGCGCGGCCAGCGCCGGACCCGGGCGCGAACCGCCCACCGAAACGGCGCAAGCGGTCCCCACGAGCACCGGCGTAACGCCGGCCCAGAGCGTCTTCGGTCGCACCGCCTCGAACCAGGCGGCGAGCTTGCCAGGGTGGTCGTCCCCGGGCGCGGGGCCAGCCGAGCCCGAGACGCGCGGGTTCATGGGTAGCGCTGGAACTTCGAGAAGTCCGGCTTCCGCTTCTCCAGGAACGCCTGCCGGCCCTCCTGCCCCTCCTGCGTCATGTAGAAGAGCAGGGTCGCGTTCCCCGCCAGCTCCTGGAGGCCGGCCTGACCGTCGCAGTCCGCGTTCATCGCCGCCTTCAGGCAGCGCAGCGCCATCGGGCTGTTGGCCAGCATCTCTCGGCACCATTGGAGGGTCTCCCGCTCGAGCCGGTCAAGCGGCACGACCGTGTTGACGAGCCCCATGTCCAGCGCCTGCTGGGCGTTGTACTGGCGGCACAGGAACCAGATCTCCCGCGCCTTCTTCTGGCCCACGATGCGCGCCATGTACGAAGCGCCGTAGCCGCCGTCGAAGCTGCCCACCCGCGGCCCGGTCTGGCCGAAGCGGGCGTTGTCGGCGGCAATCGTCAGGTCGCAGACCATGTGCAGCACGTGGCCGCCGCCGATCGCGTAGCCGGCGACCATCGCCACGACCGGTTTGGGCAAAGTGCGGATCTGGCGCTGCAGGTCGAGGACGTTCAGGCGCGGCACGCCGTCGTCGCCGACGTATCCGGCATCGCCCCGGATGCGCTGATCGCCACCCGAACAGAAGGCGCTTCGCCCCTCGCCGGTCAGGATCACCGCGCCGACTTCGGCGTCATCGCGGGCCACTTCCACGGCCGCGCTCATCTCCTGGACAGTCAGCGGCCGGAACGCGTTGCGCACCTCCGGCCGGTTGATCGTGATCTTGGCAATCCCCTCCGGCTCACCGCCGACATGGGACTTCTCGTAACGGATGTCCGTGTATTCGCCAGCCGTCAGCCACTCCTGGTGCGATTCTCCGCTCATCCCCCACGCCTCCTTCGATCGGCGACACTACAACGGGCTGCGCCATCAGTACCGGCTGTCCCGATCGAGCTTGCCAAGTGTCGCGTTGAGGAGGCGGGCCAGCTCGGCCGGCGCTTCCAGAGGCACGTTGTGGCCAGCGCCTTCGATGACGTGGACCGTAGCGTTGGGGAGCGTTTCCGCCATCTGCCGAGCCAGTGACTCGAACTTCGTGTCCAGACCGCCAACGATCAACTCGACCCGGCAGGCGACGTCGCGGAGTGCGCGCCGGTAGTCCGGCATGGCGCCGAGACCGAGCGCCCTCATGGCCGCCCCGAGAGCCGCGGGATCGTGACGGAGGCGAGTGCGCCGCTGCTTGGCCAGCCGTCCGGCATCGAGATCGTGCTGACTGGCGAACAAAGGCAAGGCCGACCACTCGTCGTCAAAGACGGCGAGGCCCTCTTCCTCGATCAGCCCTGCCCAGCGCTCGTCATCGCGTCGGCGGGCCACGCGAGCGTCTTCCCCGTCGATACCGGGGTTCGCGCCGATCAGAACAGCGCCGAGGAACAGGTCCGGGTGACGGACCATCAGGCCGAGAGCGAGCCGGCCGCCCAGGGAATAGCCAACCACCAGGCGAGGCGCCGGCACTTCGGCCCGGACGACCGCGGCCAGCCGATCGACCTCGGCCTCGAACGCGGCCGGGCCGCTGGAGATCGCCGGCGGACTCTCTCCGCCATGACCGCAAACGGCAAGCGCGTGGCTCGGCGCGTCGAGCAGTGCTTCCACCCGCCGCCAGCTAGCCGGACTGCCCGAGAAGCCGTGGATCAGAACGGCCGTAGTCATCGCGACGACGCAGCAGCCATGGCCCGCCGCAGCGAATCATCGGCCGCCGCCAAAGCCCCGGGGGCGACCGTTGCAACGATCAGGGAAACTCCTCGCCGGCCGAGTGCCGCCCCGATCTCCCGCGCGAGCGCCGAGGCATCTTCCACTCGCGCGTGAGGCACACCGAACGCCCGTGCCAGGCCGCCGAAGTCGACCCCGTGAGGCGTCGACCAGTGCCTGCCTGCCGGGCCATGGAAGATCCCGGCCTTCGCGATCGGGAGTCGATCGAAGATGCGTCCGCCCCGGTTGTCGATCGCCACGACCACGGCCGGCGGACCGTCCCCGTACTCGGGGGCGATCGCCATGCCGTCGAGATCGTGCAGCAGGCTGACGTCGCCCGCGAGCAGCACGCCTGCCGGGCAACCGCCCGCGCTGAGCGACCCTAGAAAGCCCGCCACCAGCCCGTCGATCCCGCTCAGTCCCCGCTGGCTCGCGACCCAGACCCGGTGCCCGGGACTAGCGGCCCAGGTTTCGACCAGGCGCACGGGGAGGCTGTTGCCCAGCATGAGAAGCGCGTCCGCGGGCGTGGCTGCGACCGCTACTGCGGCCGCTTCCCCGTCGTGAAACCCGGGACCGTCGGGATCAGGACGCGCCGCCGCGGCCCGAAACCGCCCGCACAACCCGAGAACGTCCTCCCGCCAACCGGCCGCCTCAGCGCCAGGCGCCGCGTCCTCGAGCCGTCGACAGAGCTCCGATGCCGAGCATCCGACGTCTCCGAACAGGAACACCGAACCGAGTCCGTCCGGATCGGTCCACGGACCGTTCGACAGCACGATCTGAGGCGCCCCAGCGGCCTCGATCAGGCGCTGGGCGCCCGCAGCGACCGGCGGCGCGCCGACCTGCAGGATCAGGTCCGGCAGAGCCAGGGCTTCGCCACCGTCGGCTGCCCAGGCCGCGCCGAGCCGCGCGGCGTCGGCCGCACCGTCTCCTCCGGTGAAGCGGCTCTGACTCGTGGCCTCGGCGAGTAGCGGAAAGCCGGTCCGCCGGGCGAGCTCCGCCAGATCGTAGACGCCACCGTCCCGCCGGCACTCCGCCGGCGGCAGGGGCAACGGCCCGGCGACGATCAGACCGCGCTTCGCTTGCCGACAAAGCGCCGCCGCCTGGTCCAACGCCGCCGGATCGGGTCGCGATGCCGGCACAGCCGCCTCGATCGGCTCACGGAGCAGAGCATCAACCGCCACCGCGAGCCAACCGTCTCCGGCGCCCACCTCCGGCTCGAGGGGTTTGCGCGCCCGCACGTTCAGGTGGACCGCGCCCGGTCGGGGCCAACGGGAACGGAACACGGCCTGAGCGGCGGTTCGCCGGATCGCCCGCAGGCTCAGAGGATCGACCGGACCCGCGAGATCGACCTCGGCGAAATGGTTGACGACCGAACCGAAGAGCTTCGTCTGGTCCGTCGCCTGGGGCGCGGCGCAGCTCATCAACTCCATCGGCCGGTCGGCGGTCAGGGCGATCAGGGGAACACCGGCTTCGCGGGCTTCCATCATCGCCGGCAGGTAGTGCGCCGGCGCCGTCCCCGAAGTGCAGATCAGTACCGTGGGCAGGCCCGTGGCACGTGCCTGTCCGAGCGCGAAGAACCCGGCCGCCCGCTCGTCGATGATGCTGGCGACGTCCAGCCCGGCCGCCGCGGCATCGAGCGCCGCCAGCACGAGCGGCGTCGAGCGGGAACCCGGACTCGTGACCGCCCGCCGGACACCGGCCTGCACCAGGGCGCCGACGAGGAGCCGCGCACGCTGAAACTGCGCCTCGCCCGCGCCGGCCCCCGCCCCGAAACTCCTCGCGGACTCGGTGTTTCGGCCCATCCCGTCCTCGCCAGGAGTCCGCGCGTCTCGCGTCACATGTGCCGCTCGAGCCGCGCGGACTCCTGGCTGCCCCATGCTCCGAGGATCGCGTCCAGCTTGAGGTTCGTCTCAGCCAGCTCGCGCGCGGGATCGGAGTCGGCGACGATGCCGTTGCCCGAGTAGAGAAGGCCTCGACGCCGGGTGGCCAGACAGGAACGGAGAGCGACCGAGAACTCGCCGTCGCCGTTGCCGTCGAACCAACCGACCGGGCCCGCGTACCAGCCCCGGTCCCGGTCTTCGCTGCGCCGGATCGCGGCCAGAGCGAGAGGCGTCGGTCTGCCCGCGACGGCCGGGGTCGGGTGGAGCGCCCGCACCAGCCGCAACACGTGCGGCGGTTCGACGGTCTCCGGCAGCGCCGCGCGAATCGGCGTCTCCAAGTGCATCACGTTCGGCAAGACACGGACTTCCGGAGGCGCGGGCGGCGCGACCCCGCCGCAGCTGCGGTCGAGGCGCTCGACCAGGTAACGGACCACGACGTCGTGCTCCAGCCGGTCCTTCCGGCTCGCCAGCAGACGCCGCTCCAACTCGCGCCGGCGCGCGGGCGAAGGGTCGCTGGCAATCGAACCGGCCAGCGCCTGCGTCTCGATGCTGCGACCCCGGCGACGGACCAGCAACTCCGGCGTCGCGCCGAAGAAGATCGAGCCGCCGCGCAGGAAGGCGAAGCGGGTGCAGGTGGGCATTCCGTGCCGCAGGCGCCCGGCGATGCAGGCGAGATCGTCGATGCCGAACGGCCGGTCGAGGTCGAGCTCGACGACGCGCGCCGCGACGACCTTCTGCAGCCGTTCGGAGAGCACTTCCCCGCGAAGCTCCTCCACGCGCTGAAGCCACTCCGAAGCTGCCGGGCGATCGAGGCTCCGCAGGATTCCCGGCAGCGCCTCCAGGGTGTTCGCCGCTTCGGGCAGCCCTCCCAGGTGTCCGTTGCCGTTCGGGCCGCTTCCGAGGCCGCCAGCGAGGTCGAGGTCTTCGGCCAGCCGCCGCAGACGTCGCCGCCACTCCGGCGCCGCCCCCACCGCCGTCGCGTCAATGACCGCGTACAGATGCGCGGCGTCGCCGTCGGCGACGTATCCCAGCCGCGGCAGGACGAAGCTCCCGGCACCGAACTCGTTCCAGTCCGACGCGGCCAAGTTGGCGCCGTCCGGCCCAGGATCGAACGCGAGCCCGCCGAAGAGCCGCAACGGCACCTCGCCCGCGCCGGCCAGTTCGCGGAACAGCCCCGACGCCCGTGCCGCAACCTGATCGAGCGCGACGCCGTCGGAGTGCGCCTCGGGGCCGCCATCACCGTTCCCGCCGGGGAAGCCGCCGGACCGAGCGTCTCCGGCGATCTCGAAACGCCGGGCCACGCCCCAGCCGGCGGACTGCACTCCGCCTGACGGCGACCACAGGTGGCCCACCGGGCCGATCTCACGGAAGCTCCGCGAAGCCCTTCGGAGAAACTCCTCGGGAGCTACTCTCGGCGCCTCGGCGGCCACGGTCAGGAGGCCCGGCCGCGGAGCGCGCGTCTCCCGGCTCGAACGTGGCCTGATCACCGGAGACGTCATGGACCAGCGGTCCCCGCGGCGAGTTTCGCGCCCGGCCTGGCCAGGAACAGGTTGCACACGCCGAACGTCAGAGGCCGCGTTTCGACCGGCTCGAGGCCGGCCACGGTCATCGTTCTAGCGAACTCGTCCGGCGGCGGGAAAGCACGGATCGACCGTCGCAGGTACCTGTACTCGACGCCTCCGGCCAGAAGGGCGCCGAGCAACGGCACGAGGATGCGGATGTGGAACCGGGCGAGCACCGCCAGGGGACCGGAAGTCGGCTCGCTCAGCTCGAGAACCGCGACACGCCCCCCCGGCCGGGTGACCCTCGCCATCTCGCGCAGGGCCCGGACGCGGTCGGGGACGTTGCGGATGCCGAACGCGATCGCCGCCGCGTCGAAGGAGCGATCGGGGAAGCCAAGGTCGTGGGCGTCGCCGGATGCCAGCGTGACGCGGTCCGCGAGGCCGGCGCGCTCGACCTTCCCGCGCCCGATTTCGGTCATCGCCGTCGACGTGTCGACGCCCCTGACGACCGCCGACGGAAACCGCCGCGCGATCGCGATCGCGAGATCTCCGGTTCCGGACGCGACATCGAGCATGCGCGGGGGCCGGTCGGCGGCCGCGGCCGGCGCCAGGGCCTCCGCCGTGACCCGGCGCCACGTCCGATCGAAGCCCAGGGAGTTCAGCCGGTTCAGCAGGTCGTAGCGGGCGGCGATCCGGTCGAACATCGCGCCCGAACCGTCGCTCCGGGCCGCCAGCGGCTCGGCCAGGGCCATCATCGTTCCCGCAACACGCTCGCCCGAGCGACAACGGTCAGCGCGCGGCGCGCCGGCCCGTCCGGGACCTCGGCCAGGGCCTCGATCCCCTCGTTGATGTAGCTCGCGGCAAGGTCGCGGCATGTCGCTTCGACGTTGTGGCGAACCATCGCCTCGAGAACGCGCTCACGCTCGCGGCCCGCCCCGTTCGCACTGCCCGGATGTCCGTTCGCCGAACCGTCCCCGTTCGAGGCGGGGCGGGCGAGGCCATCGCCGCCCCACGAAGGAACCGCCTCGGCCGCTATCGCGCGGATCGTGTCGGCAAGCGCCGGTTCGCGATCCAGCACGACGATCAGCGGATAGGTGATCTTCCCCTCCGACAGGTCGCTGAACAGGGTCTTGCCGGTGTTGCTGCGGTGTCCAACCAGATCGAGCAGATCGTCGATCAACTGGAACGCGACCCCGATCGAGTCGCCGTACGCCCGCAGCGCGCGGCAGAGCTCGGGCGAGGCTCCGCCACTCAAGGCGCCGGCGCCCAACGCCCAGCTGAACAGCGCCGCCGACTTGCCCCGGGCAACCCGGAAGTAGAGATCCTCTGACGCGTCGAGAGAGCCACGGTTCTCGAGCTGAAGGGACTCGGCCCGGATCATCTCGGCGATCGTCTCGAGCAGACCTTCCATGACGCCCGGCACCGCGGCTCGCTGCACCCTGTGCAGCGCCTCGATCAACAGATAGTCGCCGGCGAAGATCGAGACCGCGTTACCGAGTTCGACCCGTGCCGTCGGCCGCCCGCGACGCCGGTCCGCGTGATCGATGACATCGTCGTGCAGCAGCGTGGCGTTGTGAACGAGCTCGGCCGCAACCGCGATATCGCACACCGCCGAAGCCCGCGCGAACCCGATCCGCGACGCCAGGACGACGCACAGGGGACGCAACCGTTTGCCGCCGAGGTGAACCAGGGAGGCTCCGGCCTCGCCGACCAGAGAGTCCGCTGTGGACAGGGTCGCCAGGTCCTCCTCCACCGCGGCGAGATCGTCGCGAACGAATCCGACCAGGTCCTCGATCGTCGAGGCGAGGTCGCTCAGACCGCCGTCGACGCAGAGATCCCGCAGCCGCACCAGGACCTCGTCGCCGAGCGCAAGGCCGCCTCGGTGATCGGGGAGCACGGTCAACTCTTCTGTTCCTCCGCGTCGAGGTCGCCAACTCGATCCGGCGGCGTGGCCGAGTCGAGCCGCGAGAGGGCAAGGTTGCCCAGCCTGGCGGCGACCGCTCCCGCTCCCAGCAGCGCCTTGAGTCCAAAGTCCGTCACCGTACCGCCCTTCAACAGAAACTCCGCGATTGCATCGGCGCGCGCCATGAGTGTGTCGATGGCGCGCAGACGCTCGAGAAACTCCGCCGTGTCGGGAGTGGCATCGGCCTCGAGCGCCGGAATCCAGTCACGCATGTTCTCACGGATCGGGTCCCACTCTCGTCGTTTGCGGATCTGAACGACGTTGCGCAGCACGCGCTCGAGGTCGGTCTCGGGGCGGTACACGACCCGGCGCGACCCGGCGACGCGTTCAGGCGCGATCAGCTTCCACTCCCTGAGTTCCCGGCATGCCATCGACACCGCGCCGCGGCTGAGCTCAAGACCGGTCATGATGTCTTGGGCGTCGGCGGGTTCGCTGCGCGACATCAGCCAGCCGAAGACCCGCGCGGTGGTCGGCGGAACGCCCCAGAAGGTCCCCAGCGCCCCCCAGAGCTGCACGAACTCCTCACGGACCCGGTCGACGCTGTCGGAAGTGCCGTCCGTCACGAACGCCGCCCTGGATTCTTCTGCATTGTCACTGGTTCCCGCGGAGTTCGACGTGACGCAACCACACGGTGACCCGTCCCGCAGGCGGGAGCCTACCGCTTATCGACACGGGCAGTTGAAGTTCTCTCGCCGCGAGGATCTCGATCTCGCCCTCCAGCCCGAGCAACTCGAAGTCCTCGGCACGTCCATCCGAACCGACGGCCAGGGGGGTCAGGGTGAAGCGAGCGAGAGTCACTTTCTCCGGTGACGGACCTCCGGCGACGGAGAACCCCGGCATCGCCGGAGTGGTCTCCGGATGCCGGTCGATCCGAACCGCCAGGACCTGGCGGTTCGAGAACACCGGGACAGTCCGACTCGCCGCTCCGCCTTCAGCCTCGAGCGCCGCCAGGCGCCCCACCAGGTGCAGCAGCGCCGACGGTTCCGACAGGGGCGCCGCGAGTTCCGCCGGCACCTCGTGAACGAGCGGGTAGCGGTGCGTCCATGACGCGACGGGCAGGTCAGCCTCCCCGGCGTTGGGCGTCGCCCGCTCCGCCTCTACGGCACCTTGACAGAACGTATAGCGCTTGTAGCGATTGCGGCTACCGCGTTCCTCTTGCACGCGGATGTGGGCCTTGAGACTCTCCGCATCGAACCACAAGGAGGACTGCGACCGACGACCGAGCATCGAGGACTCGATGCGGATCCGCGCTGCCGCCTCCGGCAACGAAGGGCCGTCCCCACAGCGCTCTTCCGCCGGCAGTGAGACCATGGAATCGAACTCGACCGCGGCGTCCGCGGAGAGAAAGAACTTCTTGGCCTGAAACTCGAGTCGCTGCCACGGCGGCTCACTGCCGGTTGCCGCTCCCGGCAACGCCGCCGCCAGGACGGCTACGAACAGGGGGGCCGCTCTCAGCTCTCGCCCCAGGCAGAACACGGCGGTTTGCGCGAGGTCCAGGGACGGGACCGTTCAAGCTGGCTGGCCAATCGCAACAGCAACCCCTCGCCCCCAACCGGCGCGGCGAGCTGGACACCGATGGGCAAACCGCCGCCTGAGTCGGTCCAGCCTAGCGGCACGGACGCCGCCGGGTTGCCCGCCACGTTCATCAGTTGGGTGAAGCCGATCGTCTGGAGCAACGCGGGCAAGTAGTCGTCGCCTCGATTCGACAGGGACAGGACGCCCAGTCTGGCCGGCGGCGCCGCCATCGTCGGCGACAGGAGGACGTCGTAGCCGCCCGAGAAGAACGCAGCCACTTGGCGGCAGACCGCGTGTACGGTTCGCGTGGCCCGAACGTAGGCGGCGGAATCGTGCTCCTCACCGACGGCGGCCATGGCCCAGGTCAACGGCTCCAGTTCCTCTTCCCGCGCCTTCCGGCCGAGCGCCTCGGACCGCTCCGCCACCGTGGCGCGGATGTTGGCCCCCACGATCAGCCGGGTTGCGTTGCCCAAGGCGGCGGCGTCGATGTCCGGCGCGGCCTCCTCGACGTCGTGCCCCAGTTCCAGGCAGAGGCGGGCCGCCTCCTCGGCCGCGGCGACGCAGGAGAGATGCACCTCCGCGCCGTTGAAGGCCCGCACGGTCAAGGCGATCCGCAGCCGTCCAGACTCTCTGCCGACTTCGTCCAGAAACGGGCGCTCCGGCGCCGGCGCCGCGTAGGGATCGCCCGGGACCGGACCGGCGACCGCATCGAGGAGGGCGGCGCTGTCGCGCACCGTCCGACTCACGCAGTGCTGGACGGAGAGACCGGCCCAACCCTCCCCGGCATCCGGGGCCAGCGACACCCGGGCGCGGCTCGGCTTGAGGCCGAACAGCCCGCAGCACGACGCCGGGATCCGGATCGAACCTCCACCGTCGCTGGCGTGCGCGGACGGCACGATTCCCGCCGCGACCGCGGCGGCGGCGCCGCCCGACGAGCCGCCCGCGACGTGCTCCAGATTCCAGGGATTCCGGGTCTGACCGAAGATCGCGGACTCGGTGCTGGTCGTCAGCCCGAACTCCGGCGAGGCGCTGCGGCCCGCGATCAGGAGCCCCGCCTGCCGGTAGCGGCGGACCATCTCGGAGTCGTGGTCCGGCACGTTGCCGGCGAACAGACGGCTCCCGTTCGTCATCGGCAACCCGTCGGCGGCGGCGTAGAGGTCCTTCAACAGGTAGGGAACGCCCGCGAACGGTCCACCGGCCGCCACGGCCTCGGACGCCGCCGCCGCGGCGCGCTCGAAGTCCGAGTACACGATCGCATTCAGATCGCCGTTCAGATCGGAGGCGATCGCGGCCGCGCACTCGACCGCCTCGGTCGGCGCCAGCTCTCCTGAACGCAGCAAACGCGCCAGTTCCAGACCGTCACTCTCCAGGTACGTCGCTCTGAGATTCACGGGGATCCCCTCCGAACCGGGCAGCCATTTACCCGGCAGACCGGAAGCGTACCGCGTCAGGCGCCAATCGGGTTCCGCCGCTGTTCCGCTGCCAGGCGCTCCAGGCAACGCTCGACGGCAGGGCAGGAGAAAAGGACGGAGCCATGCACGATCGTCTATAGTCCATCCGTGACTCGGCTTCATTCACAAGCAGCTCTGGTCCTCGCCGTCATGATGCTCGTGGCGGTCGCCTTGCCCGCGGCTGCCCAGACGACGGCGCCTCCCGGCAGTCTCGTTCACTGGCGGGGTGCCGGCATCGAGCGCTGCCTGATCGGTGGCCGCGAGTTTGCGCCGACGGACCTCGACGGGGAACCGGGCTGCCTCGTGCCTGTCGGCCTCACCCGAGCCGCCGACATCGTGGCCGAGCGCGATCGGGACGGCCAACGCGAGCGGCTACGAATCGGTCTCGGCGAGTACCCTTACTCGGTACAGAGACTCGAGATCAAGGACCAGAGCCGCGTCGATCTCTCACCCGAGAACCTGGCCCGGGTGCAGCGCGAGAACGCCCTGATCGGCAAGCTCTGGGCACATCAGGGCAAGTCGCGCTTCTCCCTGCCCCTGGGACCGCCGCTCGAGGAGATGCCCGCCGGCGGCCGCTTCGGCGCCAAGCGCATCATCAACGGCGAACCGCGCTCGCCGCACACCGGCGCCGACTACGCGGCGCCTCGGGGGACACCCGTGCTGGCGGTAGGCAACGCCGTCGTCGCCCTGACGGGGGAGTTCTTCTTCTCCGGTAACGCCGTCTTTCTCGATCACGGCAACGGCCTGATCAGCATGTACTTCCACCTCCACGAAGTGTTCGTCGAGCAGGGCGAGGAAGTGGCGCGCGGAAGCCGGCTCGGCAGCGTCGGCTCAACCGGACGATCCACCGGCCCGCACCTGCACTTCGGCATCCGCTGGCAGGGTGAACGGGTCGACCCGGCGCTGTGGCTCGACGGGTTGGAGGCGATCCGGACGGTACGCTGAGGACCTTCTGCGGCGACTCCGCTCCTGGCAGCTCGGGGGGGCTGGGAATCGTCTCAACCATAGAGGCGCGCCGTGTTCTCCCTGACGGCCGCGGCTACCTCCGACACCGGCAGACCCTTGAGCTCCGCGATGGCCCTGAGCGACACAGCCGCATTCGCCGGTTCGTTGCGCTGGTCGCGTGACGGGCCCAGCACCGGGCTGTCCGTCTCGAGCAGCAGGCACGAGAGTGGCAGGCGGCGAACGAGCTTCTGTTTCTGCGGCGAACGAACGATGGACGGCGGCACGGAAAAGAAGTAGCCCGCCTCGACCGCCGGTTCGGCACGGGCCGCCCGGCCGTCGAAGGCGTGGAGCTGCACCCGCTTCGCTCCCCTTTCATGTAGCAGTTCGATCGCGTGCCGCCCCGCCGAACGGGAGTGAACGTTCAGCGGCAGGTCGAGTTCGAGCGAGAGGTCGACGAAGAGGGCGAAGATCTCCCGCTGCAGGGCCAGGTCTCCTTCGTCCCGCACCTTCCAGCGGTCGAGCCCGACTTCGCCGATCGCGGCCAGCCGCGATCGCTCGCGCCGGATCAGGTCGGCGACCTTCTCCGCCTCGGCCGGATCGAGGTGGGTCGGATACAGCCCGGCCGTCGGGCGGACAACGCCCGGGTACGCCTCGCCGAGTTCCAGGTTCCGCTCGGCATCCTCGAACGTCTCTCCAACCGCGACCACCGCTTCGACACCGGCATCGCGGGCCCGCGCAAGCACATCGGCGAGATCTCCCGCAAACGCGCCGGCGCAAAGGTGCGCGTGACAATCCGTGAGCCTGGAGTGTGCCGTCGTCCCGCTCAACACGACCCTACCCTACTAACCCGAGGGTTCGGCAACCGCGGACCCCAGGCCGCAAGCGTCGCACTTCCGGCCAGCAGATGCTCTCAGGCGAATGGTAGTCTCTCGACTTGAAGGGAGACGGAGATGGAGATGGAGACACCGACAGCCCATGGGCAGCACTGTCGCGAGCGCGCCGCCTTCTTCAGCGGCTCCGCTGCGGGGAAGTCAGACTGCCTGCGAAGGGGCCACGAACACACTCTGCAGAACCTGTCGACTTCCATGAAGGAGTCAGCCGATGAAGAGGCTTGCACTCTCGGCGCTCTCGGCATTCCTGTTCGTGCAAACAGCCTCTGCCGGAAGCCACCCCAAGACCCTCGAGCACCGCGACCTGGATCGGGGCTACGAGTGGGTCGCCGCCGGGCGAGCTCTGACTGCCGACGGCTTCGTGAAGTCCTCTGGAGTGCATGAGCGTCTCCGCCGAGGACTCGAAATGCAGGTCCAACCGATCACCGTGGACCACGAGTTTGAGGACGGCGACATCCCGTCAAGTGATCACTGGTGCGCGCCTGTGGACGTGGCTGGCGGCGAACCCCCTATCTCTGAGCAGGATGGCCGATTCGGCTCGGTACTGCTGATGTCAGAGGTGGCGCTCGCTGCCACGCTGGCCGAGGCTACTCCAGGGTTCTACGCGACTGGCAACCCTGGAGTGCTGTTCTCACTGTCCGACGTGGCACCGCTGCATGGGCGAGCCAGAACGACCAGCTATGTCCTGGTTCCATTCGACCGTATGGTGGTTCGCGGCCGTGTCTTCTGCTCGGTTCTTCCAGACACGAGATTGTGGTCGGAAAGGAACCACCCCAACGTTGGCGACCGCGTCGTGCTCATGGGGGACTGGGCTGGTGACGACGTGGTGCGCCTCGAAAGGTCGTCGACCCACAGAGGCACCTTGGCCCGGGTGGATGCCCAAGGACTCCTGCAATGGGACGGCACGGTTCATATGGGGCCTATTCCCGGAACCCTGGCAAACCTGAAGGAGCGGGCCAACGAGGCCGTGACGGGAGGTCTGTTCGATTTGACTGCACATCTCGTGCTCCAGGCGTACGGATCGCCGGACCGCCGAGAGTTCATCGAAACGTGGAGGAGCTACGAGGAGCACTATGAATCTCGTGACTGTCGGATCGTAGGCGTTGCCGAAAGACCCGGCGAGGGGCTGGTTCCTAGCGATTTCGTCTGCCAGAAGGCGAAGCAGAAATGACGTTCCGGCTACTCTGCGGCGTCGCCCTGATTGCTGGCGGGGCTCTGGCCGATGCGGCCTTGGCGCAGATCGGCTGTGTGCTCAACATCCGGCCCGGAAAGACTGCCCCAAAGATCCACTTTGTCAGCGAAGGCAACGCTTGGACCGAATCCGACTGGAGCAAGCTGCAAGCCGCCACCGGCAAATGGACATCGTCATGCACTGCCTCGTCCGTCATTCCGAGTTTTCACTTCAGGGGCGCGGCTGGTTCCATTGCGGGCGCACACATTGTGAGGGTGTGAGGGGTGTGAGGGTGTCCAGGGTAACCGATGCTCAGATGGATAACCCTGGAGCCTGCGGCGAAGCCACCCGCGGGGGCTTCAGAATCAATGGCGACGCAGCCTGCACGCACAGCGACCTCTACACTCACGAAATGGGACACGTTCTCGGATTGCGAAACACTCAGATGACGATGTGCAGGCCGCGCAACGGCAATCCAGGGAGCATCATGTGGGTGGGCAATCCGCGACACCCCAGAGGCATCACGTCTCAAACCTGCAACGACGTGCGACGCGCCAGGAAGTTGCCCAACCCGGGTGGCGGTTCTGGCGGCGGCTCTAACCCGGGCGGCGGAAGCACCCCGGGTGAAGGAGGCGGAGGCCCGGGATCAGGGCCGCCGTCCTGCGCAACATTGCCTGAAGGCTGCCCACCGCCGCCCCCTCCAGAAGAGGAGGTCTGCGTGTACGAGGACGGGATCCTGGCGTCCGGTCACGAGGATTGTCCCGAGACGATGTACTGAAGGCGAGCCTCGCCACCGGCTGCCAAGCGCTCCTCCAGTTCTTCGACCGTCCTCGGCCAGTCGCTCTTCAGCAGGCGCGAGAGCGCGCGGTCGGCGAGCAACCGGCCGCCGGTCTGGCAGCGCGCGCAGTAGTTGCACTCGTTCTCGGCGTAGACGATGCGCTGGACCGGCGCGCCGCAACGCGGGCACGGTTCGCGGTAGCGGCCATGGACCGCCATTTCCTGGTGGAAGGCGGTCACCTTGGCGGGGAACCGGCCGCCCGCCTGCTCCCGCAGGCGTACGGTCCACTCAGCCAGCACGGCCACAGCAGCTTGATGCAATCCGTCGATCTGCTCGTCCTTGAGCCGGGTCGTCCAGCGCGTCGGCGACAAGCGCGCGCGATGCAGAATCTCGTCCGAGTAGGCGTTGCCGATGCCGCTGAACAGCCGCGGGTCGATCAACGCCCGCTTCAGCGTGTGGTTCTCCGCGACAAGCCGCGCCCGGAACGCCTCCGGGCCGCACTCGAGAACTTCGAGGCCGCCGCGGTCGAGACTCGCAAGCCCCTCTTCACCCGCGACCAGGTGCATCGCGGCTCTGCGCTTGCTCCCCGCCTCGGTGAGCAGCAGGGTGCCGTAGCCGAAGTCGAACGCGGCCAGCCCCACGCGGCCCGGCGCCTTCGCCGACGGTCCGGCCCAGCGGAACCGGCCGGCGATCATCAGGTGGATGGCGAGGAACAGCTCCCCCTCCAGGGCGAAGACGACGCGCTTGCCGACCCGTCGCACAGCAACGACCGTCCGCCCCTCGGCCTCGGACAGCGGCGGGCGCACGGAACGGAGCAGGAACGGACTCCGCAGGCGCACGCGGACGAGTTCGCGGCCCGCGACCCGCTGCTCGATCGCTTCGCGGTAGACCTCGACGTCGGGGAGTTCCGGCATGCGAGGCTACGAGCCGCCGGGGGTCGGGCGGATCACGACGCTTCCGCGGACCCGGCCACCGTTCGTCGCAGGGCCCGACACTCGGCGAGCAGGTCGCTGGCGGCCGCGAGAACCGAAGCCTCCTCCGCCCTGCCCGAAGCTCCGGCCTCCGTTGGCGCCGCCGGCATGGCGGGCACGGCCGGCCGGTCGTCGGGATCGCCGAGACCGGCGTCCCGGCTCTGCCGCAGCGACGCCAGCAGCAGGTTACGCAACTCTTCCGCATTGTCGAGGCCCCGCAACAACCCCAGGCTCAGGCTGTCCTCGTCGTCGTCCGAATCGCCACCGCTGGCGGTCCGGATCTCCAGATCGGCGATGCCGAACAGGCGTTGCAGCGGTCCCCGTTTCACCGCCATGTTCTGGATGTTCACCACCGTCATCGTCTGTTCCCTGACGCTGTAGACGCCGTGGCGGATGCGAAGAGCCCGGTCGCTGACCATGTACCAGCGCATCTCGTAGCCGAGACGAAGCACGGCGAGGGACCCCAACAACTGGACAAGGAACAGGACGAACAGGAGCGGCCCCAACGCCCTGGTGAAGTCGGTCCACGGTCCGAACTCCAGGAACTCGAAGCCCTCGTCCGGCGCCCAGAACGCGATCGGCAAGAAGCCGATGGTAGACACCACAAGGCCAAAGAGCGCGCCCGCCTGCCCCAGGCCCCACTTGAGCAGGTTGTACCGGAAGAACCGCGGCGAGGCGCGAAACGTGCGCAGCGACT
The DNA here is from genome assembly GCA_012270995.1 of Vicinamibacteraceae bacterium. Classification (GTDB taxonomy): domain Bacteria; phylum Acidobacteriota; class Thermoanaerobaculia; order Multivoradales; family Multivoraceae; genus Multivorans. Next base: position 5,995 of record JAAXHG010000051.1, on the reverse strand, counting down.
CCGGCGATCCAGGCGGCGGTTCCGGCCGCTCGTCGACGCAAAACAGCGTCAGCAGCAAACGCTTCAGGCCGGTCGGCATCCTGCCGCGGGGCGCACCGTCGGCGCCGGCGGCCCTCATCGCCCGCGCTCCAGCGCGCTCCGGATCGCGGCGACTTCCCGGGCGATCTCCCGAAGGGTCGAGGCGAGTTCGCCCGAATCGTCCTTGGCCGCCGAAGCCGGCGCCGCGCCTGCGGAAGCTGGCGGAGCGACCCGGGCGCCGCGCATCCGGCTGTACATGAAGTTCCGAACCGCCGACAGTTCCAGCAGGCCCTCGACCTTCATCTCGGCCTTCGCCGAACCGCTCGCGGTCTGGACCAGCAAGCGCGAGAGGCCGAGCCAGCGCTCGACCGCGTTGCTCTGCACGTGGATGTCCTGGATGCGGCTGTAGGTGAGGCTGATCTCGCGCTTGAACACGGCGCCCCAGCTCATCGTCACGCCTTCGTCGTCGAAGCGGTAGTTCAGCGTGCGATAGCGCAGGAACAGGATGGTGAAGACGACGGGGAACGCCGGTCCGGTGATCAGCGAGAACAGGAAGTAGTAGCGCAGCAGCTTCGGATGGGGCCGGCGGAGCGCCCGCACCCGGTCGTCCACATCGTTCCCGGGCCGCGGCGACGCCGCGACCGGCGGGCCGCTCGCGCCGTCGGCCGTCATGCCGTCAACACTTCCTCGATGCGGTCCAACGCCCAGTCCAGCTCCTCCTCCCCGATGACCAGGGGCGGCGCGAATCGGATGACGTGATCGTGCGTCTCCTTGCACAGCAGGCCCTGCTCGGCCAGACGCTCACAATAGCGCCGGGCGCCGCCGGCCGACTCGCGGAGCTCGATCCCGATCCAGAGCCCGCGGCCCCTGATCTCGCGCACGCACGACGCCTTCACGCGGCGCAGCCGCCGCAGCGCATGCTCACCGAGGCGTGCCGAGTTCTCGATCAGTCCCTCGTCCTGCAGCACCGCCAGCGCGGCGCGCGCAACCGCCGCCGCCACCGGGTTGCCGCCATAGGTGGAACCGTGGTCGCCCGGCTGGAACACGTCCATGATCTCCGCGTCCGCCACAACCACCGACACGGGATACAGACCGCCCGAGAGCGCCTTTCCGAGCAACATCACGTCCGGCCGGATGCCGTCGTGCTCGTGCGCGAACATCCGCCCCGTCCGCCCCAAGCCGGACTGGATCTCATCGACGATCAGAAGCGCGTTCCGCTCGCTGCAGACCTCACGCAGTTCGGCAAGGAAACCGTCCGGCGGCACGACGATGCCGCCCTCGCCCTGAATCGGCTCGACCAGCACGGCCGCCGTGTTCGAACCCACCGCCGCTCTTGCCGCGGAGGCATCGCCGAAGGGCAGCAACTCGAAACCGGGCGTGAACGGGCCGAAGCCCTCCCGATACTGGGGCTCGCTCGAGAACCCGACGATCGTCGTCGTGCGGCCGTGGAAGTTGTCGCCGAACGCCAGGATCTCCGCCTCGCCCGGGGGCACGCCCTTGCGGGTGTAGGCCCACTTGCGGGCCAGCTTGATCGCGGTCTCGACCGCTTCGGCGCCGGTGTTCATGGGCAACGCGCGCTCGAAGCCGGTCAACTCGCAGACGTCCCGGAAGAAGGCGCCGAGTTCGGCGTTCCGGAAAGCCCGCGAGGTGACCGCCACCTTCCGGCTCTGCCGGATCAGGGCCTCAACGATCCGCGGATGGCAGTGCCCCTGGTTGACCGCCGAATACGCCGCCAGGCAGTCGAGGTAGCGGCGGCCAGAGGTGTCCCAGACCCAGACGCCCTCGGCGCGGTCGATGACGATGTCCAGGGGCGCGTAGTTCCGCGCGCCGTAGCGTTCTTCGAGTTCCATCGGGTTCACGACAGGCTCCGTCCCTTGGAGTCCGTTGCGGAAGTCCGCGTCGCTCGCACGCCGGCGGTGCCGGAACCGGCCACAAGCGCCACGGTCGAATCGCCCGTCATCGGGCTATTCGCCGGCATGCAGCGCGACTTCCCGCCGCGGACTGCCGGAACCGTCAGAACTCGATCGAGATTCCAGCGTTCACGTACACCGGCGTCTTGCGCAGTTCGAACCCGGGCCCGAGAACCCCGTCCTCGCCGCGGACCTCGGTGCTCTTCGCCTTCATCGACGAGTCGAGCCAGAAGGCGCCGAGATAGAGGCCGACCGGACAATCCGGCTTGAACGGGATCTTCAGGCCCATGTTCGCGCCAACGACCGTCTCGCCGGGCCATTCGGGCTTGTACACGGCGTCCACCGACGCGCCGTCCATTCCGGTCGGCACCAGGGAGGGCGAGCTGTAGTCGAGCTGGGCGACCAGGGGCCCCAGCCACCAGTCGACGCGGCTGCCGGGTCGGGTCAGGTGCACGTTCAGCCCCACGAAGAACTTCTTCATCTCAATGTCCGCGCCGGCGTAGCCGGTCCGGCCGCCCGGGTGGAGCCACCAATCGACCTCGCAGTTGATCGTGTTCCCGCCGAACATGATCCCCAGGGGATAGCTCAGGCGGTACTCGGCCGAGAACCCGACGCCGACGCCGTCCACGCAGGCCTTGAGCCTGTCCCGCGTGTCCGGCCCGAGCACCGAGATATGCACGTCGTCTCCGCTCAGCGAACTGAGCGTCGGCAGCAGGGTCCACCGCCGATCGACCTTGATCGAGGCGGAGACCTCGTTGCCGCCGCCGGCGTTCTCCACCGTCGCCGTGTGGGTGAACTCGCCGTCGGTCGCGTGAACGACCTCACGCTGGTAGGGCTCGCCGAGGGGCTGACCGTCCAGCGCGACCGTCACCGGCGCTCCGTCGCCGTTCTCCGGCGACACCGTGACGACGGCCGTCTGGCGGACCAGCACCCGCTCCGGCTCGATCGACATCGTGACCGTCGGCGCCACCTTCACTTCGGTCGAACACTGGGCGCTCTGGCCGGTGTTCGTCTCAACCACCACCGTATGCGTGAACGCGTCCGCGCCCTCGTGGGTCATCTCCCGCGTGTACGGAGACGCGAGCGGCCGCCCGTCGAGCAGGACCCGCGACACCTCCGCCCCGTGGCCGGCGCTCGGCGCAACCGTCAACGTGGACGACTCGCCAAGATCGACCTCGGCCGGCGCGGCGGTCACGCTGCAGCTCGGACAGCCGACGGCGATCGTGCCGCTGACCGAGTCCTCGAGCCGGTCGCCGCGCGACGAGGTCGCGGAGCAGGTCGCGACGACCGTGTAGTCGCCCTCGGCGGTGAACAAGAAGGACGCGCCGCCGGAGGCCGCCGAACGTTCGCCGCCGTCCGGCAGCCGAACCGTCACGGCGCTCTCGCCGTCGGCGCAGGAACTCTGGAAGTCGAACGTCCGGTCGTTGCAGGAAAGGCCTCCGATGTCGAGGTCGAGCGTCACCTTCGGCAGCGCCTGCTCGGCCAGGAGCGCCAGGTTGCCGCACGACTCCGGCACGATCATCGAATACCAGCGCCCGTTCGAGTTGAACCGGATCTCCCAGGAAGCGAACGCCTCGTCGCCGGCCCAGCAGAGGTTCGCGCTCACCGTCGGCGTCTCGCCGCGGTCGCGGAAGAACATCCACTCGACTCGCTGGCCGGGATCGAACGCGGTCGAAGTGACGCCCCGCCAGGCGGCGACGGCCGCGAACAGGTCGTCCGGATCGCCCGACCAGTTCGCCTCTTCGAGAAGGGCCAGGATCTCGTCCCGGTGATCGACGAACAGCGCCTGCAGGGACTCCTGGTCCTCGACCGGCGCCGAGAACCTGTTGGCGCCGCCGAGACGCGTGATCGACGACGCGCCCTCGCACAGCTGGGCGGCGGCCGGCGCGGCCGGGATCAGGCCCGCGAGCAGGAACAGGACGAAGGCCGACCGCGCCCGGATGCCGCCCGGGTGCCCGTTGACGGGCGCTCGGACCGGGTCGCGGGTGGCGCAAGGTCGCGCTGCCCGGGTTCGGATGGGGGCGTACTCAGCGAGCCAACGGGACTGGGACATGATCCACCTCCTCTGTCCGCCCATCCGCGGTCCGCGCGACCGAGCGGTCCGGAGTGGCGTATATCTAATCATGTCAACACTTAGCTGCATTGACAAATGCCGGTCACCGGCCGTGGCGCAGCCATGAACGGCGCCAGCAAGTACGGCGCTATGATACCCGACCGATCGGCCCATCCCGACACGAGACGCAAGGCCGCGCTTCTGTGCGCCCCAAGGCGAAAGGCGAGTGCACGAGACCCTCCAAAACAGGCCCCTCGGGAGCAGCGAACGACCGCTCCGCGTCGCCGTGATCGGCTCCGGTCCGAGCGGCTTCTACGCGATCGCCGCGCTGTTCAAGGCGGATGGCATCGAGGCCGATGTCGACCTGTTCGACCGCCTGCCCACTCCGTTCGGTCTGGTGCGCGGCGGCGTCGCCCCCGATCACCAGAAGATCAAGAACGTCATCAGGGTCTACAACCGTACCGCGCAGCATGAGCGTTTCCGCTTCTTCGGCAACGTCGAACTCGGCCGCGATGTCTCGGTCGAGGACCTGCGCCGTCACTACGACCACATCGTCTACGCCACCGGCAACGAGTCCGACCGCAAGATGGGGATCCCGGGCGAGGACCTGCCGGGCGTTCACTCGGCGACCGAGTTCGTCGGTTGGTACAACGGACATCCCGACTTCCAGGATCGCAGCTTCGACCTGGCCGCGGCGCGGCGCGTCGCCGTCGTCGGCAACGGCAACGTGGCCATGGACGTGACCCGGGTCCTGGCGCGCGACCCCGACGAACTCGCTCCCACCGACATCACCGCCGAATCGCTCGAAGTACTCCGGGAAAGCGGGGTCGAGGAGGTCGTCCTGCTCGGCCGCCGGGGACCGGCGCAGGCGGCGTTCTCGCCCCAGGAGATCAAGGAAATCGGATCGCTCGAGGGCGTCAGCCTGCTGGTGTCCGAAGAGGAGATGGACCTCGACGAGATCAGCGGCGCCTGGCTCGAGGAAGGCGCCGCGCCCAGCGCGCGCCGCAACGTGACCTATCTGACCGGGATCGCCGGCGCCGAAGCGGAAGCCGGCGACCGCCTCGTCGCCTGCAGGTTCCTCGTCTCACCGATCGAACTCGTGGCCGGAGACGACGGCCGGGTTGCCCAGGTCGTGATCGAGAAGAACGAGCTCTACGCCGCCGACGACGGCACGCCTAGACCCCGAGGCACCGGCGAAACCGAAACCCTGGACGTCGACCTGGTGTTCAAGGCCGTCGGCTACCGCGGCGTGCCGCTGCCCGGCGTCCCGTTCCATGAGCGCTGGGGCATCCTGCCGAACGACGAAGGCCGCCTGCAGACCGAGCCGGACGGCGACGTCGTGCCGGGCGAGTACGTCGTCGGCTGGGCCAAGCGCGGCCCGACCGGCCTGATCGGCACGAACAGCCCCGACTCGACCGCCACGGTCAAGAAGATGATCGAGGACATCGACGGCGCGACGGCGCCGCCCGACCCGGCCAGGGCACCCGAGAGGATCGTCGACCTACTGCGCGAACGCGGCGTCGACTTCGTGACCTTCGACGACTGGAACCGCCTCGACGAGGACGAGGTTCGGCTCGGCGAGGCCCGGAACAAGGTCCGCGAAAAGTACACCGACGTCGACTCGATGATGGCGGCGGTGAACCGACTGCGCCCGGAATGAAGAAGATCGACGCATCCGACCCACTCGCCCGCTCGCGAGACGTCACGGCGGACAACCTCGAGCGCCTCAACGAGCTGTTCCCCGACGCCTTCACCGAGGGCAAGGTCGACTTCGACGTGCTTCGCCAGCTTCTCGGCGACGACGCGGTGGACGATAGCGACGAGAAGTACGGTCTGAACTGGCACGGCAAGCGCCAAGCCCGCCGCCAGGCGCTGACGCCATCCACAGGGACCCTGCGCCCCTGCCCGGAGGAAAGCGTGGATTGGGATACCACGCAGAACCTGATGATTGAGGGCGACAACCTGGAAGTGCTGAAGCTGCTGCAGAAGAGCTACTCCGGCAAGGTGAAGCTGA